>NZ_WBXP01000026.1 GCF_016415625.1 Shimwellia pseudoproteus
GATGTGTTTGCGGGAAAAAAATCGGCCCAGATCCGCGAAATTTTAATCAGCGAGTCAGCTTGGGAAGAAATGACCTGCTTATTCGCACCTTCCTTAACACAAGGAGCGTTTCAGTTAGCTACCACGGAAAATAGTCATTCGTAGTCATACTCATGAAGGGAAACATGGCGACATATTTTGCCCGGGGAATCATTAACCCCAATAATCTGACTTCAGTACGGCTCCCCGCTTCTTGCCACCAGTTCGCCCGCAGCCTTCCAGAGCACCGCAGTGCCCGGTATATCGCGTCACGCGCACTGCTGGCCGAACTTATTTTTATGCTCTACGGCACCAGTAAACTCCCGGAATTAACCGTCGATCAACGCGGCCGCCCCTGCTTTGCCGATCCGTCCCTGGCGGACTTTTCCATTGCCTATGCGGGCAATATTGTCGGCGTGGCGCTGACACCGGAAGGCCGCTGTGGTCTGGATATCGCCATCCAGCGCCCCTCCCAGTTAGTGCGCCACACCGCCCCGGCAGAGTCCCCCTTCAGCAGCAGTGAGAATACCTGGATTAACAATCAGCGCGATCCGCAGGAAGCGCGGCTCCAGCTGGAAACCCTGCGCGGCAGCGTGAATAAACTAACCGGCTGCATGACCAGTGCCGCCGATGAGATTCGCCTGTTTCCCGGGGCGGGCCGCCTGCGGGCGAAGCACGCCCCGGGCATTGAGGCCTTCTGCGATACCGAAGATGTGCTGATCTGGGCCGTCAGCGCCACCCGCAAGATAGATTCGCTAACGCTTTGGGAGTTTGATAATCGCCACGGCTGGCGTAACCTTCCTGATATTCAGGCGCGTTTACGCGGTCCAGGTGGCCGGATAATGCGCTTTACCAGTATGCCGGCGGAGAAAGTGTTAATTCCCGACTAACCTGTTATGACGATTTCAATCAAGGAGTCACTATGTCCGAAACGTTACACGTAGTCACATTACTGGGCAGTCTGCGCAAAGGGTCTTTTAATGGCATGGTTGCCAATACCTTACCCAAAATAGCCCCGGCGGGGATGCAGGTGTCCGCGCTGCCGTCGATTGCGGATATCCCGCTGTACGATGCGGATTTACAGCAAGAGGACGGTTTTCCGGCCGCCGTCACGGCGCTGGCGGATCAGATCCGCGCTGCCGATGGGGTGGTTATCGTCACCCCGGAATATAACTACTCTGTCCCCGGTGGCCTGAAAAACGCCATTGACTGGATCTCCCGCCTGCCGGATCAACCGCTGGCCGGTAAGCCGGTACTTATCCAGACCAGTTCGATGGGGGCCATTGGCGGCGCACGCTGCCAGTATCATCTGCGCCAGATCCTGGTCTTCCTCGATGCGATGGTGATGAATAAGCCGGAATTTATGGGTGGCGTTATCCAGAATAAAGTGGATACCCAGCGCGGTGAAGTTGTCGATCAGAGCACCCTGGACCATTTAACCGGCCAGTTAACCGCC
Organism: Shimwellia pseudoproteus; assembly: GCF_016415625.1. GTDB lineage: Bacteria > Pseudomonadota > Gammaproteobacteria > Enterobacterales > Enterobacteriaceae > Shimwellia > Shimwellia pseudoproteus. The sequence goes on from NZ_WBXP01000026.1 coordinate 1,475, forward strand.
TTCGCGGGTTATATCCAGCGCGTAAAAGATTAATACCGCTATACTGTGCGGGTTAGCCCGCACAGTAACCCAGCCACTCCATGGGTTGTGTTGCTGCATTGTGACTTGTTATTACGAAACACTTTTAGCACGGACCCGATATTTATGTCTTCTGCCCTCTTCCCGGGATCATCCCCGGTGACCACACAGCGCCTGATCGCCATTGATGCATTACGTGGCCTGATGATGCTGTTAATGCTGGTCGATCACCTCCGGGAAACCTTTTACCTGCAGATGCCGGTGAGCGACCCGATGGACATCACCAGTACTTCTGCCGGCTTGTTTCTCATCCGGACACTCTCGCATTTGTGTGCCCCGGTATTCCTCTTTTTAACCGGGCTTTCTGCCGCGCTCTATTATCAACAGACCGCCAGCCGCACCCAGACCGCGGCCTACTTACTGAAGCGTGGCCTGTTCTTGATCCTGCTGGACATCACCGTGGTCAATTTTGCCGCCACCTTCCAGCTGCCGCCGCCGGTTATCCATTTACAGATCCTCTCGGCCATTGGCCTGAGCATGGTCATTATGAGCGCCCTGCTGTTTATTCCCCGCGCGGTAGTGCTGCTGCTGGCACTTATTGTGATCGGTGGCCATAACCTGCTGGATGCTGTACAGCTTCCGGATGGATCAGACTGGGCAATCCCGTTACAGCTGTTGCACCGCCCCGGCTGGATAACACTTAGCGACAGCTTACGCCTGCGCATCGACTATCCGCTGCTCCCCTGGCCTGCGGTGATGGCGCTGGGCTTCTGCACCGGCCCGTGGTTTGCCTCGCTCACCCGGGAGACCAGAACGAAGCGCCTGATCGGCAGCGGTGTACTGCTGCTGCTGGTGTTCTTTGCGGTGCGGGTAATCAACGGTTACGGTGAAGCCCCGTGGCACAGTGGCGCCAGCCTCGGCGAAACCGCGATGGGTTTCTTTAATGTCACCAAATACCCGCCATCCCTGGCGTTCTGTAGCCTGACTCTGGGCGTGGGGCTCTTACTGCTGGCGCTCTTTGATCAGTTACCTAAGTCCTCCTGGCTGGTTGCGCTGGCCGGATTTGGCGCGGCACCGCTGTTTTTCTATCTGGTGCACCTGTATCTGCTAAGAGGGCTGTATATGGGGGCGGTGATGCTGTGGGGGGACAACCACGGTGATATCTATGGGGTGGATCAACTGGGCAGGATCTGGATGATGACCGCTATTCTGGTGATGCTGCTGTTTAAACCGGTACAGGAATTTGCCGGTTATAAGATGCGCCGTCGCGATATTCGCTGGCTGAAGTATTTCTAACGGCCTGGCTCTCGCCACCAGCCATCAGGCTGGTGGCGTACACGCTGATTAGTGGGCGTCAATAAAGACGATTTTCAGCACGAACAGCAGCGCGACAATCACCACGCAGGGGCTCAGTTCCCGTATCCGGCCGGTGCCGATTTTCATCACACAGTAAGCGATAAAACCCAGGGCGATACCTTCGGTAATTGAAAAGGTGAACGGCATCATCACCGCGGTAATAAACGCCGGAACCGCTTCGGTTAAGTCATCCCATTTTACCCGCGCCAGGCTGGAGGTCATCAGTACCCCCACGTAAATCAATGCCCCGGCAGCCGCGTAGCCCGGCACCATTCCCGCCAGCGGAGAGAGAAATATCACCAGCAGGAACAGCAGGCCGGTGATAACCGCTGTCAGCCCGGTACGGCCACCGATGGAGACCCCTGACGTCGATTCGATGTACGCCGTCACCGAAGACGTACCGATAAACGCCCCCATAACAGACGAGGTACTGTCCACAAACAGCGCCTGCTGCATCCGCGGAAATTTACCGGAGGCATCCGTCAGGCCGGCTTTATCGGTCACCCCAATCAGGGTGCCGGAAGAGTCAAACAGGTTCACCAGCATAAACGAGAAGATAACCCCGGCCAGCCCCAGATTAAAGGAGCCCGCCAGATCCACCTGGCCAAAGACCGGTGCGATGCTGGGCGGTGTTGAGATAATCCCGCTGTAGTGGACATCGCCCAGCGCCCAGCCCAGCAGGGTGGTAATGACGATGGAGATAAGCACCGCCGCGTGAATATGGCGCGAGGCCAGAATTGCGATAATAAAGAAGCCCAGTACCCCCAGCAGTACGCTGTGGTTGGTGAGATTACCCACGGCCACCAGGGTATCTTTATTGGCCACGATAACCCCGGCATTTTTCAGGCCCATCATGCCGATAAACAGCCCAATACCGCTGGTTATCCCCACCCGCAGGCCCAGCGGGATATTGGCTATCATCCAGTAGCGGATGCGGAAAATGGTCAACAGGAACAGGCCGACGGCGCCCCAGAAGATAGCCCCCATGCCCATCTGCCAGGTGAGCCCCATAGCCCCTACCACCACAAAGGCGAAGAAGGCATTGAGCCCCATCGCCGGCGCCAGTGCCACCGGTAAATTCGCGATAATCCCCATTAAAATACTGCCTGCGGCAGCAATAAGGCAGGTGGTGACAAACACGGCCTGGGTGTCCATGCCCGCGATGCCCAGGATCTGCGGGTTGACGAACACGATATAAACCATGGTTAAAAAGGTGGTAAAACCAGCGATAATCTCGGTACGTACCGTTGTACCGTGCTCGCGCAGCCTGAACATACGTTCAAGAAAACCGCGGCTGTTCGCCGGGGTAGCGGTTGGTTGGCTCATTGTCATTTTCCGGACAAAGGGAAGTTTTGGTCGCTATCCTATAGCAAAAAATTACTAACAGGCAGGGTAATCACGCACTTTTTTTCATTGAATTTGCTTATACGGCATCGATTGCGTACAGCAAACAGCTTAGAGTAAACGTTCAACTTACAGAAACAGGAAACGGCATGTCCCAGATTGACGCGGTATTTTTTGATTGCGATGGCACGCTGGTGGACAGTGAAGTCATTTGTTCGAAAGCCTATGTCCATATGTTCGCCCAGGCGGGAATAACGCTGGACCTGGAAGAGGTGTTCAAACGGTTTAAGGGCATTAAGCTCTATGAAATTATTGACACCATTAACGCCGAGCACGGCACACAGCTGACCCGGGAGCAACTGGAGCCAGCGTACCGCGCCGAAGTGGCGCGTCTGTTTGACAGCGAGCTGCAGGAGATCCCCGGCGCCGCCAGCCTGGTGGCGAAAATTACCCTGCCGATGTGTATTGTCTCTAACGGCCCGGTCAGCAAAATGCAGCATTCGCTGGGCAAAACCCACATGCTGGACCACTTTGCCGATCGGCTATACAGCGGCTATGACATCCAGTGCTGGAAGCCAGACCCGGCCATTATGTTCCACGCCGCCAGCGAGATGCGCGTAGACCCCACCCGGTCAATTCTGGTGGATGATTCGATGGCCGGCGCCCAGGCCGGGATCGCGGCGGGGATGGAGGTGTTTTACTTCTGTGCCGATCCGCATAACCGGCCGATTGATCACCCGAAGGTGACCACATTCACTGATTTAGCCCAGCTCCCTGCCCTGTGGGCCAGCCGCGGCTGGCATATTACCCGCTAAACGCAGCGCGGCCCCGCGAGGTATCTCGTCGGGGCCGCTAGGCCCTGGCGCCAGGGTGGTGCACTCAGGCGTCGGAATCTTTCCCCGCCAGCAGTTTATCCAGCTCGTCGCCGCCCACATGGCGGAAATCCTGGCCTTTCACGAAATAGAAAATGTACTCGCAGATATTCTGGCAGCGGTCACCGATCCGCTCAATGAAGCGGGCGCAGAATAGCGCCGTCAGTACGCTGGGGATAGTGCGCGGATCTTCCATCATATAGGTCATTAACTGGCGCACGATCCCTTCATATTCCTGGTCGACTTTTTTGTCTTCCCGGTAAATCCGGATGGCCTCGTCAATGTCCATGCGGGCGAAAGCATCGAGGACGTCATGTAACATTTGCACCGTGTGCCGCCCCAGGGATTCAAGGCTCACCAGCAGCGGCTGGTGTTGCTGGGAGAACTTCTCCAGCGCGGTACGGCAGATTTTATCCGCCACATCACCGATGCGTTCCAGCTCAGCGATGGTTTTAATAATCGCCATCACCAGGCGCAGATCGCTGGCGGTGGGCTGGCGTTTGGCGATAATCCGCACGCAGGCCTCGTCGATGGCAACTTCCATCATATTGACGCGCTTATCGCCATCAATAACCTGTTTCGCCAGTTGGCTGTCCTGGTTATGCATGGCGGTGATAGCATCAGACAGCTGCTGTTCTACCAGCCCGCCCATGGTCATCACCTGGGTGCGGATGTACTCCAGCTCGGCATTGAACTGGCCGGAGATGTGTTTATTGAGGTTAAGATTGTCCACGGTACTCTCCTGAATTCCGGCAAAATTTACGGTACGATCACCAGAAAACTCATTGGCCATCAGCCATAACGGCCAGTAATGTAATCTTCGGTCTGTTTCATTTTCGGCCGGGTGAACAGCTCATCAGTTTGGCTGTATTCCACCAGCTCCCCAAGGTACATAAACGCGGTGCGATCGGAGCAGCGGGCGGCCTGCTGCATATTGTGGGTAACAATCACCACGGTGTAGTCCTGTTTTAGTTCGGTTATCAACTCTTCAATGCGCCCGGTGGAGATAGGATCCAGGGCGGAGCACGGTTCATCCAGCAGCAGCACTTCCGGGCGGATGGCAATCCCGCGGGCGATACACAGGCGCTGTTGCTGGCCCCCGGACAGCGAATACCCGCTCTGGTGCAGCTTATCCTTGGTTTCATTCCACAGGGCCGCTTTGGTGAGCGCCCACTGCACGCGTTCATCCATGTCCGCCCGGGAAAGCTTCTCAAACAGGCGCACCCCGAAGGCGATATTGTCGTAGATGGACATCGGGAACGGGGTCGGCTTCTGGAATACCATGCCCACTTTGGCGCGCAGTAACGCGATATCCTGGGAATGGGTGAGAATATTCTCCCCGTCCAGCAGGATTTCGCCTTCGGCGCGCTGCTCCGGGTAGAGCGCGAACATTTTGTTAAAGGTCCGCAGCAGGGTGGATTTACCGCAGCCCGACGGGCCGATAAACGCCGTCACCTCGTTTTTCTCAATATCCAGATTGATGTTTTTCAGGGCGTGAAACTTACCGTAGTAGAAGTTCAGATTACGCACCTGAATTTTGCCGGAGGCTGTATTAACCGTACTCATCTGTTTCTTTTCCTCATGCGGTGCGGCATCCCGCCACACCGACGTCAATTAGTGCTTCTTCGGCGCGAACACCACGCGCGCCAGAATGTTCAGTAACAGGACGCACAGGGTAATAATCAGTACCCCCGCCCAGGCCAGGGCCTGCCAGTCGGCAAATGGGCTCATGGCAAATTTAAAGATGGTCACCGGCAGGTTAGCCAGCGGCTGCATCATGTCGGTGCTCCAGAACTGGTTAGAGAGCGAGGTAAACAGCAGCGGGGCCGTCTCCCCGGCAATACGCGCAATCGCCAGCAGTACCCCGGTCATGATCCCGGAGACCGACGCTTTGAGCGTAATGGCGGAAATCATTTTCCACTTCGGTGTCCCCAGGGCGTAGGCCGCCTCACGCAGGCTATCCGGCACCAGCTTGAGCATGTTCTCGGTGGTGCGGATAACAATCGGAACCTGTAACAACGCCAGGGCTATCACCCCGGCCCAGCCAGAGAAGTGCTGCATCCGCGCCACCACGATGGTGTAGACGAACAGCCCCACCACAATGGACGGCGCCGACAGCAGGATATCGTTAATAAAGCGGATCACCTCTGCCAGCCAGGATTTACGGCCATACTCTGCCAGATAAATCCCCGCCATAATGCCCAGCGGCGTACCGATAACCGTCGCCCAGAGGATCAACAGGCCGCTCCCGGCCAGGGCATTGGCCAGCCCGCCACCGGCAGTGTTCGGCGGCGGGGTCATTTCGGTAAACAGTGCCCAGGACATCCCGTCCATACCGCGCGTTACCGTTGAAAACAGGATCCACACCAGCCAGAACAGCCCAAACGCCATGGTGGCCATAGAGAGGGTCAGCGCAATACGGTTCTTCAGGCGCCTGCGGGCCTGCATCTTACGGCGGGAAGCCGCCAGCGCTTCGCTATTGTGTAATTCGATGGTCGCCATTAACGTGCCCCTTCATTTTTTGCCAGGCGCAGGATCATCAGCTTAGAAATCGCCAGGACGATAAAGGTGATAACAAACAAGATCAGGCCCAGCTCCATCAGGGCAGCCACATGTAAGCCGGATTCGGCTTCGGCGAATTCGTTAGCCAGCGCCGAGGTTATACTGTTGCCCGGCATATACAGTGAGACGCTGTCCAGCTGGTAGGTATTACCGATGATAAAGGTGACTGCCATTGTCTCCCCGAGGGCGCGCCCCAGGCCAAGCATCACGCCGCCGATCACCCCGTTTTTCGTAAAGGGCAGTACGATACGCCAGATAACTTCCCACGTAGTGCAGCCGATCCCGTAGGCGGACTCTTTCATCATCACCGGGGTCTGTTCGAACACATCCCGCATCACCGAGGCGATATACGGAATGATCATGATGGCGAGAATGACGCCCGCGGCGAGGATACCAATCCCAAATGCGGGGCCAGAGAACAGCGCGCCGACAAACGGGATAGCGGAGAGGATATTGCCCACCGGCTCCTGAAACCAGGTCGCGAACAGCGGCGCAAAAATAAACAGCCCCCACATGCCATACACAATACTAGGGATCGCCGCCAGTAGCTCAATGGCGGTCCCCAGCGGGCGGCGCAGCCAGCCCGGGGCCAGTTCCGTGAGGAATAACGCAATACCGAAGCTCACCGGGACCGCGATCAGCAGGGCAATAAATGAGGTGACGAGGGTGCCGTAAATCGGCACCAGCGCCCCGTAGACATCGTTAGGGGCATCCCACTCTTTGGTCCACAAGAAGGCGAAGCCAAACTTCTCGATACTCGGCCAGGAGGAGATGATCAGGGAGACGATAATTCCGCCCAGCAGAAATAGCACAATCAGCGCAGCCAGCCGAACCAGCGCACTGAAAATAACATCGCCTTTTTTACCCGGGGAACTTAACACCGGCTTTGTTACCGCCATAATTCACTCTTTCAAGTAAATCGCCAGCCCGGGTGAGTCTCCGGCCTGGCGATGAAGACCATTACGCGATTAATACAGAGATTTACCGCTGCTATCCTTGATGTTGGTTTTCCATGCAGCGCGAACCTGTTCAACCACACTCTCAGGCAAGGTGGCGTAATCCAGCGCGTTGGCTTCTTTGGTACCGTCTTTGTAAGCCCAGTCAAAGAATTTCAGCACTTCTGCGCCCTGCCCGGGTTTCTGCTGTTCTTTATGAATCAGAATAAAGGTGGTGGAACTGATTGGCCACACATCATCCCCTTTCTGGTTCGTCAGATCCTGAGCGAAGGTTTTGCTCCAGTCCGCGCCTTTTGCCGCGTTGGAGAAGCTCACTTCCGTCGGTTTGACCGCCTTGCCATCCGCTGAGATAAGCTGGGTGTAGGCCAGGTTGTTCTGCTTAGCATAGGCATATTCCACGTAACCGATGGAGCCCGGCAGACGCTGTACAAATGCAGCAACCCCGTCGTTACCTTTACCGCCCAGACCGGTCGGCCAGTTTACGGTAGAGCCAGAGCCCACTTTGGTTTTCCACTCATCGTTCACCTTCGCCAGATAGCTGGTGAACACGTAAGAGGTGCCGGAACCGTCCGCACGGCGAACCACAGCAATGTTCTGCGCCGGCAGTTTCTTACCCGGGTTCAGCTTAGCGATTGCCGCGTCATCCCATTTTTTGATTTTCCCAAGGTAGATATCCCCGAGGGTTTTACCGTCCAGCACCAGCTCACCGGATTTGAAGCCCGGCAGATTTACCGCCAGCACCACGCCGCCAATCACGGTGGGGAACTGGAACAACCCTTCCTGCTGGAGTTTTTCATCGCTGAGTGGGGCATCAGATGCGCCGAAGTCAACGGTATTGGCAGTGATCTGTTTTACGCCGCCGGAGGAGCCGATCCCCTGATAGTTCACCTTATTACCGGTGCTCTTGTTGTAGGAGTCAGCCCATTTGGCATACACCGGCGCCGGGAAGGTTGCCCCTGCACCTGTCAGGCTGGCGGCAGCCTGAGCTGCAAATGCGCTCAGGGATAAAGTCGCGGCGACAACAGTTGCGACGGTGGTACGCATAACTTTCATAATGTCTCCTGCTCGGTGTTCGTAATCTATTGTTTAAACGCTATGGTGAGCAAAGTAGGACAGTTTGGTGACAGTAAAATGTATGAAATATGACAGATTTATGACAGCGGTTTTGTGGCGCGCCACATCATTAAAAATAGATTATTAATCAATAGAATAACAATATTCTTAACCCACTAAATAATTACCGTTTTTTTTCAGTATGACCAAAAGTGCCGCCAATAATGACAGAACCGCGGCGCCGGTCACCGCCGCGCAAACGATTAAATACTCCGCAATCGGACATAATTAGCCAGCTATTTTCTCTTCCAGACTGGCGTTTTACTGAACATTACTATATGGTTGCCGCGCCTGAAGGGGAGGGATCACACTTTTCGTCCATTCCGCTGCTTTTTCACTCCTTCCGGCACCGCTAACTGGCAACAACAACGACGTTTCGCTACGCCGTGCAGAGCACCTGCCGGATGGCGGCCTTAATCCTCTCACCATGGAATCGTTCACTCCCTGGCAGAGGTTTTTTTTAGCGCCGGAACGCAAACGTTTCCGTTGCTGTGCAGTTTGGTACCGAAAAGCACGATTAACAGATGTGGCAATGAAATCTAGCAAGGCAAACACAATGAAAAACAACATCATCGGCTATGCGTGGGCCAGTGCATTACTGCTGCCCTTGCTCTCTCCGGCATATGCTGACACCCAGAGCAATATTGATACCTCCTGCCACTACGGCAATGGCGGCGTGGATAATCTGGGTGATTTCTTTACCTGTGGTACCGTAAGCGGCAGCCTGCGCTCACTTTACTACTCCACCCATAACGCCTACTTCGCCAAAGGGTTCAACCAGGACACCATCAGCTACGGTGGCAGCCTGAAATACCAGAGCGCCCTGCTTGCCGGGTTTCAGTTTGGGGTGAGCGGGATTTTCCTGCGCGGCATCAACCACGGCGATAACAGCCACACCATCAGCGACATTGGCCAGAACCAGAATAATATTGGTGAAGCCTGGCTGAGCTGGCAGTGGGACTATCTGAAAATTACCGCCGGCGATCAGCGCCTCGATCTGCCGTTTATGGGGGATTATGACTGGCGTATTACCCCGATACTCTACCGGGCGGTGGATGTAAATTATGGCGATAAAGACAACTTTATCCGCGCCACCAAAGTCTGGCGCTATAAGCCCTGGGGCGATGATAACTTCCTGAAGACCACGGCCTATACCGATATTGATACCCCGACGAACGGCATGTGGGGTGCCGGTGCCGGCCGGGCAGTGCAGCTGGATGACAAAAAGCTGTCTGGCCAGATTTGGTACGAAGAATACGAAGACTATACCCGGCTGGTGTATGGCGAGAGCCACCTGAGCTGGCAGCAAACGGTAATGCAGCCGGATGTGGCCGTGCAGTTTATCCGCGGCACCAGCGAAGGTAAGGCCCTGGCCGGAGAGGTCAACAGCACCTCTTACGGGGCACAACTGGCGCTGGCACTGACCCCATCACTGGGATGGAAGCTGGGTTATAACCATATCGCCGGTAGCGCAAACAGCTGGAATAATGGTGCCCTGGTGACACCGTATGCTCATAACAGCTCATCCGGGCCATACTTTGCACAGCCTTACTTTACCAGCACCCAGGATCTGGGGAGCGGTAACGCCTGGGCCACTGAGTTTAATTTTGTCGCCACCCAGAACCTGTCCGTCGGCACCCGCTATTCCTTTATGGATCTGAAGCCGTCTGTTGCCTCGGCGAGTATTAATCAGTCCGAATATCTGGTGTACGCAATCTGGGCATTTGATGGTGCACTGAAAGGCCTGAGCATCAGCGACTTCGCCGGGGTGCAAACCTCACCGCTGTATGATTCCAGCTTCTGGCAGAACCGCCTGACACTGCAATACGACTTCTGATTACCGCCCGGGGGCATCGGTGATGATGCCCCCGGGTGATATATCGCAGCCATAAAAAAACCCGCTTTTCAGCGGGTTTTTTATCACCGTAGCTCAGCTACTCAGGACAAGTCCGTCATCGTTATTGTCAGCTGCGGCGTGAATTCTGGCGTAATTACAGCGCTACAACGTTAGCAGCTGCCGGGCCTTTAGCACCATTTTCGATGGTGAATTCAACTTTCTGGCCTTCTTCCAGGGTACGGAAGTTATCGCTCTGGATAGCAGAGAAGTGTACGAATACATCTTTGCTGCCGTCAGTCGGGGAGATAAAGCCGAAGCCTTTGTCAGCGTTGAACCATTTTACTAAACCAGTCATTTTGTTAGACATTGAGATTACCTTACTGTTTTTTTTGAGCCGTATGCGGCGAAAGTGGTCTGTTTTTCAGAAGTAACTTATTGGGCACTTAGGAGGAGGCTCATGAAGAAGAGGTATCTTTGGATAACGCCTGAACTGAGGACTGCTTTACTAAAACTGCTTTCATAAGGTCTGACTTTCAAACCGGTGACGCTATTTACTCATGTTTAGCCCCTGGGATCAAGCGCTGTTTTTAAATAATTATTTTTCCCATTTAGCCAGCGGTAGAAATCTGCAGATAATCCCATGATCCCGGGGAAAAGCTCACAGCAGAAAAAGCCAAATAAACCGCGGCGGGAAAAAGCGAGATTTGATTATTTGTGCGTTGCCTGTTTGCGCGGCAAAAAAAGAAGATTAGAAATCGAATTATTATAATTAGAAGTGTCGTAAATACGCATTTGTTAATAACACGGTGGGAGTTTTACCCTGCCGGGAAAGCAGCAGATGTAAGTAAATATTAATATAAAATACCCGTATTTTCCCCGAGTATTTATCCCTAAAAGCGCTCTGAATACCGCTGAAATATAGACAGTAATTCACTGTTATCGCTCAGCAAACTCTTTCCATGATATCAGTCGCGCTCAGTAGGGATAGAAGATTTCCGTTAGCGGCTGGCTGCGGATGTGGCCGCTTCAGCATAATGGTAGCCGCGGGACTCCATAAAATCGGCAATGGCTTTTTCCGCGTTGGCCAGCACGTCATCAAGTGGTTTATTGGCATCAATATCAACGATATTTGCGCCGCCAAACGTCAGCTGTGGTGTGATGGCAATCTTGCGCGCCAGGGCTTCCGGGCGGTGGTCAGGCTTGCGGGCGCAGGCCACGTCAAGATCAACATTGAGCTTGATAACCAGGTCCGGTTTCACGCCGGCCATCCAGCGAAATGCCTTACGCTCCAGCTCAGCAAGCCAGGAAACAAACGGGCTGCCGGGGATATTCGCCGGGAATACCGTACCGTCATACGCACCAGGAATTTCGATCTGCGGGTAGCGGTCAGTCAGGATAATTAACCCGCGACGACGGCACGCCAGCATATGGCGAAAACGCAGTAAACGGCGCACCACAAACGACATAATAACTAAAGCAGGACCCGCACCCGGCAACGCCTTGGCAGTCTTCACTTTATTGTGTTCAATCGCTTTACCGATGGATTTACCCATCAGCGGAAGTTTAGTAACGGCACGACCAACATTCCCAGCTTGTTTACCCAGGTGAACCTGAACAGCGGGACCATATTTTTCTACGCAGGGGAGGAGATGTTCGCAGACGGTTGATTTTCCAGAGCCATCACTGCCAATAACTGCTATGAGCGGTGGAAGTTTAGAATGCATAAAAATACTCACTTCTTAAAATATTTTAAGAAAATACTCTCTTCTTCGGATATCCTCAAGGAGGCGCTATATAAATAGCAAGAAGTCACAAAGAGTCATTGTCACGGCACGTGACGCAAATATCCTGAATTCAGGATGAATTAATATACAACAAATTTTTTGAGATTGGGTTTTTTCGTGAGTCAACAGATTAGTCCTATTGCTAATCATCCTCCTGTGCGGGTGATTGCCATCACGGGTTGCGATGGTTCCGGCAAATCAACCCTGGCCACCAGCCTGGTCAATCATCTGGCACCTCAACAACCGGTAGAGATGATCTACCTCGGTCAGTCCTCTGGCCGAATCGGTGAGTGGATCAGCGAATTGCCGATCATTGGTGCGCCTTTTGGCCGCTATTTGCTGAAAAAAGCAGATAACGTTAATGAACGTCCATCCACCCCGCCCGGTGCGGTAACGGCGCTGGTTATCTATCTGCTTTCTTGCTGGCGGGCGTATAAATTTCGTAAAATGCTGGCCCGCAGCAAACAAGGCCGGATACTGATTACTGACCGCTACCCGCAGGCCGAAGTGCCCGGGTTTCGCTTTGATGGCCCCCAACTGGCAAAAACCAGCGGTGGCAGTTGGTGGGTACAGGCTCTGAGGCGGCGTGAGCAAAAGCTGTATCAGTGGATGGCGTCATACCCGCCGCTACTGCTGATCCGCCTGGATATTGATGCGGAAACCGCCCACGCCCGTAAGCCTGACCATAAATTGTCGGCGCTGCGTGAGAAAGTGGCGGTAATACCGACGCTGACTTTTAACGGTGCCCACATCCTCAATCTGGATGGCCGGGAACCCGCGGATACCATACTGAATGAATCGCTTAACGCGATTCGGGCCTCTCTCGCGTAATCACAGCCCCTGTGCTTGCCACTTAAGATAGATGTAAATGCAAACAGATAAATTGAACACAAATAACGAACCAGCCGCTGATTATATTCCTGGACTGGTAGCCGTTGTGGGCTGTGATGGCACCGGCAAATCCACCCTTACCGCCGATCTGGTTAAACATCTTAATCGTCGCTGGGTCACCGAACGCCGTTATCTGGGGCTGGTATCCGGTGAAGATGGCGACAAAATTAAAAAGCTGCCGATTATCGGGGTCTGGCTGGAACGCCGTCTGGCGAAAAAGTCCTCGAAAACCCAGAGCATGACCACGAAGGCACCCGCACTCTGGGCGGCGCTTATCATGTACGGTTTCTCCCTGCGCCGGATGTCCAATTTGCGCAAAGTAAAACGGCTGGCGGAGAGCGGCGTGCTGGTGATAAGCGATCGTTATCCCCAGGCGGAGATTTCCGGGTTCCATTATGACGGGCCGGGTATCGGCGTTGAGCGTGCCACCGGCAAAATCACCAAATGGCTGGCGGAACGTGAGCGTCTGCTGTACCTGGAAATGGCGAAGTACCGCCCGCAGTTGCTGATTCGCCTGGATATCGACATTGATACCGCCTTCGCACGCAAGCCTGACCACGACTACGAAGAGCTACGCGATAAAATCGCCATCATGGTGAAGCTCCATTACAACGGCACCCGCATTTTTGAGCTCGACTCCCGGCAGCCTTACGCAGAGGAGCTACAACAAGCGCTCGACGCCATCGGCGACGTGGCGGAAAGCTCGCGGCGCACGGCTGTCACGGCCTGAGCCCCCCTGGCGCTGATGTGCGATATATCAGGGCCAGAATGTGATGCCCGCAGTGACTGTCAGGATACTGTTTAACCGCCTGATATTCACTGCAAAAACCCTGCCACCGGCAGCATTATCCTTTGGCTTAACATGCTACATCCTCTTTAGATTGACTGAATTTTAGTTTATTCTGATGCCGCCTGATGCCCACCTGAGTTTATTGTCTCAATTCTTATACCTGGTGTTGTTAAAGGAACGCAAACAGTGTGGCTTTACATTCCACGGACGGGGGCACGCCTGAACTCAGACCAAAAGATTACCGTGTCTGATGTATATGCTGGGTAGGTTTTCCTGCTGAGCGGTTGATAACCTTGTCTGGCTGAGTTGGCTGGTATGGCTGGTTTTTTACCATGAAACATTGGTTCTCCGATGGCGCATTCCGCACCATTATTCGTAATACTGCTTATTTAGGCTCCAGTAACGTGGTGAGTGCCCTGCTTGGTTTAGTGGCGCTGTCTTGTGCCGGTAAAGGCATGACACCTGAAATGTTTGGGGTCCTCGTTGTTGTTCAGTCCTACGCGAAAGCGATCAGTGACTTTATCAAATTCCAGACCTGGCAACTGGTTGTGCAATATGGCACACCGGCGCTGGCCAGTAAAAACATCCAAAAATTCCGCGATGTTATTTCACTCTCCTTCGGTCTGGATATTGCCAGCGGCGCCGTGGCCGTGGTGGGCGGGATGGTATTACTGCCGTTCCTGTCACATTCGTTAGGACTGGATTCCAACAGTTTCTGGCTGGCCATGCTCTACTGCACCTTGATCCCATCAATGGCGGCATCAACGCCAACCGGGATTTTACGTGCCGTAGACCGCTTCGATTTGATTGCCATTCAGCAAGCCACCAAACCGTTCCTGCGGGCGCTGGGCAGCGTTATTGCCTGGTACTGGGACCTCGGTTTTGCCGGTTTCGTTGTTGCCTGGTACGCCTCTAACCTGATTGGCGGCACCATGTACTGGTGGTTTGCGGCCAATGAATTGCGCCGCCGCAATATTCACAATGCCCTGCGTCCCAGCTTATTTAAAGCGGCGAGGAAACTGGAAGACGCCTGGAACTTTGTCTGGACCACCAACTTTGCCCACTCAATTTGGGCGGCCCGTAACTCCTGCAGTACCGTATTAGTCGGTATCGTGCTCGGGCCTGCGGCTGCCGGGTTGTTTAAGATTGCCATGACCTTCTTTGACGCCACGGGCACACCGGCTAAACTGCTGGAGAAAAGCTTTTATCCCGAGATTATGCGTCTCGATCCGCGCACCAAGCAGCCCTGGGTTCTGGGGTTAAAATCCGCGTTTCTGGCAGGCGGGATCGGGATTCTGGTTGCCCTGGTGGTGATGGTTGCCGGGAAGCCATTAATTTCGGTAGTCTTTGGCCATAAATACCTTGAGGCCTATGACTTAATTAAAATAATGCTGGGGGCTATTGTAGTATCGATGATGGGCTTCCCCCAGGAATCGTTACTGTTTATGGCCGGTAAACAACGTATTTTCCTGGTTATGCAGACGATTGCCTCTGCATCTTATATTGTACTTCTGATTGTGTTGTCTCATTTCTTTGGGGTTGTGGGCGCCGCCTATGCGTATTTAGGTGGTCAATGTTTAGATGTTCTGACATCACTACTGCCCACACTGCGAGCCTACCATCAGCGTCATTTATTAAGGTTCAGGGCATCCAAAGAGAGTACCTAATGACCAACAGATGGAATAAATTTTCCGCGGAAACGGAACAACGGCTGTTTGATGCCATTGATGAAGACGACGTTGCTGATGAGCATGTCGGTCTGCCGGCGGTAATTGACTTACAGTGCACGGAAGAGAACATTCGCGCGAATTATGGCTTGTGCCTGCAGTACTGGGAGGATGGTTTTACCCGGACTGAGCTATTGCGCCTGGTACTGAAGCAACTGAGAAACGGCGGCTTATCCAAACAGGAGCGGATGCAATATAAATACATTCGCTCCCGCTATAAGCATTTGCGTTTTGCCCTGCGTCTGTACAGCAAGAAACATGAATCCCGTATGTGGTTCAGCAAAACCACGGTATTCCTTGGCCGCTACCAGGATGCGTTTCGTAATAAGAAGCAGGAAAACGTCAGTTTTTACGGCAAACTGCTGCGGGTTTACCTCAGCCTGCCGGTCTGGGTGCTGGTGCGTTACTCCTTACGCCATATCCAGCTGGATAGCGTGAAAAGCTTTATCGCTTACCGTCAGCAAGAAATGCGTAATTTACAGGCCCTGATCGCTAAACCGCTGTTAACCGGCCGCGAGTTTCACGATGTGCGTAAAATTGTCAGCCAGCAGGTGTCATACTATGACACCCTGCGTTCGATTGATCCGGGTAATCAGGAAGCGTTTCAAGTCTCTCGTTTTCTGGCTGCCATTAACGGCATTATGGGCGATAAGCACGACGAGATGGTGGCGGATGATCTGGCGGGCGTAAAGGCCTACAGTGAGCCTACGGCCCTGGAGCCCAGCCTCCGTGAGCGCCTGGAATTGCTGCTGGCGCGTTACCCGCTGTAATCCGGTTTCCAGGCCAGCGCGGAGCCACATTCTCCGCGCTGTCGCCGTAGTAGTTGGTTATATCATAACCGCATTTTTCGCCGCTCATCGGTGCACCGGCTGCGATAATCTGTGAAAGTTCTGTTTTTACCCGGCCCATATGCGCCGCGGCATACACAGAGCAGCACCGCACCAGATCTGTGACAATCTGACATCAACCATTCCGGAGCAGTAGCCACATCCGCGTTTATCAACACACACAGAATAAAAATGTAACGCGCTGAAACCATTGCCCACAAGCCGGTCATGCCCGGTATGTATAAATTATCTCTCAGTCAGGCTGCCGTCATGCAGACAGCGCCAGCAGGGAGAGGCATTATTTCAACAAAAAGTATCTATGCTTAAAGCAGGCCAGAAAGCTGAAATTACTGGCCAGAAGGAAAGACCATGATGTTACGAAAATTGCTGGCCATACCGCTGATGTTATTTCCGCTGCTGGCCTCAGCGCATAATCTGGTTGTTGGTCAGCGCGTGGCGCCAATCAGTATTACCGACCGGGGCGAGATGCTGATGAACGGTGATGATTTCTCTTACCGTCCGTGGAAAAGCGCGCAGCTGGAAGGCAAGATCCGCGTGGTGCAATATATTGCCGGGCGCACCTCGGCAAAAAAGAAAAATTCATTGCTGATTAAGGCAATTAAAGCGGCGGATTTTCCGCTGGATCGCTTTCAGCCGACCACCATCGTCAATACCGATGATGAGATCCCGGGCTCTGGCTTTTTCGTCCGCGGCAAGCTGGAAAAGAACAAGCGGAAATACCCCTGGGCGCAGTTTATCGTCGACAGTAATGGCCTGGGCCGTAAAGCCTGGCAGTTGAAAGAAGAAAGCTCCACCATTTTGGTGCTCGATAAAGACGGCCGTGTTCAGTGGGCGAAAGACGGGGCGCTCACCACCGATGAAGTGTACAACGTGCTGGCGATGGTCCATGACATGCTGTTAAAAGAACGCGACTGAAACGGGGCATAACACCGGGGCTGCGCCGGCTACTGTCCGCCGCCGGTCCACGGTATGATAACCTCCGGTACTGAACAAAGAATCCAGCCATATGCTTACTGCCACTTCAGGGCGGCGGTAAGCCGCGATTTAGCCGCGATGCTGTCGGCCCTCCAGGTAATGTGGGATGTGTATATTATATGTATTTGATTGAACGCTACATCGTTGGCCAGACCCACAGGCTAGTCCTGACCATCGTGGGGTTTCTGATCTTTATTTTCGCCAGTTATTCCGCCCAGCGTTATCTGACTGAAGCCGCCAATGGCACACTAGCCCTGGAAGTTGTCGCCGATGTGGTTTTCTACAAAATACTCATCGCGCTGGAGATGCTGCTACCGGTGGGGCTGTATGTCTCAGTCGGGATCGCCCTGGGCCAGATGTATAATGATTCGGAAATCACCGCCATTTACGCCGGCGGCGCCAGCCCGTCGCGTATTTACCGCGCCGTGTTGATGCTGGCCATTCCGCTGGCCGTACTGGTTACGCTGCTGTCGATGTATGGCCGCCCCTGGGCTTATGGCCAAATTTATAAGCTTGAGCAGCAGTCCCAGTCTGAGCTGGATGTAAACCATCTGATGCCGCGAAAATTTAACACCAATGACGATGGCCGCATGGTGCTGGCAAGCCAAATCAATACCGATACCAGCGTACTGACCGATGCCCTGATTTATACCGCTTCGGGCAATAAAACCAATGTCTACCGGGCCAGAACGGTTCAGGTCATCAACCCGTCACCGACACATCCTGCGGTGAAGCTGAATGCCGGTACGGCGTATACCCTGGATCACCAGGGCATCAACGATAACGAGCAGATCTATAAAAATCTCGACTTACACCTCAAGCCGCTCTTACAGGGCCTGAATGTGAAGCGCAAAGCGGAAAAGAACACCATATTGGCCCGCTCGCCCGATCCGGCTGACAAAGCGGAACTGCAGTGGCGCGAAAGCCGCGGGCTGACGGCGCTGTTAATGGCACTGCTGGCTATCCCCCTTAGCCGGACCAAACCGCGCCAGGGGCGTTTTGCAACCCTGCTTCCCCTGACCGTGGTATTCACCCTGATTTTCTATGGCGGTAACGTCTGCCGAACCCTGGTGGCCAACGGCGCACTGCCGGTTATCCCGGGGGTATGGCTGGTGCCGGTATTGATGCTGATCGCGATACTCACGCTGATGGCACGTGACTTTTCCCTACTGCAGAAGTTTTCCCGATGAATATATTCGGCCGCTACCTTATACGTAACGTTTTTATCGGCTTTGCCGCCGCGGCAGGATTACTGATCCCGCTGTTCACCACCTTTAACCTGATAAACGAACTGGATGATGTCAGCCCCGGCGGCTACCACTGGACCCAGGCGGTGCTGGTTGTTCTGATGACCCTGCCCCGTACCCTGATCGACCTTGGCCCGTTTATCGCGCTGTTGGGGGGAATTGTCGGGCTGGGGCAGATGTCGAAAAGCCTCGAGTTAACCGCCATCCGTACCGTCGGTTATTCTATCTTCCGCATCGCCATGGTGATGTTGTGTGCCGGGGTGTTGTTAACCGTGGTGCTGGGCGCACTCGACGAATGGGCCGCCTCGCCAATGCAGCAGCATGCCCTGCAACTGAAAAACACCGCCATGGCAAAAGATCCTGATAACGACAATGTCAGCAATATGCTGTGGGCCAGGCGTGATAACGAGTTTGTGACGGTGAAAACCCTCGACAGTCACCACCAGCCGGTGGGGGTGGAGATCTTTACCTACAAACCAGACTTGTCCCTGGAGTCTTATATCTTTGCCAAAACCGCCACCATTCAGGACGGCGGTAGCTGGATCCTGCACGGGGTAAATCAGAAAAACTGGAGTAACCGTGAAGAGACTGTCAAAACGCTGGATACCCTGCCGTGGAAGTCGATTTTCACCAATATGAGCCTTGAAGAGCTCACCATGCCCAGCGACAGTTTCTCAATTCGCCAGCTGAACCATTATATCCACTACCTGAAGAGTACCGACCAGCCCAGTAATGAATTTAAGCTCGCGCTGTGGCAAAAGCTGGGGCGGCCAATCTTGACCCTGGCGATGATTTTACTGGCGATCCCGTTTACCTTCAGCGCCCCCCGCTCCCCCGGTATGGGAAGCCGCCTGGCCGTGGGGGTCATTGTTGGGCTGCTGACCTATATCAGCTACCAGATTATTGTTAACCTCGGGTTGCTGCTCAGCCTGAACGTTCAGCTCACCACCCTGCTACCGCCGGTGCTGCTGCTGGCAGTGGCGCTAAAACTGGTATACCGGTTCGATAAAAACCACTGACGGCGCGCTGGCGAGGTTTTTTCCCGGGCAGGCTGCCCGGATATACAACCCATAAAAAAACAGCCTGTGGTCTCCCACAGGCTGTTCTGTATCATACGACGGCTTACTCAGGACGCTACCTTAACGTAGCGCGGCCTGAATCAGTCTTTTTTCATTGCCGCAAACACCTGAACAATCTTATCGATCTGCTCGTCAGTGTGGGCAGCATTCACGCTGCAGCGTAACAGGGTCATACCCGCAGGCGCTGCCGGTGGCAGTACCAGGTTTACGTAAACACCGTGGGTGATAAGCTCACGCCAGAAACGCAGACCTTCTTCTTTGGAGTCGATAATAACCGGAACCACCGGGCTGATATGCGCGCCCAGTTCGTAGCCGATCGCTGACAGACCTTCATAGAGACGGTTGGCGTTGTGCCACAGCTTCTCACGCAGTTCCGGGTGCTGAGCGATAGTACGTAATGAAGAGCGTACGGACGCAATGCTGGACGGTGACGGAGAGGCCGTGAAGATATAGGGACGGCTGCCATAACGCAGAACATCCATCTCTTTGCCGCCCACGGCAAACCCGCCAATGGCCGCCAGGCTCTTACTGAACGTACCGACGATAATATCGACGTCTTTCTCTACGCCAACGGCTTCAGCCAGACCGCGACCGTGTTCGCCCAGAACCCCGAAGGAGTGGGCTTCATCAACGATCAGGTAGCCGCCGAGACGGCGTTTAATATCAACAATCTCTGCCAGCGGCGCAACGTCGCCCAGCATGCTGTAGATACCTTCAACGATGATAATCGCCTCGCGGGCGCGCTCACCAAGGCGCACCATACGGCGCTCCAGATCCTGAGCATCATTGTGACGGAAACGAATAATTTCAGCCCCACCCAGCGTACAGGCATCGTAAATGCTGGCGTGGCTGTCGGCATCCAGTAATACCACGGTGCCAGGGCCTGCCAGGGCACTGATAACCCCGAGGTTAGCGGTGTAGCCGGTAGAAAAGACGATAGCCGTTGGGCGGTCGAAGAACGCGGCAATTTCTTGCTCTAACGCCAAATGCGGGCCGTAGCTACCGTTGGCCATACGTGACCCGGTAGTCCCAGTGCCCTGCGCAGCTAATGCTGCCTGACCATCGGCAATCGCCTGCTCATTAAACGTCAGCCCCAGGTAGTTATTGGTACCGGCCAGGATGACTTTCTGGTCGCCAATTCGCCCTTCAGTTGCTGAGTAAATCTCATCAATACGGGTGCCAAATGGATTAATACCGGAGCTCTGAAACTGCTCCCGCTCCGTGGCAAGGCGCGCGAACTTATCATAAAGGCCCATAGGTTTTCTCCAGGTGTGGGACCAGAGCATCCAGCAATTGTGCAGGGGTTCTGACATCCAGCAAGATGTTGATAGGAATGGAGATATCAAATTTATCTTCCAGCATCATCAACAGATCCATTACTTTGATGGACTCCAGACCAAGCTCATCAACGAGATCGCTGTCAGGCTTGATCTCCAGTCCGCTTGCGACCATACCCTGTAAGCACTCCAGGATATAATCCATCACCATTTCACGATTTAGCATAGAAACTTTGCCGCACCTATAGTCAGATTATCAAAATAGCCCTTCACGCAGTGCGCGCTCCAAACTAATCTCAGGGAACCAGTTAATATCTTCCGACAAGCATTGGTTGCTTGCCGACCAGTCCCGATGTGTTAACTCATGTATTTTACTGCGGGTCAGCATCGGTTCCTTTCCTGCCAGGCGGCTGGCCATTACGCTGATATCCGCCAGTAGTTTTAGCACAGGTAAGGGGATCCCGACTAACCGGACAGGGCCGTTACGCACCTCAGCGCCGATTTCTTGTACCCGGGTCCAATTATATCCCCCGGACACACCATCGCATAATTCACTCGGTGCGGTTGGCAACTGGTCAGCCACCAGCCACTGGCCGACAGCCTGGGCCAGATCGCTCACATGAATAAACGACAGTTTGGCATCGGGGGCTCCGAGCCGGGGCAGTACCCCGCGCAACATCCAGTCAAACAGCGGTTTCATCTCTTTATCACCCGGCCCATAGACCGCGGTCGGACGAAAAATACCGAGGGTAATATCCCCGGCTTGTGCCGCCAGTTGCTGTTCCGCAACGCGTTTTGATTTGGCATACCAGGACAGATCGGGATGGCGCGCAGCCAGAGAAGACATGAATAAGAAACGCTTGCAGGTACCACTTTTCCGGGCCGCCTGCATTAAACGCAAGCTGCCGGTGACATTGCAGTCAGTGAAAATGGCTTCGTTGTGGCCACGCACCTGTCCGGCACAATGCACCACGTGATCAGCACCGCTCACCAGTTCGTCCAGAGCGTCCCTATCTTCCAGCGCCCCGCGTACCCAGGTCAGATTATCAACCGGGGCTTTACGCGGGGTTCTGGTGAGTGCGCGTACGGCAAAACCGCGTGCGCGCAAATTGTCGGCAATATGCTTGCCGATAAAGCCGGTCACACCTGTAATTGCGACCGTTTTTGTCATTGAGCGTAACCAGCTATCTGTATCTGAGGGGTTATTGTCTCAGTCAGTGCTGTCAGGTAGCGTTTTTTCGCTTCTGCACGGGCCGGTTTACCCGAAGAGGTACGCGGGATGCTGTGCGGCGGCAGCAGTTCGATATCAACCCCAACCCCGAACTCGCTCTGAATACGTGCGGTCAGTGAATGGACTATCTGTGCACGACGCTCTTCGGAGCTCACGCGGCACTGAACCTGCAGCACAATGCGGCCGCTCTCTTCTTGCTCTTGCGGCGTAATGAAGGCAATCGCATCACCGGAGTGAATTTCCGGTTCCAGCTCGGCAACATACTCGATGTCCTGCGGCCAAATATTGCGGCCACGGATGATTATCAGGTCTTTTTTACGGCCGGTCACATACAGGTAACCATCCAGCAGATAACCCAGATCACCGGTGTCCATCCAGCCAGTAGACTGCACTTCTTTTTGCGATGCCGCATCACGGAAGTAGCCACTCATCAGGCTCGGGCCAGAAATATAGATATGGCCAACTTCGCGTTCCGGCAACGGGATCCCGGTTTCGCTGCGGATTTCAATACGGTGACCCGGCAGGGCCTTACCGCAGTTCACAAAAGACGAAATCGCGCGGGTGTCTTTGGTCGGCGCCACGGCTTTCCCCTGGTATTCCAGGATATCGCGGTCAACTTCGTTCACCTGAGAGCCGCCGTTTTCATCGGAGAAGCTCACGGCCAGGGCATTTTCAGCCAGGCCATAGCACGGCATAAAGGCCTTGCTGTTAAAGCCCACTTTGCTGAAGTGCACGCCAAACTGGTCCAGCTGCTCAGCGGAAATAGGCTCTGCGCCGACACCAGCCACACGCCAGCAGGAGAGATCCAGCTCAGCCAATTCTTTATCGTTACTGCGACGTAAGCACAGTTCGTAACCAAACGGCGGCGCTACGGAGACAGTACCGCGGTTTTTATTGATAAGTTTCAGCCACTGCATCGGACGCATGGCGAAATCCTGGGTACGCAGGTAGTCAACGGACAGCTGAGTGGCTACCGGGGTCAGCAGGAAGCCAACCAGGCCCATATCGTGATAGAACGGCAGCCAGGAGACGCAACGATCGCCAGCACGCAGTTTGATACCGTCATGGCTAATAACATGCAGGTTAGCCATCACTGAGCGGTGGGTAATAATCACACCGCGCGGGAAACGCGTACTACCGGAAGTGTACTGGAGGTAAGCAATATCGTCCGGGGACGGCAGCTCCAGCTCAATATCCATTTCCGGCAGCGCCTGTAAATCCGCATCGCTGAGAATATGGGTATCCGGGGCGTCGGCACTCACAGAGCTAATTAACGGCAGCCATTCATCACTGCTGATAATGGCAGCAGGGTTACAGCTGGAAATTAACCCCTGCAGTTTAGTCATATAGGAATCACGCTGGCCAACCCCCATCGGGATCGCAAGCGGTACAGCGACTAAACCAGCATACTGGCAGGCAAAAAAGGCTTCGACGAAACCAACGCTGGTTTCGGCAATAAGCGCAACACGATCGCCTTTTTTAAGGTTAAGGGATAAAAGACGACGCGCATTTTCCATGGCGCGGCGTTTTAAGACGCTATATTCCAGTACGGCTACCAGCTGATTACGCCGATCATAGAAATTCATCCCTGTACTTCCCTGTGCGGCATAGTCTAACGCCTCCACCAGGGTCGGAAAATCAGCATAGCGCATGGGAAGAGAGTGGGTTGAACTTGTTTCAGACATATACAAAGCAGCCATAGATTCAAAATCACCGAATAATACAGATAATCACGGGGGTGAGAGATGGGTTTTTTTGTAAAAATTTATTTAACGGTATTAACTATATTTTCGTATCTTAATAAATTTTTATTTTATCACATCTTATACTAGAAATCCAGCACCAAATAGTATAAATAGTTCCTAAACGGCACTAATGCAAGTATATATATCATGAGGTGACCGAGTTCAGAATCTTCAGGTAATGTCCGCTGTTATTGCCGGACCCAGATATACCGCGATGCACATGACGATCTTCTCAGATGGATATAACGTAACCAGTATGACGCAAGATTAAAAAAAGTGTACGTTTAGTTTTACCCAGACCATAACAAAGGCATTTAGTGGTAAAAAATAGCAAGTCGATGCCAGATAATTTTAGTAAAGTATTGAGCATGTTGGCTGGGGTTTTCTGGCTTAACGCTCAATAAATCAAATCAAAATATGTTCAGGCGAGTACACTAGCACAACTTCGTGCTTTTTTTAGAAAGTAACGCAGGTGAAGTATCTGAATATTGCAGGCCCGATTCTAGCCTAACCTTAGTAAAACCTGAACAACAGCAATTATCGCATTTTCTTATCCCTGGATGGATTGGTCACGGTTAAACGGCAAGAGATCGCAAACCTGGGTAATTCCGGTTGGTTTATTGCGTATTTTTTTTCGGTAATTATATAGATTTAAGGCTGTTTATGATTCTCATTGAAAAAGTCCAGGATAAGCAAGAACTTAAGCAGTTTATCGCTTTCCCTTCATCGCTCTATCCGGGCGATCCCAACTGGATCGACCCGCTGTTTATTGAGCGTGAGGAACACCTTTCCGCCAAGAACCCCGGCACAGACCATATCCAGTGGCAGGCCTGGGTTGCCAAAAAAGACGGCAAGGTCGTCGGACGCATCACAGCACAAATCGACCAGTTGCACCGCGACTTGTACGGTGAAGACACTGGCCATTTTGGAATGATTGATGCCATTGATGACCCTGAAGTCTTCAGCGCGCTATTTACTGCCGCAGAAGACTGGCTTAAATCAAAAGGCGCACACAAAATTACCGGGCCATTCAGCCTTAATATCAACCAGGAAAGCGGCCTGCTGATTGAAGGGTTTGATACCCCGCCCTGCGCCATGATGCCGCACGGCAAACCCTATTATGCCGCCGGTGTCGAGCAGCAAGGGTATAAAAAAGGGATTGATTTGCTGGCCTACTGGATGAAGCGTACCGATCTGCACTTCTCCCCGTCACTGACCAAACTGATGGATAAAGTGCGCCAGAAAGTCACTATCCGCTGCATTGAGCGCAAAAATTTTGCCAAAGAAATGCAGATTATGCGCGACATTTTTAACTCCGGCTGGCAGCACAACTGGGGCTTTGTTCCCTTTACGGAACATGAGTTTGCCACCATGGGTGACCAGCTGAAGTACCTGGTGCCCGACGACATGATCTATATTGCTGAGATTGACGGTGCCCCGGTGGCCTTTATTGTTGGTCTGCCAAATATTAATGAAGCGGTTGCCGATTTACAGGGCCGTTTGCTGCCTTTTGGCTGGGCAAAACTGCTGTGGCGCCTGAAAGTCAGCGGTGTGCGTACTGCCCGGGTTCCACTGATGGGGGTTCGCCAGGAATATCAATTTAGCCGCATGGGGCCGGTTATTGCGTTGTTATTAATTGAAGCGCTGCGCGACCCGTTTGCCAAACGCAAGATTGATGCCCTGGAAATGTCATGGATCCTTGAATCCAATAGCGGGATGCGCACTATTCTGGAAAAGATTGGTGCCATTCCGTATAAACACTATCGGTTATACGAAAAAGAAATATAAGACCTGCCGGACCACGCTTCCTCCGGACATTACCGGAGGAAGTAAACCACCTCATCACGCCCCAAAATAACTGCCTGCGTAGTGATGCAATAAAACAGTCGCCTTTATTCTATTTAATAGCCAGCTAAATAATAGCTATCTCATTACGGGCGTCTGGCAAAAACAAAAAAAGGGTATTGCGCATCATTTACCGCGTTTGGCAATATCCAATAAAGACATTTACCATGTTGTATCATTTTTTTATTGAACATTTATACGTGGGATAACCCGTATTCTGACGCCAGGGCACCGGGCCCCATTATGAGAACAGATGGTTTCTTTTACGTTATAACAGTAGATATTTATCGGCGATAAAAATGTCGCCATAAAAAATCCGGTTATACGCCATCAAAACGTATAACCGGATATCAGCCATCAACTGTAGCGTGCCATTTCCCGCCAGGGGTATGGCGGCGGGTTATTCCACAGTCACGGATTTAGCCAGGTTGCGGGGCTGGTCAACATCAGTCCCTTTAATCAATGCCGCGTGATAAGACAGCATCTGCAGCGGTACGGTATAGCAAATTGGCGCGATCAGCTCTTCCACATGGGGCATCGGGATCACGTGCATGGTGTCGCTGTCCGTAAAGCCCGCATCCCTGTCGGCAAAGACATACAGCTGGCCACCGCGGGCGCGGACTTCTTCGATATTAGACTTCAGCTTTTCCAGCAGGTCGTTATTCGGTGCAATCACAATCACCGGCATATCGGCATCAATCAGCGCCAGCGGCCCGTGTTTTAGCTCACCGGCGGCATAAGCCTCCGCATGAATATAGGAAATCTCTTTCAGCTTCAGCGCCCCTTCCATGGCAATGGGGTACTGATCGCCACGGCCCAGGAACAGCGCGTGATGTTTATCAGAGAAGTCCTCCGCCAGCGCTTCGATATGCTTATCCTGAGACAGCATCTGCTCAATACGGCTGGGCAGTGCCTGAAGTGCATGGACTATCTGCTGTTCAACCGTGTTGCTCTGGCTTTTCAGACGGCTCATCTTCGCCACCAGCATTAACAGCACCGTCAGTTGGGTAGTAAATGCTTTGGTGGAGGCAACCCCTATCTCCGCACCGGCTTTGGTCATCAGGGCCAAATCGGACTCGCGCACCAGGGATGATCCCGGCACATTACAAATAGCCAGCGATCCCAGGTACCCCAACTCTTTCGCCAGACGCAGCGCCGCCAGGGTATCCGCCGTCTCCCCGGATTGAGAGAGGGTGATTATCAGGCTGTTCGGGCGCAATGCGGATTTACGGTAGCGAAATTCCGACGCGATTTCGACATCGCAGGGGATCCCGGCCAGTGCCTCAAACCAGTAACGGGCAACCATCCCGGAGTTATACGAGGTTCCACAGGCGACAATCTGGATATTCTCCACCCGGGAAAGCAGCCCGTCGGCATCAGGGCCCAGCTCATGCAAGTCGATAGCGCCGTGATTAATCCGCCCGGCCAGCGTACTTTTGACGGCGTTTGGCTGCTCGTAAATCTCTTTTTGCATATAGTGGCGATAGATCCCTTTATCTCCCGCATCATATTGCAGGCTGGATTCCATTTCCGGGCGGGTAATCTCCTCACCACTACGGTCAAAAATGGTTACCGAACGGCGCGTGACTTCGGCAATATCCCCTTCTTCCAGGTAAATAAAGCGCCGGGTCACCGGCAGCAGGGCCAGCTGATCGGAAGCGATAAAGTTTTCCCCCACCCCGAGGCCGATAACCAGCGGGCTACCCGAACGGGCCGCCAGCAGTACATCCGGGGTACGGGAATCCATGATAACGGTGCCGTAAGCACCGCGTAACTGGGGAATGGCGCGTTTTACTGCATCACGCAGTGAGCCGCCCTGTTCCATTTCCCAGTGCACCAGATGGGCAATCACTTCGGTATCGGTATCGGAGGTGAAAACGTAGCCGCGCGCTTTCAGGGTATCGCGCAGCGCCTCGTAATTTTCAATAATCCCGTTATGTACCACGGCAATATGGCCAGACACATGCGGATGCGCATTGGCCTCTGACGGCTCACCATGGGTTGCCCAGCGGGTGTGCGCAATGCCCGTGCCACCGTGCAGGGCGTGCTCCTGCGCCGCTTTCGACAGCATCTGAACTTTACCGACCCGACGCAGACGCGTCATATGGCCTTCACTGTCTACCACCGCCAGGCCCGCGGAGTCATAACCCCGGTACTCCAGACGGCGTAACCCTTCAAGCAGGATCTCTGCAATATCACGCTGCGCCACTGCGCCAACAATTCCACACATAGTAATTTATTCCGGTAATGGCTTTCGCCGACGTTGTCGCTGACCTGTATGCCCGTGTTCGGGCGCCCCGAGCCTTGTAGAGAGTGGGGTTATAATGTTGTGCTCATTGGCACATGGCGGCGCATTGAAATGCCCTCACCGTGGATGCCCCCTTACGGGGGCACCAAAGATTATTTTTTCTTCACCGGGCGCTGCCAGCCGGCTTTACGCACCATCGGTACCCGGCTTAATACCAGCTCATCATCGCCCACATTGCGGGTAACGGTGGTTCCCGCCGCAATGGTGGACCCTTTACCAATGGTGACCGGCGCCACCAGCTGGGTATCGGAGCCAACAAAAACATCATCGCCAATAATGGTTTTGAATTTATTGGCGCCATCATAGTTACAGGTAATCGTACCGGCACCAATGTTCACATTATCGCCGATTTCCGCATCCCCCAGATAACTGAGGTGGCCCGCTTTGGAGCCTTTGCCCAGCCGGGCTTTTTTCATTTCAACGAAGTTACCGACATGGGCATCTTCTGCCAGCTCTGCCCCGGGGCGCAGGCGGGCAAAGGGCCCGACAGTACAGCGCGCCTGAAGATGAGCATCCTCGATAACCGTATAAGGGCTGAGTACGCAGTCATCGTCAATAATGCTGTTTTTGATAACACAGCCCGCGGCGATTTTTACCCGGTTTCCCAGCTGTACGCGGCCTTCAATGATCACATTGGTGTCAATATCAACGTCGCGGCCGTGGGTTAACTCACCGCGCAGATCGAAACGTGCCGGATCGCGCAGCATCACCCCGGCCAGCAGCAGACGTTCTGCCTGTTCAGTCTGGTAGACTCGCTCCAGCCGCGCCAGTTGCAGGCGGTTATTTACCCCTTCCACTTCGCTAAGACGGTCCGGCTGTACCGCAACAACCTCATGGCCTTCACCGGCAGCCATGGCGATAATGTCGGTGATATAAAACTCGCCCTGGGCATTGTTGTTATCCAGTTTTGCCAGCCAGCGCTTCAGATCCGCGCCGTTGGCCACCAGGATACCGGTGTTAATTTCTTTGATCAGGCGCTGCTCGTCACTGGCGTCTTTATGCTCCACGATCCCCACCACGCAGCCGTTAACCCGGGCGATGCGCCCATAGCCCGTAGGATCGTCAAGATTGACCGTCAGCAGCCCAATGCCGCCTGCCGGTTTCGCGCTGCACAAACGCTGTAAAGTCGCCACGGAGATAAGCGGGACATCCCCGTAAAGCATCAGAATATCTTCATCATCAGAAAAGTTTGGCGCAGCCTGCTGCATGGCGTGACCGGTCCCTAGCTGCTCGGCCTGCAATACCCAGTTGAGGTGGTTACCGGTCAGCGTCTGTTTGAGCAGTTCCCCACCGTGGCCATACACCAGATTGATCTGTCTGGCGCCTATCTGGGTCGCCGCATCAATCACGTGCTGAACCATTGGTTTACCGGCCAGGGTATGCAGCACTTTAGGAAGGTCAGAATACATTCGGGTCCCTTTACCAGCGGCAAGGATAACCACGCTCATTGTATTGTTTGACATACGCGTCCTGATTCTGAGTTGATGAGAAAGTAAAGCGGTTTCACATTGAAAATTCTACATATTTTTCAACACGAAATGGGTTGTGCGCAATTCACGCATCGGGACCGCTTTATTAAATTATTACGGGTTATACAGCAGAGAATGATGGGTAAAAGATGTCTTTTCCCAGCGATAAACGCCGCTATATGACGGATTTTCAGCTTATTTTAGCATTGAAATAAAGCCACAGAATCCACTATGGCACAGCAAAAAGCTATCGGGAAAAGCTGACTGTCAGGCCTGGGGGCAGGCGGTGGGCCAGAAAAGCAAAAAGGCCGCCGGTGGCGACCTTTTTTAACGCTGATATTTCCGCCTGGGCCTGTCTGGTCCCGGGCCGGAAAATACAATCAGAAGCGCAGCGTGCTAAGAATAGCCATAATTTTGTTTAACAGTTTCATGAAATCAGCCTTGTTCGTTTCAGTAAATAGTGACGTTAATCACATCTGGCGAAATAGTACGCGAAGCACTGCTGCTCATCAACTTTTTTTGTGACCTCAGTCACACTCATAACCTGGAGGACGCCGGCGCGTTTTTGTACGGCAAATAAAAAAGCCAGCCGGTTTCCCGACTGGCTTTCCTGATTTACAGGCCGGTATTACATCGCTTTCTTGGTCAATTCGATAACGCGTAGTTTGGCGATCGCTTTGGCCAGCTCCGCAGAAGCCTGGGCGTAGTCCACATCCCCGTGGGAACTGCGGATATGCTCTTCAACTTTACGTTTAGATTCCAGGGCTCGCGCTTCGTCGAGATCCTGGCCGCGGATAGCGGTATCAGCCAGTACAGTTACGTTACCCGGCTGAACTTCCAGTACACCACCGGAGAGATAAATAAACTCTTCGTGGCCGAACTGTTTAACGATGCGGATCATACCAGGCTTAATGGCGGTGAGCAGCGGGGCGTGACCCGGGAAAATACCCAGCTCACCTTCGCTACCCGTTACCTGAATTTTCTCAACCAGGCCGGAGAACATCTCCTGCTCTGCGCTGACAACGTCCAGGTGGTAAGTCATTGCCATATCACCCTCCAGTTCAAGGCGTTAAAGTTTTTTGGCTTTTTCGACAGCTTCGTCGATGGTACCAACCATGTAGAACGCCTGCTCTGGCAGATGATCGTATTCGCCTTCCATGATGCCTTTAAAACCACGGATGGTTTCTTTCAGGGAAACGAATTTGCCCGGAGAACCGGTAAATACTTCTGCAACGAAGAACGGCTGGGACAGGAAGCGCTGAATTTTACGCGCGCGGGCTACCACCAGTTTATCTTCTTCAGACAGTTCATCCATACCCAGGATGGCGATGATGTCTTTCAGTTCCTGATAGCGCTGCAGAATAGACTGCACGCCACGGGCAACATCATAGTGTTCCTGGCCAACCACCAGCGGATCCAGCTGACGGCTGGTGGAGTCCAGCGGGTCAACAGCCGGGTAGATACCCAGAGAGGCTATCTGACGGCTCAGTACCACGGTAGCATCAAGGTGCGCAAACGTGGTGGCTGGTGACGGGTCAGTCAAGTCATCCGCAGGGACGTATACCGCCTGTACGGAAGTGATAGAACCGGTTTTGGTGGACGTGATACGTTCCTGCAGAACACCCATTTCTTCCGCCAGGGTCGGCTGATAACCTACCGCAGAAGGCATACGGCCCAGCAGTGCAGATACTTCAGTACCGGCCAGGGTATAACGGTAGATGTTATCGATAAACAGCAGAACGTCACGGCCTTCATCACGGAATTTCTCCGCCATGGTCAGACCGGTCAGTGCTACGCGCAGACGGTTTCCCGGCGGCTCGTTCATCTGGCCATACACGAGGGATACTTTATCCAGAACGTTGGATTCGGTCATTTCGTGGTAGAAGTCGTTACCCTCACGAGTACGTTCACCTACCCCTGCAAACACAGAGTAACCGGAGTGCTCGATCGCGATGTTACGGATAAGCTCCATCATGTTTACGGTTTTACCTACACCCGCACCACCGAACAGACCAACTTTACCACCTTTAGCAAACGGGCAGATCAGGTCCATTACTTTGATACCGGTTTCCAGCAGTTCCTGAGAGTTAGACAGCTCTTCATAGGACGGTGCTTCGCGGTGGATAGCCCAACGCTCTTCTTCTCCGATGTCGCCTTTCATGTCTACTGGCTGGCCCAGTACGTTCATGATACGACCCAGAGTTGCTTTACCTACCGGCACTTCAATGGGGTGATCAAGGTTAGCGACTTCCAGACCACGGCTCAGACCGTCGGAAGTACCCATAGCGATGGTACGAACAACACCGCCACCCAGCTGCTGCTGAACTTCCAACACCAGCGTTTCTTTACCATTCTTCACCTCAAGGGCGTCGTACACTTTCGGTACCGCATCTTGAGGGAACTCGACGTCCACCACGGCGCCGATTACCTGGATAATCTTTCCAGTAGCCATCTTAAATCCTCTACGAAATAACCTGGTTAAACCGCGGCGGCCCCACTGACTATCTCAGTGAGTTCCTGAGTAATGCTGGCCTGACGAGCTTTGTTGTATACCAACTGCAGGTCTTTAATCAGGCTACCGCCATTATCGGTCGCGGCTTTCATCGCCACCATACGTGCGGCCTGCTCACTGGCCAGGTTTTCAACCACGCCCTGATAAACCTGGGACTCCACATAACGACGCAGCAGGGTATCCAGCAGCGCTTTCGGGTCCGGTTCATACAGATAATCCCAGAATTTACGTTTCAACTCAGCATCATCAGAAGCCGGTAACGGCAGAAGCTGAGTAATAGTCGGAGCCTGAGACATGGTATTAATAAATTTGTTGCTGACAACGTACAGCTTGTCCAGACGGCCTTCATCATAAGCCTGCAACATCACTTTTACCGGGCCTATCAGTTCGGACAGGGAAGGGTTATCCCCCATACCGGTGACCTGGGCTACGACATTGCCGCCTACGGAATTAAAGAAAGACACGCCTTTAGAGCCGATCATTGCGATATCGCACTGAACGCCTTTATCGGACCAGGCTTTCATATCCGCCAGCACTTTTTTGAACAGGTTAATGTTCAAGCCACCGCACAAACCACGGTCAGTAGACACCACCAGGTAGCCCACGCGTTTAACGTCGCGTTCTTCCAGGTACGGGTGTTTATATTCCAGATTACCGGTAGCAAGGTGACTGATCACTTTGCGCATGGTATCTGCATAAGGACGGCTGGCTGCCATGCGTTCCTGCGTTTTACGCATTTTGGAGGCGGCGACCATTTCCATCGCTTTCGTGATCTTCTGCGTGTTCTGGACGCTTGCGATCTTAGTACGTATCTCTTTTGCGCCGGCCATGAGCTTCTCCTCTGCGCCAGACGGCCTGTCTCAGACAGGCCGTCCAGACATTACCAGGACTGGGTTGCTTTAAACGTATCGAGGATGCCTTTCAGCTTGCCTTCGATTTCGTCGTTATAAGCGCCGGTCTGGTTGATGTCCTGCAGCAGCTGAGCATGATCACGGTCAGCGTAAGCCAGCAGGGCAGCTTCGAAGCTACCGATTTTCGCCAGCTCAACATCTTCCAGGTAACCACGTTCAGCAGCGAACAGAACCAGAGACTGCTGTGCGACGGACATCGGCGCATACTGTTTCTGTTTCAGGAGCTCGGTCACTTTCTGGCCGTGGCTCAGCTGTTTACGGGTTGCATCATCAAGGTCAGATGCAAACTGGGAGAACGCCGCCAGTTCACGATACTGTGCCAGTGCGGTACGGATACCACCGGACAGTTTTTTCATGATCTTGGTCTGAGCAGCACCACCTACACGGGATACGGAGATACCCGGGTTAACCGCAGGACGAATACCGGCGTTAAACAGGTTGGATTCCAGGAAGATCTGACCATCGGTAATAGAAATTACGTTGGTCGGAACGAACGCGGAAACGTCACCTGCCTGAGTTTCGATAATCGGCAGTGCGGTCAGAGAACCGGTTTTCCCTTTGACTTCACCTTTGGTGAACTCTTCAACGTATTCAGCGTTTACACGCGCCGCACGTTCCAGCAGACGGGAGTGCAGATAGAATACGTCGCCCGGGAATGCTTCACGGCCTGGCGGACGACGAAGCAGCAGGGAGATCTGACGATAAGCGACAGCCTGTTTAGACAGGTCATCATAAATGATCAGCGCATCTTCACCGCGGTCACGGAAGTATTCACCCATTGCACAACCGGCATACGGCGCCAGGTATTGCAGTGCAGCGGATTCGGATGCAGTAGCCACCACAACGATGGTATTAGCCAGTGCACCGTGCTCTTCCAGTTTACGTACCACGTTAGAGATAGTGGACGCTTTCTGGCCGATAGCCACATAGATACATTTGATGCCGGAATCACGTTGGTTGATTATCGCATCAACCGCCATTGCGGTTTTACCGGTCTGACGGTCACCGATGATCAATTCACGCTGGCCACGACCGATTGGGATCATGGCATCAACGGATTTATAACCAGTCTGCACTGGCTGATCAACGGACTGACGTTCGATTACACCCGGCGCGATGGCTTCAACGGCCGCGAAGCCGTCGTTGTCAACCGGACCTTTACCGTCGATAGGCGCACCCAGGGTGTTCACCACACGACCCAGCAGGCCACGGCCTACCGGAACTTCCAGAATACGACCGGTACATTTGACTTTCATGCCTTCGGCAAGGTCAGCGTACGGGCCCATGACTACCGCACCTACAGAGTCGCGCTCCAGGTTCAGTGCGATAGCGTAACGGTTACCCGGCAGGGAGATCATTTCCCTCTGCATCACATCGGCCAGGCCGTGGACGCGGATAATACCGTCGCTTACAGATACGATTGTACCTTCGTTGTGAGCCTCGCTCACCACGTTGAACTGGTCAATGCGCTGCTTGATCAGTTCGCTGATTTCGGTGGAATTCAGTTGCATGCTCCAGTCCCCTTAAGACTGCAAGACGTCTGCCAGGCGGTCCAGACGGCCACGAATGCTGCCATCTATGACCATATCACCCGCGCGGATGATGACACCTGCCATTACAGACTTATCAATTTTGCAATTCAGCTTCACTTTGCGAGACAGACGTTTTTCCATCGCGGTGCTGATCTTCGTTAATTGGGCATCGCTCAGTGCGCTGGCAGAAGTGACTTCCACTTCTACTATCGCCTCTGATGCGGCCCGCAGTTGAATAAACTGCTCAAGAACATCAGGAAGTACCGCCAGACGCCCATTTTCCGCCATCACCTGAATCAGGTTCTGTGCGTGGGTATCCAGCTGATCACCACAAATTTCGATAAACGTTTTGGCGAGAGTTTCCGGGGCCAGAGCACCAGAAATCAATTCATCCATTTTGTCGTTCTTCGTCACCTCGGCGGCGAACGCCAGCATGGTTTGCCAGCGGTCAATGCTTTGGTGCTCGGCGGCAAAGTCAAAAGCTGCTTTGGCGTAGGGGCGAGCTACAGTTACAAATTCAGACATCAGCCCCTCCCTCCTTACAGTTCAGCGACCAGTTTATCAACGATGTCGCTGTTAGCAGCTTCATCCACGGAACGCTCGATGATTTTCTCAGCACCGGCAACAGCCAGCATAGCAACTTGCTTACGCAGTTCTTCGCGGGCACGTTTACGCTCAGCATCAATTTCCGCCTGCGCCTGCGCCACGATTTTATTACGTTCCTGCTCTGCTTCAGCTTTCACTTCGTCCAGGATCTGGGCACGGCGTTTGTTTGCCTGCTCGATGATTACCTGAGCTTCCGCTTTCGCTTTTTTCAGCTGGTCGGTCGCGTTGGACTGTGCGAGGTCCAGATCCTTTTTGGCACGTTCTGCGGAAGCTAAACCGTCAGCAATTTCTTTCTGACGCTTTTCGATGGCTGCCATAATTGGCGGCCATACGTACTTCATGCAGAACAGAACAAACAGGACAAACGCGATGGCCTGGCCGAGGATTGTTGCGTTAAGATTCACAGCACAATGCCTCTAATTAGTTAACGTTCTGATATTGCTTACTCAAACAACAGGTAAAGCAACGCTCACTACGCGACAGCAAACATCACGTACAGACCCAGACCAACAGCGATCATCGGGATAGCATCCACCAGACCCATAACGATAAAGAACTGAGTACGCAGCAGAGGAATCAGATCCGGTTGACGCGCAGCGCCTTCCAGGAATTTGCCCCCGAGGATGCCGATACCGATCGCAGCACCGATTGCCGCCAGACCCATCATCACAGCGGCAGCCATGTACAGCAGATCCATATTCAGGTTTTCCATGACAGTCTCCAGTTTTATTTCAGTTAAACGCAGTAGTGTTGTGTAAAATTAATGCTCTTCAGACGCCATCGACAGATAGACGATCGTCAGAACCATGAAAATAAAGGCTTGCAGCGTAATGATCAGGATGTGGAAAATGGCCCATGGCACATTCAGGATCCACTGTGACCACCACGGCAACAGACCAGCAATCAGAATGAAAATCAGCTCACCCGCATACATGTTGCCGAACAGTCGCAGACCGAGAGAAACCGGTTTAGACAGCAGGCTGACGCCTTCCAGGATCAGGTTGACCGGAATAAACGCCCAGTGATTGAACGGCTGCATGGTCAGTTCTTTGGTGAACCCACCAACACCTTTCATTTTGATGCTGTAGAAAAGAATCAGGATAAATACGCCCAGCGCCATAGACAGCGTGATGTTCACGTCAGCAGACGGTACCACGCGCAGTGCCGGCAGCCCCAGAACGTGCTCGCCAATGTACGGCAGCAGGTCGATAGGCAGCAAATCCATCAGGTTCATCAGGAATACCCAGACGAAAATCGTCAGGGCCAGCGGAGCAATAACCTTGCTCTTGCCATGGTACATGTCTTTCACGCTACCGTGGACAAAGCCGATCACCAGCTCAACAGCTGTCTGGAATTTCCCCGGGACACCGCTTGTCGCGCTCTTCGCCACTTTGCGGAACAACACCAGGAACAACAGACCCAGAACCACAGAGAAGAACATGGAGTCGATGTTAAGTGTCCAGAAAGTGGCCGGGGGGTTATGCGGATCCACCAGCGAGAGGGTACGCAGGTCAATCTGAAGGTTATTCAGATGGTGTCCTATGTACTCTTGCGGTGTAGAGATTTCTCCTGCAGACATGATGCCTCTTTACCCTTTGTTGTTAATTACAGCTGGCGCCAGGATCTGAACCACCAGCACCGATAACCATGTCACTATCAACGGTGCGAAAACCGCGTTGAAACATGCCAGTGCCACCACCAGTAAGACAAACGTTGCAATCACCTTCACACCTTCACCGATGGCGAAGGTCCAGGCCACGCGGCCTTTAGCAGGTGTATGCGCCTGGTGACGCAAGGCAAAAAGTATAAACAGCGCATTTGGCAGCCAGACCGCCAAACCTCCCCAAAATGCAGAGGCACCCCAAACAGGGTCTTTTAGGCTAAACAGCAGTCCAATTGCAATTGCAGCCAGTAACTGAATGAACAGAAGCCTGCGAGCCATCTTCCGGCTCAAAAGCGACGCAAACATAACGTTTACTCCTGCTCCCTATGAGGTATGTCGCGTGTCGTATAAAACTGTCTTTATCGCTCTGAGTCAAGCCTCTAAAAGCGGTCAAATTATACGGAGCGGGCTCGCGAATTCAAACAGTAAGTAGCAAAAAAGTGAATAAATATTTAAATAATTTACAGAGCCCGTTTTTTTCATTTTTTGCGAAAATGGAAGCTACTCGCCAAATTATGCAAAAAATTAAAAATGCCAGTCATTAAAGCGTGCACAGGATCACATATTAAGCATTTAAATTCCGTTTTAACTTATCCCAAATAGCGATTTATGCATTACACCTGACTGATTATTAAAACAAATATCAACAACTGTTTTTAAAAGCCCGCCAAACAAACCGCCAACAATCCATTGACATGCGGCAGCGCATTTTAACAAGGATGGTCAATCCCTCTGGATAACCAGGGACAGGCGGATATTTTCTGACATGACAAGGGCAAAATATTGACCTTATGAGCGACGTTAAAAAATGTCGCCATTAAGGTTAATGGCTGGTTATTTGCAACCAACTGTAACCAGATTTTCCAGCCACTTTTTTAACGATTTTGAAACAGGGTTTTTTCAGTTTTTTTTGATAAATATTAATTTTTTTTAGGCTGAATAATCACCAAGTGTCGCTCACCATCCAGCCGCGGCACGTTCAGACGAACCACTTTTTCGAGGGTGAAAGCCGCATCCAGGTGTTGAAGTTCCTCAACCGGCTCCACGCCTTTGAGGGCATAAAAACGGCCCTGCTCCCCGGTCAGATGATGGCACCAGTTCAGCATATCGGTCAGTGACGCAAAGGCACGGCTGATCACCCCATCGAAAGGCGGTTCAGCGGGGAACGCCTCAACCCGGGATTGCACAGGTGTGATGTTATCAAGGTTTAACTCGTGCTGAACCTGACGCAGGAAACGTACCCGTTTTCCCAGGCTGTCCAGCAGGGTGAAGTGTGACTGTGGGCGTACAATTGCCAGCGGGATACCCGGCAGGCCGGGGCCGGTCCCCACATCGATAAACCGCTCGCCTTGTAGCGCCGGTTCCACCACGATGCTGTCCATGATGTGGCGCACCAGCATCTCTTTCGGATCGCGAACGGAGGTCAGGTTATAAGCCTTGTTCCACTTGTTCAGCATATCCACATAGCCAATCAGCTGGTGTTTTTGGTGATCAGACAGCGTTATGCCGGCTTCGCTCAGTAAACGGTTTAATTCATTCAGCACGTTGAGATATCCATAAAAAAGAGGCCGGTTATCACCGGCCCACACAATGATGAGGCATCAGGCGCTGCGGCGCAACAGGCCTTGTTTCTTCAGCCACACCAGCAAAATGGAGATGGCGGCCGGGGTGATCCCGGAAATACGCGACGCCTGGCCAATGGATGTCGGCTTGTGATCGTTGAGTTTGGCGATAACCTCGTTAGACAAACCGGAAACCTGACGATAGTCGAGGGTGGCCGGCAGCAACGTGCTCTCATTGCGCTGTTGCCTGTCTATCTCATCCTGCTGGCGAGCGATATAGCCCTCATACTTCACCTGGATCTCAACCTGCTCTGCGGCCTGGGCATCATCCAGCGCCGGGGCAAACGGGCTCAGGGTGGTCAGGGTCTGATAGGTCATTTCCGGGCGGCGCAGCAGATCTTCTCCGCTGGCTTCACGGGACAGCGGCGAGGCCAGGGCAGCATTCACTTCTGCCGCGCTGTCTGAATTAGGGTTCACCCAGGTCTCTTTCAGGCGCTGGCGCTCACGCTCGATGTTTTCCATCTTACGGTTAAATGCCGCCCAGCGGGCGTCATCCACCAGGCCCATTTCACGGCCTGCTTCGGTCAAACGCATATCGGCGTTGTCTTCACGCAGCATCAGACGGTATTCCGCCCGGGAGGTAAACATCCGGTACGGTTCTTTGGTCCCCAGGGTACAGAGATCATCCACCAGTACCCCAAGGTAAGCCTGATCGCGGCGCGGCGCCCAGCCGTCTTTGTCAGCCGACAGTCGGCCAGCGTTCAACCCGGCCAGCATCCCCTGGGCTGCGGCTTCTTCGTAACCGGTTGTCCCGTTGATCTGTCCGGCAAAGAACAGCCCGGCAATATATTTACTTTCCAGGGTCGGTTTCAGATCCCGGGGATCGAAGAAGTCATATTCAATGGCATAGCCAGGACGAACGATTTTGGCGTTCTCCATGCCCTGCATCGAACGGACAATCTGCATCTGCACATCGAACGGCAGGCTGGTGGAGATACCGTTCGGGTAAATTTCGTGGCTGGTCAGCCCTTCCGGCTCAAGGAAGATCTGGTGCGCATTGCGATCGGCAAAACGCATTACTTTGTCTTCGATAGACGGACAATAACGCGGGCCAACCCCTTCAATCACGCCAGCGTACATCGGGCTGCGATCGAGGTTATTGCGGATCACCTCATGGGTGCGCTCATTGGTATGGGTGACATAGCACGGTACCTGGCGCGGGTGTTGATCGGCGGATCCCATAAACGAGAATACCGGTACTGGATCATCACCATGTTGCTGGGCCAGGACGCTAAAATCGATGGTACGGCCGTCAATACGCGGCGGCGTTCCGGTCTTCAGGCGGCCAACACGTAACGGCAGCTCCCGCAAACGGCGGGACAGCGGCACCGATGGCGGATCGCCCGCGCGGCCGCCGCTGTAGTTATCCAGGCCGATATGGATCTTGCCATCCAGAAACGTCCCGACGGTGAGCACCACGGCTTTGGCCCGGAACTTCAGGCCCATTTGGGTTACTGCCCCCACCACGCGATCGTTTTCAACGATCAGATCATCCACCGCCTGCTGGAAGATCATCAGGTTGGTCTGGTTTTCCAGCGCCATGCGTACCGCTTGTTTATACAGTACGCGATCCGCCTGGGCCCGGGTTGCCCGTACTGCCGGGCCTTTGCTGGCGTTTAGTATCCTAAACTGAATACCGGCCTGGTCGATAGCGTGGGCCATCAAACCGCCTAAGGCGTCCACTTCCTTAACCAGATGTCCCTTACCAATACCGCCGATCGCCGGGTTACAGGACATGTGTCCCAGGGTGTCGATATTGTGTGTCAGAAGAAGGGTCTGTTGACCCATGCGGGCTGCGGCCATAGCGGCTTCAGTACCTGCATGACCCCCGCCAATCACGATGACGTCAAAAGGATCCGGATAAAACATGGTTAACTGCCTCGCGGTGTTGCGAATGTGGGTTGATTGTCCCGGGCCGGGAATTCTACTCAACTTTAGACGCCGGAGAAAGCCTCCGGATCGTCTCTGATAAAAAGAAGATCTTTTTATTTAGAGATCTGTTCTATTGTGATCTCTTATTAGGATCGACCTGCCTTGTGGATAACCGGGATCCGGCATTTAAGATCAATCTATTAGAGAGGATCGTTTGCTGTGAAAGATCGGTGATCCCACACCGTATAAGCTGGGATCAAAAGAGGGACTTATGCACAGCTCAAAAAGCAGGCACGGGTTATACTTTGGATAACTACCGCTTAATCCAAGCTTCTTAAGAGAGTTATCCACAGAAAAAGGGACGATCTTTACAAATCTACGAGCAAATTCTTCCAGGATCCGAGCCAAACCTCGGCCGGATCCTCGGGAATTTCATGATCGAGGACGTTGATCCTGAGCATGTCGCCGATCCGCTGAGCCCCGCACGCTATCAACAGGGCATCGAATTTCTCAATGGCACCACAAAAGGTGTCATATTCACGGCTGCCTATCCCGATGGCCCCATAGCGGACCTGGCTCAGATCCGGATGCTGGCTGGCAATCTCATCATATAAAGGCTGAATGTTGTCTGGCAGATCCCCGGCACCGTGTGTCGAGGTGATCACCAGCCAGATCCCGCTAAGCGGGAGTTCGCTGAGTTGCGGCCCGTGCAGGGTCTGCGTTGATACGTCTGCGGCTTCCAGCTGTTCAGCCAGGTGTTCTGCTACGTATTCGGCACTCCCGAGGGTGCTGCCGCTGATCAGTGTGATATTCGCCATGATGATCCCGTCAGTGAATTCGTCGCGTATTGTACGCTGTGAATGGGCCGGGATCTACCTGTGGATAATATGGGTATTAAAAATAGTGCTCAGGGGCGGATGGTACGCATGATCGGGTTCTGCAGGGAGATCAACGTTTCCGTGGACTGAATTTCATCGATTGTTTGGATCTTGTTGATAAGTACCTGTTGCAGGGCATCAATGGATCGGCACATGACCTTAATAAAGATGCTGTAGTGGCCGGTGGTGTAATAGGCTTCCGTCACTTCTTCGAGGCTTTCCAGGCGCGCCAGGGCTGAGGGGTAGTCTTTGGCACTCTTAAGAATGATGCCAATAAAGCAGCAAACATCGTAACCCAGCTGTTTAGGGCTGACGTCTATCCGGGCGCCGGTAATGATGCCCGCCTGTTTCATTTTCTCTACCCGCACATGGATAGTCCCCGGGCTGACGCCAAATTGTTTGGCCAGTTCGGCATAGGGGGTGCGGGCATTGGCCATCAGGGCTTCAAGGATGCCGCGGTCCAGATTGTCGATCTGATAATTTTCCATAGGTTTTTCTTATGATGTTTGATGATTAGGTTAATTTTAGCGGTCATTTTTAGCGAATCAAAAGTGAAGTCGCTATTTTACTGACGGATTATTGAATAGTGGTGCGGTTTTGTTGCTTAATCAATGGCAACAGGACACAGGAGTAAAAAATAATGAAATCCGCCTACATCGCCAGACAGCAACAAATCAGTTTTGTGAAATCACACTTTTCCCACCAGCTGGGGCAGCGCCTTGGGCTTATCGAAGTTCAGGCGCCAATCCTGAGCCGGGTTGGTGATGGTACCCAGGACAATTTGTCTGGCTGCGAGAAAGCGGTTCAGGTTCAGGTAAAAACGCTGCCGGAGGCCCGCTTTGAGGTGGTGCACTCCCTGGCGAAGTGGAAACGCCAGACCCTTGGTCAACATGACTTCAGCGCCGGTGAGGGGATTTACACCCATATGAAGGCACTGCGTCCGGACGAAGATCGTCTGTCACCGATCCACTCGGTGTATGTGGATCAGTGGGACTGGGAAAGGGTGATGGGGGATGGTGAACGCACTATCAGCACACTGAAAACCACCGTAGAAGCTATCTGGGCCGCGATTAAGGCCACGGAAGCCGCGGTGAGCGAAAGTTATGGTCTGGCACCGTTCCTGCCAGACCAGATCCACTTCGTCCAGAGTGAAACCCTGCTCACCCGTTACCCGGGTTTAGATGCCAAAGGCCGCGAGCGCGCCATTGCCAAAGAACTGGGTGCTGTCTTCCTGATCGGTATTGGCGGTAAGCTGTCTGACGGCGCGCGTCATGATGTCCGGGCCCCGGATTATGATGACTGGAGCACCCCTTCTGAAGGGGGATTCTGCGGGCTGAACGGCGATATTCTGGTGTGGAACCCGGTACTGGAAGATGCGTTTGAGATCTCGTCGATGGGCATCCGGGTGGATAGCGACACCCTGAAACGCCAGCTGGCTATCACCGGTGATGAAGATCGCCTGCAACTGGGCTGGCACCAGGCGCTGTTACAGGGGGATATGCCCCAGACTATTGGCGGCGGTATTGGCCAGTCCCGTCTGACCATGCTGCTGTTACAGCTCGGCCATATTGGCCAAGTACAATGTGGGGTGTGGGCGCAGCCGGTGCGGGAAATGGTTACCGATCTTCTTTAATATTAGCGCCGCCAGCGTCTGGCAAGACGCTGGCTTAACCCGGTATCAAACCGCCAGATATAATCGAATATCTGCATAATGCCGGGTTTCCCGTGTCGCGACATGGCCAGTGCGTGGAAGCGATGCTGATGCTGGACCTGCATCTGATGTACCGTATTAATGACGCCTTCCGGCAGCCGCTGGGCAATAAAATCCGATATCACCACCGCATCCGCTTCTTCCCAGCCGCCATTGCTCATTTTGGTCACAACTTCCTGCAGGCAATGTGCCAGATCGGTACCGCCGCGAAAGCGCTGGCCGAGGAATCGCAACGCCTGCTCAATACCATCCTGTGCCGTCAGCTCGTAGCTGATCACCCCGGCAGAGAACAACATAATAAAGCAGCGCCGGTTTTCACTCAGAGCGATGCGCATCAGCGCCAGGCAGAATGCCTTGGCACACTGCTCGTTAAACCCACCCATTGAGCCTGAGGTATCCACGCAGACAATAAACGGCCCTTTGGGCTGGGTATCGGTGTCCTGGCGGACCACCGGGCGCAATACGGTTTTCTCGCGCCAGGCATCGCCCTGGAGGCGGTAGGTTAATAGTTGTTTCTCCGCCAGCCGGCGGTAAAACTCATATTCCAGTTCGCTGATCCCCAGGGTGGCCAGTTCCGGTGGCAGCAGGCGTAAAATATCATCGCTCAGGTGGACCCCTTCCACTTGTTCCGGCACCAGCGCCGGTTCGCGAACCGTGGTGCGCCAGCTTTCCAGCGGGGCGTTTTTCTTCGGGATCAGTTTGGCCTGCCGGGAGCGCCCCAGTTGCTCTGCCAGCTTTTTCAGTTCTGGCTGGCCCGCCAGAAAGTCACCGTAGCTGACGATGTGCTGGTAGTCCCCGCGCCGGGCCATGACGGTGCTCATATCCCACAGCTTGCCCGTGGCGGTATCGTTATTACCCAGTAGGGGATCTAACTGGCCGGTGAGGGTCAGCCGTTTCATTATCTCCTGCAGTAGCTGTTCTTGTTCTTCTTCCAGCAGATCCTGGTTGAGGGTGGTGGCCTGGACAATCAGCGCCAGACGCCAGCGTTGTAAAAACAGTGTGTGCAGGGCGGTGGAAAATGCCGGGTTATCGCGCACCAGTTGCTGAGCTTCAGCATAAAAGGGCGATTGCAGGCTTTTCAGGGTTGCCAGTAACTCCGGTAGCTGGTGGATAAATTGCGGCTCTGGCAGTACCTGGTAGTGCTGAAAACAGGCCACTTCTTTGGTCAGCCCCGGGGTGGCCTCTGCTTCCTGTAGGCGCATTTTGAGCCGTTCCCGCCAGCGGGGAATATCCTCACTAACGGCTTTGCGCAGGCGCGGGTTTTTTTCAAAAAATAAGGCCAGTTGGGGGGCGGCAATAATGGCAAGGATCAGCTCTTCGATCAGTCCATTTTCATTAATGGACAAGATAATATCCAGCATTGCCAGACTCAGCATTGTTGCGCCTGACGGATCTGGCTGGCAACGTTCTGCAGGCTGGCTTCAATACGGCCCAGCCAGGATTTTTCAATAAACAGGCAGTGTTGCTGGCTGGTAAATAGCCGGTACTGCTGGTGCCAGTCGCCAAGCAGGGTTTCTAGCTGCTGTTTTATCTCGTCGGGCAGCACGGTGCTGGCCGGTAAGGTCCCCGGGAGGGCAACGGTGCTGCTTTGCAGGCTGATATCGCGCACAATCAGGTGGTGGGCATTATCAATATCCATATCCAGCATCTGGGGAAAACCGATACCGTTAAGTTTCCCGCGGATATCCCCGCCTTTCTGGAGCCATTGTTCCAGCTCTGCCCGGGTGAGGGTGATGTGGTTAACGGTAATATCGTGTAACAACAGCGGCCTTTGTAGCTGTAACGTCAAACTGTCCTGGGTGATATCCTCGGGCAGCTGGTAGCGTGGCTTACGGCCAAACATGCCGTTTTTGGGCTGCATCACGATGGCGTGCAGGTCATCATTTTGCTGGCGCAACTGAAGATGGCGTTGCTGAATGCTCCCCAGCCTGGCCAGCAGGTTATTCTGTTGCCATGCCTGGCCGGTCATCAGCTGGCGTATTTGCTGCTCTACCGCCGTCAGGGCATCGGTATCGTGCCACAGGCAGTCTTTCAGCAGGATAAGGTCGATAGGGCAAACGCGATCGCGACCGCTGAAGAACGCGCAGGCTTGCAGCAGGCGAATGGCCTTCTTCCAGCGCCGGTCAGAGACATACGGCGTGCCGGTCATACCATCAAGTTGCTCACGCAGGGCAAAGATCAGTTCAAAGACATCATCGCCCATGGGGATAGCGTCGATGGCGCCTTGCCATGTGGTGTATTCTTCATCACTAATTTGTAGTGCAGCCGGCACCGGGTTTATG
Organism: Shimwellia pseudoproteus; assembly: GCF_016415625.1. GTDB lineage: Bacteria > Pseudomonadota > Gammaproteobacteria > Enterobacterales > Enterobacteriaceae > Shimwellia > Shimwellia pseudoproteus. The sequence goes on from NZ_WBXP01000026.1 coordinate 46,338, forward strand.
TTTTCATTGTGCTGGCTGGTGAGCATGGCCCGAAAGTTATTTTTCTCCTGAACCCGGTTAAGGGACAGGCGGATAAGCATACGGTCATAGAGCGCTTCCAGGCTGCTGTCTGCTTCTGGCAGTTCGTTAGAGGCGGTAACCAGCAGGCGCATCGGAATGGGCGCTTCGCTTGCACCATTACGGAAGCGGCGTTCGTTGATTGCGGTTAACAGGGTGTTCAGGATTGCCGGGCCGGCTTTCCAGATTTCATCCAGGAAGACGATTTCCGCTTCGGGCAAATAGCCTTCTGTCAGGCGCTGGTAGCGGCCTTCGTCTTTGAGTGCCTGGATAGAGAGCGGGCCAAAAACCTCTTCCGGGGTGGAGAAGCGGGTCATCAGATATTCGAATGCCCGGGCATTCTGGAAGGCGAATTTAAGCCGCCGGGCAATTAAACTTTTGGCGATACCCGGTGGGCCAAGCAGAAAGACGCTCTCGCCGCTTAATGCTGCCAGCAGGCACAGTCGTACCGCGTGGTCACGCTCAAATAAACCCTTTTCCAGGGCCTGACTCAGGCGGGTTATCCGTTCCGCCAACAGATGTGAATGGGCCATAAAAGTCTGCATCCTTACCCGGTTATACGGTCGCCGAAGCTTGGTATAGTATTATCATTCAGTATGAAGCGGTAAGGAATCAGCGGGATATATTCCTTTGCGCCAGGTTAAGTTGCTCTCAATTAGGGGTACGATTTTCCGTTCAATCGTGCATACTGTGCGCTTTTTGTGGGCCAAGGGACTAAGCACACGATTCTGAATCATAACGAAGATTAGTCTATGAGCACTGATAATAAACAATCGCTTCCGGCCGTTACGCTGGCGGCCATCGGGGTAGTTTATGGTGATATTGGTACCAGCCCCCTGTATACACTCAGAGAGTGTCTTTCCGGTCAGTTTGGTTTTGGTGTTGAACATGACGCGGTATTCGGCTTCCTGTCGCTGATATTCTGGCTATTAATTTTAGTTGTCTCGGTTAAATACCTTTCTTTCGTGATGCGGGCTGATAACGCCGGCGAAGGGGGGGTCCTGACATTAATGTCGCTGGCCGGGCGCAATACTTCCGCAAAAATCACCTCGATACTGGTCATTATGGGGCTGGTGGGGGGCAGTTTCTTCTATGGTGAAGTGGTCATTACCCCGGCGATTTCGGTGATGTCGGCCATAGAAGGCCTGGAGATAGCCGCACCCGCCCTGGATGCCTATATTGTGCCGCTCTCAATAGCGGTGCTTACCTTATTATTTATGATCCAAAAGCACGGTACCGGCATGGTGGGCAAACTCTTTGCCCCGATCATGATGACCTGGTTCCTGGTGCTGGCGGTGTTGGGTATCCGCAGTATTATCGCCAACCCAGAGGTGCTGCAGGCGCTGAACCCGGTGTGGGCGGTGCATTTCTTTGTTGAATATAAAACCATCTCGTTTGTGGCCCTCGGGGCCGTGGTGCTGTCGATTACCGGCGTTGAAGCGCTGTATGCGGACATGGGCCACTTCGGCAAACTGCCGATTCGTATTGCCTGGTTTTCGGTGGTGTTGCCTTCCCTGGTACTGAATTACTTCGGCCAGGGGGCGCTGCTGCTCAAACACCCTGAGATGATCAAAAACCCGTTTTTTTTACTGGCACCGGACTGGGCGCTGATCCCGTTATTGATTCTGGCTACCCTGGCCACGGTTATTGCCTCCCAGGCGGTGATTTCCGGGGTGTTCTCGCTGACCCGCCAGGCTGTGCGTTTGGGGTATCTCTCCCCGATGCGCATTATTCATACTTCCGAGATGGAATCCGGCCAGATCTATATTCCGTTTATTAACTGGCTGCTGTATATCGCGGTGGTCATTGTCATTATCAGCTTTGAACACTCCAGTAACCTGGCGGCGGCCTACGGTATTGCGGTGACCGGTACCATGGTGCTGACCTCTATCCTCGTCTGTACCGTGGCTTACAAAAACTGGCACTGGAAGAGGATCCTGGTCCTGCTGATTTGCGCCGGCTTCCTGTGCATTGATATACCGCTGTTTTCCGCCAACGTGGATAAAATCTTCTCCGGTGGCTGGCTGCCGTTAAGCCTGGGGCTGGTGATGTTTATTATCATGACCACCTGGAAAAGCGAACGCTTCCGCCTGCTGCGCCGGATGCATGAACACGGTAACTCTCTGGAGGCGATGATCGCCTCACTGGAGAAGTCCCCGCCGGTGCGGGTGCCGGGAACCGCGGTCTTTATGTCCCGGGCGCTGAATGTGATCCCGTTCGCCCTGCTGCATAACCTCAAACACAACAAGGTGCTGCATGAGCGGGTAATTCTGCTGACCCTGCGCACCGAAGATGCCCCGTACGTACATAATGTCCGCCGGGTCCAGATTGAGCAGCTCTCGCCGACCTTCTGGCGTGTAGTGGCCAGTTATGGCTGGCGCGAGACCCCGAATGTTGAGGAAGTCTTTCACCGCTGTGGCCTGGAAGGGCTGAGCTGCCGGATGATGGAAACCTCGTTCTTTATGTCTCATGAATCGCTGATTATTGGTGACCGGCCGCTGTACCTGCGGCTGCGCGGTAAATTGTTCCTGTTGTTGCAGCGTAATGCGCTGCGGGCACCGGATCAGTTTGAGATCCCGCCTAACCGGGTCATCGAGCTGGGCACCCAGGTCAAAATCTAATCACAACGATGAAAACCCTCCGCAATGGAGGGTTTTTTATGCGCCTGATGTTTAACCCGAGCGAAACGTTTCGATAAGGATCACATTTTCGCGTTCCCCCGCTTGTGGACACTTTTTGCTCTCTTCTACACTTACGCCAGCGAAACGTTTCGCTAGCGGAGTGAGTTGATCATATGAAGAAAGGCACTGTACTCAACGCCGGGATTTCTGGCGTTATCGCTCGTCTGGGGCATACGGATACGGTAACGATTGGTGATGCCGGATTACCGGTACCCGACACTACCCAGCGGATTGATATGGCACTGACCCACGGCGTGCCGTCGTTTCTGGCGGTGTTCGATGTCGTTACCAGTGAAATGCAGGTGGAGTCCGCCATCCTCGCCAGTGAAATTCAGCATATGAATCCGCAACTCCACGCGGAATTGCTCAACCGTATTGAGCAGCTGCAACAACACCAGGGCAACACCATCACGCTTCACTATCTTTCCCACGAGCAGTTTAAGCAGCAGACGGCCACCAGCCGGGCGGTGATCCGCAGCGGAGAATGCTCCCCGTATGCGAACATCATTCTGTGTGCTGGCGTGACGTTCTGAGATGGCTATGGACGCACTATTACAACTAAAAGGGATCGATAAATCGTTCCCGGGGGTCAAGGCCCTCTCTGGCGCTGCGTTGAATGTTTACCCCGGGCGAGTGATGGCGCTGGTGGGGGAAAACGGTGCCGGTAAGTCCACCATGATGAAAGTGCTGACCGGTATCTACACCCGTGATGCCGGTGAGCTGTTATGGCTGGGGAAAGAGACCACCTTCAACGGGCCGAAAGCCTCTCAGGAGGCCGGGATTGGGATTATCCACCAGGAGCTTAACCTGATCCCGCAGTTGACGGTGGCGGAAAATATTTTTTTAGGGCGTGAATTTGTCAGCCGCTTAGGGCGCATCGACTGGAAAAAGATGTATGCCGAAGCCGATAGATTGCTGGCCAAACTCAACTTACGGTTTAACAGCCAGGTACTGGTCGGCGATCTGTCCATCGGCGATCAGCAAATGGTTGAAATCGCGAAGGTGCTGAGCTTTGAGTCGAAAGTCATCATTATGGATGAACCGACCGATGCCCTGACCGATACCGAAACCGAGTCACTGTTTCGGGTGATCCGTGAGTTAAAAGCGCAGGGACGCGGTATTGTTTATATCTCCCACCGAATGAAAGAAATTTTCGAGATTTGCGATGATGTCACGGTGTTCCGCGACGGGCAGTTTATTGCCGAGCGTGAAGTCGCCAGCCTGACGGAGGACAGCCTAATCGAGATGATGGTTGGCCGTAAACTCGAAGATCAATATCCGCATATCGAACACCCGCCCGGGGCCATTCGCCTGCGGGTGGATCATTTGTCCGGCCCCGGCGTTAATGATGTCAGTTTTACGCTGCACGCGGGTGAAATCCTCGGGGTTTCCGGGCTGATGGGCGCCGGACGTACTGAACTGATGAAAGTGCTGTATGGGGCACTGCCGCGCACCGGTGGTTATGTGGCGCTGGATGGCCGTGAAGTGGTTACCCGCACCCCGCAGGATGGCCTGGCGAACGGCATTGTGTATATCTCTGAAGACCGTAAGCGCGATGGGTTAGTGCTGGGGATGTCGGTAAAAGAGAATATGTCGCTGACGGCGCTGCGCTATTTCTGTCGTGCCGGTGGGGGCCTGAAACACGGGGACGAGCAACAAGCCGTACAGGACTATATCCGGTTGTTTAATGTTAAAACCCCGTCCATGGAGCAGACCATTGGTTTGCTGTCTGGCGGTAACCAGCAGAAAGTGGCCATTGCCCGGGGCTTAATGACCCGCCCGAAAGTGCTGATCCTCGATGAGCCGACCCGCGGTGTGGATGTCGGGGCGAAAAAAGAGATCTATCAGTTAATCAACCAGTTCAAAGCCGATGGCCTGAGTATCATTCTGGTGTCCAGTGAAATGCCGGAAGTGCTCGGCATGAGTGACCGGATCATCGTGATGCATGAAGGGCGACTTGGGGGTGAGTTCACGCGTGAGCAGGCCACTCAGGAAATATTGATGGCCGCCGCCGTCGGTAAGCTAAACCGCGAGAATCAGGAGCAACAAGTATGAGTACCCAGACTGTCACCAGCCGCCGCTGGTTCACTAAAGCCTGGCTGATGGATCAAAAATCACTGATAGCCCTGCTGGTGCTGATCGCGGTGGTCTCAACCATGAGCCCGAACTTTTTCACTATTAATAACCTGTTCAATATCCTGCAACAGACCTCCGTCAACGCCATTATGGCAGTGGGAATGACGCTAGTTATCCTGACCTCCGGCATTGATTTGTCGGTAGGGTCGCTGCTGGCATTAAGCGGCGCGGTCGCGGCGTCTGTTGTCGGCATTGAAGTGAATGCCCTGGTGGCGGTAGCCGCCGCTCTGGCCGTGGGGGCTGCGGTTGGCGGGGTAACCGGGATTATTGTCGCGAAAGGCAAAGTGCAGGCATTTATCGCCACTCTGGTGATGATGCTGCTGCTGCGCGGTATCACCATGGTCTATACCAACGGAAGCCCTATCAATACCGGGTTCTCTGACAATGCCGATTTGTTTGGCTGGTTCGGTATTGGCCGCCCGCTGGGGATCCCGACCCCGGTCTGGCTGATGGCTATCGTCTTCCTCGCCGCATGGTACATGCTGCACCATACGCGCCTGGGCCGCTATATTTATGCCCTCGGGGGAAATGAAGCCGCGACCCGGCTTTCCGGGATTAACGTTAACCGCGTCAAAATCATTGTCTATTCCCTGTGTGGGTTGTTATCAGCCCTGGCCGGGGTGATTGAAGTGGCGCGGCTGTCCTCTGCCCAGCCCACTGCCGGTACCGGCTATGAGCTGGACGCTATCGCCGCGGTTGTGTTGGGCGGCACCAGCCTGGCCGGAGGTAAAGGACGTATTGTTGGGACCCTGATCGGCGCATTAATCCTTGGCTTTCTGAATAATGGTCTGAATTTATTAGGTGTTTCTTCCTATTACCAGATGATCGTCAAAGCGGTGGTGATCTTGCTTGCGGTACTGGTAGATAACAAAAAACAGTGATGCATCAACCCTACAGGACATCTGAATTATGAATATGAAAAAGCTGGCTACGCTGGTTTCTGTCGTTGCTCTGAGTGCCACAGTGAGTGCCAATGCGATGGCAAAAGACACTATCGCGCTGGTGGTCTCCACACTTAATAATCCGTTCTTTGTCTCCCTGAAAGACGGCGCCCAGAAAGAAGCCACCAAACTGGGCTACAACCTGGTGGTGCTGGACTCGCAAAATAACCCTGCCAAAGAGCTGGCGAACGTACAGGATCTGACGGTGCGCGGCACCAAACTGATGCTGATTAACCCGACGGATTCCGATGCGGTGGGCAATGCCGTGAAGATGGCAAACCAGGCAAAAATCCCGGTTATCACCCTCGACCGTATGGCTTCTCAGGGGACGGTGATAAGCCACGTGGCGTCTGATAATGTGGCGGGCGGCAAAATGGCCGGTGACTTTATTGCCAAAAAAGCCGGCGACGGTGCCAGCGTCATCGAATTGTCCGGTATTGCCGGGACGTCTGCCGCCCGTGAGCGTGGCGACGGTTTTAAACAGGCGGTTGCCGCCCATAAATTACAGGTACTGGCCAGCCAGCCGGCCGATTTCGACCGCACCAAGGGGCTGAACGTCATGCAGAACCTGCTGACTGCGCACCCGAACGTGAAAGCTGTTTTTGCCCAGAACGATGAGATGGCCCTGGGCGCACTGCGCGCGTTACAAACCGCCGGTAAGAAAGATGTGCTGGTGGTGGGCTTTGACGGTACCGCTGACGGGGTTAAAGCCGTTGAGGGGGGTAAGCTGGGCGCTACTGTGGCGCAGCAGCCAGAACAGATTGGTGTGATTGGCGTGCAGACTGCCGATAAAGTGCTGAAAGGTGAAAAAGTCCCGACCAGCATTCCGGTAGAACTGAAACTGGTTACCCAATAAAACCGACGCTAATAAAGAAAAGCATGGCTCCGCGCCACCGTCTGGTGGCGCATTTTGACTGGATAACGGAATGATGAAAACTTCAGGTCAGCTCGTTGTTTTGGGCAGTATTAATGCCGACCATATACTCAACCTTGATCATTTCCCCACCCCGGGCGAGACCGTGAAAGGGAGCCACTACCAGGTTGCCTTCGGCGGTAAAGGGGCCAATCAGGCGGTGGCTGCCGGGCGCAGCGGGGCGAAGATTGCCTTTATTGCCTGTGTCGGGAACGACGATACTGGCCGCCAGGTCTGCCAGCAGTTATCCAAAGACAATATTGATATCACGCCGGTGAGCACCGTTGCCGGGGAATCCACCGGTGTGGCGCTGATCTTCGTGAATAATGACGGTGAAAACGTGATTGGTATCCACGGCGGGGCCAATATGGCGCTGACGGAGGCGCTGGTCGCACAACACCAGGGGCTGATTGCCGGGGCTGAAGCGCTACTGATGCAGCTGGAGTCACCGCTGGCTTGCGTACTGGCTGCGGCAAACATTGCCCGCCAGCACCACACCCGGGTGATCCTCAATCCGGCGCCAGCGTGTGCGTTATCTGATGAGTTGCTGGGGCTGGTGGATATTATCACCCCGAATGAAACCGAAGCAGAAATCCTGACCGGGGTACCGGTTACCGATGATGACAGCGCTGCGCAGGCCGCCGAGGTTTTGCATAATAAAGGCATCGCTACGGTAATTATCACCCTGGGCAGCAAAGGGGTGTGGTTGAGCGAGCAGGGCCGCGGCACGCGGGTGCCTGGGTTCCGCGTCAACGCGGTGGATACTATTGCGGCGGGGGATACGTTTAATGGGGCGATGGTCACTGCCCTGCTGGAAGGCCGCCCGTTAACGGAGGCGATTCGTTTTGCGCACGCCGCCGCCGCGATTGCGGTAACGCGTAAAGGCGCTCAGCCGTCGGTACCGTGGCGCCATGAGATTGACGATTTTCTGCAGCAGCAGGGGTAGCCAGTGGCAACCATGAAGGATGTAGCCCGCATGGCGGGTGTGTCGACCTCGACAGTTTCCCATGTTATCAATAAGGACCGTTTTGTCAGTGATGCGGTACGCCGGAAAGTCGAAGAGGCAGTTGCGGTACTTAATTATGTGCCATCGGCGCTGGCCAGGAGCCTGAAGCTAAACCAGACCCGCACCATCGGTATGTTGCTGACCGCCAGTAATAACCCGTTTTACTCCGAAGTGGTGCGTGGTGTCGAGCGCACCTGTTTCGAGCGCGGCTATAGCCTGATCCTCTGTAATACCGAAGGGGATGCGCAGCGTATGGATCGCAATCTGGAGACGCTGCTGCAAAAACGGGTGGATGGGGTCCTGTTGCTGTGCACCGAAACCCAGCCTCCGTCCCCGGACATTATTCGCCGCTATTCATCCGTACCGATTGTCATGATGGACTGGTCGCCGCTGGATATTGGCTGTGATGTTATTCAGGACAACTCACTGCTGGGGGGGGAGATAGCCACCCAGTATTTGATTGATAAAGGCTACCGGCGGATAGCCTGTATTTCCGGGCCACTGGATAAAACGCCTTCTCTCCAGCGCCTTAAAGGCTACCGCAATGCGATGCAGCGTAACGGGCTTGCGGTGCCGGATAACTATGTTATCACTGGGAATTACGAGTTTTCTGGCGGTTTCGGCACCATGAATGACCTGCTGGCGTTGCCGCAGCCGCCGCAGGCGGTGTTTATCGGTAATGATGCGATGGCGGTTGGGGCTTATCACGCGTTATATCAGGCGGGGCTGAGTATTCCTGAGGATATGGCCATTGTGGGGTATGACGATATTGAACTGGCCAGATTTATGACCCCCCCGCTGACGACGATACATCAGCCTAAAGACGAGTTGGGTGAGCTGGCGGTAGATGTGTTGATTCACCGGCTGGGAGAACCTGGCCTGCAGTATCAGTGCCTGCAATTGACCCCGGAGCTGGTGGAGCGCGGGTCTGCGTAACGGATTATCTAATAATGGATAGCCTGGTTGCGCGCAAAGAGAAAGAGAGATGGCGTAGTGAACATACGCCATCTTATTACCCGGGGGCCGCTATTCTGGCTGGCGCTTTACCGGCGAGGTTAATAACTCCCGGCAGGCTGCCGCCGCCGCATCACTGTCACCGCTGATGATGGCATCAACAACCATCTGGTGAAGGCCAAGTTTAATCACTTCGTTATCGGTAATAGATGAGAAGTAATTAAAGTAAATTGAACGGAACAAATTGGCGAAGGACGACAGGAACGGATTGTGGCTCATTGCATAGACCCGTTCATGCCACGCCATGTCGACTTCTACCCAGCGCTGACGATCGAAGTTTTTCTGTAGCTCGACCATTTCCCGCATGATCTCAGCCAATTGTGTTTTTTGCTCTGGGGTGCCGAATTGGGCCGCCAGGGCACAGGCCTGTGGTTCCAGGGTATGGCGCATAACCAGAAAATGGCTAACGACCTCACCGAAATTGTCTTCTGTCATCCACCAGGCGAGCAGTTCTTTATCAAGGAAGTTCCAGTGGGACTGGGGCATTACCCTGGTGCCAATCCTCGGGCGCGGCAATAGCATGCCTTTTGCGGTCAGCGTTTTTACCGCTTCCCGGACCGCTGTCCGGCTAACCCCAAAAATTTCGCCGAGCTCTATTTCGCCGGGCAGAATGCTCTCCGGTGCGTATTCTCCGGTGAGAATACGCTGGGCCAGCTTTTCAGCTAATACCCAGGATATGTTTTTTTGTGCAGCGAGTTGTTGTGCCGATAAAGACATTAACGTCATTCCTTCCATCTAACCTCTGTGCTTCAGTATGCCACTCGTCAGTGATTTCCGGTGTTTTAATCATCAAAGATCACGAGAAGTGCCGCATTTTTGTCTATTCCGGTCGAAAAACTACCCATTGGTAAAAAAATTGAAATTAAGGGTTGCCAGCCGTCAGAAACTCCCTATAATGCGCCTCCACTGACACGGCACAACTGCTTCTAAACCGGCCCGTCAGGCAAAGGAAAACAACGTTTACGAGTAACGAAACGTGAAAATAAACAGTTGACTTTGAAAGAGGAAAACGTATTATACGGGACCTCGCGACAGAGCGCTCAGCGCCGTCGCACTG
>NZ_WBXP01000027.1 GCF_016415625.1 Shimwellia pseudoproteus
TGACGAAAGCAGGTATGCCTGAAAGTGTGCGTATTGCCTGAAAACACAACCCGCTACGGGGGAGACTTACCCGAAATCTGATTTATTCAACAAAGCCGGGGCAACATCTAAAGTATATGCAAAATTCGGTGTAGAAATCTATGCTGCGGCGAAACAAGGTGAACCAGACCCGGAATCAAACTCAACGTTAAAATTCGTTATTGAACGTGCAAAACAAGCGCAGGTTCCGAAACACGTTATTGATAAAGCCATTGATAAAGCCAAAGGCGGCGGCGATGAAACATTCGTACAGGGCCGTTATGAAGGCTTTGGGCCAAACGGTTCAATGATTATCGCCGACACGTTAACGTCAAACGTTAACCGTACGATTGCTAACATCCGCTCCGTCTTCAATAAAAACGGTGGCAATATCGGCGCGTCCGGTGCCGTGAGCTATATGTTTGACAATACTGGCGTGATTGTATTTGCGGGCACAGATCCTGACCGTATTTTTGAAATTTTGCTTGATGCTGAAACGGATGTTCGCGATGTCACCGAAGAAGAAGGAAACATCGTTGTTTATACCGAGCCGACAGACCTTCATAAAGGCATTGCAGCACTTAAAGCCGCCGGCATTACTGAATTCTCAACCACAGAATTAGATATGATTGCCCAATCAGATATTGAGCTTTCACCAGAAGATTTAGCAATCTTTGAGGGGCTTGTTGATGCCCTTGAAGATGACGACGATGTTCAAAAAGTATATCACAACGTTGCAAATCTCTAATTACAAATCAAATAAATCTGTCATTACGGCAGATTTATTTAATATTGTACTCTTCGTAGTAAAATTATTCCCGGCAAAAAAACACTGCTAAAAATAAGTAATAATTATTATTACTGAAAAAACCACATCAATTTACATTCTGACCTGAAATATCTGATGATAGACAATAAATACCCCTTATTGAAAACTGGATGATATTGCGCATCAGGTTTCAACCTGTTTTTCGCTGACGGCCCCGGCCTCGCGCCTCTGTGCCAATTACGCACAGCTGATGTTCCGCCCCGCCGCTTTTTCCGGTTTTCCCGCCCCCTATAATGGCCCCCATCGCAGCAGCGCATCTGCCTGCCACTATTAATGAGGAAAACACCATGTCTATGCCCGGCATAAAAGCACCTGACCATATCGGTTTCACCGTCCCGGACCTGCAACAGGCCATCGACTTCTTTGGCACCCACTTTGGCTTTGAGGTGGCCTACCGCTTTGGGCCCTTCGCCGCCGACGATAACTGGATGGCAGACCATCTGAATGTTGATCCCCGGGCCACTATTCGCCAGATTGCGGTGCTCAGCGCCCACAGCATGAATTTAGAGATTTTTGAATATGCTGATACCACACCGCGTAATCACCGGGCGCCAAACAATGCCGATGTCGGCGGCCACCATATTGCGTTTTATGTGGACGATATGGATGCCGCGGTGCGTTATCTGCATGAACAGGGCATCACGGTAAAAGGTGAACCTACCGTAATGCAGGAAGGCCCCAGCGCCGGGGAGAGCTGGGTCTACTTTATGGCGCCCTGGGGCATGCAGCTGGAGCTGGTTTCCTACCCGCAAGGCAAAGCCTTTGCCAGCGGCAGCAGCGTCCGCCTGTTCGACCCGCGCCGCCTGTAGCCCGCCCAGTACCGGCACCGGGAATGATGCCTGTGGCAGGATTTACCGTTATCATTAACCGCATCTGCCATTCACCTGGGATATGCGGTGATCAATTACGATATTTCTCTGCAGGATATGCAGTTGTTTATGATGACAGCGCAATCCGGCAACTTCTCCGCCGTGGCCCGCCAGGCTGATATGACCCCCTCGGCGGTGTCACGCAAGATGTCACAGCTGGAAGAAAAACTCGGCACCCGCCTGTTCCATCGCCATACCAGGGCCATCTCCCTCACCGAAGAAGGCACGGCATTCGCCGCCAGTTGCCGGGATATCCTCGCCCGCTTTGACACTATTGCGGCAGATATCGAAAACGGCGCCGGAACGCCCCAGGGCACGGTCAAGATCAGCGCCCCGGTGGCTTTTGGTCGCCAGCACATCGCCCCTTATCTCGGGGAGCTGCTGGCGCGCTATCCGCGCTTGCGCATCGAACTACAACAAACCGACAGCTATATTGACCCCGCCCAGGAGGGCATCGATCTGCTGATCCGTATCGGCGTACTGAAAGATTCCACCCTGCGGGTAAAACACTTTGCCCGGCAACACTATGTGGTGGCGGCCAGCCCTGCCTATATCAAGGCCCACGGCGCCCCGCATACCCCGGAACAGCTGGCGGAGCATAACTGCCTGGTGTTTAAAGGCAGCCTGGGGCTACAGCGCTGGTTTATCGGCCAGCAGGCGCTCATCCCCTGGGAGGTTCAGGGCAGCCTGTACAGCAATAACGCGGATACCCTGGTAGCCGGGGCCATCAGCGGCGCCGGGCTGGTGATGTTCCCCACCTGGCTGATGAATGACGCCCTGAAAAGCGGCCAGCTGGTCCCGGTGCTCAGCGATTATCAGGCCTCAGCCTCTCTGGAGCCGCAAACCATCGCCGCCCTGTACCTCGATAACCACAATCTGGCCCCGAAGGTCCGGGTAGTTATCGACTTCCTGGCGGAAACGTTCGGCAGCCCCTGTTATTGGGACCAGCCCTGAACCTTAACCCACCAGCAGGGTTTTCGGCTCCAGATACGCCTGCATCCCCCATTTGCCCATTTCTCTCCCCTGCCCGGACTGCTTAAAACCGCCGAACGGGGCCTGGGGCTCGTGGGCCAGCGTATTCACCAGCACCCGTCCGGCATCGATCTGGCGGGCAATGGCCGCCCCGCGGGCAGCATCACCGCCCAGCACCACCGCACTCAGCCCGTAGCAGGTGTCATTGGCCAGGGCGATGGCCTCTGCGTCACTGTGGTAAGGGATAACCACCAGCACCGGTCCAAAAATCTCCTCCCGGGCAATACGCATCTGGTTATCACCAACAAACACCGTCGGTTTCACGCACCAGCCGCGCGTCATCCCCCCAGGCCGGCCGGTGCCGCCGGTCAACAACCGGGCCCCTTCATCTATCCCCAGCTGGATATAGCTCTGCACCCGCTGCCACTGTTTGTGGCTGACCATCGGGCCAATGTCAGTGCGTGGGTCTTCAGGGTAACCAGAATGGATCTGCGCTACCGCCTGGCGAATCGCCTGCTCGCATTCGTCCTGGCGGCTGGCGGGGACCAGAATACGGGTACCGGCGACACACGCCTGCCCGTTATTCATAAAGCCCGCCGCCAGTGCCAGCGGAACAGCCTGGCCAAGGTCCGCATCATCGAGGATCAGGGTCGGGGATTTGCCCCCCAGCTCCAGGGTCACCCGTTTCAGGCTCTGCGCCCCGCTGGCGACAATGTGTTTGCCCACCGCCGTAGAGCCGGTGAAGGATATTTTCGCGATATCCGGGTGGCGGTTAATCACCTCCCCCACCACATCACCGCGCCCGGTAATAATATTAAACACCCCGGCAGGCACCTGTGCCTCGTGCAGCGCTTCACTAATAATCTGGGTCTGGATACCGCTCATTTCACTGGGTTTAATCGCCGCCGTACACCCGGCGGCCATCGCCGTGGCGAGCTTATTGCAGATAAACCCGGCGTCGCTGTTCCAGGGGGTGATCAGCCCGGCCACCCCCACCGGGGTCATGATAACCTCGGCGCTACCGGCCTGCTCGGTAAAGGCAAAATTCTCCAGCGCGCTTATCGCCTGGCGGATGACATCCGCAGGGTACTGGGCCATCCAGCGTGCCCGGCTGCGGGGGGCGCCGTACTCGGTGACAATCGCGTCAAACAAGGTCTCTTCCCGGGCGGCAACCGCCGCGTGCATCCGCGCTAATACCGCAATACGCTGTGCTTTATCGGTGGCGGCCCAGCCGGGGAAGGCCGCTTTGGCTGCGGCAATAGCCTGCAGGGCATCGTGCTCATCCGCCAGGCGCACATAGCCGATAACCTCTTCGGTGGCCGGGTTATACAGCGGGTACTGCTCTTCACCGTGGGGCGTCACAAAGGCGCCGTTAATATAGATCTGGTCGATATAGTGCATAGACATGGGATAACTACTCCGGGTTGGTGCTTGATATCCCCCAGTATAGGAAAGGTCACTGGCCGCGATAAGCGGGGTTATAATGGATGCACTGTTACGAAAATCGGGATAATCAATGCATCGCACCGGGCTGACTGAACTGGAAGTGATCCTCGCCGTGGCCAACCGCAAAAGTTTTCGCGGGGCGGCCCGGGAGCTGAATATGTCCGCCACCGCGGTGAGCAATGCCGTGGCCGGGCTGGAAAGCCGCCTGCAGGTGCGCTTATTTAACCGCTCAACCCGCAGCGTGGCGCTGACCGCCGCCGGGGAGCAGTATGTGGCGCGCATCGCCCCGGCACTGGCGGAAATCCGCCGGGCCTCAGAAGAGCTGAGCGACAATCTCTCAACCCCCAGCGGCACCCTGCGGATCAATATCCCGGCAGAATGTGCCAGCCTGCTGTTCGAGCCACTGTTCGCCCCTTTTTTGTCCCGCTATCCCCAGATGCGCCTCGATTTGTGCAGCGAATCCCGGATGGTGGATATTGTGGCGGAAGGGTTTGATGCCGGTATCCGGCTGGCGGAATCGGTCCCTCTGGATATGATTGCCGTACCGCTAACCGGGGATGCCCGGATGCTGATTGTCGGCTCGCCGGGCTACCTCGCCCGCCACGGCACACCGCAAACCCCGGATGAACTGCGCCACCACGCACGCATTACCATGCGGCTCTCCCACGGCGGGGTGTACCACTGGGAGCTGGCCCACCGGGCGGAAACGTTTATCGTCAACACCCCACCGCGGATGGTATTCAACGAGATGCAGGCGATCCATAAGGCCGCCCTCGGCGGTTATGGCCTGGCGTTTATGTCCAACTGGTTTGTGGATGACGATATCGCCAGCGGCGCGCTGGTCAGCGTGCTGGATAACTGGTGCCCGTCTTTTGGGGGGTTGCAGCTGTACTACCCCGGCAGGCGGCATATTCCCCCGGGGCTGCGGGCGTTTATCGACGTGGTACATCAACAGCGCCGCTAGTTAGCGGGCGATGGCCCCGTCAAGGATAACCAGGGGCCGCCCCCGGGAGCAGCACTCAATGCGCCCGCTCACCCCATACACTTCGGCAAGGGTCGCGGGGGTTATCACCGCCTGTGGCGCACCGCAGGCCACCAGGCCCCCGTCTTTTAGCATCACAATCGTATCCCCGTAGCGCATGGCGATATTGATATCATGCACCACTACCAGGGTCACCATCTGGCGCGCGGCGGTTTCCCGGGCGATCAGGTCCATCACCTGGAGCTGATAGTGCAGGTCCAGTGCGCTAAGCGGCTCATCCAGCAGCAATAAGCCCGGCTGGCGAACCAGGGACTGGGCCAGCCCCACCAGCTGTTTCTGGCCCCCGGAAAGCTGGTCAAGAAAGGTCAGCGCCAGGTGGCCAATCCCCAGTTGTTCCAGGATCTGCATCGCCTGTTGCCGGGCATGATCCGCGTCATGCTCCCCGCTGGCCCGCCGGGCAACAATTACCGACTCCAGCACGTGTAAATGCACCCCCTGAGGCAGGGACTGGGGCAGGAACACTACCTCCCTGGCGCGGGCCCTGAACGGCAACGCCATCAGGTTGTTGTCCCCCAGCCAGGCCTCCCCCCGGGCGGGGTTCAGCCCGGCCAACGCCCGGAGCAGGGTTGATTTCCCGCAGCCATTGGGCCCGAGCAATACCGTGACGCTTCCTGCCGGCAGCGGCGGAAGGCTAAGATTGTCGATAATCGCCCGTTTCCCGTAGCCGGCAGAGAGATGCCCGATACGCAGCGCGCTCATAGCGCTCTCCCCTGCTGGCGGAAGATAATACTCAGGAAGAACGGCACCCCCACCAGCGAGGTGACAATGCCTATCGGGATAATGACCCCGGGGATGATGTTCTTTGAGGCGACCGACGCCAGCGACAGTACCAGGCCACCGGTCATCAGGCTTCCCGGCAGGTAGTAGCGGTGATCTTCACCAAACAGCAAACGCGCAATGTGCGGGGCCACCAGGCCAATAAACCCGATCGGGCCGACAAACGCCACCGCCAGGGCAGACAGCAAACTGATGCGCAGCAGGGTCGCCAGCCGCAAGCGGCGCACATCAATCCCAAAACTCATGGCGCGCTCCTCGCCGAGGCGCAAAGCGGTCAGCTTCCAGCTGCTCAGCAGTGACCAGGGCAATACCAGCACAAAGGCCGCCCCCAGTATGCCGAGTTTGTCCCAGGAGGCCCGCCCCAGGCTGCCCATGGTCCAGAACACCAGCCCCTGAAGGGTGTCTTCATCGGCAATAAACTGCATCATCGACACCAGGGCATTGAAGGTAAATACCAGGGCGATACCGAATAGCACCACCCCGGCGGTCGCCACCCGGGTCCAGCGGGATACCACATCCAGCAACAGCGCGGAGATAACCGCAAACAGAAAGGCGTTACCGGAAATAAACCACTGGCTGGCAATCCCGGGAATGCCGATGCCCAGCACAATCGCCAGCGCCGCCCCGAAAGCAGCCGCAGATGACACCCCTAGGGTAAAGGGGCTGGCCAGGGGGTTATTGAGGATGGTTTGCATCTCGGCCCCGGCCAGCCCCAGCGCCATACCAACCAGTAGCGCCATCAGGGCATAGGGCAGGCGAATATCCCAGACGATCATCCGGGTCGTGGCATCCACCGTGTGCGGGCTGATCAGCGACGCCCACACCTGGTGCAGCGGCAAGCCAGATGGCCCGAGGGTAAAATCCAGCAGCAGCGACAGCATAATCGCCGCACAAAGTATCGCCATCATCAGCAGACGGTGACGCAGGATCTGGCGATAACGCCGATCGATTCCGGCAGAAAGTTGGCTCATGTAGATGGGTTCAGCGTGAGTATTCGATAGCCACAGGCCGACAGGCGCTGCACATAGCGCGATCTGTCTTAGCGCGCAGCGTTATGCATGAAATCATATTACGTTTGATACTCTGCGGATAGCAATGATCCTGAACAGGTACACCGGGAAAGTATTTTATCAGGGAGTAATAACAGCCTCATCATTAGTAAAAGTAATAATTACAATTGCATAAGTAAATTGCCTGATAATTAAGCTGATCGCACAAATGTCCCCTGATCTGCGGCGAAAAATCGTTATTAATAAAAAAGTATGACGTATCACGATGGATTTATGGTTGGGGACAACATTATGCAGTATGACCTGAAAACACTGGTCGGCCACGCCAGACATCTGGAAGATCATGGACTGTACCGCCGTGCACTACGGCTGTGGCAGGAAATTGCCACCCGCTCAGACGCCAGTGACGACTTACGGGATCTCGCCTGGCAGCAAATCACCCGCGGTGTCGGTATCCGGGCCGCCACCGGAGAGCCTCCTCAGGAGGTGCTGCCCAAGCCCGATCGCCGCTATCTGGTTGCCGAAGATAAAAAGCGTATCCAGGCCTACTTCAAAATGGGCTATACCAGCGCCATGATTTGTGGGCTGACGGGCCGCTCGCGCTCTTTTGTTGCCACCTGCCGTAAGAATGCCACCCCCTGAGCCACATCCCGCGGTATTGATATGCAGCAGCCTGGACCCTCAGCCGTGGCGGGGTCCGCTGCCTGACCATTACCGCCCGCGACCCCACAGCACCGCCCCGATAACTCACCCGTAAAAATTCCCATGCCCACAGGCCACTTAGTGGCAGTGGGGCAAGCAGGCAGAAAAAAACCCCGACAACCAGGGGGAATTAATGTACAATGCGCGACACTTTTTCACGCCACAGCGTGTTTTTACGCTGAAACCTGCGTTTTCAGCACTATCATCTTGAGCGTCGATTTCCAGAGGACCCGCCATGTCATTACCAAACTGCCCTCAGTGCAATTCTGAATACACCTATGAAGATAACGGAATGTACATCTGCCCTGAGTGTGCTCACGAGTGGAACGACAATGAACCTCAGGCTGAAGACGATACTCTGGTGGTAAAAGACGCCAACGGCAACCTGCTGGCGGATGGCGACAGCGTTACCGTGATTAAAGATTTAAAAGTTAAAGGCAGCTCGTCGATGTTAAAAATCGGCACGAAAGTGAAAAATATTCGCCTGGTTGAAGGCGATCACAACATAGACTGCAAAATTGATGGTTTTGGCCCGATGAAGCTGAAATCAGAGTTCGTTAAAAAGAACTAATCTCCCCGATTCTGGCAATGGATGGCCAGGGTGAACGCGCCGCCGTTCTCCTGTAGCAACGTCCCGCATCTGCGGGACACCCCCTACCCCCACAGCCACCGCGCATCATTCCCCCACCGCTATCCCTCTTGTCACGGTTTTCGCGTTAACTCTTCATCCCCCTGACATCCCGCATTAACAAAAACATCATATTTTCACTGCACCATAAGGCAACTTTATAAGAGGGCCGGATGATGCAGACGGTAATTCGTGTCGACAACCTGACCAGAACCTTTAACCAGACCCAGGCGCTAAACAGCGTCAGTCTTACGGTTGAGCAAGGCCAGATGGTCGCGTTACTTGGGCCTTCCGGCTCGGGAAAATCCACGTTGCTACGCCATCTCAGCGGGCTGGTCCGCGCCGATGACAACAGTGAATCCCATATCCAGTTACTGGGCCGCACCGTGCAGCGCCACGGGCGTCTGGCCAGGGACATACGCCAGATTCGTGCCCACACAGGCTATATCTTCCAGCAATTTAACCTGGTGAACCGGCTGTCGGTTATCGACAACGTGTTGATCGGCGCGCTGGCCGCCACCCCCTTCTGGCGGACCAGTTTTCGCTGGTTTAGCCAGCCCCAAAAACAGCAGGCCCTCCAGGCCCTGAGCCGGGTGGGTATGGCCCATGCGGCCCACCAGCGCGTCTCTACCTTATCCGGCGGCCAACAGCAGCGGGTGGCCATTGCCCGGGCGCTGATGCAACAGGCCCGTATTATCCTCGCCGATGAGCCCATCGCCTCACTGGACCCAGAGTCCGCCCGCACCGTTATGGATATTCTGCACAGCATTAACCGCCAGGATGGCACCACCGTGGTGGTCACGCTGCATCAGGTGGACTACGCCGTGCGCTATTGCGAACGCATCGTTGCCCTGCGCCAGGGGAATATCGTGTTCGATGGCCACAGCCAGCACTTTGATGAACAACAACGGGAGCACCTGTACCGCACCAGCGGGCCGGGCCTCCTCTCCCAGGCCAGGGCGGCCTGATTGCCCGATGGTTAACCCCAATAAGGATCTGAAATGAGCTATAAAGCCGTCGCCGCTATGGCCTTTACCTCGATGTTCGGCCTCAGCACCCTGGTGACCCAGGCCCATGCGGACACCGCCGACAACACGCTTAATTTCGGCATTATCTCTACCGAATCCCAGCAAAACCTCAAACCCATGTGGGACCCGTTCCTCAAAGACATGGAGAAGCAGCTGGGGGTGAAAGTAAACGCCTTCTTCGCCCCGGACTACGCCGGGATCATCCAGGGGATGCGGTTTAACAAGGTGGATCTCGCCTGGTACGGCAACCTGTCCGCCATGGAGGCGGTGGACCGTGCCAACGGGCAAGTGTTCGCCCAGACGGTAGCGGCCGATGGCTCCCCGGGCTACTGGAGCGTCTTGATCGTCAATAAAGACAGCCCGATCAACACCCTCGACGATATGCTGGCCCAGCGTAAAACCCTCACCTTCGGTAACGGCGATCCTAACTCGACCTCTGGCTTCCTGGTGCCGGGCTATTACGTCTTTGCCAAACATAACGCCGCCGCCAGCGATTTTAAACGCACCCTGAATGCCAACCACGAAACCAATGCCCTGGCTGTGGCCAACAAACAGGTCGATGTCGCCACCAACAACACCGAAAACCTCGATCGCCTGAAAAAAACCGCCCCGGCGAAATTCAGTGAGCTGAAGGTTATCTGGAAATCGCCCCTGATCCCCGGGGACCCGATCGTATGGCGCAAAAACCTGCCTGAGGCCACCAAAAACAAGATTTACGACTTCTTTATCCACTACGGCAGCACCCCGGAACAACAGGCGGTACTCAAAGGGCTCGCCTGGGCGCCCTTCCGCCCCTCCAGTGACCTGCAACTGGTGCCGATTCGCCAGCTGGCGCTGTTTAAAGAATTACAAAACGTGAAGGCCAATAACGGGTTGAGCGACGGCGATAAGACGGCAAAAATCGCCGAAATACAGACCAAACTGGACGATCTTGATCGTCTCAATGCGGCGCTGGCCAGTATGACCAGCACCGCCAACGCCGAGCAGTAACCGCGGTGCGCCGGATGATGCCTCGCATCCGGTGCATCGTCCCCCAGCCCCCACGGGAGCCCTGTATGCACACAATAACCGTCCCACCCCCGAAGCGCAGCTGGTTCAGCATCGCCAGTTGGGCCCTGGTACTGGCCGTACTGGCCCTCTCCTGGCGCGGTGCCGAAATGGCCCCGCTCTCCCTGTTCCGGGACAGCGGCAACATGGTCACCTTTATGGCGGACTTCTTTCCGCCGGATTTCAGCCAGTGGCAATCCTACTTAACGGAAACCCTCGTCACCCTGCAAATTGCCGTCTGGGGCACCGCCCTGGCCGTGGTGCTGTCGATTCCCTTTGGCCTGATGTCGGCAGAGAACTTGATGCCCTGGTGGATCTGCCAGCCGGTACGCCGCCTGATGGACGCCTGCCGGGCCATCAACGAAATGGTGTTCGCCATGCTGTTTGTGGTGGCGGTGGGCCTCGGGCCTTTTGCCGGGGTGCTGGCGCTGTTTGTCCACACCACCGGGGTGTTGTCGAAATTGCTCTCCGAGGCGGTAGAAGCCATTGAACCCGGCCCGGTGGAAGGGATCCGCGCCACCGGCGCCAGCAAAATTGAAGAGATCCTGTTCGGGGTATTGCCCCAAATCATGCCGCTGCTTATCTCCTATTCCCTTTACCGATTCGAGTCCAACGTGCGCTCTGCCACGGTGGTGGGCATGGTGGGGGCCGGGGGGATTGGCGTCACCCTGTGGGAGGCGATTCGCGGCTTCCAGTTCCAGCAAACCTGCGCCCTGATGCTGATAATCATCGTCACGGTCAGCGTGCTGGATATGCTGTCCCAGCGGCTCCGTAAGCACTTTATCTGATTCGGGAGGCCTTGTTGACTATGCACTTATCCAGACATCCGACCAGTTACCCCACCCGCTGGCAGGAAATCGCTGCCCGGCTGGAACACGAACTGCGCCACTACCGCTGCGGGGATTATTTGCCCGCAGAACAACAGCTGGCCGACCGTTACCAGGCCCACCGCCATACCCTGCGCCGGGCCATCGATCAGCTGGTTGAACGGGGATGGGTCCAGCGCCGCCAGGGGGTCGGGGTGCTGGTGCTGATGCGCCCCTTTGATTACCCACTAAATGCCCGCACCCGCTTTAGCCAGAACCTGCTCGATCAGGGGAGCCACCCCACCAGCGAGCGTCTGCTGGCCGTGCTGCGCCCGGCCTCGCCCCAGGTGGCGGACGCCTTCGGGATCAGCGAAGGGGACAATATTATCCACCTGCGTACCCTGCGCCGGGTAAACGGTATCCCCCTGTGCCTGATAGACCACCACTTTGTTGACCTCAGCTGGTGGCCAGTGCTGCAACAGTTCACCAGCGGCTCGCTGCACGATTACCTGCACCAGCAGCTGAATATCACCCTGGCCCGTACCCAGACCCGGATCAGCGCACGCCAGTCCCAGGCCAAAGAGAGCCGGGTACTGGAGATCCCCACCACCGCCCCCTTGCTGTGTGTCAGAACCCTGAATCACGGCCCGGATACCACCCGCCCGGCCGAATACTCCGTCAGCCTGGCCCGGGCAGACATGATCGAATTGACGATGGAGCACTAAATGGAACAGCCGTTATTTACCCTGAGCCAGCGCCAGCACTGGATGGCCGTGCTTGCCGCCAGCCACCCCGCCAGCCTGGCGACCCGCCTGGCCGCCCTGCACGCTGTGCCGCCGTTCGAGGTGATCCGCCCGGCAGAAACCGGGTTACTCCAGATCCAGGGACGGATGGGCGGCAGCGGGGATCGTTTCTTCGCCGGGGATACCACCGTCACCCGGGCGGTGATCAAACTGGCCAGCGGCACCTACGGCTACAGCTATGTCCTGGGCCGCAACACAGCCCACGCCGAGCGCTGCGCCCTGGCCGATGCCCTGTTACAAGAACCTCGCCACCACCTGGCGGTGATGGAAACCCTGATAGCCCCGTTACAGGCAGAACGTGAGGCACAGATTGCCGCACGCCAGGCCGAGATAAATACCAGCCGGGTCGACTTCTTTACCCTCGTTCGCGGAGATAACGCATGACCCTACAGACCGCATTTCCCCAGCCCGTACAGGATGCCCAACACTGCTTTCGCCGCTTGCTTAAAGCGCTTAGCGAACCGGGCGTTATTGTCGGCCTGCACCCGCTACAACAGGGCTGGCAGCCACTGGATATTGCCACCACCAGCACGCTGCTGACCCTGGTAGACGGCGATACCCCGGTGTGGCTGTCCCCGGCGCTGGGCCACGATATCCTCAGCCAGAATCTGCGTTTTCACACCGGCGCCCCGCTGTGTGAGCAACCGGCAGATGCACTGTTTGCCGTGGCAGACAGCCAGATAACCCCGTCGCAATTAGCCGACCTGAACCGGGGCAGCGCCCTGGCCCCGGAACAGAGCGCCACCCTGATTTTACAGCTCGCCAGCCTGAGCGGCGGGCGCATGCTGCGGCTTACCGGGGCCGGTATTCAGGAAGAACGCATGATAGCCCCGCGCCTGCCGGGCTGCGTGCTGGCTGCACTCACCGAACGCGCTCACCCCTTCCCGCTGGGGCTCGATCTGCTGCTGACCTGCGGCGAGCGTGTGCTGGCCATCCCCCGTACCACCCACGTGGAGGTGTGCTGATGTACGTTGCCGTCAAAGGGGGTGAGAAAGCCATCGCCGCCGCTCACCGTTTACAGGCCCAAAAACGCCGTGGTGATCCTGCCCTGCCGGAGCTGGAGGTCGCGCATATTGAGCAACAGCTTGGCCTGGCGGTAGACCGGGTGATGACCGAAGGCGGCATTGCCGACCGCACCCTGGCGGCTCTTGCCCTGAAGCAGGCCAGCGGTGATAACGTCGAAGCCATTTTCCTGCTGCGGGCTTACCGCACCACGCTGCCGCGCTTTGGGGTCAGCCAGCCGCTGGATACCGCGGCCATGCGCGCCGAACGGCGCATTTCCGCCATCTACAAAGATGTCCCCGGCGGGCAGTTGCTGGGGCCCACCTACGATTACACCCACCGGCTGCTGGATTTTACCCTGCTGGCCGCCGGGCAACCCAGTGCGCCCCCCGGGACGGAACCGGCCAGCGCTGCCCCCCAGCCCCTGGCCCCTATCTTCAGCCTGCTGGAGCAACAGCGGCTGGCCATCCCCGAACAAGACAGTGGCGCAGAGCCAGATGATATTACCCGCCAACCGCCGGTGTTCCCCTGTTCCCGGGCGGCGCGCCTGCAACAACTGGCCCGGGCCGATGAAGGCTGGCTACTGGCGCTGGCCTATTCCACCCAGCGCGGTTATGGCCGCAACCACCCCTTTGCCGGGGAGATCCGCAGCGGCTACGTGGCGGTGAGCCTGATCCCGGAAGAGCTGGGGTTTGCCATCACCCTCGGCGAGCTGGAGGTCACCGAATGCGAAATGGTCAACGGCTTTGTCACCCCGGATACCGAAGCGCCGCATTTTACCCGGGGCTATGGGCTGGCCTTTGGCCAGAGCGAGCGCAAGGCCATGGCCATGGCGCTGGTGGACCGCGCGCTCCAGGCCCCCCGCTACGGTGAACCGGTGGCTGGTCCTGCCCAGGATGAGGAGTTTGTTCTCGCCCACGGGGATAACGTCGAAGCCGCCGGGTTTGTCTCCCACCTGAAACTGCCCCATTACGTGGACTTCCAGGCGGAACTGGAGCTGCTAAAACGACTGCAACAGGAGCACCAGCCATGAGCACTGCCCTTGCCGGTTATAACTTTGGTTATCTGGATGAACAGACAAAACGGATGATCCGCCGGGCTATCCTCAAGGCGGTGGCGATCCCCGGTTATCAGGTGCCCTTCGGGGGCCGGGAGATGCCGATGCCCTATGGCTGGGGCACCGGCGGGATCCAGATCACCGCCAGCGTTATCGGCCATGACGATGTGCTGAAAGTTATCGATCAAGGGGCCGATGACACCACCAACGCGGTGTCGATCCGCCAGTTCTTTGAGCGGGTCACCGGCGTCGCCACCACCGGATCAACCACCGACGCGACCCTGATCCAGACCCGCCACCGGATCCCGGAAACCCCACTCACCGAGGATCAGATCCTGATCTACCAGGTGCCAATCCCGGAGCCGCTGCGGTTTATCGAACCGCGGGAGACCGAAACCCGCACCCTCCATGCCCTGGAGGAGTACGGCATTATGCAGGTGAAGCTGTATGAAGATATTGCCCGCTTTGGCCACATCGCCACCGCCTATGCTTATCCGGTTAAGGTCAACCACCGCTACGTGATGGACCCTTCCCCGATCCCGAAATTCGATAACCCCAAAATGCATATGATGCCCGCCCTGCAACTCTTTGGTGCCGGGCGCGAAAAACGCATTTACGCGGTGCCGCCCTATACCCCGGTAGAGAGCCTGGATTTCGATGACCACCCGTTCACGGTCCAGAAATGGGATAAGCCCTGCGCTATCTGTGGCTCCACCCACAGCTATCTCGACGAAGTGGTTATCGACGACCAGGGCAGCCGGATGTTTGTCTGCTCCGATACCGACTACTGCCGCCAGTACCGCGAGGATAACCCCCAATGAGCCAGCCTGCTTCCCCACAGCCACTGCTAAATGTCAGCCAACTGACCCACCTGTACGCCCCGGGAAAAGGGTTTTGTAACGTCTCCTTTGCCCTGTGGCCCGGTGAAGTACTGGGCATTGTCGGCGAGTCCGGCTCCGGCAAAACCACCCTGTTGAAGTCCCTTTCTGCCCGACTGCCGCCGCAGCAAGGCCAGGTGCACTACGGGCAAGAGGATTTATACCGGATGAGCGAAACCCAGCGCCGCCAGCTACTGCGCACCGAATGGGGCGTAGTGCATCAGCATCCGCTGGACGGCCTGCGCCCCCGGGTCTCTGCCGGGGGCAACATCGGCGAACGGCTGATGGCAACCGGCGCCCGCCACTATGGGGATATTCGCGCCACCGCCCAGCGCTGGCTGGAAGCGGTCGAAATCCCCGCCGCCCGCATTGATGATTTGCCGGTCACCTTCTCCGGCGGGATGCAGCAGCGCCTGCAAATTGCCCGCAATCTGGTCACCCATCCCCGGCTGGTGTTTATGGATGAGCCCACCGGCGGGCTGGACGTCTCGGTCCAGGCGCGGCTGCTGGATCTGCTGCGCGGCCTGGTGCGGGATCTCAACCTCGCGGTGGTGATAGTCACCCACGATCTGGGGGTGGCCCGGCTGCTGGCGGATCGCCTGCTGGTGATGAAAGCGGGGGACGTGGTGGAAAGCGGACTGACGGATCGGGTGCTGGACGATCCCCGCCATCCTTACACCCAGTTGCTGGTGTCTTCGGTTCTGCAAAATTAAGGGCCCGCTATGCGCATCTGTATTCAGGTTGAAAACCTGAGCAAAACCTTCGTACTGCACCATCAGAACAGTATGCACCTGCCGGTGCTGGACAACGCTTCACTGCGGGTTCACCGCGGGGAGTGTGTGGTGCTTCATGGCCACTCCGGGAGCGGGAAATCCACCCTGTTGCGCTCGCTGTATGCTAACTATCTGCCGGACAGCGGCCATATTCATATCCGCCATCACGATCAGTGGATAGACCTGGTGGCGGCCGCCCCGCGCCAGATTATTGATATTCGCCGCCAGACCATCGGCTGGGTAAGCCAGTTTTTGCGGGCCATCCCCCGGGTACCGGCCATCGAGCTGGTGATGCAACCACTGCTGGATCTCGGGGTTCCCCGGCCGGAGTGCGCTGACCGGGCGGCAGCGCTGCTCACCCACCTCAACGTGCCCCGCAGCCTGTGGAAACTGGCCCCGGCTACCTTCTCCGGCGGGGAGCAGCAGCGCGTGAATATCGCCAGAGGTTTTATTGTCGATTATCCCATCCTGCTGCTTGATGAACCCACCGCCTCACTGGATGCCGCCAACAGCGCAGCGGTGGTTGAACTGATCACCGCCGCCAAAGCCAGGGGTGCCGGGATCGTCGGGATCTTCCATGACGCTGCCGTGCGCGAGCAGGTGGCGGATCGCATACACACCATGAGCCCACCCCCGGGAGCCGCACATGATAATCACTAATGTCACGCTGGTACTGGAAAACGAACTGGTCAACGGATCGCTGGAAGTGACCGACGGCCAGATCCAGCAGATCTCCACCACCGGGAGCCGGCTCCCCGGGGCTTTCGACGGCGAAGGGGGCTGGCTGCTGCCGGGAATGGTGGAGCTGCACACCGATAATCTGGATAAATTCTTCACCCCGCGCCCCAGGGTAGACTGGCCCGCGCACTCCGCCATGAGCAGCCACGATGCCCTGATGGTGGCCAGCGGAATAACCACCGTGCTGGACGCGGTTGCCCTTGGTGATGTGCGGGACGGCGGCGATCGGCTGGAAAATCTGGAAAAGATGATCAATGCGGTACAGCACAGCCAGCAGCGCGGCCTTAACCGGGCAGAACACCGGCTGCACCTGCGCTGCGAGCTGCCCCACCACACCACGCTACCGCTGTTTGAATCCCTGATGCACCGGGAAGGGGTCTCCCTGGTGTCGCTGATGGACCACTCACCGGGGCAACGCCAGTTCGCCAACCGCACCAAGTACCGGGAGTATTACCAGGGGAAATACCAGCTCAGCGGGGAAGAGATGGACCGCTATGAAGAAGAGCAGCTGGCTCTCGCCCGCCAGTGGTCACAGCCTAACCGCAGCGCCATCGCCGCCGCCTGCCGGGAACAAGGCATTCCGCTGGCCAGCCATGACGATGCCACCCACCACCATGTTCAGGAGTCCCACGGGCTGGGCAGCGTTATTGCCGAATTTCCCACCACTCTGGAAGCGGCCCGGGCCTCCCGCCTGCACGGCATGAATGTACTGATGGGCGCCCCCAATATTGTGCGCGGCGGCTCCCACTCCGGGAATATTGCCGCCCACCAGTTGGCGACAGCGGGGCTACTGGATATTTTGTCCTCAGATTACTACCCCGCCAGCCTGCTGGATGCCGCTTTCCAGGTGGCCAGGGATCAGGCCAACGCCTTCAGCCTGCCAGACGCCGTGCGGCTGGTGACCCGCAACCCCGCCCGGGCGCTGAACCTCCATGACCGGGGGCTGATTGCCGAAGGGAAACGCGGGGACCTGGTGCTGGCGCACCCGGCGGATGATCATGTCCGCGTTCATCATGTCTGGCGCCAGGGGATACGGGTATTCTGATGGCGAAGACTATCTGGCTGGTCGGGGCCTCCGGCTCCGGCAAAGACAGCCTGCTGAACGGGTTACGTGCCGGAGAGATCCCCGATCTGCTGGTCGCCCACCGCTACATCACCCGTGACGCCGGTGCCGGGGGCGAAAACCATATCGCCCTCAGCCCGGCAGAGTTCGCCCGCCGCTGCCGTTACGGGCTGTTTGCCCTGCACTGGCAGGCGCACGGTTACTGCTATGGGGTGGGCCAGGAGATTGATCTGTGGCTGGCGGCGGGGCTTAATGTGGTGGTCAATGGTTCGCGCCAGCACCTGCCTGCGGCCCAGGCCCGCTACGGCATACACCTGCTGCCGGTCTGTTTGCAAGTCTCCACGGCGGTATTGCGCCAGCGTTTAGAAGCCCGGGGCCGGGAGAGCCCGGCAGACATCGCCCGGCGGCTGGACCGGGCCGCCCGTTATCAGGCGCAGCATCGCCACTGCCTGATAGTTAACAATGACGGCAGTCTGCTACAGTCTGTGGATGCTCTGCGGCAACTGATTGCCGGGTCGCAGCCACCACAACCTGGAGTCCATCATGAATAACACCGTTGAGGTTCGCCCGGCGCTGGCAGCCGATTGCGACGCCGTCTATCTGCTTATCTGTGAACTGAACCAGAAAGCGCCGGATCCGGTGGCATTTCGCCGCGGGTATCTGGCTAACCTCGCCACCCAGGGGTTGTATTACCGGCTGGCGGTACGCGGCGAGGAGGTGCTGGGGCTGATTAGCCTGCATCTGCTGTTTCATTTGCACCACGCCCGCTGGGTGGGCGATATCCAGGAGCTGGTCATCATGCCCCACGCCAGAGGGGCCGGGGTGGGGAAAAGACTGCTCGACTGGGCAGAACACCAGGCAAGGCAGGTGGATGCCGAACTGCTGGAGCTCTCTTCCAGTAAACCCCGGGTGGACGCCCACCGTTTTTATCGCCGGGAGGGGTTCCTGGAAAACCATATTCGCTTTACCAAACCACTGAACTGAATAACAGAGGCCATCCATGAGCCTGACTCTCACCCTCACCGGCACCGGCAGTGCCCAGCAAGTGCCGGTCTTTGGCTGCCACTGTGGCGCCTGCCAGCGCGCCCGCCAGGACAGCCGCTGGCGGCGAAAACCGTGCAGTGGCGAAGTGCGTTATAACGAGCATGTCACGCTGCTGGATGCCGGTTTATCGGACCTGGCCGAGCGCTGGCAGCCCGGTGGCTTTCAGCAGTTTTTGCTGACCCATTACCATATGGATCACGTGCAGGGGCTGTTCCCGCTGCGCTGGGGGGTAAGTGAACCAATCCCGGTTTATGGGCCGCCGGATGAACAGGGCTGTGACGACCTGTTCAGGCACCCGGGGATCCTTGACTTCAGCCCGCGGCTGTCGCCGTTTATGGTGTTTGATTTGCAGGGGTTACAGGTCACGCCGCTGCCGCTTAACCACTCAAAGCTGACCTTCGGTTATCTGCTGGAGAGCGCCCACAGCAGGGTCGCCTGGCTGTGTGATACCGCCGGGTTGCCGGAGAAGACCCTGACGTTTCTGCATAATAATCGCCCGGATGTGGTGGTTATCGATTGTAGCCACCCGCCGCGCCCGGAAACCCCGCGCAACCATAATGACCTGACCACGGTGCTGGCCCTGAACCAGCAGATCAACAGCCCCCGGGTGGTGCTGACCCATATCAGCCACCAACTGGATGTCTGGCTCATGGCGCATGCCCTGCCGGAGGGAATTGAAGCGGGTTATGACGGGCTGGTGATTAGGCTGCCATAACGCCCTTAGTAATGCTGGTTCTGGCGCTGCTGCGCTTGTTGCTGGCGCTGCTGTTCCTGCTGCTGACGGCGCTGTTCTTCCTGTTGACGGCGCTGCTGCTCTTGTTGTTGACGCTGCTGTTCCTGCTGCTGGCGACGTTGTTCGTCTTGTTGGCGGCGTTGCTCTTGCTCGCGCTGCTGATCGCGCAGGTGCTGTTGTTCCCGCTGCTGACGACGCTGCTCATCACGCTGGCGGCGGCGCTCCTCTTCCTGACGGTAATGCTCCTGCGCCTGGCGGCGTTGCTCATCCCGCCACTGGCGCTGGCGTTCGCGATCCTGGCGGCGCTGCTCGTCGCGCTGGCGCTGGTATTCATCCTGTTGACGGCGATATTCATCCTGCTGGCGACGCTGTTCATCCTGCCACTGGCGATAGTCATCGTGCTGATAATCACGGGCATCGTCGTCGTCATTGTCCTGATAGCCGTCATTGTCCCGGTAGCCGTCATCCCGATCGGCGGAATACCCCACCTGATCAACGGCCTGAGAAATGCTGTCCACGGCGCGGCCGATAACGTCATCCAGCACATCGGCACTGGCCCGGCCGGGGATTAACGCAATCAAAGAGTAAATCAGTACCAGGGAAAGATGTCGCTTCATAATGCTGCCCGCTCCGCAAAGGTGTCTTCAGGCTAAAAGAACCGCCCACCGCCCCATAGTGGAGAAGTCTCAAAACCCGCTGCCATCGTCACGTCACTTTTGACGATCTGCTGATTTTCGTCATGATGGTGGCGATTTTTTCAGCGTATTCTTGGCTAAAAACCCTGCTTTCAATATGGCATAGATCCTGCATTAACTGCGAAGAAATAACGATGGCCCATGTTCTGGCCGTCTCAAGAGTGTTAACTGGAGCAACGCGGATGAAAAAAGTCGTCACGGTTTGCCCTTACTGCGCATCAGGCTGCAAAATTAACCTGGTGGTGGATAACGGCAAAATCGTCCGGGCGGAGCCAGCACAGGGGAAAACCAACCAGGGAACCCTGTGTCTGAAAGGCTATTATGGCTGGGATTTTATTAATGATACGCAAATCCTGACCCCCCGCCTGAGAACCCCTATGATTCGTCGCCAGCGCGGCGGCAAACTGGAGCCGGTCTCCTGGGATGAGGCACTGAACTATGTTGCCGATCGCCTGAGTGCCATCAAAGAAAAATACGGTCCGGATGCTATCCAGACTACGGGCTCTTCCCGCGGTACCGGGAACGAAACCAACTACATTATGCAAAAATTTGCGCGCGCCGTTATTGGTACCAATAACGTTGACTGCTGCGCACGTGTCTGACACGGCCCTTCGGTTGCAGGTCTGCACCAATCGGTCGGTAACGGCGCAATGAGCAACGCTATCACAGAAATTGATGGCGCTGATCTTGTCTTTATTTTCGGGTACAACCCGGCAGATTCTCACCCTATCGTGGCTAATCATGTGATTAACGCCAAACGAAACGGGGCGAAAATCATCGTCTGCGATCCGCGTAAAATTGAAACCGCGCGCATTGCCGATATGCATATTGCACTGAAAAATGGCTCCAATATCGCGTTACTGAACGCCATTGGTCACGTCATTATTGAAGAAGAACTGTACGACAAAGCCTTCGTGGCCCAGCGTACAGAAGGCTACGAGGAATATCGTAAAATTGTCGAAGGCTATACGCCGGAGTCCGTTGAAGATATTACCGGGGTTAGCGCGGCGGAAATCCGCCAGGCGGCACGGATGTATGCCGGGGCCGGCAGTGCCGCAATCCTGTGGGGCATGGGTGTTACCCAGTTCTACCAGGGCGTGGAAACCGTTCGCTCGCTCACCAGCCTGGCACTGCTGACCGGTAACCTGGGTAAGCCGTCTTGTGGGGTTAACCCGGTACGCGGCCAGAACAACGTTCAGGGTGCCTGCGATATGGGCGCGCTGCCGGATGTGTTCCCGGACTACCAGAAAGTGTCTGACCCGGTCATCAGCGAGAAATTCGCCAACGCCTGGGGTGTGGATAGCCTGCCGAAACATACCGGCTACCGCATCAGTGAGCTGCCGCATAATGTTGAGCACGGCAAGGTTCGCGCGGCTTACATTATGGGTGAAGATCCGCTCCAGACTGACGCGGAACTCTCTTCGGTACGTAAGGCATTTGAAGATCTGGAACTGGTTATCGTCCAGGATATCTTTATGACCAAAACCGCCTCTCAGGCTGACGTTATTCTGCCGTCAACCTCCTGGGGTGAGCATGAAGGTGTCTATACTGCCGCTGACCGTGGCTTCCAGCGCTTCTTTAAAGCCGTAGAACCGAAGTGGGACCTGAAAACGGACTGGCAGATCATCGGTGAGATTGCCACCCGTATGGGTTACCCGATGCATTACAACAATACACAGGAAATCTGGGACGAATTGCGTCACCTCTCCCCGGACTTCCTCGGCGCCACCTATGAAAAAATGGGTGAGCTGGGGTACATCCTGTGGCCATGTCGTGATGAGTCTGACGCCGATCAGGGGACCTCTTATCTGTTTAAAGAGAAGTTCGATACCCCGAACGGTCTGGGCCAGTTCTATACCTGCGACTGGGTGCCGCCAATCGACAAACTGACGGAGCAATACCCAATGGTACTGTCTACCGTGCGTGAAGTCGGCCACTACTCTTGCCGTTCAATGACCGGTAACTGTGCGGCACTGGCAGCCCTGGCGGATGAACCGGGTTATGCGCAAATCAACACCGCCGATGCGGCACGCCTCGGTATTGAAGATGAAGCACTGATCTGGGTGAACTCCCGCAAGGGCCGGGTCATTACCCGGGCCAATGTCAGCGATCGTCCGAACAAGGGCGCGGTATATATGACCTATCAGTGGTGGATTGGTGCCTGTAACGAGCTGGTGACAGAAAACCTCAGCCCGATTACCAAGACCCCGGAATACAAATATTGTGCCGTTAATATTGAGCCAATTGCCGATCAACACGCTGCCGAGCAGTACGTGATTGATGAGTACAGCAAGCTGAAAGCCCGGCTGCGGGAAACCGCATTAGGCTAAGGCGGCGTGTGCTGCATGGCGAAGCCAGCCAAAGCGGGATGAGAGAATCATCCCGCTTTTTTTTGGGCTTATCGCATTGGCCGACGCCTAAATCGGGGACAGATAACCCCCTTTCTGCCAAACCCCATTTTATTCTGGCCTGACCCACCCTATACTGCGCGGCATGTTTACGGACGAAAAATAATCATGAAATCCCTGCTACTGGCACTATGTTTGCTACCGCTAATGGTTAACGCCGACGAGATAGACAGCCCCTGGCTAAAACAGGCCCAGGCGGGTGATCGCCGGGCCCAGTATTATCTGGCGGATACCTGGTACAGCGCTGACGATATGCAGCAAGCCAGCTTTTGGGCGCAAAAATCAGCCGCCCAGGGGGACGCCGACGCCCTGGCACTGCTGGCGCAAATTACCCTGAACAGCCCGGACGCTAACAGCTACCTGCACGCCCGCCAACAGGCAGAACAGGCGGTCAAGGCCGGTAGCCCCCGTGGCCTGGTGGTACTGGCCCGCATTCTGGTCAATACCCGGGCCGGGAAGACCGACTACCCGCGCGCCATTAGCCTGCTCGAACAGGCTGCCAAAAATGACGAAAACGACAGCGCGGTCGATGCCCAAATGCTCCTCGGGCTGATTTATGCCAACGGAATTGGGGTGGCGGAGGACGACCAGCAAGCCACCCAGTGGTTTAAACACAGCTCAATGCTGTCACGCACCGGTTATGCGGAATACTGGGCCGGGATGCTGTTTAGCCAGGGGGAACACGGGTTTATCACCCCGAACAAACAAAAAGCGTTGCAGTGGCTGAACCTGAGCTGTAGCGAAGGGTTTGATACCGGCTGTGAGGCATTTGACCAGCTCAGTGGCCACTAAAACAACGCCCCTTCCTGTGGAGGGGGCGCGGCACGGCCAGATCTGACCCTCAGGGATTGGCGGTTTTATCAAAATTCCCCAGCATTTCCCGCTCGTAAGCGGCCGCTTTTTTACGGTCGAACTTGTGTTCCCATTTCGAAATCACCAGCACCGCCAGCGCATTGCCCACCACATTGAGCGCGGTACGCGCCATATCGAGAATACGGTCCACCCCGGCAATAAACGCCAGCCCTTCCAGCGGGATCCCGACACTGCCCAGGGTTGCCAGCAGCACCACAAACGAGACTCCGGGAACCCCGGCAATCCCTTTCGAGGTTACCATCAGCGTCAATACCAGAATAATTTCCTGGCCAATGGACAGATCAATACCATACAGCTGGGCAATAAAGATGGCCGCGATACTCTGGTACAGCGTTGAACCGTCGAGGTTAAACGAGTAGCCCGTGGGCACCACGAAGCTGGTGATCGACGCCGGGGCGCCATAGGCTTCCATTTTTTCGATAATACGCGGCAACACGCTTTCTGAGCTGGCGGTCGAATAGGCGAGGATCAGCTCATCTTTGAGAATCCGGATCAGTATCCAGATCCGCAGCCCGCAGATGCGC
The DNA here is from genome assembly GCF_016415625.1 of Shimwellia pseudoproteus. Taxonomy (GTDB): domain Bacteria; phylum Pseudomonadota; class Gammaproteobacteria; order Enterobacterales; family Enterobacteriaceae; genus Shimwellia; species Shimwellia pseudoproteus. Next base: position 23,766 of record NZ_WBXP01000027.1, read on the forward strand.
GCCACAATACCCAGCACCACCAGCGCGAAGAACGCGATGGCGAAGTACACCAGGATAACCAGTTTCGCCAGCGGCCACAGCGAGGCAAAACCGAAGTTGGCCACCGTGACCGAGATCAGGGCGAACACCCCCACCGGCGCGTAGCGCATCACCATATGGGTTACTTTAAACATGGTTTCGGAGATGGAACGAAACACCGTCACCAGGGGCTCCCGGTGGCTGGCCGGCAGCGAGGAGAGCCCCAGCCCAAACAGCACCGAGAAGAAAATAATCGGCAGCATATCGCCTTTGGCCATCGATGCCACAATATTGGTGGGCACCAGGGAGAGGATAGTCCCCATTAGCCCATGGGCATGGCTTTGTACGTCCGCGGTGGTGCTCTGGTATTTCGAGATATCCACCGTGGCCAGTTGGGTCATGTCGATGCCGTGACCGGGCTGGAACACATTCGCCAGGGTGATCCCCAGCACAATGGCAACCGTGGTGATAACTTCAAAATAGAGAATGGTTTTGGCGCCGATACGGCCCAGTTGTTTGGCATCGCCGACCCCGGCAATCCCCACCACCAGGGTAGAAATCACAATCGGCACCACAATCATTTTGATCAAATGAATAAAGATGTCACCGGCGGGTGAAAGAAAGTTGTTAATCAGCCATTCACGGCTGTCTGTCTGATAGTGTAAAACGCTACCTAATAGGATACCTAACACCAGCGCCAGCAGGATCTGCCAGGCAAGGCTGACTTTGTTCTTCTTCATAACAGCGAAATTACCCCATAAAACGCCATTCTCATGCAGTTTCTCTATGAGAACGTCAAAACTGAACGTATATGACTAACGTCGAAGGATGACGGGAAGTCACAGGCTCGCATATGGGCCTGAGACCCGACGATAAACCTAACGAAGGCTCGCTAAGGCATAACACTTTATATCAGTACCATCTGCGCGATTATCGCGCAAGTGTTGATATTTATCGCCGTATAATTAACAAGGTCTATATAACTATTGGTTTCTACAAAAACACCATCGTAACTTAATGTTATTAAAACACTTTAAATGGCGATAATTTCATTAATTGAAATTTAAAACTCGTATTATTCAAAGAATCAACTGCGCATTTTTTGGCCTTTCAGTTTTTTGCGTGATCTGCCGCCCAAATAGTAAACAAAGCGTCCCCGCCCTCTATCCTTAACCTTTGTGTGACATATTATTAACAATCCACAAGGAGAAGAAAAATCATGAGCCAAATACATAAACATCCTATTCCCGCTTCTATTGCGGAACGTTGCCTGATAAATCCGGAGCAGTACCAGCAAAAATACCAGCAGTCTGTGCAGGACCCCGACGCATTCTGGGGTGAGCAGGGCAAAATCCTTGACTGGATCACCCCGTATCGCACCGTAAAGAACACCTCTTTCGCCCCGGGGAACGTCTCGATTAAATGGTATGAGGACGGCACCCTAAACCTGGCCGCCAATTGCCTGGATCGCCACCTGGCAGAGCGTGGCGACCAGACCGCTATCATCTGGGAAGGGGATGACGCCAGCCAGAGCACGACCCTCACCTATCGCCAGCTGCACCAGGCGGTATGCAAATTCGCCAATGTGCTAACCGCTTTGGGGATCAAAAAAGGCGATGTGGTGGCTATCTATATGCCCATGGTGCCGGAGGCCGCAGTGGCCATGCTGGCCTGTGCCCGTATTGGCGCTATCCACTCGGTTATTTTTGGCGGGTTCTCCCCGGAAGCCGTGGCCGGGCGCATTATCGATTCTAACTCACGGCTGGTTATCACCGCTGACGAAGGTGTCCGCGCCGGCCGCAAAATTCCGCTTAAGAAAAATGTCGATGACGCCCTGAAAAACCCCGGCGTCACCAGTGTGAACAATGTGGTGGTCTTCAAACGCACCGGCAGCGATATTGCGTGGTATGACGGGCGCGATATCTGGTGGGATACCCTGATGGCAGACGCCAGCAGCGAGCATCGGCCAGTGGAAATGAACGCCGAAGATCCGCTGTTTATTCTTTATACTTCCGGCTCTACCGGCAAACCCAAAGGGGTACTGCACACCACCGGGGGCTACCTGGTCTACGCTGCCACCACCTTCCTGTATACCTTTGACTACCACCCGGGGGATATCTACTGGTGTACCGCCGATGTTGGCTGGGTTACCGGCCACAGCTACCTGCTGTATGGCCCGCTGGCCTGTGGCGCCACCACGCTTATTTTTGAAGGGGTGCCAAACTGGCCCCAGCCAAACCGTATGGCCCAGGTGGTGGACAAGCATCAGGTCAATATTCTCTACACCGCCCCGACCGCGATCCGCGCCCTGATGGCCGAAGGCGATAAAGCCATTGAGGGCACTGACCGCACCTCCCTGCGCTTACTGGGCTCCGTGGGTGAACCCATTAACCCGGAAGCCTGGGAATGGTTCTGGCACAAAATCGGGAATGGCAAATGCCCGATTGTCGACACCTGGTGGCAAACCGAAACCGGGGGCTTTATGATAACCCCGCTGCCCGGCGCCACGCCGCTGAAAGCCGGTTCGGCCACCTTGCCGTTCTTCGGTGTCCAGCCTGCGCTGGTGGATAACGAAGGTAACCCACAGCAAGGGGCCTGCGACGGTAACCTGGTGATCACCGATTCATGGCCGGGCCAGGCCCGCACCCTGTTTGGCGATCATGAGCGCTTCGAGCAAACCTATTTCTCTACCTTTAAAAACTGCTATTTCAGCGGCGACGGCGCCCGCCGTGATGAAGATGGCTATTACTGGATAACCGGGCGAGTAGACGATGTGCTGAATGTCTCCGGCCACCGTCTGGGAACCGCTGAAATTGAATCGGCGCTGGTTTCGCACCCGAAAATTGCCGAAGCCGCCGTGGTGGGTATTCCCCACAATATTAAAGGCCAGGCGATTTATGCTTATGTCACGCTGAATCACGGCGAAGAGCCGAGCCCGGCGTTATATACCGAGGTACGCAACTGGGTGCGTAAAGAAATTGGCCCGCTGGCGACCCCGGATGTGCTGCACTGGACCGATTCATTACCCAAAACCCGCTCCGGGAAAATTATGCGCCGTATTTTGCGCAAAATTGCCGCCGGGGATATCAGCAATTTTGGCGATACCTCGACCCTGGCAGATCCCGGGGTGGTGGATAAATTGCTGGAAGAAAAACAAGCGATTGTCATGCCTTCATAACAACCTTCCTCCCGGCGTATTGCCTCCGGCCCAGCACGGGCCGGTAAATCAGTCGTCATACGCCGGAAGATATTTATTCGCCCAACCACCACACTACGCGCGGTCTACCGGGCGCGGTGTGCCTGGGGACGGTGAATTACTCATAAAAACGTAAAACTTGCCTCTGGAGATTCTGTGATGAATGACAACATTTATCAACGGATAGAAGATAGTACGTATTTCAGGGAGTTAGTCGCTAAACGGCAACGGTTTGCCTGGATATTATCTATCATTATGCTCGTTATTTATATCGGGTTTATTTTATTAATTGCCTTTGGGCCTGACTGGCTTGGCACACCAATAAGCCCGGGCAGTAGCGTCACCCGCGGTATTCCGTTAGGCATGGGTATTATTATTATTTCTTTTATTCTGACCGGCGTTTATGTCTGGCGCGCTAATAGTGAATTTGACCGCCTGAATAAGGCGGTGCTGCATGAGGTTCAGGCATCATGAAAATCCCCATGAAGACGCTTATCACCACCGTACTGGCATTATTTTCCGCCACCACACTGGCGGCCGATGCGATTACCGGAGAAGTGCAGCGCCAGCCCACTAACTGGCAGGCGATCGTGATGTTTCTTATTTTTGTCGGCTTCACGCTGGGCATTACCTGGTGGGCGTCCAAACGTACCCGCTCGCGCAATGATTATTATACTGCGGGGGGCAATATTACCGGCTTCCAGAATGGCCTGGCCATTTCCGGTGATTTTATGTCGGCGGCCTCCTTCCTCGGGATTTCTGCCCTGGTGTATACCTCCGGTTACGATGGGCTGATCTACTCCCTCGGCTTCCTGGTGGGCTGGCCGATTATTCTGTTCCTGATAGCCGAACGCCTGCGTAACCTCGGGCGCTACACCTTTGCCGATGTGGCCTCCTACCGCCTGAAACAAGGCCCGATCCGGGTGCTCTCCGCCTGTGGTTCACTGGTGGTAGTGGCACTGTATCTGATTGCCCAGATGGTGGGCGCCGGTAAGCTTATCGAACTGCTGTTTGGCCTTAACTACCATGTGGCGGTGGTGCTGGTCGGCGTATTGATGGTGATGTACGTCCTGTTTGGCGGCATGCTGGCCACCACCTGGGTACAGATTATCAAAGCCGTTCTGCTGCTGTTCGGCGCCAGTTTTATGGCCTTTATGGTGATGAAACACGTGGGCTTTAACTTCAGCAACCTGTTCAGCGAAGCAATGGCAGTGCACCCGAAAGGCGAAGCCATTATGCGCCCGGGCGGGCTGGTGAAAGATCCTATCTCGGCGCTCTCTTTGGGGCTGGGGTTAATGTTTGGCACCGCGGGGCTGCCGCATATTCTGATGCGCTTTTTCACGGTAAGTGATGCCCGGGAAGCCCGTAAAAGCGTGTTCTACGCCACCGGCTTTATGGGGTACTTCTATATCCTGACCTTTATTATCGGTTTCGGTGCCATCATGCTGGTTGGCGCGAACCCGGCGTTTAAAGATGCCTCCGGGGCGCTGATTGGCGGCAATAACATGGCCGCGGTACATCTGGCGGATGCGGTAGGCGGTAACTTATTCCTCGGCTTTATCTCCGCGGTGGCCTTCGCCACCATCCTCGCGGTGGTTGCCGGGTTAACCCTCGCCGGGGCGTCGGCCGTCTCCCACGATCTGTATGCCAACGTGTTCCGCAAAGGGGCCACTGAGCGCGACGAACTGCGGGTCTCAAAAATCACGGTACTGGTACTGGGGATTGTCGCTATTCTGCTGGGGATTCTGTTTGAGAAACAGAACATCGCCTTTATGGTGGGCCTGGCGTTCTCCATTGCCGCCAGCTGTAATTTCCCAATTATCCTGCTGTCGATGTACTGGTCAAAACTGACCACCCGCGGGGCGATGATCGGTGGCTGGCTGGGGCTGCTGACCGCTGTTATTTTGATGGTGCTCGGCCCGACGGTATGGGTGCAGGTGCTGGGCCATGCGGAGCCGGTATTCCCGTATGAGTATCCGGCACTGTTCTCCATCCTGGTGGCCTTTGTGGGGATTTGGTTATTCTCTACCACCGACACCAGCCCGGAAGGGCTGCGGGAACGCGAGCAGTTCCGCGCGCAGTTTATCCGCTCCCAGACGGGGCTCGGCATCGAGCAGGGCCGCGCCCACTAACCGCAGATATTCCCGGCCTGCGGGCCGGGAATTATCACCATCGACATCAGAACATCACCCGCGCCACCAGCGGTGCCACCACCACCATTAGCGCACCGGACAGCATCATCACCAGGCTGGCAACCACCCCTTCTTGCTGCCCCAGTTCATAGGAGCGTGCCGTCCCGGCCCCGTGGGACGCAGCGCCAAACCCCGCCCCCTTCGCCAGGCCGGTTTTAATCGACATCTTAAGAAACAGCACATCGCCCACCGCCATACCAAAGACCCCGGTAACCACCACAAACAGCGCCACCAGGTCAGGCTTACCGCCCATCGCTTTGGCGGCCTCAAGGGCAAACGGCGTGGTAATCGATCTGACCGCCAGACTGCGCTGGACATCATCGGAAAGCTGAAACAAGCGGGCCAGCCAGACGGAGCTGGTCACCGCCACCACTGTTGCGGTTACCACCCCGGCAGAGAGCGACATCCAGTGGCGTTTAATCACCGCCAGGTTGTCGTAGACCGGCACCGCAAAAGCTATGGTCGCCGGCCCCAGCAGCCACAGCAGCCAGTGGGTCTCACCGATATAGTTCTGCCAGGAGATGTGCCCAATGACCAGCATCGCCACCAGCAGGATAGGCGTCATCACCAGCGGCATCAGCGGCAGCTTACGAAAGCGCCGGTACAGGCGTTTATTGGTGAAATAGAGCAGCAGCGTGATAACCATACACAGCACGCTGATAATAAAATTAGTCATTGTCAGTCATCCGGCGCTGCTCGCGGGCCACTTCAAAGCGATAGACGTTATCCACCACCCAGGCCGTGGCCCCCAGAACCATCAGGGTGCTCAGGGCGATAACCAGACAGATACGCCAGCCCTCGACCATCATCAGGTGCGGGTAGTTCACCACCGCCACCACTGCGGGAACGAAAAATAACAGCATCTCCGCCAGCAGCCAGCGGGCCCCCGCCCGCACCCAGTGCAACGGCACGACCCGGCAGACAATCAGCGCCAGCAGCAATAGCATTCCCACCAGGTTGGCGGGTAACGGAATATGCCACCAGGCCACCAGTTGCTGCGCAAAAATAAATAGCCCGGCATACAGCACAACCTGAAGGGGGACCTGTAAATGCCGGAATACGGCAGGCGTAACGCGACCTAACGCCACGGACATGGTTGGAGTTCCTGAAAAAAAAAGCAGAGATGCAGTATAGTGAGCGCGGCCAGGTTCCAGAAATGAATTAAAATCATTGCAGGTATAGTCAACGGGAATAGTCATGGACATCAGAACACTGCGCTATTTTGTCGAAGTAGTGCGCCAGCAAAGCTTTACCCGCGCAGCAGAGAAGATGTTCGTCACCCAGCCCACCATCAGCAAGATGTTGCGTAACCTGGAAGATGAGCTTAACTGCACCCTGCTTATCCGCGACGGGCGTAAATTACTGCTCACCGATACCGGCCGCGTGGTCTACGAGCGCGGTATCGCCATCCTCGGCGAATTTCAGCAACTGGAAGCCGAACTGGGGGACATTAACCACCTCAATAAAGGGCTGCTGCGGCTGGGTATTCCGCCCATGGTGGGCACCATGATGGCCGGGCCCATTGGGCTCTACCGCAAGCTCTACCCCGGTGTCGAGCTGAAAATTGCCGAGTCCGGCGGGCTTACGGGCCAGCAGGCGGTCCTGAATGGCGAGCTGGATCTGGCCATGACGGTGCTGCCCATTCAGGAAGACAGTGCGCTGTTTGGCAGTAAGCTGCTGTTCAGCTATCCGCTCTGTGTGCTGGTGCCGCGCAGTGCCCCCTGGCTGGAGATGACCGCCGTGGAGCCGGAATCGCTGGCAGAACAGGCCCTGTTGATTTACAACGAAGACTTCGCCCTCAGCCGCCAGCTGTTGCAGCTGTTTGCCGCCAGGGGGATTACCCCCAAAATTGCGGTACGCAGCGGGCAATGGGACTTTCTGGCCGCCATGGTGCAGGCCGGGGTTGGGGTTGCCATTATGCCGGAGCCCATTTGTAAGAAACTCGATAAAAGCAGCCTGATGTGGCTACCGCTCAACAGTGATTTACAGTGGAAGCTGGGGATGATCTGGCGGGAAGGGATGTATATTTCTCACAGCGCCCAGGCGTGGATCCGCTGCTGCAAAGAATACTGGCCGACCCGGGTCGGCCAGTAAGCGTGGCGGCGGTTGCGGTTACTGTTTTTCGATCAGCAACGCTTCCAGCAAATCGAGGTCGTGGAGCAGTTTTTGCAGCGTTTCATTACTGATCTGCTGGGTAGCACGCAGATGGTAAAGCTCACCGCGCTCAGAACGCAGCGCCGTCAGGCGCAGGCGGCGCTCCAGATTCTCTTCCAGCGCCGAATGCTCTGCGTCGTCACGGCCATCGACCCGGCGGCGTAAGTTGCCGATAACCCGGGCACTCACCTCTTTCACCAGCTCATTGTCGAGGTTCTCTTTCGCATCCCCCTGCAGGCGCTCTTCCATCTTCTGGATAGCCACGATGGCCACTTCGGCGGTTGCCGCCCGGGCCAAACGCTCCTCCTTCAGGAACACCGATTTGTCCGTTACCTCAACATGGCGCAGCAGCAACGGCAGCACCACCACCGCCACCAGCAACGAGAACAGGATCACCCCGGCAGAGAGGAAGATCAGCTCATAGCGGGCCGGGAACGGCTCGCCGTTGGGCAAAAACAGCGGAATAGACAGCACACCGGCGAGGGTTATCGCCCCGCGTACCCCGGCAAAAGAGGCAATCAACAGCTTCCGGAAGCTGTAATTACCAAATTCCATCGGGCGCTTTTTCATAAAGCGCTGGCTGATGCGTTTCATAATAAACAGCCACACGAAGCGCACCAGGATCAGCGCAAAGTAAATAAGCACCACATCGAGGAACAACATCCAGGTTTCGACATTGGGGTCGGCTTCGGCGGTTTTCAGCGAGGTTTCAAGGATGCCCGGCATTTGCAGGCCCAGCATCAGGAACACCATGCCGTTAAACACAAACTCCAGCATTGCCCACACGCTGTTGGCGCGCAAACGCATCGCCAGAGGCGCAGAGCGCATCACCCCGGAGCGGGTGATGGTCATCCCGGCGGCCACCGCGGCCAAAATACCGGAAACCCCAATATGTTCGGCAATCAGGTAGGACGCGAACGGCAGCAGGAACAGCAGCACAATTTGGGTGGCGGGTTCATCACCACTCCAGCGACTCATCAGGCGCAGGGAACGGCCATACAGCAAGCTGACCGCAATCCCCGCCAGCAGGCCGCCTACCGCCACCTTAACAAACTCGAGGGTGGCGCCCCCGACGGTAAACACCATGGTGCCCATGGCCACCGCAACCGCGAATTTTAGTGATACCAGGCCAGAGGCGTCATTCATCAGGGCTTCACCCTGCAAAATGCCCATGATCTTTTTCGGTATCCGCCCTTCACCAACAATACCGGACAGGGCCACCGCATCGGTGGGTGACAGCACCGCCGCCAGCGCCAGGGCCGGTATCAGTGGGATACCCGGCACTGTCCAGTAGATCAGGAAGCCAATCCCGACGACGGTGACCAGTACCAGCGCCAGGGCAAGGCCAATAATTTCCCGGCCATGATGGATAAACTCCCGGGTGGGGGTCTTCCAGCCATCGGCAAACAGCAGCGGCGGGATAAACAACACCAGGAAAAGTTCAGGGTTAAAGTCGACATGCAAACCGAATTGCGGCCATGCCAGTATTGCCCCCATCAAAATCTGCATTAAAGGTAAGGGGATTTGGAACGGGAACATTCGTGCCGCAACCCCGGAGAGTGATACCACCAGGATCAAGATGAGGATAGTAAAAAATATTTCCATGCTTTCCGTAGTCTCGCTTATCGTCAGTTGGCACATACCGCAGGCCATCTCGCTATTGATAATAGAACTTTTTTTAGGCCGGATGGAAAGCAGATAGGACTGAAAACCGCAGAAAACAACAATGGGCCCGGAGGCCCATTGTGAAACAAAAAGTGAAACAGAAAAGAAAACAGGCTGTTAACGGCAGCGGCTTAAATCGCCCAGCCACCGGCATAAAATGCTACCAGCGCAACGGCAATCACCACGGTGCCGAGATTGAGCTTCTTCCACTCGCCGGACGCCACACGCCCGATAACCAGGGTGGCGAAACCAATCATGATCCCGGTAACAATGTTACAGGTCAGCACGATAAATACCGCAGTGACCAGGCCCGCCATGGCATCAACAAAATCGTCGAAGTCTATTTTCGCCACGTTACTCAGCATCAGCAGACCCACATACATCAGGGCCGGTGCGGTGGCATAAACCGGTACCAGGTAAGAGAGCGGGGACAGGAACAGGATCAGCAGGAACAGGACACCCACGGTCACCGCCGTCAGGCCGGTTTTGCCGCCCGCCGCGGTACCGGCCGCAGACTCAATATAAACCGCCGCCGGAGAGGCCCCGACCAGGCCAGAAAAGACGCTGCTCAGAGAGTCAGTGGTCAGCGCTTTGCCGCCATCAATGATTTGCCCGTCTTTATCCAGCAGGTTCGCCTGGCCCGCCACGGCGCGGATCGTCCCGGTGGCGTCAAACACCGCGGTCATCACCAGCGCCAGCACGCTGGGCAGCACCACCGGGTTCAGGGCCCCCATAATATCCAGGCTACCAATCAGTGAGTGGCCCTGGTCATCTTTCAGGGACGGCATGGCAAAAATGCCGCTAAAGTGTACCGCCGGGTCAAAAATCAGCCCCACCACCGAAATACCGATAATGGTCAGCAGGATACCGCCCGGTACCCGCAGTTTTTCAAGGCCAATAATGACTGCCAGCCCAATCAGGGACATGATAACCGGGAAGCTATCAAAGTGCCCCAGCGCCACCGGCAGACCATCCAGCGGGTTCTTAATCACCAGGCCGACGCCGTTAGCGGCAATCAGCAGCAGGAACAGCCCAATACCGATACCGGTTCCGTGGGCAACCCCCATGGGCAGGTTACGCAGGATCCAGCTACGGATACCGGTGGCGGAGATGACAGTAAACAGCACCCCCATCAGGAACACCGCCCCAAGGGCCACCGGCACACTGATATGCTGGCCCAGTACCAGGCTAAAAGCGGTAAATGCCGTCAGCGAGATAGCGCAGCCAATGGCCAGCGGCAGATTGGCCCACAGCCCCATGATCAGGGAACCAAACCCGGCAACCAGACAAGTCGCCACAAAGACGGCGGCGGGCGGGAACCCCGCTTTGCCCAGCATACCCGGTACCACAATCACCGAGTACACCATCGCCAGAAAGGTGGTCAGACCCGCAACCACTTCCTGGCGGACAGTGCTGCCACGTGCCGATATTTTGAACCAGGCGTCAAGCGAACCGCCAGCACGCGGAGAAGGAGTAGACATAATAAGACATCCCCTGATGTTTTTATGATGCAGTCAATTACGCGTGGTGAGTAATTACTCACAAACGATCAAACGTCCCTTGTATTCACGCCCGGTGACCGAGGAAGCCACGGCGACGCAAACGTTTAACTCCGCGCATAAAAAAACCGGTAATTTTGAAGCCAGCGATTATCCTGTTAACCGGTAGGGTATTTCAACCAAACTTTATCGTTTGCGGAACGAAAGGCAAGCGTTTGCTTGTTTTTTAACCCAATTGTGCGCAAACGTTATCGTCTCTGCGCAATGGTGGGACATTATCGTGCAGGCGCCGCAGGAAAATTGCGCTATTCGGGACTGCCGGGGATCGAAAATGGGCCGCCGCGTTCAACGGCAGATTGCCAGGCAGGCCGCTGCCGGGCTTTACGCCACCAGGCCTGTAAATGCGGAAGATTCCCCCCGGCGCCCCGGCTCAAGAGTGCCGCCACCGGGAAACTCATCTGAATGTCCGCAGCAGAAAACGCCCCACCGGCAAACCAGGGGCGCTGCGCCAGATGGTGTTCAATAAACTGACTGTGGGTGGCCAGTTGTGGCCCCAGCCAGGACTTGTACACCCCACCCGCCAGTGCCTTACCCGCCGGACGCAACACCCAGGGGACCGGTGCCCGGCCCAATAGCGACAGCACCAGTTTGATGGTCAGCAACGGCATTAACGACCCTTCCGCATAATGCATCCAGAACCGGTACTGCAACCGTTCACTGGGTGCTGTCGGACGGAGCTGTTGCCCACTGTCGTAGGTTTCCTGCAAATAGGCCAGAATAGCGCCGGACTCGGCAAGAATATGGCCGTTATCTTCCAGCACCGGTGATTTGCCCAGTGGATGAATTTTCTGTAATGCGGCGGGGGCCTGCATATCCGCCGCCCGCTGGTACGTCACCAGCCGCCAGTCGAGATGCAGTTCTTCCAGCATCCACAGTATGCGCTGAGAGCGCGACTGATTCAGGTGGTGCACAGTTATCATGATAACCCCCATAAAACTTCAGTAGCCGCTGTAACAAAGGTAGCAAAAAAAAGTGTCCTTTCTGTGACCCTGAATTGGCTATTTTATGAACAGCATTTATACTTTAGTTATCGATGCAATCCGGAACCTCCCACGTAGCACCTGATTGATAGAGGGGCATCGATGTCGGGGGAAACCCTCCCGTAAAGCGGGATAGAGCGAAAGACAAAGACCGGGAACAGCTAAAGCGCCTACGGGCGCTTTAGCTTTTTCTGTGCTCAGCACAAGGGGGCCGGGCGCACACTACTCTTCCAGCAATCGCGCCCCGGTGCCCTGTTTGCCCAGCGCATCGTTCGGGTTGCGCAGCGGGCAATCTTTACGGGACAGACAGCCACAACCAATGCAGCCGTCAAGTTCGTCCCGCAATTGCTCCAGGGTATGAATGCGCCGTTCCAGTTCATCGCGCCAGCGGGAGGACAATTGCCGCCACTGCTCCGCCGTGATGGTCTGCCCTTCCGGCAGCACCGCCAGGGCATCACTGATGGTGGCCAGCGGAATGCCAATGCGCTGGGCAATTTTAATAATCGCCACATAGCGCAACACGTTACGGGAATAGCGCCGCTGATTACCGGCGTTGCGGGTACTGGTGATTAACCCTTTGCTTTCATAGAAATGCAAAGCGGACACCGCCACCCCGGTACGCCGGGATACCTCACCCGGTGTGAGCATGGTTTTGATTCGTGCTGGTCTCTTTTCCAAAATAGGCTTTACCTCAAGTTAACTTGAGGAATTATACTCCAGGCCATTAACCCGCGCGACATGAAACGGAGAGGACAAATGGCACATCAGGAAATTATCGCGACCCTGATCCAGTGGATCGATGAACATATTGATCAACCGCTCAATATCGATATGGTGGCGAAAAAGTCAGGTTATTCAAAGTGGTACTTGCAGAGAATGTTCCGTATGGTCACCCGCCAGGCCCTGGGCGAGTATATCCGCCAGCGCCGTCTGACCCTGGCCGCTGAGGCCCTGCGTACCACACAAAAACCCATTTTTGATATCGCAATGGACCACGGTTACATCTCTCAGCAGACCTTTTCCCGGGTCTTCCGCCGCGAATATGCCCGCACCCCTACCGATTATCGCCAACATGCCTGATCCGCTGGCCGGGATGTACCGGCCAGCACGTCCCGCCAGAAAAATAGCATAAAATATCGCCAGAAGACGTGGTGAATAAACCACCAACTGTGATACAGTTCACACCATTAATGCAACGCGCATTCAAATTACATTCAAAACACCCACTTATTCCTTTGACGGCGACGTAGTTCCTGTTCAGCGTCTCGCACGCCTGTGCCGTTATGCGTATAAGTATTTCCGCTGAGGATCTCTGTTTATGGCTATCGTTACCACCGGTGTAGCGGCGACGGGTCTGGCAATATTGCGCTGGCAGTTACTGAGCGCCACGCTGATGTTTATTGCCAGTACCCTGAATATCAAATTACGTAAATCCGATTACCATGCCCTGGCGGTGGTGGTCAGCGGCCTGGGTATCGCGGCATCCTGCTGGTTTGCCGCCGGTCTGCTGGGGCTCACCATTGATCTCCCGGCCATCTGGAGCGGCACCAAATCCTTTATGGTGCAGATGATGAGCTACGCGCCACCGGATTATCCGGCAACCCTGCCCTGATGCTCGCTAACCGCGGGTTATCCGTTACCCGCGGTTACGCTGTAAGAGTTGCCGTAAACGGCGGCCGTCCCGCACTAGGCCAATCGCCATGCCCAGCAGGGTATAGACCGCCCCCAACAACAACAGCATCCCCACATCCGGCAATGCGCTTTGCCACGGCAGCCCCATCTGATTCACCCCGGCAATGGCTTTTGTGGCCCAGGTGGTGGGCAGACAGGATGAAACAAACCGCACCCATACCGGCATCGCCTGTACCGGCCAAATGGTCCCCGAGAGATAAAACACCGGCATGGTAATAAACGAGAGCGTCAGGTAAATCAGCTCAACCCGCCGCAGACACTCAGTTATCAGTTTCCCCAGCCCCAGAACCGCCAGCAGAAACGGAAATGTCAGCAGTAAAATCTCCAGAATTGATGCGGTTTGCCGGTAGCCCAGCACCCAGGGCCAGAGCACGAACAGGACAATAGATAAAAACAGCCAAATCGGCAGTAATGCCGATAATCCCCCCATATAAACCAGCAGCGGGGGCTGGCCCTGGCTGCGTAATACCAGGCGCACCCGTACGCTGGCAATCAGTAACGAATGCTGCAGCAACACCACCAGCAGGCCGGGGAAGACAATGGCTGCAAAGCTTATCCCGGGGTTAAACACATCTTCGGTTCGGGCGGTTATCGGGGCGAGGATCACCTCGGCCTGGCGCAGGCTGAAACCGCTGGCCAGCATCCTTTCCGTTTGGTAGTAGCTGAGCATCTCCTGATAAGCGGCCTGCACATCCTGCTGAATTTGCCCGTTAGGCAGGCGGTTAGTGGCATCACCGTACACCGGAATGGTCACGGGCTTCCCGGCCAGCAGCTTCTTCTCCAGATCCGTGGGCATAATGATCACCGCAAACAGCTTGCGAAACCCCAGATCGTGGATAGCCTCTGGCAAGCTGTCGTAGCCCACAGTGTTTATCTTATCGGTGGCATCAAGGTTGCGGATCAATAAGCGGCTCGCCGGGCTATGATCCTGATCGACCACCGCCACCGGCAGATCCTGCACGGTGCGGTGCCAGTAGACACTGCTCATCAGACACAATGAGATAAGCAGCATCATCCACATCGGCCGCTCCAGCAGCCCGCCCAGCACCTTAATAAAGGTGGCCCAGAAGATCTTCATTGCAGCGTCTCCGGCATCCGCAAGCGCGCCGTCAGGCGGTTACGGATCAGAATCGCCGCCACCAGCGGATAGATCATGAGCAGCGCGCAGACCTCAATGATCGGTTTGCCGGGCACCTGGCGCAGAAAGATCCCAAACATGGCATACAGGGCGTGGGTTAGCGGCTCGAGGTTGGCGAAAATTTGCGCAAACAGCGGCATCGACAGTTCCGGCATCACCGTCCCGGAAAAGGTCAACGCCGCCCCCACCAGAATCCCCACCAGGGTATAGGCGGTGATGGCGCTGCGGGTAAAGGTATATAGCAGCATGCCGATACTCTGGGCGGCAATCACATAGCAGAAGCCCACCGCCAGCATATAGAAAGGGTTCCCCACCATGCGCGCATCGAAGATCCACACCAGCAGCCCCAGCTCCCCCATCAGGAGCGTGGTGTAGATCAGGGTATAGGGGGCCAGTTTGCCCAGCAGGGCCATACTGAATGAGCTGGAATAGAGCAACGGTTTGCTGCGCGCCAGCACGTAGATCATGCAGGTCACCACAAACAGTTGCAGCAGGTGAATAGTGGCGGAGAACTGCTGGTAATAGATATAGCTGCCGCTGGCGTTAAACAGACTGTCGTAAGAGAGCGTAACCTGGGGCAGCGCCGGTAGCGTTTTTCCGGTCATCGCGGTGACATAACTGCGGGCATTGCCGTTCATCTCGGCCATCAGACCAGGGAAATCCTGGGTGGCGTACAGGCCGGCGCCATAAAACAGCGCATTATAAAACAGCACCACCTGAGGCTGGCGCCCCCCCAGGGTGTCCGCTTCAAAATCCCGGGGAATGTACAACATCGCATAGTCCTGAGCGCTGCTCATCCGCTGTTTCGCCTCTGCCAGGCCGCCCACCGGTACCTCAAGCTGGGCATGGGGCCCGGCGTCCAGTTTACGGATAAGCTCCCGGGAAAGCGGGCTGTGGTCGTTATCCACCACCGCTACCGGCAGTTCCAGCAGTGTCCCTTCGGAAAAGTTGCTGCCGATAAGCCCAAACAGGATCAGCGGGAAGCACCAGGTTATCCAGTGGATCTCCGGCTGGCGAAACGCTTTGCGGACTTCACGACGAAACGCGAGGCTAAAACAGCGCCAGCCGCACCTTATTCCTTCCATTGCCATAATGCGCTCATCCCTTGTCGTAACCCTTCCGTTGGCTGTACTGGCCACAGGCGAACCTCAAATGTCTTGAGGTCAAAATCCCCGGTGGCGCGGGTAGCCCGTTTGGTAGCGTAATCCCCCAGCGGGGCGATATAGCGTACTTCGGCGTCGATCTCTTGATTATTCAGGGCCGGAATGCGCAGCCGGATCTTATCGCCCTTACGTACATGGGCGAGGATATCTTCACGCAGGTTAAAGATAAAATAAGCCTGATTCTGGCGTACCAGGGTCAGCAGCGGGCTGGAGGCATTTAGCAGTTCCCCCACTTCCGAAGGGATCGGCCCGACTTCGCCGTCTACCGGGGCAATCACGTTCAGCTCATCGGCCTGGACTTTAATTTCAATCAGATCCTGTTCTGCCTGCTGGAGCTGAGCACCGTAGATCTCGCGCTGTTCGATCCGGTCACCGTGGATGCCTTCATCGAGGTTGGCTCTGGCCGCTTTCACTTTTTCCAGCGCCGAGTCCCGGCTGCTGAGCGAGTCGTCTAACTCCTGGGCCGAGATATAGCCTTTGGCCGCCACGCGTTGATTACGCAGCAGCAGGTCATTGGCATTTTTGTAGCTGGCTTCGGCGTCCGCCAGGGTGGCGCGCAGGTTGCGGATACTCTCTTCACGGGTACCGTTCATGGAAAGTTGATACTGGTATTTTGCCTGGTCCCGGGTGGCCTGGGCGGCGTTCAGTTGGGCTATCAGTTCAGGCGCATCCATCTTCAGCATCAGTTGGCCGGCTTTTACGTCATCCCCGCGTTCAACCAGCCGTTCAGTAATCCGGCCTTTAGCCTTGGAGGTAACAATAACTTCCGGGGCGTCCACCTCACCCTGCAACAATAAATCCTGGTTTCTGGCGCGGAAGAGGATAGCAAGCGCCACCAGTAACACCACGACCAGTAAGGTAAAAAGGGTCTTTTTGTTCATTTAATAATCCTTGCCTGTACGCCCGATCCCGGCGCGCATAATCCTGTATTTCTTATTCTGGCACAGAACCTACATTCTGATGGACTGATGATAAATTATCCCTGGTTTCCGCCGCGTCAGATGAATCCTGGGTGAATTTTTGCCATAAAAAAACCCCGCCGGAGCGGGGTTTTCGGAACGCGGAATATCGCCGATCAGAACGGGATATCGTCGTCAAAGTCCATTGGCGGTTCGCTGGAAGACGGTGCTGCCGGTGCGGATGGCTGCTGCGGGCGCTGCTGTGCGCCGCCGCTGAACTGGCTGCCGCCCTGAGGCTGCTGCTGAGGTTGGCCCCAACCGCCCTGCTGGCCGCCGGTGTTGCCGCCTGCTGGCGCATTACCGCCGCCCTGACGACCGCCCAGCATCTGCATGGTACCGCCGACGTTAACCACGATTTCGGTGGTGTAACGTTCCTGGCCGCTCTGATCCTGCCACTTGCGGGTGCGCAGCTGGCCTTCAATATAGACCTGAGAGCCCTTACGCAGATATTCACCGGCAACTTCAGCCAGTTTGCCAAACAACACCACGCGGTGCCATTCAGTCTGCTCTTTCATTTCGCCGGTCTGCTTATCGCGCCAGGATTCGGAAGTAGCCAGCGTAATGTTGGCAACCGCACCACCATTTGGCATGTAGCGTACTTCCGGGTCCTGCCCCAGATTACCGACCAGAATCACCTTGTTGACGCCTCTGCTGGCCATGCTCGTGTCTCCTGAATACGTTTCTTACAAGTTTAAGCGCGGGATTGTAGCATTTCAAAGCGGGTGTTTGATAGTTTGGATCTGGCTTCAGATAATTTCATTGTCGTGATTTTCAACCGGCGCAGAGGCTGGCGAATAGCCGCACAATTTCCCCCTGCGCCGCCGTTATACTGTATATCCATTCAGGTTAAGTTGTGCCATAATTAGCCGTTTCTGGCTGCCGGTTTATCACGTTTTTACCCTTACTTTCCGTCTGCACGCCCCTGCACATCATCGGCGTCGGGTAAAAACAACCAGGCACAGGCGTTACTACCGGGAAAGGTGAATGGATAAGATAGAAGTTCGGGGCGCCCGCACCCACAATCTCAAAAATATTAACCTGATCATCCCCCGCGACAAGCTGATTGTTGTCACCGGGCTATCGGGTTCTGGCAAATCCTCACTGGCTTTCGACACGCTCTATGCCGAGGGGCAGCGGCGTTACGTTGAATCGCTGTCTGCCTACGCGCGCCAGTTTCTGTCGCTGATGGAAAAACCGGACGTTGACCATATTGAAGGGTTATCGCCGGCTATCTCCATTGAGCAAAAATCGACATCGCACAACCCGCGTTCTACGGTGGGGACCATCACCGAGATTCACGACTATCTGCGCCTGTTGTTCGCCCGGGTGGGTGAGCCACGCTGCCCGGACCACGATATCCCACTGGCGGCGCAAACCGTCAGCCAGATGGTGGACAACGTCCTCGCCCAGCCGGAAGGTAAACGCCTGATGCTGCTGGCGCCTATCATTAAAGAGCGCAAAGGCGAGCACACCAAAACCCTCGAAAATCTGGCCAGCCAGGGGTATATCCGCGCCCGTATCGACGGTGAAGTCTGTGACCTGTCAGACCCGCCAAAGCTGGAGCTGCAGAAAAAACACACCATCGAAGTGGTGGTGGACCGCTTTAAAGTACGCGCCGACCTTGCCCAGCGCCTGGCGGAATCCTTCGAAACGGCCCTGGATCTGTCTGGCGGTACGGTGGTGGTGGCCGATATGGACGACGACAACGCCGAGCCGCTGATCTTCTCGTCCAATTTTGCCTGCCCGATTTGCGGCTACAGCATGCACGAGCTGGAGCCACGGCTGTTCTCGTTCAACAACCCGGCGGGGGCCTGCCCAACCTGTGATGGTTTAGGGGTACAGCAGTATTTTGATCCCGAGCGGGTGATCCAGAATGGTGAGCTGTCGCTGGCAGGCGGCGCGATCCGCGGCTGGGATCGGCGCAACTTTTACTATTTCCAGATGCTGCGCTCCCTGGCGGATCACTATGATTTTGATGTCGAAGCCCCCTGGGACTCTCTGCCCGCGAACATCCAGAGCGTGGTGCTGAACGGGTCCGGTAAGCAGACCATCGAATTTAAATATATCAACGATCGCGGCGATACCTCGGTGCGCCATCATCCCTTTGAAGGGGTGCTGAACAATATGGAGCGCCGCTACAAAGAGACCGAGTCCGCCGCGGTGCGCGAAGAGCTGGCTAAATTTATCAGTAGCCGCCCCTGCGCCAGCTGCCACGGCACCCGCCTGCGCCGGGAAGCCCGCCACGTATTTGTGGAAAATACCGCCCTGCCGACCATTTCAGAGATGAGCATCGGCCACGCCATGGACTTCTTCAATAATCTGAAGCTCTCCGGCCAGCGGGCAAAAATCGCCGAGAAGGTCCTGAAAGAGATTGGCGATCGGCTGAAATTCCTCGTCAACGTGGGCCTCAATTACCTGACCCTCTCCCGCTCCGCGGAAACCCTGTCCGGTGGGGAAGCCCAGCGTATCCGCCTGGCCAGCCAGATTGGCGCGGGCCTGGTGGGGGTGATGTACGTACTGGATGAGCCGTCAATTGGCCTGCACCAGCGGGATAACGAACGGCTGCTGGAAACCCTGATCCACCTGCGTAACCTGGGTAATACCGTTATCGTGGTAGAACACGACGAAGACGCCATCCGCGCCGCTGACCATATTATTGATATTGGCCCCGGCGCCGGGGTCCACGGCGGTAACGTGGTCGCCGAAGGGACCCTTGATGCCATTATGGCGGTACCGGAGTCCCTCACCGGCCAGTTTATGAGCGGCCAGCGCAGTATTGCGGTGCCGAAAAAACGCGTACCGGCGGATCCGGAAAAAGTGCTCAAGCTGTCCGGTGCCCGGGGTAACAACCTGAAAGATGTCACCCTGACCCTGCCAGTGGGCCTGTTTACCTGTATTACCGGGGTGTCCGGCTCCGGGAAGTCGACCCTGATTAACGACACGCTGTTCCCGATTGCCCAGCGCCAGTTAAACGGGGCAGCCATTGCCGAACCCGCCCCGTACCGGGAGGTCCAGGGGCTGGAGCATTTCGATAAAGTTATCGACATCGACCAGAGCCCCATTGGCCGCACACCGCGTTCTAACCCGGCCACCTACACCGGGGTCTTTACGCCGGTACGTGAATTGTTTGCCGGGGTACCGGAATCCCGCACCCGTGGCTATACCCCAGGGCGCTTTAGTTTCAACGTGCGCGGCGGCCGCTGTGAAGCCTGCCAGGGTGACGGGGTGCTAAAAGTAGAAATGCACTTCCTGCCGGATATTTACGTCCCTTGCGATCAGTGTAAAGGGCAGCGTTATAACCGCGAAACCCTGGAAATTAAGTACAAAGGCAAGAATATCCATGAAGTGCTGGATATGACAATCGAAGACGCGCGGGAGTTCTTTGATGCGGTACCGGCGCTGGCCCGTAAGCTGCAAACCCTGATTGATGTAGGCCTGTCCTATATTCGTCTTGGCCAGGCGGCCACCACCTTGTCCGGCGGGGAGGCACAGCGGGTAAAACTGGCCCGTGAGCTGTCCAAGCGCGGCACCGGCCAGACCCTGTACATTCTCGATGAGCCGACAACCGGGCTGCATTTTGCCGATATTCAGCAACTGCTGGAGGTGCTGCACCAGCTACGCGACCAGGGCAACACCATCGTGGTAATTGAGCACAATCTCGATGTGATTAAAACCGCAGACTGGATTGTCGACCTCGGCCCGGAAGGGGGCAGCGGCGGCGGCGAGATCCTGGTGGCCGGTACCCCAGAGACCGTGGCGGAATGCGCAGCGTCTTATACTGCGCACTTCCTGAAACCGCTGCTCAGTAAGTAACGGACCCAAGCCCCCTTCACCGGGGGCTTTTTTATGATGCGCCGTTGAGCGCCCGGCGTTTATCCGCGGGCACCAGCGCCAGGGCCTGTTGCCAGGAGGCATTGACCAGCGCATAGATCCGCGAGTCCAGCAACGAACCATCCAGATACAGCGTGCTCCAGCAGGATTTATTCAGATACGCGCTGGGGAAAACGTCCGCGTGGTTCTGGCGCAAAAGCTCCGCCAGTTCGGTGCTGGTTTTTAGCGATACCGCCGGCCGGTCATCGACACTGTGCACCATGGCAAATAACACATCGGCCACTTTGATTTGGGTGGCTTTCCAGTCACTGTGCACGCTCTGCTGTGCGCCGGGTTTTGCCATGCAGTACTGGAGTAACTCTGAGTTGGTCATTATTGGTCCCCCCTGAAGCGTCACGACGATCCGTCACAGAGCGTCGCGCTACCGTGTTCCCCCAGCCTGATGCCTGTCTTCACCCTTCATTGCGCACCGGCAACACCAGAGAAACCCCTCGCTGCGCTGACAGACAATGGTCATCAGCGCGGTCGTCTTCATGCGGGTATCTGCTCTGGCCTCTACCGCAACGGCGCCTGCATTAATACGACCCCGTTAAGTGTGCAGTATCCTGGCAAAAGGTAAACCCCTCAGCGCGCTTTGCTGAAAAAATAACCACCGCCGCCAGATCAGTATTCCGAGTTAACAATCACCTCTTCACCCAGTGCCCCGGCTTTGGGGAGCGGGCGGTCCGTAGAGTTAGACGCCCGTAATACGCGGATCCCGCGGATACCCGACTCCTGGGCGGCCATAATATCAGTGTCTGAATCACCGTAAAAAACACGGATCCCTTCGCGTTTCAGCCATCCGGTTTTGCTGTTCAGTTCATCGTCGCTGCCGACAAATATCACCGGGTGCATATTGGATTGCGGGATCAGAAAATCATCTTCTAATAGCCGGGAGAGGGTTTCCGTTTTGGTGGCGTTACGCGCGGTAATAAAGTAGATCTGATCGCCCCGCTTAACATGCATAGTGATCAGCGCCCGGGCCACTTCTTTAGGGATACTAAAGGCATCCCAGCTGTTATTCATTTTTTCCCAGAACTGATTATCCTTCAGATAATCCCGGGAGCCGGGGGATAACTCTTTACGCCCGCGCCAGAAACCAGGGCTGGAGAACAACACGGTATCGTCGATATCAAACCCCACCGCCATCGGCGGGCGGTTCAGCAGGCTGTTTTCAATTTGCGCAACCGAGACCCAATGCACCGGCGCCCGTTCGGCCAGCTGGGCACTGGTCACCCCATTACCCGGGGTATCCTCCGGTGGCGCAGACATGGCGGCCATTACCGGCGCAGATAACCCAAATGCCAGGCACAACGCGGCACAGGCGGAAGTAAACTTACGCATTATTTTCCTTATGGTTATTTGCTTATCGTTTATGACGATTAAAAGAGAGCAAAATGATTTATTCGCCGACTAAGGATACCAGTTTACGCCGGGGGTTTTTAGGGATAAGAGACACAAAAACGATGAACTGAAGGGAATGCTCCGCGTGACACGGAGCATTTAATGATAGCGAGTGCTTACATTACTGCGGCAATAGCGCGGGCAACATAATCAACGTTGTGGCGGTTCACCCCGGCAAGGCACATGCGGCCGCTGGCAATTAAATAGACACCAAACTCTTCCCGCAGGCGATCCACCTGAGCCGCCGAGAGGCCGGTATAGCTGAACATCCCGCGCTGGCGCTGCAGATAGTCAAAATCCCGCCCCGGCATCTGAGTTTTCAGGGTCTCCACCAGCACATGGCGCATCTCAATGATGCGCTGGCGCATGCTTTCCACCTCAGCCAGCCAGACGGCGCGCAGTTGAGGGTCATTCAGCACCAGAGAGACCACCTGAGCGCCATAGTTTGGCGGGCTGGAATAAATACGGCGCACGGTTGCTTTCAGCTGGCCCAGCACCCGGGCGGCGGTTTCGCTGTTCTCACAGATGACCGACAGGCCGCCCACACGCTCGCCATACAGCGAGAATATCTTAGAGAATGAATTACTTATCAGGGCAGGCAGGCCCGCCGAGGCCACCGCGCGCAGCGCATAGGCATCTTCTTCCATACCGGCGCCGAACCCCTGGTAGGCAATATCCAGGAATGGCAGCAGCTCCCGGGCTTTCAGTACCTCAATCACCTGGTCCCACTGGGCGCGGGTCAGATCAGCCCCTGTCGGGTTATGGCAGCAAGGGTGCAGCAGGACAATATCCCCGGCAGGCAGGGTGTTCAGGTGCGCCAGCAGGCCGTCAATATCGACCCCTTTACTGTCGTTATCAAACCAGGGGTAAGTGCCCACTTCGAAGCCAGCCCCGGCAAATATAGCGATATGGTTTTCCCATGTCGGGTTACTCACCCATACTTTGGCCGCCGGGAAGTAATGCTTCAGAAAATCCGCCCCGACTTTGAGCGCGCCAGAGCCGCCCAGAGTCTGGATGGTGGCTACCCGGCCATCGCGCAGTACCGGATGGTCAGCGCCAAACAGCAGCGGCGCCACGGCCTGACGGTAGCTGTTCAGCCCTTCCATTGGCAGGTAGAGCGATGCACCGTGAGGCTGGCTATTCAGGCGCTTTTCCGCCTCTGCCACTGCCTGTAATTGTGGAATAATCCCTTCCCCGTTGTAATACAGCCCAATACTCAGGTTCACTTTGCCGTCGCGGGGGTCCTCTTTGAAGGTTTCCATCAGGGAGAGGATCGGATCGCCTGCATAGGCGTCAACTTTCTGAAACACGCGCGTTTCTCCAGGGTTACAGTAGAACAAAGCACACAATAAACCGGATGCCGGAGAAGGTCGAGGGGGGATGTTAAAGAAGGGTTATAAATCCAGCGCAGCCCCCGGTTGGCAGGGGCTGTGCTGGCGGGATCAGTCGATATAGCTCATGGCCACCCGGGAGGTTAAACGGGTAATAAGTTCGTAAGCACTTACTTTTGTAATTTCGGCAATCCGCTCAACCGGCAGCCCTTCCCCCCACATCACGGCCAGATCGCCCACCTGGTCCGCGGCATCGGGGCCGAGATCAACACAAATCATGTCCATCGCCACCCGCCCGGCAATCGGCACTTCCCGGCCATTAACCAGCACCGGCGTGCCGGACGGCGCCGCCCGCGGGTAACCATCACCGTAACCGATGGCAATCACCCCGAGGCGAGTATCGCGCTCACTCACCCAGGTGCCGCCGTAACCCACCGGCTCACCGGCTTTATGTTCGCGCACCGCAATCAGGCTGGAGGTTAACGACATCACCGGCTGGAGGCCAAAATCCGGCCCCCAGGGGCGCTGTTCCAGGGGGGAAACGCCATACAGAATAATCCCCGGGCGCACCCAGTCATAGTGGGACTGCGGCCACAGCAGGATCCCGCCGGAGGCGGCAATCGAGCGCAGGCCCGGTTTGCCTTGGGTAAACTGATTGAAGATGGCCAGCTGCTTTTCGGTGGCCCCGCATTCCGGCTCATCGGCCCGGGCAAAGTGGCTGACCACATTCACCGGCTGGCAGACATTTTTACAACGGGTCAGACGGGTATAGAACGCGTCGGCCTCTTCCGGGCGTACCCCCAGGCGGTGCATCCCGGTGTCCAGCTTCATCCAGACATTTACCGGCGCCGCCAGATCGGCCTGCTCCAGCGCTGCCAGTTGCTCTTCACTGTGTACCGCAATATGCAGCTGTTGCAGCGAAATAACCGGCAGGTCGCTGGCGTTAAAGAAGCCTTCCAGCAGCAGTACCGGTTGGGTAATGCCACCGGCACGCAGGCGCAGCGCCTCTTCCAGCCGGGCAACGCCGAAGGCATCGGCATCGGGTAATGTGCGGGCGGCCTCGAGCAGACCGTGGCCATAAGCGTTTGCTTTCACAATGGCAACCAGCTTACTGGTGGGGGCCAGTTCGCGCAGGCGTTGCAGGTTGTGGCGCAGAGCGCGGCGGTTAATAACAACGGTTGCCGCTTGCATTTCTATTCCTTTTTGGGTCTGACGTTAGTGTCACGGCCTCCCGGGGGCTACGGCAGGCAGCGGCCCGGGAAACCAAAAATTTACGCGGTTATTCGTCGTCGTATTGCGGGCCCGCGTAGTTATCGAACCGGGACCACTGGCCGTTAAATGTCAGGCGCACCGTGCCGATTGGGCCGTTACGCTGTTTACCAATGATGATTTCCGCGATGCCTTTCAGATCGCTGTTTTCGTGGTACACCTCATCACGGTAGATAAACATAATCAGGTCAGCATCCTGTTCGATAGAACCTGATTCACGCAGATCGGAGTTCACCGGGCGTTTGTCGGCGCGCTGCTCCAGGGAGCGGTTCAGCTGGGAGAGCGCCACCACCGGCACCTGGAGCTCTTTGGCCAGCGCTTTCAGGGAGCGGGAGATTTCGGCGATTTCCAGGGTACGGTTATCGGAGAGTGACGGCACCCGCATCAGTTGCAGGTAGTCGATCATTATCAGGCTCAGGCCGCCGTGCTCGCGGAATACCCGGCGGGCGCGGGAGCGCACTTCCGTAGGGGTCAGGCCGGAAGAGTCATCAATATACATATTGTTCTTCTCCAGCAGGATCCCCATAGTGCCGGAGATCCGCGCCCAGTCTTCATCGTCCAGCTGGCCGGTACGGATGCGGGTCTGATCAACCCGGGAGAGCGACGCCAGCATACGCATCATGATCTGCTCCGAGGGCATTTCGAGGCTGAAAATCAGCACCGGTTTATCCTGGAGCATGGCGGCGTTTTCACACAGGTTCATGGCGAAGGTGGTTTTCCCCATTGAAGGGCGCGCCGCCACGATAATCAGGTCCGAGCCCTGTAAACCGGCGGTCTTCTTATTCAAATCCTGATAGCCGGTGTCCACCCCGGTAACCCCATCATGGGGCTGCTGGTAGAGCGTTTCGATACGGGCAACAGTGGCATCGAGGATTTTATCAATGCTCTGGGGGCCTTCATCCTTACTGGCGCGGTTCTCCGCAATCTGGAATACCCGGGATTCCGCCAGATCCAGTAAGTCTTCACTGGTGCGGCCCTGGGGGTCAAAACCGGCGTCGGCAATTTCATTGGCGACGGCTATCATCTCGCGCACCACGGCGCGCTCGCGGACAATATCCGCATAAGCGTTGATGTTCGCCGCGCTGGGGGTATTTTTAGATAACTCAGCCAGGTAGGCAAAGCCGCCGACGATTTCCAGCTGCCCCTGGCGCTCCAGGGATTCCGACAGGGTGATCAAATCAATGGGCTTGCCCAGTTCCTGAAGGCGGTGCATCTCGGTAAAAATATGCCGGTGGGGACGGGTATAGAAATCTTCCGCCACCACCCGTTCGGCGACGTCATCCCAGCGTTCGTTATCCAGCATCAACCCGCCCAGCACCGACTGCTCCGCTTCCAGTGAATGGGGGGGCATTTTCAGGGCGGCAATCTGCGGATCGCGCTCGCCAGCATCAGTCTGAGGTTTATTAAAGGGTTTCTTTGCGGCCATAACGTACGGGATACCAGGATTAAAACAGACGGGGATTATACACGCTATGATAAGACCAGCGAGATTAATACATCGTAGCTTACGACCACTTTTTCCTCAGGTCACGCCGCCCGCGGCAATATTTTCCCTGCCGATAACCTAATGAACTGTTAGGCTTATAAATTATCCAGAGCACACCACAGGAGCGGTTATGGCAACCAGAATCGTGTTTTCACAGCCAGGTGGGCCCGACGTTCTGCACGCTGTTACATTTACCCCGGCAGACCCGCAGGCCCATGAAGTCCAGGTGGCGAACAAAGCCATCGGCATCAATTACATTGATACTTATGTCCGCAGCGGCCTTTATCCGCCGCCTTCACTCCCCAGCGGCCTGGGCAGCGAAGCCGCCGGTGTGGTTATCAAGGTCGGCAGTGCGGTCAGCCATATTAAAGAAGGGGATCGAGTGGTGTATGCCCAGGCGCCGCTCGGGGCCTATAGTGACGTGCACAATGTGGCCGCCGACAAGGTCGTCATCCTGCCCAATGCTATCTCCTTCGAACAGGGTGCCGCCACCTTCCTCAAGGGGCTGACAGTGTTCTATCTGCTGCGCAAAACCTATGAAATCAAGCCCAATGAGCAATTTCTGTTTCATGCCGCCGCCGGCGGCGTTGGGCTGATTGCCTGCCAGTGGGCCAAAGCGCTGGGGGCGAAGCTTATCGGCACTGTGGGGTCCGCCGCCAAGGCGGAGAAAGCCCTTGCCGCCGGCGCATGGCGCACCATTAACTATCAGGAAGAGAACATTGTTGAGCGTGTTCTGGCGCTGACTAACGGCGCTAAAGTGCCGGTGGTGTATGACTCGGTGGGGAAAGACACCTGGGAAGCGTCGCTGAGTTGCTTGCAGCGCCGGGGGCTAATGGTGAGCTTTGGTAATGCGTCCGGGCCGGTGACCGGGGTCAACCTGGGGATCCTGAACCAGAAGGGCTCGCTATATGTCACCCGCCCGTCGCTAAGCGGGTATATCACCACCCGCGCCGAGCTGGAAGAAGCCAGCTGCGAGCTGTTTTCATTGATTGCCAGTGGGGTGATTAAGCCGGAGATCCCGGAAAACCAGAAGTTTGCCCTCGCCGATGCCGCGAACGCGCACCGGCTGCTGGAAAGCCGGGCCACCAGAGGATCAAGCCTGCTGCTGCCGTGACCGGTATTAAAGAATACGCCAGAAATACAAAAGATTAGGGCTTCCCGAAGGAAGCCCGTTCTTTTTATAGTTCGCGCTGTCTTGTAGGGTACAGCTGCGATGAATTCGTTCTCAACCCGGGCATAGTGGCAGATTTCCCGGACATTTCCTAATAACACCAATAGAAAAGTTATTAGGTTGTGATCAACCCCTCAGACCCTAGTAAAATCTGCGGCGATGTCGACCATACTCTGGCTTCTTCGGCCCCTGGATGGCGCGGATAATCCATACCGCGGCCACCGCCAGTAACAGCCAGGGCAGTAGCTTAAACATCAATGCTAGCAGGCCACCGGCAAACATCAGCGCGGTTGCCACCAACAGGGCGGCAATAATCCCCAGCAGGGAAACCCCGGTGATCAGCAGCATCACAAAAAATCCCACCACAAACAGCAGCTCAAACATTGTCACCTCTCCTTTCTGAATCGCGCTGACTACCGGAGTCCTTACAAGAAACGTGCCAATATTATTGCATTGATTTAATAGCAAAATGCCCCGGCGCGCAGGCCAGGGCATCGTCAAATTCACTAAATAGCGGTCAGAAATTAACGCTTATCGGCAACCAGCGCCAGGGCCTGCTCCAGCACCTGGATGTCCGCCCCCGCTTTGTGGGCGTTTTCACTCAGGTAGCGCCGCCACTGCCGGGCCCCGGGGATCCCCTGGAACAGCCCCAGCATATGGCGCGTAATATGGCCAAGGTAACAGCCCCGGCTCAGTTCGCGCTCAATATACGGATACATGGCCCGCACTACCGCCACCGGGTCAGGATCGACACCGCCGGTGGCGAAAATTTCACGATCTACCGCCGCCAGGATACCCGGGTTCTGGTAAGCCTCGCGCCCCACCATCACGCCATCCATATGGGCCAGGTGGGCTTTGGCCTCTTCCAGAGATTTAATCCCGCCGTTGATAGACATCGTCAGGCCGGGGAAATCGCGTTTAAGCTGATAAACCCGCGGGTAATCCAGCGGTGGGATTTCACGGTTCTCTTTCGGGCTTAACCCCGATAGCCAGGCTTTACGGGCGTGAATAATAAACGTATCGCAGCCGCCCTGCTCCGCCACCGTACCAACAAAGTCACACAGGAACGGGTAGCTGTCCTGATCATCAATACCGATGCGGGTTTTCACCGTTACCGGAATCAACACCGCGTCGCGCATCGCTTTTACACAGTCCGCCACCAGCGCGGCTTCGCCCATCAGACAGGCCCCAAAACGGCCGTTTTGTACCCGGTCAGACGGGCAGCCCACGTTGAGGTTGACCTCATCATAACCCCGGGCCTCCGCCAGTTTGGCACACTGGGCCAGGGCCTGAGGATCACTGCCCCCCAGTTGTAACGCGAGCGGGTGCTCCTCCTCACTGTAGGCCAGATAGTCACCCTTACCGTGGATGATGGCACCGGTGGTCACCATTTCGGTGTACAGCAAGGTATGGCGGGACAGCAGGCGCAGGAAGTAGCGACAGTGGCGATCGGTCCAGTCGAGCATCGGCGCGATGGAAAAACGTGAAGGGCTGTATCCCGGCGTTTTTCCTCTGTTAACGCTGTTCTGGTGTGGGTTGTGCGATTCTTTATTTTCGTGCATTTTTTGTCTTTATGTCGTATTTTTTCTTTATCAGCACCCCCAACAGCACCCCAGATTCATGGGGTGCTGAACGAAGGTAAAGGAAAAGCATGGCCTACTATAGCATAGAAAAACGTCAACGCGCCGATGGGACTTTACGCTACCGCTGCACCGTGGGCGTAAAAGAAGGTGGGAAATATATCTACCGGGAAAACCGAACATTCAGCAAACAGGCCCATGCCAAAACGTGGGGTGCTGGTAGGGTTGCTGAACTGGAAACAAATGGGGTGCCGACCACCAACGACTTAAACAAAATGGTTGTTGGCGATCTGCTCAAACGCTATATCAACGATCCCAACCTCGGCGGCAAAGCCGGGCGCACAAAACGTTATGTACTGGATATGTTGCTGGACTGCAACATCGCCGAAACCCCTCTGACAGACCTTTCAACCAGCCACGTTATCGAGCATTGCCGCCACAGAAACGGCGCTGGTGCCGGTCCTTCTACTATTAACCACGATGTAAGTTACCTTTCTTCCGTTCTGGCGTCCGCCAAACCCGTCTACGGTATCGACTACACGACCAATCCCGCAACAGATGCAAGACCTCTACTGCTCCAGATGGGGCTGATTGGCAAATCCAAACGCCGCAGCCGCCGCCCTGTGAGCGACGAACTGGATAGACTGCTCGCAGGGCTTGAGGCCAGAAGCGATCACGTCGCAGCAAAAATCCCCTTCGTTGATATTCTTAACTTCTCAATCCTCAGTTGTATGCGAGTTGGCGAAGTGTGCAAAATCCGCTGGGAAGATGTAGACGAAAAACAAAAGGCCGTGCTGGTCAGAGACAGAAAAGACCCGCGCAAAAAATCCGGTAACCATATGCTGGTACCACTTCTCGGCGATGCCTGGAACATAGTGCAACGTCAGCCCAAAATCAGCGAGTTAATTTTCCCTTATAACTCTCGTTCTGTAACTGCGGGTTTTCAACGTGTCAGGAACGCCCTGGGCATTGAAGACTTGCGCTACCACGATATGCGCCGGGAGGGGGCCAGCAGGCTTTTTGAGGCGGGTTTTAGTATAGAAGAAGTGGCCCAGGTTACAGGCCATCGGTCTCTTAATGTACTCTGGCAGGTTTATACTGAACTGTTTCCGAAATCCCTGCATGAAAAGTACGACGCGCTGCACGCTAAAAAGAAGTAGCTTTATACCACGCCTGCCAGCGATACTTATCCTGCCGCAGCTGGCGCAGACATTCAGCAGTTTCTATATCAGCCTGCAGATCTTCATCGCTGTCTGTTCCAGCTTTGCTCGCTCCCTTGCACGGCTCCTGCATCAAATCCGCTGATGGAGTTGGCCGCATCGAGGGCGCGCTGACGCAACTGCACAGCGTGATCGTCAAAATCGCACTTAGTATGATTCGGGTCGTTAACATATTTCACCACATCGCGATAAATGGTCCGGTAAATCACTTTGCCTTCTGCGCTGGACGCTGCCGCTTTCTGTTCGCCGGTTGCTACAGCCTTCTCAGCCTTTTTACTCTTCTCCTGATATTCGCTGTTTATCTTGTCACTGTGCGCGTACCAGCCTTTCAAGTAACCCGCGTAATACGCACCGACGAGCAACGCCAGCAGAACGGCCAGCGCTAACAATTTTGTTTTAAGGGTCACTGGTCTATCCCCCAGCACGTCAGCGCGCTTTCCTGGTCACGACGGGATACCTGCCCGTAGCAGTTATTGGAACGGATCCGGCAATCGCGTCCACCGTCTTTTATCCACCACCTGATTGCTTCACATGCCCCCTTCCGATCGCCGGCATTGATTCGCTTATAGAACGTGGATGGGAAACACTTGCCGGGGCCGATATTGTACGGGCAGAACGACGCAATACCTGCTTTCTGCGGTTCAGTCAGCGGCACTTTGATATTGTGCTCTACCCAGGCTAGCGCTTTATCGCGTTCGATAGCGTTTACCTGGTCACATTTTGCCTGCGTCAGCTTCATACCCTTCACTACAGGCTTACCATCAACCATCGTGGCACCACGGCAAATCGTCCAAATTCCTCCAGCGTCACGGTATGCGGAGAGACTGTTGCCCTCTTTCTCATTCAGGAACTGATCGAGAATAACCGATGCTGGCGCACCGGCGAGTACCAGTCCCAGAACAGCAGCGCTAAGCTTAGTCCTGTTGCTGGTCATAGAGTTGAGCCTCTTTGCGACGGTCTTCTTTGATTTTGAAATAGAGATTGGTCAGGTAGGTAACCAGCCCCAGAAATATACTCGCCAGCACACCGATAGCAGCCCACTGGCTTGGGCTGACTTTATCGAGTAATTGCAGTAACCAGAAGACGCCACTGCCCCCGGACGTAATATAGGAAGCACCTGCCGCCAGACCTGAATGGTTGTTCATCCTCATACCTTACCCCCCGTAGGGAACACTATTAAGTGCTCCGAGGGTAAGGTGGTGATGTGGTCGGAATCCTGACTATTGGAGGTATTGACCCGAGAGCCAACATAATGAATTCATTTAGGGTGTATTTAACCCTTTAATTTTTTTATGGCTTAGCAAGCCGAACAGGCCCCATATTTTATTAAAGGCGCGTGTTACTTTTTTATCCAGAAGCTTTATGTACAGCGCTGCAATAGTAAACGATATTAACATCGAAATAACTATCGTCACCTCATAGTTAACAAAAGTCTTCGTAACCGGATATTCAACCCACCACTTCCTTTCAAACATAGCGTGAGACCAAAATCCGATATCGGCATGTATTAAATACAGTGGGTATGTCATCGCCCCAAGAAACTTAACAACATTATAAAACTTACCGACTTCAGATACGTTAGATGCACACCAGGTTAACGTAACAAGAGAGATACATGCGAGCAGAAGAGATGCATCAGAAACTGAATACCCAAAACTTCCATTTACATATGAATTAAAACCCAACATTCTATTATATATGAGGATCACACTAAGAACCATCAAGACGAAATCAAAAGGAGATGGCTTATTTTTCATTATGTCATATATTACTATCCCTGCAATGAAATGACCGGCATGTTCAGTTATAAATAGCGCATCAACAAAGCTAGGGAAGGTGCGAACAAGTTCCTGATATGAGATCATCATATTCATCCGGAGCGCATCCCAGAGGGACATCATGAGCCATCAACTCACCTTCGCCGAT
>NZ_WBXP01000028.1 GCF_016415625.1 Shimwellia pseudoproteus
TTCGATGTGTTTGCGGGAAAAAAATCGGCCCAGATCCGCGAAATTTTAATCAGCGAGTCAGCTTGGGAAGAAATGACCTGCTTATTCGCACCTTCCCTAGATGAAAGTAAAGGGAAAAAATTAAATTTTCCCACTAAATTTCGCTATAAAAAATAACAACCCCTAAAGCGATAAAATTATTATGCAAGAGGGTTAATTTTTTTATTAAAAAATACTCACTAAAGGGTAGATTATCGGTTAATACCGCCAGATTTGATTTCGCGCAAGGTCCCCACTCTGCTGACTGTTATTTTCGCTGCGCTCAATGTAAATAAAAATGAGGTAAGCAATGGACGTCAGCCGCAGACAGTTTTTTAAAATCTGCGCCGGCGGGATGGCAGGTACAACGGTTGCCGCACTCGGGTTTGCGCCGAAAACGGCACTGGCAGAGGTGCGTGAATACAAATTACTGCGGTCTAAAGAGACCCGTAACACCTGTACCTATTGTTCCGTAGGCTGTGGATTACTGATTTATAGCCTGGGAGACGGGGCGAAAAATGCCCGCGCCACCATCACCCATATTGAAGGGGATCCTGACCACCCGGTAAGCCGGGGGGCACTCTGCCCGAAAGGCGCCGGTCTGCTTGACTATGTACACAGTGAGAACCGCCTGCGCTACCCGGAATACCGCGCGCCGGGGTCCGATAAATGGCAGCGTATCAGTTGGCAAGAGGCCACCACCCGCATCGCCCGCCTGATGAAACAGGACCGCGACAGCAACTTTATCGAAAAAGACAGCCAGGGCACCACCGTCAACCGCTGGCTCTCCACCGGGATGCTGTGCGCCTCTGCCGCCAGCAATGAAACCGGCCTGCTGACCCACAAATTTGCCCGCTCCCTCGGGATGCTGGCGGTAGATAACCAGGCGCGCGTCTGACACGGACCAACGGTAGCAAGTCTTGCTCCAACATTTGGTCGCGGTGCGATGACCAACCACTGGGTTGATATCAAAAATGCCAACGTCGTCGTCGTGATGGGCGGTAATGCCGCTGAAGCACATCCGGTGGGATTCCGCTGGGCGATGGAAGCCAAAAATAACAACGATGCCACGCTTATCGTGGTCGATCCGCGCTTCACCCGCACGGCTTCCGTGGCGGATATCTATGCCCCGATCCGTTCCGGCACCGACATTACGTTCCTGTCCGGGGTGATCCTGTATCTGATTAACCATCAGAAAATTAACGCCGAGTACGTTAAAAACTACACCAATGCCAGCCTGCTGGTACGGGACGATTTTAGCTTCGAAGACGGCTTATTCAGCGGGTATGACGCCGACAAGCGCCACTATGATAAAACCAGCTGGAATTACCAATTCGGCAGCGACGGTTATGCCCTGCGTGATGACACGCTCCAGCACCCGCGCTGCGTATGGAACCTACTCAAAGCGCATGTCTCTCGCTATACCCCGGACATAGTGGAAAAAATCTGCGGTACGCCACAGCAAGACTTCCTGAAAGTGTGCGAAGTGCTGGCCTCGACCAGTGCCCCGGATCGCACCACCAGCTTCTTGTATGCCCTGGGCTGGACCCAGCACAGCGTCGGTTCGCAGAATATCCGCACCATGGCGATGATCCAGCTACTGCTGGGGAATATGGGGATGGCCGGGGGTGGCGTTAACGCCCTGCGCGGCCACTCAAATATCCAGGGGCTGACCGACCTTGGCCTGCTCTCTACCAGCCTGCCGGGTTATCTGACCCTGCCCTCGGACCAGCACACCACTCTGGAAAGTTATCTGGCGGCCAACACGCCGCGGGCCACGTTACCCGGCCAGGTAAACTACTGGGGCAACTACCCGAAATTTTTCGTCAGCCTGATGAAAAGCTTCTATGGCGATCAGGCCCGCAAAGAGAACCAGTGGGGCTTTGACTGGCTACCGAAGTGGGATCAGTCTTACGACACGCTGCGCTACTTCGACATGATGGATAAGGGCCAGGTGAATGGCTATCTTTGCCAGGGCTTCAACCCGGTAGCCTCCTTCCCGGACAAAAATAAAGTGGTGGCCACCCTCAGTAAGCTGAAATACCTGGTCATCATCGATCCGCTGGTAACGGAGACCAGTAACTTCTGGCAGAACCACGGCGAGATGAACGATGTCGATCCGTCCGCCATCCAGACGGAGGTCTTCCGCCTGCCCTCTACCTGCTTTGCAGAAGAAGACGGCTCTATTGTTAACTCCGGCCGCTGGCTGCAGTGGCACTGGAAAGCGGCAAGCGCCCCGGGGGAAGCCCTCAACGATGGCGCAATCCTCGCCGGGATCTACCACCAGTTGCGCACCCTGTACCGCAATGAAGGCGGCCGCGGCGCAGAACCGCTGCTCAACATGCGCTGGGATTATCATCAGCCGGACAGCCCGGAATCTGAAGAGATAGCCAAAGACAACAACGGCTATGCGCTGGCCGACCTGTATGACACCAGTGGCGCACTGGTGGCGAAAAAGGGCCAGTTGCTGGACAGCTTCGCCCTGCTGCGTGATGACGGCACCACTGCGTCATCCTGCTGGATCTGGACCGGGAGCTGGACCGAAAAAGGCAACCAGATGGCCAACCGCGACAACAGCGACCCTTCCGGGCTGGGTAACACCCTCGGCTGGGCCTGGGCCTGGCCACTGAACCGTCGGGTGCTGTACAACCGTGCCTCAGCGGATCCACAAGGGAAACCCTGGGATGCCAAACGGATGCTGATCCAGTGGAACGGTAATAAATGGGTGGGCAACGATATTCCCGACTACAACACTGCCGCGCCGGGGAGTGGCGTCAATCCGTTTATTATGCAGCCGGAAGGGCTGGGCCGCCTGTTTGCCATCGACAAAATGGCGGAAGGGCCGTTCCCGGAACACTATGAACCCTTTGAAACGCCGGTCGGTACCAATCTGCTGCACCCGAACGTTATCTCGAACCCGGCGGCCCGGGTATTTGCCGACGATGCGAAACGCCTCGGCAGCGCCGATGAGTTCCCCTATGTCGGCACGACGTATCGCCTTACCGAGCACTTCCACACCTGGACCAAAAACGCCCGGCTTAACGCCATCGCCCAGCCGGAACAGTTTGTCGAGATAAGCGAATCCCTCGCCCGCGCCAAAGGCATTGCCAACGGGGATCGGGTACGGGTTAGCAGTAAACGTGGGTTTATCCGCGCCGTGGCGGTGGTAACCCGCCGCCTGCAATCCCTGAATATCAACGGAAAAACCGTGGAAACCGTCGGCCTGCCGCTGCACTGGGGGTTTGAAGGGGTCGCCCGTAAAGGCTACCTGGTGAATACGCTGACCCCGGGGGTTGGGGATGCTAATTCACAAACGCCGGAATATAAGGCGTTCCTGGTAAACCTGGAAAAGGCATAAGGAGCCCATATTATGTCCATGCAATCCCAAGACATTCTTAAACGTTCCGCCACCAACGGGTTTACCCCCCCGGCCCAGGTGCGGGATCACCAGACCGAAGTCGCCAAGCTAATTGACGTCTCCACCTGCATTGGCTGCAAAGCCTGCCAGGTGGCCTGTTCGGAATGGAACGATATCCGCGATGAGGTTGGCCACTGTGTGGGGGTCTATGACAACCCGGCGGATCTGAGCGCCAAGTCCTGGACCGTGATGCGTTTTTCGGAAACCACCCAGAATGGAAAACTGGAGTGGCTTATCCGCAAAGACGGCTGTATGCACTGTGAAGATCCGGGCTGCCTGAAGGCATGCCCGTCTGCCGGGGCCATTGTCCAGTACGTGAACGGCATTGTGGACTTTAAATCCGAGCACTGTATTGGCTGCGGTTACTGCATCGCCGGGTGCCCGTTCCATATTCCGCGGCTAAACCCCGACGATAACCGGGTCTATAAATGTACGCTGTGTGTGGACCGGGTCAGCGTGGGTCAGGAGCCAGCCTGTGTCAAAACCTGCCCCACCGGCGCTATCCATTTTGGCAGCAAGCAAGAGATGCTGGAAATAGCAGAACAGCGGGTGGCAAAACTGCGCCAGCGCGGCTACCCCAACGCCGGGGTCTATAACCCGCAGGGCGTGGGCGGCACCCATGTGATGTATGTCC
This sequence comes from Shimwellia pseudoproteus, assembly GCF_016415625.1. Lineage (GTDB taxonomy): Bacteria > Pseudomonadota > Gammaproteobacteria > Enterobacterales > Enterobacteriaceae > Shimwellia > Shimwellia pseudoproteus. The sequence continues at coordinate 4,071 of NZ_WBXP01000028.1, forward strand.
TGCATCATGCGGACCAGCCGGAGCTGTACCACAATCTGCCGAACGATCCGCAGATTGATGTGCCGATTAATCTCTGGAAAGGCATCCTGAAACCGCTGTCCGCTGCGGGCTTTATTGCCACCTTCGCCGGGTTAATCTTCCACTACATCGGCGTGGGGCCTAATAAAGAAACCGATGATGATGACGAGGAGGAACATCATGACTAAGCAGAGCAAGATGATTGTCCGAACCACGTTTATTGATCGGGCCTGCCACTGGACAGTGGTTATCTGCTTCTTTCTGGTGTCGCTGTCCGGCATTGCGCTGTTCTTCCCCACCCTACAGTGGCTGACAGAAACCTTCGGCACCCCGCAAATGGGCCGCATTCTGCATCCCTTTTTTGGGGTGGTTATCTTCTTTGCCCTGATGTTTATGTTTGTCCGCTTTGTGAAACACAACATCCCGGATAAAGAGGATCTGCCGTGGCTCAAAGGCATTGTTGAAGTACTGAAAGGCAACGAGCATAAGGTTGCCCGGGTAGGAAAATACAATGCCGGGCAGAAAATGATGTTCTGGAGCATCATGAGCATGATTTTCGTGCTACTGGTGACCGGGATTATTATCTGGCGACCTTACTTTGCGCCGCTGTTCCCCATCAAACTGGTGCGCTGGTGCCTGTTGCTCCACGCCACGGCAGCCATTGTGCTGATCCACGCGATACTTATCCATATGTATATGGCGTTCTGGGTGAAAGGCTCCATTACCGGGATGATCGAAGGGAAAGTCAGCCGTCGCTGGGCCAAAAAGCACCACCCGCGCTGGTATGACGAGGTCGAAGCGCAAGAGCAGCAACAGCAACAGCAACAGAAATAACCCGCCTCTGGCGTTAATACCGGAACAGGCACCCCGGCGACGGTGCCTGTTCCTGCCACCGCCCTTCTTTTTACCTTCTCTGGCACCACCGTCTTTCTGGCACCACACATCGGGTATTTGCACAACCGCTTAGCATTCTGGACAATAGCGTTTTAACCAGAGAGTAACATCATGATCCGCCATCCCCTCGAAACCCTGGTCAGCGCAGGAGGCATTCTGTTACTGGCCCTGTTATCCTGCCTGCTGCTCCCAGCCCCGGCCCTGAGCCTCGATCTGGCCCGCTGGCTGATAAACACCTTTCACCTCCAGGATCTTAACCAGCTCTACACCCTTATCTTCTGTCTGTGGTTTCTGCTGCTGGGTTGTGCCGAATACTTACTGATCCGCTTTATCTGGCGGCGCTGGTTTTCTCCCGGGCACCACTGACTGCCCTATCCCCCCTGATGCGCGGTATCTCGTGTCGGTATAACGCCACATCCCGAACCGGTCGCGCATCGCGGGATATTTCCTGCCTGAATAATACGTACAGATGCAATCACACCGTGGAAAATTGCGAGGTGTATCACCCATTATGAGATACCGGTACGTCGTTTTGTGAAGTCAGTGAAAATTGCGGGCGATAAAATATTAAATATGAATACAGCCTAAATAAATAATCACTATCCTGGAAAATAGTAAATTCTATTATTGACGCTTGCACAGAAGATGATTGTCAGCCGGGGAACTATCCCCACCAGACTGATAATGCGGTTTATCATTTTCACAAAAACCCAGGCAATGGATTAGCACCCTTTAATAAATCGCCAACTAACAAAATACACTAAAAATATTATCTATATTTAGAGAATAATGTTTGTAAATTGTTCTAAAATCGTTGCGATACCAAATAAAAACACGCCTAACCCACAAGCAAACCACAATCAACCAATTGATAAATATAGATAAAAAATAAAAAACCTCAAAATGACATTATTCTTGATTGTACAAAATAACGCCATAATACCAATGGCGATTATATTAAACTACGTTACTGTTTCAGCATTTAGTTTTATTTCCCACGGTTCTATACATAATAAAAATTATTTCTTTACATAAAATTAACCATTAATCGTTATTAATATCGCCATTTTGTTTTATGTGATTTTAATCACGCAAGAAAATGAACTTTATATTGATCGACGAAAGGTTATTGGTAGTATTCAGGCATCGGCCAAAAGTTAATACCGATGATAGCAACAATGGCGACAATAAATTACAGCCAGTCTTAATATCAATAACTATAAGCAGAGTGTTATTCCTGCTCTGGATTAATTACGGGTAATCGAATGAAATATAATAAATTGGCAGTGGTTGTTTCATCCCTCCTGTTAGTCTCTGCTGGCGTTGGCGCGGCGGAAATTTATAACAAAGACGGCAACAAGCTGGATTTGTACGGCAAAGTTGATGCGCGTCATCAGTTCTCTGACAACAAAGGCGCCGACGGCGACCAGACCTACGTTCGCTTAGGTTTCCGCGGTGAAACCCAGATTAACGACCTGCTCACCGGCTACGGCCAGTGGGAATACAACATCCAGGGCAACACCGATGAAGGTAACTCCAATACCGCAACCCGTCTGGCATTTGCCGGGATGCGGGTCGGCGACTACGGCGCCTTCGACTACGGCCGTAACTACGGCGTAAACTACGACATCGAAGCCTGGACCGATATCCTGCCGGTGTTCGGCGGTGACTCTTACTCCGGTTCCGATAAATTTATGACCGGCCGCGGTAACGGCATGGCGACCTACCGTAACAATGGTTTCTTTGGCCTGGTTGACGGCCTGAACTTTGCCCTGCAGTACCAGGGTAAAAATGAAAAAGGCAGCGGTGCGGAAAACAAACGCGGCACCAGCACCCAGAACGGCGACGGTTACGGCTTGTCCACCACCTACGAATTTGACGGCTTTGCTATCGGGGGTTCCTACGCGAACTCTGACCGTACTGACGACCAGGTGCGGGTAAAAAGCGGTGACCACGCAGAAGCCTGGAACGTGGGTCTGAAATACGACGCCAACAATATCTACCTGGCGACCAACTATGCGGAAACCCGCAATATGACCGCCTACGGCACAGACTCCCTCATTGCGCCGAAAACCCAGAGCATTGAGGCGGTTGCCCAGTATCAGTTTGACTTCGGCCTGCGTCCGTCACTGGCTTATCTGCAGACCAAAGGCAAACACCTGGCCTCCGGTAAGAGCTCCGAGGATCTGGTGAAATATATCGAAGTGGGCGCCAGCTACTACTTCAATAAAAACATGGCCACCTACGTGGACTACAAAATTAACCTGCTGGACGACAACGACCTGGGTATCAATACTGACAACGTGGTCGGTGTTGGCATGGTTTACCAGTTCTAATCCCGCGCGCATCCTGCGCAGCAACACAGGCCCCCGCCCCGGCATTCCGGTGCGGGGGTTTTGCATTATTAACAATGGTTATCATCATCATAACGATTTATTACTTCCCCCGGCCCGCTAAACCCCGCAGGATACGCCGGGACACCCGGCAACCGCCGGAAAGATTGCCACATATCAGGAAACGCTATGCTACCAGCCACTTATCGCGCCTGGGTATGGACCGGGGGCGCACTGCCATCGGGCCTTGAATTACACACCCGCCCCATGATAACCGCCGCCCCGGGGGACGTTATTGTCCGCCTCAGTACCATTGGCCTGAACCCGGTGGACTGGAAACTGCTGGATATAAAACAACAGCACATCCCCGGGGTGGACGGCAGCGGTATCGTGGTGGCCTGTGGCCCGGGGGTCGACAATCACTGGCTGGGGAAACGCGTGGCCTGGCACCAGAGCCTGCTGCGGGACGGCAGTTTCGCGCAGTACACCACGCTACCGGCCCGGGTGCTGATGACGGTGCCCGATCAACTGGATGATACCCAGGCGGCGGCATTCCCCTGCCCGGGGCTCACCGCCTGGCAGTCACTGGATAAAGTACCTGCCCGGGCCGGGGAAACCGTGCTGATCAGCGGGGCCGGCGGCTCCGTGGGCCATTATCTGCTGCAAATGGCCGTCCGCCGTGGTTTTACCGTGCATACCCTGAGCCACCGCCGCCACTTTGCGCGCCTGAGCGCCCTTGGCGCGGCGGTTACTCTCGAAGAGCCCGCCGTGGCCGGTGGTGATGTCCCCTGGGGTGAGCGTTACTATGCTATCTGGGATGCGGTCCACGAAAGCCGTGCCGCCTGGCTGGGTGAGCACTTACGGGCCAATGGCCATCTGGTCACTATCCAGGGCCGGGCAACCCTCTGGCCCTGGGCGCCGTTTGCTAAGGCTATTTCACTGCACGAAGTGGCGCTGGGTGCATTGCACAGTGCCGGTGACAACCACGACTGGCAGCGGCTAACCCAGGATGGTGATGCGCTGTTACAGCAACTGGCCAGTGGTCAATTAGCCACCGAGCCGCTGGTCACCAGCGCCTTTGAGGCCCTTGACACGGCACTGTTTCGCCTGAAAAACCGGGATTTCTCCGGCAAAATGGTTATCCCACTGGGCTAATGCTGCGCCGGGCAGAGGCAGACCGCTTCTGCCCGGTAACGCTGCCACCGGCTCAGCCGCGGTAAAAGGGTTTATCCCCCAGCACCGTTGCCCGGTGCATAATACGCCGCTGGGGCAGATAGTCGGCATTAGCATAATGCTGGGTAACCCGGTTATCCCAGATAGCCACATCCCCCACCTGCCAGCGCCAGCGCACCTGAAACGCCGGCTGGGTAATATGCGCAAACAAAAAGCCCAGCAGCGCCTCGCTCTCTTTCGGGGTCACCCCCACCAGCCGGGTAGTAAAACCTTCATTCACGAACAGCGCCTCCCGGCCACTCACCGGGTGAGTACGCACCACCGGATGCAACTGCGGCGGATGGTCAGCCACCGCCCGCAACCAGCGCTGATGCTCCTGCTCACTGTGGCGATAGTTGTGCTCCGGGAACGATTTACGAAAGTCATGCTCCCCCTGCAGGCCGCGCAGCAGCGCTTTTACCCCGTCGGATAACGCCTCCCAGGCGGCAATGCCGCTGCTCCACAGCGTATCGCCACCGGTTTCCGGGAGCTGTTTTGCCGCCAGAATAGCCACCGCGGGTGGGGTATCAATAAAGGTGACATCGGTGTGCCAGTTATCATTATCCGGCGGATTATCGTTATGGGTATCGAGCACAATAATCTCATCAACCCCGGGGGCATGAGGATAAACCGGGTGAATATGCAGATCCCCAAAGCGCCGGGCCAGATCCCGCTGCTGTGTCGGCGAGATATCCTGGCCCTTCAGGAAAATGACCTGGTGGCGTAACAGCGCATGGTATAACTGCTCAAACTGGTTATCGCTCAGGGCGCGGCGCAGATCCAGCCCTCCAATGCTGGCGCCGATAGCCGGGCCCAGTGCGTCAATATGGATACGTTCGTTCATTGCATTTCTCCCCGCCAGGGGGTCAGACGGCGCTGTAGCGCCCGCAGCCCCAGTTCCAGAATAAAAGCGATAATCGCAATCACCGCGATCCCGGCCAGCACCACATCGGTGGCCAGGAACTCACCGGCGGACTGCACCATAAACCCCAGGCCACGGGTGGCGGCAATCAGCTCCGATGCCACCAGAGTTGACCAGCCCACCCCCAACCCGATACGTAACCCGGTGAGGATCTCCGGCAATGCGCCGGGCAAAATCACCAGCCACAGGATCTGCCAGCGGCTGGCCCCCAGGGACTGCGCCGCCCGGATACGTACCCGCTGGGCATTTTTTACCCCGGCAAGGGTCGACATCGCCACCGGGGCAAAAATGGATAAATAAATCAGCAGAATTTTGGCGGTTTCACCGATACCGAACCAGATAACCATCAGCGGCAAATAGGCCAGCGGCGGCACTGGGCGGTAAAGCTCAATCAGCGGGTCCAGTACACCGCGCACCGTGGGGCTCAGGCCCATCACCAGCCCCACAGGAATGCCGATAGCCGCGGCAGCCAGCAATGCCACGGCGATGCGCCCCAGGCTGGCGGCCAGATGCTGCCACAGGGTGGCATCCATAAAACCCTGGGGCCCGGCAATCACCACCAGTTTCGCCAGTACCTGCTGTGGCGCAGGCAGAAACAGCGGCGAGATCCATCCCGCCGCGGTCACCCCCCACCAGAGCGCGACCACCGCCAGCAGCGTGATCACACTGATCCGCCCCTGGCGGGAAACGCGCCCCCACAGCAAGCGCTTACGCCCCCGGGCCAACTTGCTTTCCGGTAATACAATACTCATGCGAACGCCTCTCCTTGATCAAATACCCGCCCCAGCACATATTCACGCATGGCAATAAATGCCGGGTCCGACTTTATTGACCGGCAGGGTTCCCCGGCCACATAACGGCGGCCAAAATCAAGGGATAGCCGCTCCTGTACCGTGCCCGGTCCGGCAGACAACAACAGCAGGTCCGTGGCCATAAACAACGCTTCTTCAATATCGTGAGTGATCAGCAGCATCTGCTTGCCGGTGGTATGCCACAGGCGCAGCAACAGGGTCTGGATCTGTTCCCGGGTAAACGCATCCAGCGCCCCGAGTGGCTCATCGAGCAGTAACAGCTGTGGGTCCGCCGCCAGCGCTCTGGCAATACCCACCCGCTGGCGCTGGCCGCCGGAAAGCTGCCAGACAAAACGCCGTTCGGCCCCGGCCAGCCCCACTTTTCTGAGCATGGCGCTGGCGGTCTCCCGCCGTGCAGCCTTGTCTACCCCGGCCAGCTGCAGCCCGAGGGCCACATTGTCCTGTACCGTGCGCCAGGGCAGTAATCCATCATGCTGGAAGACCACCCCGCGATCGGCCCCGGGCCCCTGTATCGCCGCCCCGTTCAGGGTAATACTCCCGGCTTCACAGGGCTGGAACCCGGCAATGATGTTCAGCAAGGTGGTTTTCCCGCTCCCGGAAGGGCCAAGCACCACCAGCAATTCCCCGGGGTTCAGGGTCAGGCTGATATCGTTCAGGACCGGTTTACCGTCATACCAGGCGCAGAGCTGTGAAATGGCTAACATAACAACCTCCGTTTACCGGGCCGCCCCGGGAATAAACTCACCGGTAACAAACTGGCTGTAATCCGCGGCCACGGCGGGCACCTTGCCCTGCGCCTTCAGGAACGCGGCTGTGTCAGCGATGGCCTGGCTCACCGGGCCGGACAGCTGCGCCAGTTGTTGTCTGGCGTCCAGATAGGTGTTGCCCTTCACCAGCAGCGGAATATCCCCCTGGGGCACCCCGCTCAGGCGCGACAACTTATTCAGGTTATCCGGCTGGGCCAGCCAGCCCTGGGGGTTGGCCAGATAGGCTTGCTGGGCATCCAGCGCACTGCGTACAAAAGCGCGGACAATATCCGGGTGCTGGCGGGCGAAATCTTTGCGCACCACCCAGACATCCAGGGTCGGCGAGCCCCACTGGCCCACCTGGCCGGAATCTGTCAGCACACTGCCGCTTTTGGCCAGCTCATTCACTGCCGGGGCCCAGACATAGGCGCCGTCGATATCCCCCCGCTGCCAGGCGGCAATAATCGCCGGGGGCTGCAAGTTGACTATCTCTACTTGCTTCGGGTCTATCCCCCAGTGCTTAAGGGCAGCCAGCAGGCTGTAGTGGGTGGTGGAGATAAACGGCACGGCAATGCGCTTGCCGATCAGATCCTGCGGTGAGGTGATATTTTTCTTTACCACCAGCGCTTCGGAGCTACCCAACTGCGAGGCCAGCAAAAATACCTCAATCGGCACCTGCTGGCTGGCAGCCACCGCCAGCGGGCTGGAGCCAATGTTGCCAATCTGCACATCCCCGGAGGCCAGCGCCCGGACAACCCCGGCACCGCTGTCAAACTTTCGCCAGTCAACGCTGGCACCACTCAGGCGGGCGAAGGTGTTATCGGCCTGGGCCACTTTGGCCGGCTCTGCGGAGGTCTGCCAGGCGACGGTCACGGTAGTGGCCTGGGCCTGGGCCGCCAGCAATGCGAATACAGCCAGCAATGTTGTGGTAAATGCGGTGATTCTTGCCATCTCTCTTCCCCTCTGATTGTTATCGGGGAAGTATTCCGTGGAACCGGGGTGGCAATGAAGGAATCAATATTTATGACTCATAGCCATTTGTACTTAGATAAATTACGCAATAACAAAGTGATTTTTGGTGAATGGGACAGCCCGCTTTTTTTTTCACAACGCCAGCGGATCCGGCACCATTAGCAGCACATTATGAAAGCCGGGCGCAGCGGAGATACGCTATGATTCCCGCTTCCCCGCTGGCTGTCCCTGCAAATTATCTGTTCCGACGTGCCGCCTGCTCCCGCAATGTCCTCCACTGGCCGTGATGCCAGTGCATCGTCATGGCGTGCAGCCCGGGCCGCCACGCCAGTACCACCCGCCAGGACAGCAGCGCTGCCAGATTATGATTATGTTGTGCCGGTGACATGGCAATTCACCGCATTATGCACATGCCAGGGGTAAGCCGTTTATGTTTCGAATGAGTCTGTTATTTCTCTCTTTACTGACCGCCGGTTGCGTGTCACTGGATCCCGACTACCACAAACCGGCCCCGCCGATCCCGGCGGTCTGGTCCGGCACGCAAAACGGCGCGGCGGCCCCGGCAGTACTGCGCGACTGGCAGGAAGTGGTCACCGATGCGCGGCTCAAAAGCGTGGTGCAGACCGCCCTGACCAATAACCGGGATGTCCAAAAAGCCATTGCCGATATCGATGCCGCCCGGGCCTTATATGGCGAACAGCGATCCGACTTGTTCCCGTCCCTCGATGCCGGCCTGAGCACCACCCGCAGCCGCAGTCTGGCCGCCGGTTATGGCACCAGCAGTAGCGCGGTGGGTACCGCCAGCTTCGAACTGGACCTGTTTGGCCGTAACCAGAGCCTGTCCCGGGCCGCAAAAGAGGTCTGGCTGGCCAGTGAATTTACGGCACAAAATACCCGCCTCACTCTGGTGGCCGAAATTACCACCGCCTGGGTCACCATGGCGGCGGACAACAGCAACCTGGCGCTGGCCCAGGAAATCATGAACAGTGCGCAGGACTCCCTGAACATCGTTAAACGCCAGCAGCGCGTTGGTGTGGCCTCGGTGACGGATGTCAGCGAAGCGATGAGCGTTTACCAGCAGGCCCGCTCGGCAGTGGCCAGCTACCGCACCGTGGTGATGCAGGATAAAAACGCCCTCGATCTGCTGGCCGGGCAATCGCTGCCCGCCAGTGTGCTGCCGGGCACCCTGGAAAGCCTGAACACCAACACCATTGTTCTGGTCCCGGCGGGGGTGTCCTCCTCAGTGCTGCTGCGCCGCCCGGATATTCAGGAAGCGGAGCATCAGTTAAAGAGCGCCAATGCGGATATCGGTGCCGCCCGGGCTAACTTCTTCCCCAGCATCTCGCTGACCGGGACAGCCGGCTACGCCAGCGGCCCCCTCGGGCAGCTGTGGGGCCACGGGATGAATATCTGGTCATTTACGCCGTCAATCTCACTGCCTATTTTCAATGGCGGCCTGAATGAGTCCCAGCTGCACTACGCTGAAGCCGAGAAAAAAGCCATGGTGGCCAGCTATGAAAAATCCATTCAGAGCGCCTTCCGTGACGTGTCCGATGCCCTGGCGCGCCGCTCCACGCTGGATGAGCAGCTGGATGCCCAGCGCCAGTACGTTGCCGCAGAACAGCAAACCCTGGATGTCGCGGAACAGCGCTATAAAGAAGGGGTGGGTGATTATCTGACGGTACTGACCGCCCGGCGCACCCTGTGGAGCGCCCAGCGGCAGTTAATTGCCCTGCAACAAACTAACTTTGATAACCGCATTACCCTGTGGCAGTCCCTTGGGGGCGGCGTCAACTGATCGGGCTATCTCTGGCGGTGTCGCGCCCGGTCACGGCCTGCATTCAGGCCGTGATATCAGGCGCCAGGTTCAACTGAGTTTGTACCCCGGCTGGCTCACCTCGGCACATAATGCCCTGATCCACTGGTGGGCCGGGTCCCGGTGGACACGCTCATGCCAGGCCATACTTTTGGTAAAGCCCGGCACCGCCAGCGGTGTCTCCATAATCACCATATGATCGTGGCGGCAGGCCAGGCGGCGCGGCACCACCGCCACCATATCAGTGACCCGTAAAATTTCCGGCAAGACCAGGAAGCTATTCACCGTTAACCCTACCCGGCGGCTGCGCCCCATCGCCGACAGCGCATCATCGGTTGGCCCCCGGAAACTGCCGTGGCTGGACACCAGCACATGTTCCAGGGCGCAGAACGCATCCAGCGTCAGCGCGGCGGCCCCGGCCTGGGGGTGGCTGGCGCGCATCATGCAAACATACTCTTCCTGGTACAGGGCCTGGCCGTGTAAATCCTCCGGGGTGGTCTGTGGGGTAACCAGCGCCATATCCACCTCCCCTTGTTCCAGCTGGCGCGCCAGCCGCGGATGATCCACCGGCACCACCGCCCCCCGGATCCCCGGCGCCTGTTTTTTCAGGGCCGCCATCAGCGGCACCACAATCGTCTTCAGGGCGTAGTCCGTGGCGGCAATGGTGTAGGTCATCCGGGCCTCCCGGGGCGCGAATACCGCCGGTGCCAGCAACACGGAAATATCGTTCAGCACCTGTTTAACCGGCCCGGCCAGGGTCAGCGCCCGTGCGGTTGGCACCATGCCGCGCTGGGCGCGGATAAACAGCGGATCGTCAAAAAAATCCCGCAACCGGGTTAACATCGCGCTCACCGCAGGCTGGGTCAGCGACAACCGCTGGGCAGCCCGGGTCACACTGCCTTCATCCAGCAGGGCATCCAGGGTTTTAAGCAAATTAAGATCGAGGGTTCTGATATCAGAACGCATGATAGGTACCGTGCAGGCTAATAAAAATATGATATGGCTATGCTAGCTAGCTCCGTCTGGCTTGTCCACAACGGGCCCCCTAAAGCGCCCGTTGTGCTACCAGGCTAGTGATGGGCATTGCGGGCGATAGCCACCAGCAGTTTCAGGCTGGCAGAATAGTAATCATCCCCCGCTGTCACCGCCACATCGCCGCTAAGGCTGGCATCCTCCATCACCAGATCACGCACCGCCAGCAGGCCACCCGCCATCATATAAGGCGCGCGCTGATTATTGCTGACATCAACCCAGGCCGGGGTGTGTTCCCGGTCGGTTTGTGACCACCACTGGTGCCAGACCGCCAGGTTGCTATTGGCGGGATCGGCCCACCACAGGTAGAGCGGCACGCGGATGGCATCATAGCTGGACCGGGCAGGCCAGGCTTTTGCCGGTGAGGTATTCCCTTGCGCAGACAGGTAGACCCAGTCACTGGGTAAATGCGGCGATCCGAACTGCATCTTTGCCAGCAGGCGCTGGCTATCGGCAATCAGTTTTTGCCATACCGCCAGGTGGGTATGCCGGGCAAAATCCTGCCAGGCGGGCAGGACAAAATAAGACGGGTTGAGCACAATACCGTTTTGCCGCTTAAACCCTTTTTCGCCGGGTAGCATCACCGTATAACCCGCATAGTTGATCACCATGGATTTGATCAGCGCGGCCTGGATAGCGTCAGAGGCCTGCTGGTAACCCGGCTCCCGCCATTTATCCGCCGCCTGCATCAGCGCCCAGGCAATCAGCGTATCACCGTCGGTGGCGTTGTTTTTATCCGCCACCGGGTCACTGGCCACCGGGTTAAACTGCCAGTAAAACAGACCATTTTGTGGGTTACGCAGATTGTCACGGGTCCAGTTCCAGATGGCATCAAACGCCGGCTTATCATTCGCCTGGAGGGCAAACAGCATCCCGAACCCCTGGCCTTCGGTATGGCTGATATTATGATTACCGCTGTCCACAATGCGGCCATCCGGCATCAGAAAACGCACTTTAAAGTGCGGCCAGTCAACGGTCTCGCCCCAGGAGACAGGGCTGAATAACGCCGTCATCAACAGTGTCAGTAACAATAAAGCCCGTGGCAGCATCTGGCTCTCCTTCAGTGATCAATAGCGTTACCCCTGGTAACGAAACTGGATATCGGAAACCCCGTAGATATGGTCCCGTCGTAATCGCACGTGTGGTGCCGCGCGCAGGGTTGTCAGCCACGCCCCGTACATCCCCTCAAGGATGGCGCTGAAGGCATTACACCAGCGGTGCTGTTCATGGGAGTCCTGCTGCGCCCGGGCCACCGGTAACCCCCGGTGGCGCAGTAACATCCCCTGCCCGGCCAGGTCAATTTCAATGGTGCCCCAGTTAAAATGGGCCAGCAGGCGGTTAATGGCATCCTCCAGATCCCCCACCGTTTCGCAGGCCGGTAGCGGATAGCGGGACGCCATCTGGCAGCCCATGTCCTGTAAAAACGGCCGGCATTCCTGCTCGCCAACATTGCCTATCATCCCGTCGACCATAATGGTCAGCAAATCAAACCAGCCCTCTGGCGTCTGCTGCTGTTGGTAATAGCGCAATAAGGTCCCGTGCAGTGCGTCTGTTGTCATTATTAACGATCCCCGAACATATAGCGGAAATAAACCTGGGCAGCACTCTCGTTGTAATCCCCAAAGGTGTCATAGGTCACTTTGCCGCCGACCATCAGATCTTTATTCACGTTGTAATCGACGTTAGCGTGCAGGTTATAGCCGGTGCCGTTCTCGCTTTTACCGTCGTACCACGCCTCTTTAGCTTGCCCGGCATTGACATAATCCTCCAGCTGGGACTGCAACGATGAATTCCCCGGGAAGTACGGGGCCGAATCCTGGCTGTAGGACTGGTAGCCCAGCGCGCCGCCCACGGACATTTTCCAGTTCGAGAAGGTCTGGCTGTAGTCCACCGGGAAAGAGACGCTGACATAGTTTTGCGGGCTGAAATAGCCCCCGTGGCCATAACTGAAGTTGCTAAGATTTTTCGAGAAATCCATATAGCTGAGGCTAATCCCGGTTTTCAGCTCCCGATCATCTGAACGCAGCGGCCGCAGGTAGAACCCCGCGGACCCGGTGACGCTGCTGTTGCTCTGGATATTGTCACCAATATAGCTCCAGCCGCCGCCCCCCAGATAAAAGCCCGCATCGCCGTCATCGTAACTGAGCTGAACGCTGCCCCCATTACGGGTCACCTGGCCCCAGTGCTTACCGGTAAACTTATCAAACGCCCCCACGTAGCTGAGCAGGCTGTCGGTCACCGCCCGACGTTCACCAGTGAAAATCAGCTTCACATAGTCGGTTAACTGCGGTGACCACTGGACCCCGCCCACCACACTGCTGAGATCCGGCCCCAGCGGGGTAGTACCGATATCCAGTTTATAACTGTCCCCGCGCAGGGTGGCCCCGACCTCCACACCGGACTCATTCTGCGAGCCCTGGGAGGGCGCATCTTCCAGTTGGTCGTTCGCATAGGTGGAGTGCCCAAGGGCGGCGGTATTTTGCCCCTGCATAATCGCCCCGGTGCCGAACCGCCGGCTGGCATCCCCGGACGGGCTACCGGCGCTGAGGGTGACCGGGGTGACGTTCAGCTCAAGCCGCGCATCACCAAAGGGCACCGTTGACCACTGGAGCGGTACCCGCCCTTCGGTAAGTTTGCTCAGGCCGTTTTCCCCGTCCCGGCCCCGTACCGACATGTCGCTGCGCACCCAACTGGCGGTTTTCTCATCCAGTTGCTGGATCATCTGGTCAATCTGGCGCAACTGACTGCTCTGGGCGGTTTCCACCGGAATATCCGGCCGTACGGTGCCCGGCGGCGCGGTTTGCGGGTCCCTGGATTGTTGATCCACCTGCCAGGGCATCGATATGCCATAAACAGAAGCACTCGGGGTCGTCCGGCTGGTGGTGGACGTGGTGCTGAACGGGTTGTCCGCCAGCACCATACCGCCAATAACCGGTGTACTGCCGGGGCCGCTGCCAACGCTGGCAGACTGTAAGCCCAGCACCTGGCCACGGGCGCTACGCAACAGCGCCAGTGCCTGCTGATGATTACCGTCCGCCTCTTCAATGCGGGCCAGCAATATTTTGCGCTGTGGGGTACTGGTATCGCGCAACCCGGCCGCCAGCTGGCGGGCCCGCTCAACATTATCGGCCGCCAGCGCCACATCAATGGCCCCGGCCCGGGCATCCTGGGTGGGGGTGTCCCGGGTCATCAGGTAGTCATACACCACCCCGGCTTCTTTGTTCATCTTGCCGGACTGGTAGAGCCGGGCCATAGCGAACATCAGATCGGTATTTTGCGGGTCCTGCTGCATGGCGCGGATCAGCCGGTCATACGCGGCGGCATAATTGCCGGACTCACGCAGCCGGTCGGCCTCATTAATCACATAGCCATTTTGTAGCCCCGCCAGCTGGGTTGGGGTACTGCGGGCCTGCAATTCAGGATTTGCCAGCCACTGGCTGGCCTGGGCATTCATCCCCGCCTGGTTAAGTACCGCTATCTGATCGGCATAATCCCCGGCATTGCCCTGGACCCCCCGGGCCATATTGCGCTGTACCACCGCAACCGCCCCGCTCAGATCCCCAGACTTGGCCAGCAACTGCGCCAGTTTACCGGCATCCGCCGGGCTATCCGGGTTACTGTCCCCCATCGCCCGCAGCGTATTACGCGCCGCGTTGATATTCCCGGTTGCCAGATAACTTTCCGCCGTAGCCATTTGGCCGTTAAACGTGATCCGCCGGGCGAGGCTGTTCATATCCCGGTTACGGCTGGCGGGCGGAATACGCGCCAGCACCGCGCCGGCCTGTTGCCAGGCCCCGCGATCGCTGAGGAATAACGCCGCCGCATACAGCGAGCTGGCCCCGGCGCCCGGCCGGTAGAGCGGTTCAATAACCGAGGTCGCCTCAGCGCGGTTGCCGTTTTTATCCAGCTGACGGGCCAGATCCAGCCGCAGCCACGGATCCCCTGGCACCCGGTTGACCCCCTGGCGCAAGAGCGCAATAGCCTGTTCAGTATCGCCGCGATCCGCAGCCTGCTGGGCCTGGCGGCGGAGAGGGTCCCCCGGAGATCCGCCCCCGGCACGGGGCTGTAACCGGGCCTGAAGCGCGGGCGATAACGTCCGCAGCACGCTCTGGGCCTGGTCGGTTTTGTTCTGCTCCCGCAGCACATAGTAGAGGTTTTCTTTCGCCGCGGCGTTATCCGGTGAATCCTGGAGCAGTGCGCGCAGGGTTTGCTCTGCCTGGGGGTAATCTTTGTTATGGCGCAGGACATCCGCCCGGAACAGTTTTGCCGCATTGCCGCGCTCGCCGGTCTGGCCCGCCAGCGGCGCACTCAGGGCCAGCGCCTGGCTAATATTGCCCTGTTTATACGCCTGCTGGGCCTGGGATAGTTTGCCATAAAAATCCGCATCCGCCGCCTGGTTCTGGCGGCTGGCAGACTGCTCGCCCCCCTGGCTGGCAGAGCGCTGTAAGTATTGCGCGGCCCCGGCGTAATCCCCCTGGCGCTGGGCAATATAGCCCATACCGGCCAGGGCATCGGGGTCATTGGGGTTACTTTGTAATACCTGCTCAAAGCGGGCCTTCGCGGTGGCCAAATCCCCGCTGTTCAGCTCGCTGAACCCCGACTGCATAGCGGCGCCTTCCGCACTCTGCCGGTAGCGGGCCAGTACCGCGGTATCTTTGGGGTGACGCTGCATCCAGTTGGTGTAGCTGGGTTCATCCTGGGTCTGTGGTGAGAACCACAGCAGCGCCTGGCGTAGCGCGGTATCGGCTTCCTGGTTGCCGGAGGCCATCTGCTCCAGCAGCCCGATCCCCTCCCGGCGGGTACCTTCGCGGTAGGTCAGCACTTTCCCCAGCGCCACCCGGGCCGCATTGTCCTGCGGGTTCTGGGCCACCGCCTGGCGTAAGCCGCTTAATGCCTGATCATAACGGGCAGTGTCACCGGCCATGGTGAGGTAATACTCCGGCGCCAGTCCCGGCGGGGGCGTGCCGCCGTTAAACAGCGACTGCCAGGTCTCCAGCGCCGCGTTAATGTTGCCACTGCGGGCCTGTTGCCGGGCGAGACTAAGCCGGGATTTCGGAATTTGCGCCACCTGGCTGGCATTGCTCAGGGCCTGCAATTGCGGTGCCTGCGGGTTGGCTTTCGCCAGCCGATCCCGCCACTGGGCCGCCCCGGTCAGATCCCCGGACTGCTGGGCCCACAGCGCCATCAGATAGAGAGCCTCGTTATTATTAGCATCCACCAGCAGCACCTTTTTCAGTGCTTCGCCAGCCAGATCATTATGGGACTTTTCATGCCAGTAGCGCGCTTGCTCAAACAGCGCCGTAAAGGCCGGATTATTGTCTGCCGCCAGCGCATTTCCCGCAGCCAGGCTGAGGGTCAAGATCCCGGACGCACAGACAGCGGGCAGTAACCTGGCGGTTTTATTATTTATCATGGCCCCACCTTATTCTTTTTCTTTTGATTCGGGATCAAGACGCCGACGAACCCGGCGGCGCAGGTAGCTGCAAAAACCCAGCCCCACCACCAGACACATCAGGCAGGCGACAATCGCCAGCGTGGCGGAGTGCTGGTTGGCATACCAGACCACCATCATGTACCAGGGCATCTGCCCGCTGGGGTATTGCGGCCCGACCCGGAAGCTGCGCACGCCGTTTTCATCGGTAATGATTGCCGCATCACCGCGGATAGCCGCATTGATGCGGATATTGTCCAGGTCTTGCGTCAGCCGGGAGAGCTGCGCATTATCACTGCCGGTGGCCATCACCACGGTTTTGCCGTTGCCCCAGGGGGAGGCAAAACTGATAAAACCTCGCCAGTCACTGTTAGACGAAAAGTAGCGATCCGCATCAACGGTGGAGACATTCCACTCCCCCATGGCCCAGCGCCGCAGCGTCTGACCCAGGGTCACCTCACGCACTCCCAGGGACTGGTTATCGCTGACAAAAGGCGAGCCCGCCAGCATGCGCTGGTTAAACGCCTGCTGGGCCATACTGGAGACCACGAGAATATCGCGGTCATTGACCAGCAGGCTGTTCGCCCCCCCTTCCGGGATCCCGAACAGTACATTGCTGTTCGCCAGCACCGTGCCGGTGGCATTACCCGAGCGGGCGGCCAGGTCGAGCAGTGTGCTGATTTCCGCCGGGGATGGCCGGGGGGGTAATAGCATCAGCGCCCCGGAGTAATCCGCCAGCCGGGAGAACGGGAACGCCGCCCCGACAAAGTAGGAAAGGTTCGGCAACAGCGTGAAGTGCCGGGTGTGGCTCAGGTCTATCCAGGAGTCGTCTTTGATCTGGCTTTTAATGTTGTTATTCAGCAGCACGCTACAGGGTGCGTCCGCCTTGGGCACAATATTAAAATAGAGCGACAGCTGGTTATCCCCATAAATCATATAGGGCTGGAGGGGGATCTGGGCGCTCTCCTGGCGAGCATCGCCCCCCAGCTTGTGCCAGATCTTCTCCAGGATACCGATTTTATTAACCGGTAAATTGCGCAGGAACGCACCGTTAAACACGATATTCAGCCAGGATTTCTCTTCGTCGATCCAGCTTTCGGACGGGAAGCGATAATTCACCTGTAGCGGGATAGTTTTCCCGTCCCAGAGGAACAGATCCGGGGCCGCCCGGAATGAGACATTCAGCGGCTCGTGCCAGATCCCGGCGGCGGTCATCGATTGATCCCCGCGCACCAGATCCGCCAGCCGCACCGGTTTGGTGGTATCAATCCAGCGCGGGGCGTCATAAGGCGTACTGCGCGGAATAGCCTGCGGGCCCACCGCCACTTGCCCGGTTTGCAGCGGGAACTGGCCCCGGGTCAGCCGCCACGCCGCAGCCCGCAGCCCGGCGTCATCCCGGGCAACAATCAGCAGCAGTTTCCAGGCCGGGTTAGCCGGGTTATCAATAATTTGCAGCAGTGGCCCCTGGGTCTGCGGTAGCGTGATACCGCCAATTTGCTGGCCGGGTGCGCCAATCAGTATCCCGTGATGTTCCGGCAGGGTGTTGGTCAGCGCATCAAACCGGATCCCCCGGTAACCGGCCTGCATCCCCAGCCAGGAGGCCACCAGCGCCGCGCTGTTCACCTGCGCCGGGGAGATAGCTGCCGGGAAGGCAAAGGTCAGCCGGGTGTCCGCCATCTGCTGGCTGTCGAAAAACGGCCGCGGGAAATGGCTCAGATCGGCACTGATATTCAGTTGTTGCCCGGCCAGCTCAACACTGGAGTCCGGCAGTACCGTCACCTGATATTTATCGGTCAGATCCCGCAGGCACAGCAGCGCATCACCGTCATTAATGGTCACGCTGAGATTGTTGTTTGAAACCACCATCGGCCCGGGGATATCAAGCTGAAAGTGCGCATTATTGCTCTGGGCGCTTCCCAGGGGCACGGTGCCCAGCGGCTGGCCGTTCATCATCAATAACAGACTGGCACCCCGCGCCGCCAGGGCCGGGGAGACACTCAAGTTAAGCGAGAGCTGGGCGTGGGTGATAACCACATCGCCCGGCACAGAAAAACTGACCCCGGACTGAAGCTGGCCACCGCGCAGCACCATCCCCTGGGGCATCCCCATCTGGGCGAGGGTTATCTTACTGGCCACCTCGGGTGTCAGGCTGTTCGCCCCGGACAGCGGCGCCAGAGCAGGTGTACTGGTGTCGGTCTCTGGCACCGTAGCGGTGCTCTCTGGCCCGGCGTCAGTTGCCGGCGGCGCGTCCGGGGCGGGCGGTGGTGCCGGGAACGCCGGGGCGGCGGCGCTGTTATCTGCCGCCGTCTCCGGGGGCTTATCGGGGGCCGGTAGTGGGTCCGCCGCATACAGCGGTACAGCCGCACCGATAATAAACACAAGCAGCAGTGGCAGGATCCGTCTCATACTGCTTTTTCCTCGTCATCTTTACGGGGGGGTGTGGCGTGACGCGCGCGGGCGGCGGCGCGCCACTCCCGCCAGGAACGGACAAATACATCAATAATGCAGCGGCCGATGGTAAAGAAAGAGACCAGCGGATTATCCTGGGCCCGGACAGGCTGGATCCAGGCATCGGCCCGGGACAGGACCACCCGCACCAGTTCCCGGCGCAGCGGCAGTGGTAACTCGGCAAACATCAGCCGGATATCGTCCTCACTGGCCCCCACCATAGTCACCGGGAGACAAATCGCCCCAGAGCTCAGCTCCAGTTCTATCTCTTCTATCTCATCGGTCAGGTGGCGGTTATCCGGCAGCGTGATCCGGCAGCCCCCCATCGAGAGATCCCGGGTAACGCTGCGGGACGCAATACCGCTGGCATAGTGGATAATCACCGGAAGCTCGACATCAATACGGATGGTTTTGCGCACCTGTCGCGTTTCCCGGGCAACGGCAATCGCCCCCAGCAGGAAAAACAGACAGTACATGGCCCAGCCGACGTTAAGCGCGATAACCCCCGGGTCCACCGCAAAGTAGTCATGGCCCACCGCCCGCACAATGCCGCTGATAATGGCTATCAATAGCAGGCTGGCGACAATAATATGCGGGCGCACGATGGCGAAGTCGAAATACCCGGCGTTGAGCAGGCCGCCCTTGTCGGTGACATTGAATTTACCGCGCTTGGGAAACAGCATGGTCACCATGGTCGGCAGGGCAAGGTGGAACGCCAGTAACAGGTCGTAAATCTCTCCCCAGAAGCTGTAGCGGTAGCGGCCATTTAACCGTGAGCCGACAATAATCGACATCAGCAGATGCGGCAGCGCATAGGCAAATACCAGGCTGGCGGATGAATGAATGATATTGAGGTTAAACAGCAGGTACGCCAGCGGGGCGGTGAGAAAGACGATGCGCGGCAGGGCAAACTGGAAATAGAGCATCGCGCTGAGGTAGCACAGCCGCTGGGGAAAGGTCAGCCCCCGGCCCCACAGCGGATTATCGACCCGGAAAATTTGCGTCATCCCGCGCGCCCAGCGGTTACGCTGAATAACGTGCAGCACTACGCGCTCAGTAGCCAGCCCCGCCGCCAGCGGGATCCCCAGATACGCGGTGCGCCATCCCAGGCGCTGCAATTTCAGGGCGGTATGGGCGTCTTCGGTGACTGTTTCCACGGCAAAACCGCCAATCTGCTGCAATGCGCTGCGGCGGATCACCGCACAGGATCCGCAGAAAAACGTGGCATTCCAGTTGTCGTTGCCCTTCTGGATCGGGCCATAAAATAGCGCCCCTTCATTAGGGATACTGCGCCCCCGGGTCAGGTTGCGTTCAAAAGGGTCCGGGGAATAGAAATAGTGCGGCGTCTGTAACAGCGCCAGCCGGGAATCTTTCAGAAATGCCCCCACCGTGGCCTGGAGAAAGACCCGGGTGGCCACGTGGTCACAGTCAAACACGCAAATTAACTCTCCCTGGGTTAATTCCATCGCGTGGTTCAGGTTGCCTGCTTTGGCGTGGGCATTATTAGTACGGGTGATATAACCGACCCCGACATCGGCGGCAAATACCGCAAATTCACTGCGTTTGCCGTCGTCCAGTAAATAGATTTTTAATTTGTCCTGGGGGTAATCAATACACTGGGCCGCCAGCACGGTATCGCGCACCACATCGAGGCTTTCGTTATAGGTCGGCACATAAATATCGACAGTTGGCCACAGCCGCTGATCTTCCGGCAGAGGATCAATTTTACGTTCAAGGGGAAATAACCCCTGAAAATAACTCAGCAGCAACATTACCCAGGTGTAAAGTTCCGCCAGGAACAACCCGGTGCCGAGAATCGCCTCAATCTCTGAATTAAAATACAGCGTCTGGGTGGCGCGGAAATAAATATAGCGGGTGGACATCAGCGCAGAAATCAGGATCAACACTACCGACACCGCGCGCGTTTTACTGAAGTTCAGTAACACTAAACACAAAATACTGATCAGCGCGAAGATATACTGCTTTTGGCTGTCCATCGGGGTAGTGATGATAAGTACAGCAATGGGTGCCATTACCAGCAGTAATAGCCAGAACAAGGTCTTTTTCATAGCTGCATTCCGTCCGTATCAGAAACCCGTAGCGCCAGGGCTGTGATGAACCGCCCCATCACCCACAGTAATACCCAGCAAACTGGTCACTTTTTTACTGAGCAGTTCAATATCAAAGGCCGCCGCGGAGGCGGGGCTGAAATCAAAAACCGCTTGCTGAGACGCATTGGCCTCCACCACGCTTTCGTCGTAATGGATACTGCCAATCAGACGATGGTCCAGACGCCGGGCCATGACGTCCGCCACCTCCCGGCTGATCCGCCGCCGGTTATTGGTCTGGTTCAGGACATAGCGGATATCGGAACCGCTGATATCGGCACCGCCAAACAGCGCACCGTTCTCCACCCGCGGCAACAGGGTGAGCGAGGCGGTATCCGCCAGGAAGGTCACCAGGTGCATATCAGCCATACGCGACACGGCACTGAGCGCTGCCCCGGGCCCCGGCGGGAAATCCGCCAGCACAATCAGCCCCGGGTAATTGAGCAAGGTCCCCAGCCCCCGGCTGAGAAAATGGCTGTCGCTGGTCATCCGGGCGTCAAAATCAGCCTGCTGCTGGGGGGTAGCATCACCATAGGGCAGCACAAACAGGTTGCCCCCTGCCGACATCACGGACTGGCTCCAGTCTGCGGATTCGGTGGCGTTGGCCACATACCCCCGCCCGTCGGTGAGCGGGACACCAAAATGAAGCCGCAGCGCATTTTGTACATCAAAATCAATGGCCAGCACTTTACTGCCCCCCCGGGCCAGGCAATACGCCAGGTTAGCCACCAGGGTGGTTTTCCCCACTCCGCCTTTGGGTGAACAGACACAAATTAACGGCATGACGCTATCCTTTCCAGCACGGACTGTAACGGCAACGCCCGCACGGCGGCACGATCACTGGCGGGGGCCGCTGCGGGGGCAAACATAGCACTATAATCGGTCACCGGCGGCTTCCCGCCGGAGGTGGCTTGCGGTGCCTGCGGGCGGGCGGCCTCAGTAGCAAGACGGTGCGCCGCTGTTATTTGCCCGGCATCGCCAGCGCTGGCCGGGGCCGCGGGCCTGACGGGCTCTGCGGGCTGGGCTGACGCGGGAATATCCGCCATGGCTTTCAGTAACGCCGGAGGCGCCGCTGCGGGTCCCCCCCCTCCGGGGCCACGCCGCTGGGCTGGTCCGGTGTGCGGGGTTCCTCCCGGGCAGCAACCGGCGCTGGCGCAACCGCCGGGGCGCTGGCGAGGGTAAACATCCCCGGCGCCACGGTTTGCGGGGTTGCCCGGCTGGTATTCACCGTGGCGGGAAAAGGCGAGCTCTCCTGTTCCCCGGCGAGCACCTGGTTAATCATATTCCAGTCGCTCCTGGTGGAACGGGCCTTCGGCGTGGCGATTTCCTGAAAAGGGATCGCATTGGTCTGTGTTTTATCCCTGAAACGCTGCAGATCATCGTAGCTACTGCTCATAAAAGCACTCCATAGCGGATAAATTACTGTTGGCAAAACACGGGCCCGATTGATATTCCAGCCTGCTCAGGCGCAGACATAGCGCCCACGATATATTCACCGGCACGTTATTTTCCAGATAGCGACAGTTCCCGATCAGTGGCATGACAATAAGCACTGACAGCTCTTATTATGGGCAGGTGCCCACTTATTTTTACTATATTGCTGACAACTATAGGATTATGTTGCTCAGGCTGCCAGTCGCCCGCTGATTAAAATAGTTCCTGGCAAGCAATTGCTGGCAACAGCGTCGCCCCGGTAGCAGGACGAGAACGCTAAAAATCTAACACTCCCGGCCATATAACCACAATATAGCCATCAGAAAATAGCTCGAAATAACACTGTCTTTTTCATAACAAAAAATCATACATTTATTATGCTATCCCACTGGTTTATGTTGGTTTTAACAACTGCAGCGGCTATGGAGAAAACACCGGTTGGATAACCAGTAGAGAACGCGATTGATCGCTAATGCGCGGGCAGGTACTGGTCGTCACAAGCCCCACAAGGTTGCCGCATAATATAATGAAGAAATATTATTTCCCGGCATAACCCACATTAATAACAGGGGGTCTATTGCACTCGTCACAATTATCAAAATAATCCCAGGAATATTGTCAGGTGAAGTGAGACAAACGTGGCCAGATGATATTTATTTTTACCACACTGCTTTACCAGGCCAGAGTGCCGTGGGTTAACCCGGGCAATCGCCCATCTGCCGCTTGATGGCCAGACACAGACTGATTTACAGAGCCGGGTAATTAATAACACTGGCGGGGAGTTGCAAGGACAGATTTGAGTAATATTAACCCCTCCTGACATAACATTACCATTAAGGTGGTTATATGGTTCCATTACCCTGATGTAAGCGTAAATGCCTTTGCCGCCAGTCTCTCCGCTGTGCGGCATTTTTTTGATCTCCCTTGCGCACTCCTCTACAGTTAGCCCATCGTTTCCCCGGTGTGAGGATCTATGGAGCTGCGCCATTTGCGTTATTTTCGGGAGCTGGGCCGCACCCTGAGTTTTTCCCGGGCGGCAGAAAATCTGCATATTGCCCAGCCCCCGCTAAGCCGCCAAATCCAGCAACTGGAAGCGCTGCTGGCGGTAAAACTCATCCAGCGTACCCGTCCACTGGCCCTCACCGAGGCCGGGCAACATCTGTATCAGCACCTGGATCCGCTCTTTGCGCAATTAGAAAACCTGATCGCTGAAACGCGCAATATCGCCGGGCACCGCCAGACATCCCTGACCATTGGTTTTGCGCCGTCGGTCCTGTTTGGCGAGTTGCCGGATGTGATTCGCGCCCTGCATAGCGATGGCAATACCCGGGTCGCCATGCAGGAAATGGTCACCGTCGCCCAGATTAACGCCCTCAAAACGGGCCAGATCGATATTGGCCTCGGCCGGATTTCCCTTACCGACCCGGAGATTGAACAGCAGGTTATTGTGCTGGAGCCACTGATCGCCGCCCTTCCGGCCCCCCAGCCGCGCCGGGCAACCACCCTTGCGGCGTTAAGCCAGTGGCCGCAAATTCTCTACCCGGCCCAGCCTCGTCCGGGCTATGCCGATCATGTGCTGGGGCTATTCCGCCAGCACAACTTACAGCCGGGTGACATCCACTGGGCCAGCGATATGCAAACCGCCCTTGGTATGGCCGCCGCCGGGTTAGGGGTGACGCTGGTGCCTGCCGCCGCCCGGCAAATCCAGCGCACCGGGCTGCATTACCGCAAAATCACCGATGCCGCCGCCACCTCACCCATTATTTTAAGCCACCGCAAAGGGGACGACAGCCCTGCCCTGCACCGCTGTATAGCCTTACTTACCCGGCAATATCCACCGAACCGTTAGTGACCGGCAACGGTTACAGCCGCTTCCCGGCGATAGCGCTTACGGATCAATAACACGCTCAGGCTGGAGAGCAATAACGGCACCACCAGCAGGGCGAAGAAGCCCGCCGCCCCAAACTGGCTGAGGATAACCCCGCCAATGGCAGAGCCGAATATCGCCCCCAGCCGGCCAATGCCGATGGCCCAGCCCATGGCCGTGGCCCGTACCCGGGCCGGATAAGTGGCTACCACCAGATAGTTCAGGGCCAGTTGTTGCCCGCCGATACCAAACCCGGCCAGCGCAACCAGGGTGAACACCAGCCACCATTGCTGGCCCGATACGGTGATACTCAGCCCGGCGGCCACCACCACTCCGGTAGCAAACATGATGCCAAGGATAGTCAGGGTGTTCACCCGGGGGAGAAACCACGACAGCGGCAAGGCGAATAAAATAAAGGCGGCATTGACCGTTACCGACGCCAGCGGAGCGTCAGCCGGGTTAAGCCCTGACTGCTTAAGCAGGGTCGGCAGCCAGGAGAGCAACATAAACCACGCCACCCAGTTAAAGAAATAGACACTCCAGACCCCGAACGTCGTGCGTTTCAGCGCCGGGGTAAACAGATCCCCCAGCCGGGATTTCACCGCCGTCACCGGCACTTGCCCCGCAGCGGTTGCCCGGGGGGTAACGGTTTGTCCAGGGGCGATATAGCGCAGAATCCGCGCCATACGCGCCTGGTTTTTCGCCCCAGGACGGGTGCTGAGATATTCCAGCGAATCCGGCAAGGCGAAGACCATCACCACCAGCAGCACTAACGGGCAGAGACCGCCAATCAGGTAAATGCTCTGCCAGCCCCACATCGGCAGTACCCAGGCCGCCAGCAAACCACCGGACATGGCTCCGGCCGGTAACGCCAGCAGCACGCCGGTGGTCACCAGGCCCCGGTATTTATGGGGGGCGTACTCCGCCGCCAGGGCCAATAGTACCGGGGTCGCCCCGCCCATACCAAACCCGGCAATCACCCGTAAGGTAAATAAGGTGCCCAGACCCGGGGCAAACGCGGTCAATAACGTGGCGCAGGCAAAGATAGCCACACACAATAATAAGGTGTTACGCCGCCCGAGACGGTCCCCCAGCATCCCCATAACCATGGCGCCCACGGTCATCCCGGCTATCCCTGCGGTCATCACCGGTGCCAGTTGGGCAACATCGGCCCGGAAGGCATCAATAATGGCCGGGCCGGTAAACGCCACGGCCTGGGTATCGAACCCGTCAAACAGCGCCACCAGAAAACATAATCCGATAACCAGACACTGATAACCGGAAAAGCGGCTATCAATAATCGACTGGAAAGTATGACGACTCAGTTGTGCCATAACGTGATCCCGCATCCTAAGTAAACCTGACAGATAGCGACACTTATAGGTGAGCGCGGGTTGAAAAACCAATACCTTAGGCGCATAGGCGCGATACCGGAAAGGTATAGCGCCAGCGGGCGTGGGGGTTGTCTGTTAGCGGGGGGATGCTCTATAACATAGGCTGCTTGTTCATGCCCGCGCACATCCTGCCGGTTACTGCTGCACGAGAATCATAAAATATGCTCCCATCCAGAAAAGGGATTATCTGCGTATTGCTGGCCGCCATTCTGTGGGGAAGCTCCGGGGTGTGCGCCCAGTACATTATGGAAAATAACCAGGTCTCTGCTGGCTGGTTAACCATGTTGCGCCTGCTGTTCTCCGGGGTGATTATCCTCGCCCTGGCCTTCTTTCAGGGGGAGAAGCTGTGGCACATTTTTAGCCACCGCCGGGATACCCTGCGCCTGGCGGCATTCTCACTGTTTGGCGCTCTGGCGGTCCAGCTGACATTCCTCGCCACCATCGCGCATACCAATGCCGCCACCGCCACGGTATTGCAATTCCTCTCCCCCACCCTCATCGTGGTGTGGTTCGCCCTGAGGCGTAAACAGCTTCCCGGTATACGGGTCGCCAGCGCCGTGGCGGTGTCGCTGATCGGGACCTTTCTGCTGGTCACCCACGGGGCGCTGAATGCGCTGTCTATTTCGGTGACGGCCCTGGTGTGGGGGATAGCCTCCGCCATTGCTGCTGCCTTCTACACCACTTATCCCTCCCCCCTGATTGCCCGCTATGGCACCTTGTCGATTGTCGGCTGGAGTATGCTGCTGGCCGGGCTGATGCTGGCGCCTTTTGCCCTGCAGGGAAGCCAGCATATCGCCCCCAACGGCGGCAATTTATTCGCCTTTCTCTACCTGATAGTGATTGGTACTGCGGTCAATTTCACCCTGTATCTGAAAGGTGCCCAACTGATTGGCGGCCAGAAAGCCAGTATTTTGAGTTGTGCCGAACCGCTAAGCAGTGCCCTGCTGTCCGTGGTATTGCTGGGGGTCAGTTTCACCGTTCCGGACTGGCTGGGTACGTTATGTATTGTCGGCTCGGTGGTGCTGATTGCGCTGGAAGGCCGTGGCCGGTTGCACCACGGCAACCGGAAAAATGCCGCCGGGAAATAAGCACCACAACGCGGATCAGAGGTGTTTTTTCAGCGGGGCTTCACGTAACAGCCAGGAGAGTAAGAACGCCCCAACCATTAACACCGCCGCCATCTGGAAGGCCGCATGGATAGCCGCCCCGAACGCCTGGAGGTAATCATCCAGCAGCCCGGCAGGCAAATGGTGAATAGCCACCGGGTTCATGCCCTGCGGCAGGGTGGCACCATCGGGGATCAGCGCCTGTAAGCGATTTTGCAGCACGTGGGTGAATACCGCCCCAAACAGCGCCACCCCGATAGACCCGCCAATGGAACGGAACAGGGTCACCCCGGAGGTGGCGACCCCGGTAAGATTGGCAGAGACGGTATTCTGCACCACCAGTACCAGCACCTGCATTACCAGGCCCAGCCCCATCCCCAGGCATGCAGTAAACAGATATAAATGCCAGGTAGGCGAGGCGGTGGTGATGGTGGTCAGCAAAAACATCCCCAGCACCGCCAGCAGGGTCCCCAGAATCGGGAATACCCGATACTTCCCGGTGCGGCTGATGATCGCGCCACTGATAATAGACGTCAGCAGCAGCCCGCCCATCAGCGGAATAAGCTGCAAACCGGCCTGGGTCGGGGTGGCCAATTTCACCACCTGCAAGTAGAGCGGCAAAAAGGTCACCGAGCCAAACAGCGACATACCGATAATAAAACCTATCATGCTACACAACAGAAAACTGCGATCCCGGAACAGGGCCAGGGGAATAATCGGCTCAAAGGCCCGCTGCTCTTCATAAACAAAACCGATAATACCGACAATACCAAACGCCAGAATGCACCACAGTTGTGGATCGGACCACGCCATCACGGTGCCCCCCTGACTGGTAAACAAGATGATGCACAGCAGCGCCAGGCTGAGGTAAAACGCCCCGAGAATATCAATCTGATGACGGGTACGCTGGCCGGTCGTGGTAAACACGGTACCGATAACCAACAGAGCAAACATCCCCAGCGGCAGGTTGATATAAAAGATCCAGCGCCAGGACATATGCTGGACTATAAAACCGCCGATTAATGGCCCAATTACCGTTGCCAGACCAAACACCCCGCCGAACAGCCCCTGATAGCGGCCGCGTTCTGCCGGGGGGATCACATCGGCCACGGCGGCCATACTGATAACCATCAGCCCGCCGCCACCCAGCCCCTGGAGGGCGCGCATCAGCACCAGTTGGGTCATATTCTGGGCCAGGCCACAGAGGGCAGACCCCGCTAAAAACAGCAGAATGGAGACTTGCAGTACCGGTTTACGGCCAAAGAGATCACCAAACTTGCCATACAGTGGCACCACAATCGTGGAGGAGAGAATATAGGCCGTCACCACCCAGGAGAGCTTATCAAGCCCACCCAGTTCACCCACAATGGTGGGGAGCGCCGTGGAAACGATGGTCTGGTCCAGGGCAGAGAGCAGCATCACCAGCAGCAGTGCACTAAACAGCAGGCGTACGGATACAACCGCACCATCAGTATCCCGTGCGTTACCTGAACGTACAGAAACCATAAGATAAGCTCGCTTGAAATTAATTAACTATATAATTAATATTAATGCAGCCATCAGCATAGTCAATGGATCAACAGAACATGTCAGCCCAAAACAGCCAAAATCCAGAAAAATCTCGTCGCCCGGGTCGGCCCAAAGGGGCTGTCGCCAGTGCAGAAACCCGGGAGCGGTTGATCGATACCGCCCTGGAGATCTTCTCCCATCAGGACGTGGCGGAAACCTCGCTCAACGCCATTGCCAAAGCCGCAGGGGTGACCCCGGCAATGTTGCATTACTACTTTCACTCCCGGGAGCAACTGCTGGATGAGATTGTCGAACAGCGCTTTATGCCGCTACGCCGCCAGTTGGCCGACATTTTTATCAACCACCCGGATGACCCGCACAGTGCCTTACACCAGATGGTGAAAACCCTGGCGCACCTGGCGGATAAACACCCGTGGTTCCCCCGCTTGTGGTTGCAAAATATCGAGGGCGGGGCCCAATTATTACGCCAGCATATGTGCGCCCGGGTCGGTGATGTCACCCAGTCCCCGGCAATGCTGGCCGTACGCCGCTGGCAGCAGGAAGGTAAAGTCAATCCGGCGCTGGTGCCGGAACTGATTATGCCTACGCTGCTAAGTCTGATTCTGATCCCGCTCACCCGGATAAGCCAGGCGCCCCGCGGGTCTGCATTTCCCGCCCTCACCCAGGACCAGGTGGTTGATCACGCCCTGAGCCTGCTGGATAGCGGGATGTTTGCCCAACCGCCGTCCCGGTCAACGCCCTGACATAACGCGGGCAGCACCGGTTGCCCGCCCTCCTCTCACCGCGCGTGTTACATTAGCGTTACCTGCTGGTCACACGGGTGGACAACATCCTGGAAACAATACGCACAATTATCGAGCGCAATGTGCTTAACCTCACCGGTATGGCGCTCAACGAGATTGATTTCGAACAGCCCGCCGGGGACCCTGGCTGGTATGGGCCGGACTCGGCCATCTGGCAAGTACACGGTGATTTTAGCGCCATGTTATGTGGTGGGATCAGCGCCCTGCTGCTGCAAATGCTGCATCCGCTGGCCCTGGCCGGGGTTTGGGACCATTCGCGGTTTCGGGAGGATATTTATGGCCGCCTGCGGCGTACCAGCCAGTTTATTTCCGCCACCACCTTTGGCCCTGCCGGGGTGCCGGAACAACTGGTGGCGCGGGTAAACGCCATTCATCAACATATCACCGGCACCGACAACACCGGCGCCCCCTATGCCGCCAGCGATCCCGATTTACTGACCTGGGTCCATGTGGCGGAGTGCAGTAGCTTTATGGCGTCCCATTTGCGCTACCGGCGGCGGGTGGTCTCGGTAGCCGGGCAAGACCAGTACTATCGGGAAGCGGCCCGGGTGGCGCTGGCGCTAGGGGCCCGCAATGTACCGACCTCCTGCGCGGATATTGCCGATTACTTGCACCAGATGCGCCCGCAACTACGCTGTGACGAACGCACCCGGGAGGTTGCCCAGGTACTGTTCAGCGCCCCGGCCCCCTCCCGCCTTGCCCGGCCTGCCGCCGCCATCATGATGCGCGCCGGTGTTGACCTGCTCCCTGAATGGGCCAGTACTATGCTCGGGCTCTACCAGCACCCGTTCCAGCGCCGGATGGTGCGGGCCGGGGTCCATACTCTGGCGGCTATCATCCGCCGCTCAGTACGTCATGGCGCCTACCACTGCGCTATGCGCCGAATGCGCCCCCCGGTGAACGCCGGAGATAACATTTCCCCTTGACTTCGAGCGCACTCAAACTGCCAGGATATCCCCATGAGCACCACACTGACTATCGACGAAATGGCAACCCGTACCGGCCTCACAGCCCATACGTTACGTTATTACGAGCGTATCGGGCTTATCGGCCCGGTAAGCCGGACGCCTGCCGGGCACCGTTGCTATAGCGCGGCGGATTTACGCTGGCTGCATTTTTTACTGCGCCTGCGCGCCACCCAGATGCCTATTAGCCAGATGCAGGCGTTTGCCCGGCTGCGGGCTGCCGGCGATCACACCGCCCGTCACCGTCGCCAGATGCTGGAACAACATCTGGCGCAGGTAAATGCTCAGATAGCCACTTTACAGCAGGCTGCTGCTGTTCTGGGGGATAAAATCATCTATTACCGGGAACTTGAGCAGGCACAGCCTGCTGGCCTGCCGGGCCCCGGACACTCTGGAGAACAGGATGAACAGCACACGTTATCAACGGGGAATGGCAAAACTACGGGAAATCGACGGCGAAGCCGGTGAGCACGTCGTTGCTAGCCTGGCGGACATCGCCCCGGATTTCGCCCAGTACCTGGTGGAGTTTCCTTTCGGCGATATCTATTCCCGCCCGGGCCTGGATCTGCAACACCGGGAGATGGCCGTGGTCGCCGCGCTTACCGCCATGGGTAACGCCGCCCCTCAACTACGGGTACATATTCAGGCGGCCCTCAATGTGGGTGTCAGCCGCCAGCAGATTGTCGAAATCATCATGCAGATGGCGGTGTACGCCGGGTTCCCCGCGGCCCTGAACGGGTTAGCCGCCGCCCGGGAGGTGTTCCACCAGCCCCCGGCGCAACCGATGATGCCCGGATAGCGCTGGCATTCTGCGGGGCTTGGGTTATGGTTAATGCCGTGCCGCCGGGAAAATACCCGGCGCATGACCCTTACTGACTATCTGTATCTCCCAGGGAGACACCATGACTGTGCCCTATTCACTGATCGACCGACTGGGGATCCTGCCCATTATTCAGGCCCCTATGGCGGGGGTATCAACACCGGCGCTGGCGGCTGGCGTCTCTGAGGCCGGGGCGCTTGGCTCGCTGGGCATCGGTGCCAGCACGCCCGACCAGGCCCGGGAGATGATCCTCGCCACCCAAGGGCTGACCCGTCGGCCATTTAACGTTAATGTCTTTTGCCATGCCCCCGCCCGCCGCCACCCCGAACAAGAAGCCGCCTGGCTTGCCTGCCTGGCGCCGCTGTTTGAGGAATATGGCGCCGCGCCACCGGCGCAGCTGGCGGAGATCTATCCCAGCTTTCTGTCCGATCCGGCCCAGTTCGCCGTCCTGCTGGAAACCCGCCCGGCGGTGGTGAGCTTTCATTTCGGTTTGCCTCCCGTGGCGCAACTTCTCGCCCTGCAGGACGCCGGGATCTACACCCTCGCCACGGTAACATCCCTGGCAGAGGCGCAGCTCGCCGAACGGTCAGGCATAGACGCAGTAGTAGCCCAGGGGATTGAGGCCGGGGGGCACCGGGGGATTTTTGCCCCGGACGCGCCCGATGAACAGCTCACCACCCTGGCGCTGGTTCATCAACTGGTCAGCCAGACATCCCTGCCGGTGATTGCCGCAGGCGGGATCATGAACGGTGATGATATCCACCGGCTACTCAGCGCCGGGGCGGTAGCCACACAACTGGGCAGTGCGTTTTTACTCTGCCCGGAAGCGGCCACCACCGCCAGCTGGCGGGCAAACTTACAAAGCCCCCGGGCGCACCACACCCGGCTGACCCGTGTCTTTTCCGGGCGACCGGCCAGAGGGATGGTCAACCGGATGATGGACTGGGGGGAAATACCTGATGCACCGCGCCCGGCGGACTACCCGCTCGCCTATGATGCGGCAAAACAACTTCATGCCCTGGCCTGCCGTGCCGGTGACCATGAGTTTGCCGCCCAGTGGGCCGGGCAGCGGGCATTTCTCGCCCGGGAATATCCGGCGGCGCAGCTCATCGGCCAATTGATGGCAGAGCTACAACAAGCCCGTCAGCGCGCCTGATACCAGGGCTATCCCCTGGGATCCAGTCCCGGTTAGCGGGGCTGGAACATGATTATCGCCATACCACTCAGCGCCACGGCACCGCCCAGCAGATCCCAGCGAGTCAGCCCCACGCCATCAACCAGCCGCAGCCAGGCCAGCGCCACGCAAATATAGGCGCCGCCGTAGGCTGCATAAATACGCCCGGCGGCGGACGGGTGCAAAGTCAACAACCAGGCAAATACCGCCAGGCTCAGTACGGAAGGCAGCAACAACCAGGGTGATTTTTCCATTTTTACCACCAGCCAGGTCAGATAACAGCCGAGGATCCCCGCCACTGCCGTCAACCCAAATAGCAGGGTCACATTCACAATATTCATCAATTTACACTCGCGCTAACGGCACGCCCGGACACCCACCCAGGGCGGTGTTTTGTGGTTTATCACGCAACAATACCATATCAACGGCAATATTTTATCCTATTACCATGGGACAAATAATATAAATGTTATATTTTATTTTCCACTATGTAATAAATTTCGCGCAGTACTATCATCAACAAAAATATATATTGCGTACTTCTACAACAGTTGCCTTATTTTTTGTGATCGGTACTTCAATAATCAGCATAAAAATGTTCAGCAATTCACTTTCAGTGTAATGTTTTGTCAACGACAACGGAAACATAACCATAAGATACTAAAAAACATAATGAAACATCTTCTGCTGAGTTTATGTTTTTTTCTGACGTGCTGTGATAATACAGACATCGAGAAACAAACAATAAAGTGCGGGCTGGCCATCTCAGAATTAGGTAATGCACAGGCCAGAAGCAATTTCCGTATTCGGGAAAATATCCCACATATCATGGCAGATATTTATCTTATTGAAGAAGAGGCGAAGGATGAGCTGGGGATGTACAGCACAGATCGCCAGCGACAACACCGCTTAATGATTGATGAATATAACTCCTGGTTCTGCCGTGATATCCATAGCCAGGCGAAAATAGAGCCAAAAACGCCGGTAACCTCGCAACCCCATACCATGATGGCACACCGTAAATAATTATATCGCCTCCCACATCGCGGGAGGCGGCACAATACCATAAGATGCTTCACTCTTTGTCCACTCCGCGACGTGGAACACAATAAAAGACCGGTAGATCACCAAAGGTTAATAGTCGATTATCATATTGATCGCGATCCATGGCGAGGGTCAGAAAGCGTCCGCCGGTGGAGAAAAAAGACGGTAATAGTTCTGTCACTGGATGTGACTCCGGTATATTTTCATGCAACCGTTCTATCTGGGTACTCTCCAGGGTAAACCCCTCCCCGCTGTGGCGATAGATAAAATGCACCTGGCGGCTAATCATTTGCTGCTGCGCACCGTCACTGGCGACACCATTAATACTAAACATTCCGCTACCGTGATTAAATAGCACAATATAACGCGCACTCACTGAGAGCGTTCCCTGAACGAAACGGCTTTCGCTGCTGCAATATACGGGTAACGGATTCTTTTGAGTAGCATAATAGCGCCAGATAGCCGTTCCCATAACCAGGGAGAGTAAACAACATAACACGGTCAGCACGGTATATTTCATTTTGCATTACTCCTGTTCACCAGCAACACATGGCACAACTGGCGCTGGGGAGTGTAGCGCTGACAAATTAAAAATGAGGTCCGCATAATGCGCGCATTCAGCGTGACAAAAATAGCATTGTTATTGTCACAACTCACATTGTTATTACGCATCTCGCGTAAAATATTATCCGCGTTATCGCTGCCGCGATAACGAACCTCACAGCCCTGATCGGGTAATAGCTGCCAATGGGCAAAAATATCATGTCGGCTGGCCATTATTCCCCCAATACTGAGCGGGAGAGTAAATAGCACAACACACAGAATAATAAGATATATCGGTTTTATTACCCGCCGCCGACGCGGTGGGGGATCGGACTGCGGGCGTGGCGCTACGCCGGCAGAGGTATCAGCATGCTGTAATTCAATGCTGTGCTCCTGGCCGATAGTTAAGCCAATCCGCGGAATAGTGGTCACCATATTGCCACAGTCCACTGCATCCAGCACCTTGCGTAAATGGGAAATGGTCTGGTAAAACGTATTATTCGTTACGTAGGTAATAGCCCCTTCCCCCCAGGCAAAAGTAATTAATTGCTCTCGGGTAACGACATTCCCCTGGTGGCGCAACAGAAAGACCAGACACAGGCACGCCGGCGTCTGAATACTGTATTTCTTATCCTTCTTGACAACATATAACACCCGCTGTAACGGGCTAAACATAATGCTTTCATTAATTAGATAAACTTCATTAGTAATTTCAATCATAATTTCTCACACAGCGCCTCCGTCTGAATGAAAATGACCACCCGTCGATATCTTTCAGATAAGTACAGGTTCTGATATAACTGATCGCATTAAATATAACTGTTACACAACAACTAACAGCCTCCCTGCTATCTGTCCTGGATGAAATTCGATAAAGCAGCAATGACATGTTATTTTACTATGCACTTCACGCCTTATCTCACTACTTATCTCACCGCTTATCTCACACGTTACGCC
Source organism: Shimwellia pseudoproteus (assembly GCF_016415625.1). Taxonomy (GTDB): domain Bacteria; phylum Pseudomonadota; class Gammaproteobacteria; order Enterobacterales; family Enterobacteriaceae; genus Shimwellia; species Shimwellia pseudoproteus. Next base: position 38,452 of record NZ_WBXP01000028.1, read on the forward strand.
ATATCATAACGTGGTGTGGCGTGATGAAGTTCACTGCATCGTCTTACTTTAATATCGTTTAGGTAACTAACCAGACAACTAACTCTCGCATGGTGTTAAGTAATACTCCCTAATAGATACGATAATTATTTATCGATAACAGAGAATAACAGTACTCATTAAACAAAAGATATACAAATAACATAATACCTGCAATCACCGGCGCCCGTATAAAAACCAAAGATAAATTAACCTATAAATTCCGTTGCCGGATCGTGATTGCCAATTAAATTACTTGTCCAGAGCGTCACAGTGTGATAATAGCGCCTCAACGGTTAATCCCCGTTATACGTTATTCTATTACCACCGTACAGGGCGCCATTACTGGTGGTGAATAGATGACGATACGATCTCTGGCGTTACGGTGTCGGCTTTAATAGTGGGAAGAAGAATAAGTAAATAGCGTTTTTATCCATTGTACTGGGCGACCACTATTTTACGGGTAACGTCGTAATATTAAGTTATTACCCAACATCCATTATCTGAACTTCAGCCAACTTCATTTACGGTGGAGTTTTATTAAGTTGAGTGCCGTTCGGGCGGTTCGCTACAGTCAGCCCACTCGCGGTTGTCCCACCCGGGTCTATACCGTACTTCACAGCCCGCATTCCCCCTATTATCTGGAGTATTTATGCTGAATCGTATTACTGAATCTGTCCATCGCCCGGATGCCGCCCGCCTGTTGCTGCGTTTAACCCTCGGCGGGTTGATGCTGTTCCACGGCATCCATAAGGCGACCCATGAAGACAGTATGATTTTTGTACAAAACAAATTGCTTAACGCCGGGCTGCCTGGATTTATCAGTTGGGGCGTGCTTGTGGGCGAGTTGCTCTGCCCAATCCTACTGATACTGGGTATTTTTACCCGCTGGAGCGCCCTGGTAGTCTCTTTCACCATGGTGATGGCCGTTTACCTGGTGTACAGCGATCGGCTATTTACGCTGGCCCCCACCGGGGCATGGATTATCGAATCTGCCGCACTCTATTTCCTGATGGGCATTGTTATTTTCTTACAGGGCCCGGGCCGCTATAGCATTATAAAATACTGTGCCTGGCGATAACCACAACGATCGGGCACGCCCCTCTCCGCTGAGGTGCCTATCCTGTGCACCTCAGGCCCCTTGTCCCGCCGCCCCAACACGCGATCGATCGCACAAAAACCATCGTTACTTTTGCATTACCACCAATCTTGTATTACAAGAATATGGTTCATGTGGTACCACTGTATTCTCCCGCGTTAGCTGTGCCGTAAACGCCAATACTGGCGGCGACAAACGCCAGACCGCCGCCATACCATTCGCGCACTAAGGGACACGACCATGACCACGATGATTGCTGCCTCCACCATGAAGGCGATTAACGGGAAAATAATTCCGTTTTTAATTATTTGTTATTTCATGGCAAATCTGGATAAAACCAATATCTCTATTGCCGCCCTGCAAATGAATGCCGACCTCGGATTAACCGCCAGCATGTATGGCTTTGGGGTGGGCATTTTCTATCTGTCGTATATTATTTTTGAAATCCCCAGCAATATTTTTATGATGCGGGTCGGCCCGCGTATCTGGCTAATGCGCATTATGCTGACCTGGGGCATGATCAGTGCCGGAATGTCGCTGGTTCAGACCCCCACTCAACTGTATGTAATGCGCTTTTTACTCGGGATGGCGGAGGCGGGCTTCACCCCCTGCGTTATCTGGTATTTGTCCGTCTGGTTTCCGAAAAGCCACCGGGCCAGGGCCATGTCGTTATTTTTTATGGGATCGGTACTGGCTTCAGTTATCGGGCTACCGGCCTCTGGCGCCATCCTGAATATGCACGGCATTGCCGGTGTCCCCGGCTGGCGCTGGCTGTTTGCCATTGAGGGCATCCCGGCGATTTTACTCGGGCTGGCGGCGCTGCGTTATGTGGCAAACCGGCCGGACCACGTGACCTGGCTGAGCGGCGAACAAAAACAGTGGCTCAATACCACCCTCGCCAGAGATAACGCCAGCGTAGAATTAGATGACCGCCAGCGCTGGTATACCGTATTGTCCAACAAAATCGTCATTCTGTTGAGCCTGGTCTGGTTCCTTCAGGCGTTTGGCACTATTGGCATCACGCTATTTCTGCCACTGATCCTCCAGGGGATGGGGGTCGCCCAGAACCACTTTATTATCGGCCTGCTTTCTTCCCTGCCTTTTGCCCTCGCCTGCCTGTTTATGTACCTCAACGGCCGCCATTCGGATCTCCAGAAAGAGCGGCAATATCACCTGGGCTTACCGCTGATCATCGCCGGGGTCTGCTTAACTGCCGCTATCTACAGCAATAATCACTGGATCTCATACGGGCTACTGGTCTGCGCGGTGGGCTGTAATTTTGCCCTCGCCCCGGTGTTTTGGGCGGTCACCACGGAAAAAATCTCCGGGGTTGCCGCGGCGGCATCCATCGCACTGATTAACACCATTGCCAATTTTGCCGGGCTCGGGCTGCCGCCGGCATTTGGCAAGATAAAAGATCTTACCGGCAATTATGACTATGGCCTGCTGATGGTGGCCTTCGCCCTATTACTGGGCGGGCTGCTGGGTATTCTGGTGGCCAGACCGGGGAAAATGCTCAGACCACCACAACCGGAGACCACACCATGAAGACCCCCTTGCTGCAATACGGCGATCTGCCCGACATGTTGGTTCAACAGCTTGAGGCTGAATGGGGCCTGATAAACGCCCGGACCACCCCACATGACATCCTGGCCGGTGACGGATCGCTCATTACCTGCCTGGTCACCAATGGCGAAACCTGTATCGACGCCCCCCTGATGGACCGGTTACCGGGGCTAAACCATATTGCGGTCTTCGGGGTCGGTTACGATCAGCTGGATATCGCCGCCGCCTGCGCCCGGAATATTGCCGTCTCTCACACCCCCGGGGTGTTAACGGATGACGTTGCCGATATGGCTCTCGGCCTGATGCTCGCCTGCGGGCGGCACATTGTCGGCGCACAGAAATTTATTGAGGCCGGCCGCTGGGCAACGGCGCGCTATCCCCTTACCCGGGGGTTCAGCGGTGCCCGGCTGGGGATAATCGGTATGGGGCGCATTGGCGAGGCCATTGCCGAACGTGCCAGCGCCCTGAAAATGACCATTGGCTTCTTCGATCCCGGCGCCCGGCCGCCGCACCGCTGGCAACCCCATGACACGCTCACGGCCCTTGCCAGCGCCAGCGATATTCTGATGGTCTGCGTACCCGGCGGGGAGAGCACCCACAAGCTGGTCGATAAACACGTCCTCACCGCCCTGGGCCCGGACGGGCTGTTGATTAATATCTCCCGGGGCAGCGTAGTAGATGAAACCGCGCTGATCTATGCCCTGGATAACCAGTTGATCGCGGGCGCCGGGCTGGATGTGTTTGCCGATGAACCCCAGGTTCCCCCGGCGCTGTACGGCAGGAACAATGTGGTGATCACCCCCCATATGGCCAGCGCCACCTGGCAAACCCGCCGGGCGATGTCACAACTGGTGGTGGCGAATATTCGCGCCGGCCACGCCGGGGAACCGCTGGTCACCCCGGTGGCGCAAAGCAGCCGCTATCTGGTGCAGAAAATGTTACGCCCGGGATAACAAACTGCGAAGCGTGAGCTGGGTCACTTCCCTGAGCCCTACTGAGCCAGTATTATCACAGGACCAGGCCCTCATCGTTTACGGTGAGGGTTTTTCTTTATGGGTTGCCAGACCGGGGTAATCTGGCCCCGCCAGTCGACTATGCGAGTATTTGTTTTTCATGGAGAGAGTAATGTCCAGACCAGCCATCATCATTAACGAACTTGATGCCGAGCGCCTTGACCAGCTACTGGAGCAGCCGCAATACGCCAAAGCACCGGTGGCCGATGCGCTGAATGCCGAACTGGATCGTGCTCAAATGTGCAGCCCGGAATCCATGCCGGCCGATGTAGTCACCATGAACAGTCAGGTTAAATTCCGCGATTTGTCATCCGGTGAAGAGCGCATTCGCACCCTCGTCTACCCGGCCAACCTGACAGACAGCGAACAGCAACTTTCGGTAATGGCGCCGGTAGGGGCGGCCCTGCTTGGCCTGCGCGTTGGCAGCACCATCCACTGGTCGCTGCCAAACGGTAACCAAACCAACCTGGAAGTGCTGGCGCTGCTTTATCAGCCTGAAGCCGCCGGCGATTACCACCGCTAATTCTGCCCGCAACGCACCGGCACAGCGCCGGTGTGTCTCTTAGCGCACATTGACACCGCCCGATACCCGCACGACGCCCACACAACACCATCACCACCGCCACTGCGGCGGCGCATCATTGCCGGGGATATTGTCTGCCCGGGGGTGGCCCGCAAGCAAATATTGGCCAGAATTCAAAACAGGGCGCAAAATAATACCTGTGATTTATGATAACAACGTGTCAGTTACATGACGAAAACATTAAATAAACAAATGTTAAACATTCTACTCGCCGACCAGAATGATGGCAGGTAACATGCCTCAATACAGCCATTATTGACCGGGCATGTACCGCCAGGAAACATATTATCGGGTTATCATCCTGTACTGCCCTGCGCAGGACCACCAGGGGATGTCCCTTCCCGGCAATTAGCAAAATGGAGTCGCTGTCGTAATGAGTCAGGATAAGTTGTACATAGAAAAAGAACTAAGCTGGTTATCCTTTAATGAACGCGTCCTGCAAGAGGCTGCGGACAAAAGCAATCCGCTGATTGAGCGCATGCGCTTTCTGGGTTTCTACTCCAGTAACCTTGATGAGTTCTTTAAAGTCCGCTTTGCGGAGCTGAAACGCCGCATCCTGATCAACGAAGAACAAGGGGGCAGCACTCAGGACCGCCATTTATTAAGCCGGATCCAGAGCCGGGTGGTTAAAGCCGGTCAGGAGTTTGACGCGCTTTATAATGAATTGCTGCTGGAAATGGCCCGCAACCAAATATTCCTGATTAATGAGCGCCAACTCTCCCCGGCCCAGCAAGAATGGCTGTATCACTATTTCAAACATGAATTGCGCCAGCACATCACGCCAATATTGCTGATGCCGGAAACCGATTTGGTGCAATTCCTGAAAGACGATTATACCTATCTGGCCGTAGAAATTATCCGCGGCGAAACCATTCGCTACGCCCTGCTGGAAATACCGGCGGATAAACTGCCGCGCTTTGTTAACTTACCGCCTGAAGCGCCGCACCGGCGTAAATCAATGATCCTGCTTGATAATATTCTGCGCTTTTGTCTGAATGATATTTTTAAAGGCTTCTTTGATTACGATGCGCTGAATGCCTATTCGATGAAAATGACCCGGGACGCAGAATACGATCTGGTCCACGAAATGGAATCCAGCATGCTGGAGCTGATGTCTTCCAGCCTGAAACAGCGGCTCACCGCCGAGCCGGTGCGTTTTGTCTATCAGCGCGATATGCCAGAGGCCCTGGTCGAGACGCTATGCCGTAAGCTGGGCATTTCCAATTTCGACTCGATTATTCCCGGCGGCCGCTACCACAACTTCAAAGACTTTATCAGCTTCCCGAATGTCGGTAAGGCCAACCTGGTCAACCGGCCGCAGTCGCGCCTGCGCCATATCGGGTTTGATAACTTCCGCAACGTGTTTGATGCCATTCGGGAGCGGGATATCCTGCTGTATTATCCCTACTACACCTTTGAGCACGTACTGGAGATGCTGCGCCAGGCCTCTTTTGATCCCAGCGTTATCGCCATCAAGATCAATATTTATCGGGTCGCCAAGCACTCACGCATTATTGACTCAATGATCCACGCCGCCCACAACGGCAAAAAGGTGACCGTGGTGGTCGAGCTCCAGGCCAGGTTTGATGAAGAAGCCAATATTCGCTGGTCCCGGCGGCTGACAGAGGCCGGGGTACATGTGGTGTTCTCGGTGCCGGGCCTGAAAATCCACTCCAAGCTGTTCCTGATCTCCCGGCGTGAAAACGACAAAGTGGTGCGTTATGCCCATATCGGTACCGGCAACTTTAATGAAAAAACCGCCCGCTCTTATACCGATTACTCCCTGCTGACTGCCGATGCCCGCATCACCAATGAAGTCCGCCAGGTGTTTAATTTTATTGAAAACCCCTACCGCCCGGTGAGCTTTAAGCATCTGATAGTTTCCCCGCAAAACTCACGCCAGATCCTCTACCAGCTGATCGACAATGAAATTACCGCCAGCCAACAGGGGCGCCCGTGCGGTATCACCCTGAAGCTTAACAATCTGGTGGATCGCGGGCTGATCGAACGGCTGTATGCCGCCTCGGACGCGGGGGTGCCGGTTAACTTACTGGTGCGCGGTATGTGCGCCCTGGTGCCGCAACTGCCCGGGTTTAGCGACAATATTCACGTGATCAGCATCGTTGACAACTTCCTTGAACACGACAGGGTCTATATTTTTGAAGATAACGGCGATAAGAAAGTTATCCTTTCCTCCGCCGACTGGATGACCCGCAATATTGATTACCGGATTGAAGTTGGCGTCGCCCTGCTGGACCCGCGCCTGAAACAGCGGGTGCTGGATATTATCGGGATCTTGTTCAGCGACACCACCAAAGCCCGCATCATTGATAAAGAACTCAGTAACCGCTATGTACCGCGAGGCAACCGCCGTAAGGTGCGGGCACAGCAGGCTATTTACGATTATATCCAATCACTGGAGCAGCCTGAATAGACTATGCCAATCGCCACAAATACCCCCCGCCCCCAGGAGTTTGCCGCCATTGATCTTGGCTCAAACAGCTTCCATATGGTTATCGCCCGCCTGGTTGACGGCGCCCTGCAGATCATTGGCCGCCTTAAGCAGCGGGTACATTTGGCGGATGGCCTGGACAGTAATAACCAACTGAGTGAAGAGGCTATCGAACGCGGGCTGGCGTGCCTGGCGCTGTTTGCCGAACGGTTACAGGGCTTTCCGGCGGCCAATGTCAGCATCGTGGGCACCCACACCTTGCGCCAGGCCCGTAATGCCCAGCAGTTTGTTAAACGGGCAGAAGCGGTGATCCCCTACCCCATTGAGGTGGTGGCCGGTAACGAAGAAGCGCGGCTGATTTTTATGGGGGTGGCCCACACCCAGCCGGAGAAAGGCCGCAAACTGGTTATTGATATCGGTGGTGGTTCAACAGAGCTGGTGATCGGCGAGGATTTTACCCCGCAATTGGTTGAGAGCCGCCGGATGGGGTGTGTCAGTTTTGCCCAGATCTATTTTGCCGGGGGTGTTATCACGCCCCAGAGCTTTCAGCGGGCCAGGCTGGCGGCGGCGCAAAAAGTGGAAAGCCTCGCCTGGGAATACCGGCTCCACGGCTGGAATGTTGCCCTCGGCGCCTCCGGCACTATCAAAGCCGTCAACAACGTATTACTGGAGAGCGGTGCCGCTGATGGCATCATCACCCCGGAGCGGCTGGAGGATTTAGTCCAGCGGGTGCTGAAATACGACAATGTTAGCGCGCTGGATCTTCCCGGCCTGTCCGATGAACGTAAAACCGTCTTTGTGCCGGGGCTGGCTATCATGTGCGGCATTTTTGATGCGCTGAATATCAAAACCCTGCGCCTGTCTGACGGCGCCCTGCGCGAGGGGGTACTGTATGAAATGGAAGGCCGCTTCCGCCATCAGGATATCCGCAGCCGCACCGCAAAAAGCCTCGCCAGCCAGTATCATATCGACAGCGATCAGGCCCGCCGGGTGCTGGAGACGACCCTGCGGCTCTATGACCAGTGGCAAGCGCAGCATCCTAAGCATGCTAATCCCCAGATGGAGGCGCTGCTGAAATGGGCCGCGATGCTGCATGAAGTGGGGCTGAATATTAACCACAGCGGTATGCACCGCCACTCGGCCTATATTCTGGAGCACAGCAACTTGCCCGGTTTTACCCAACAGCAGCAGAGCCTGATGGCCAGCCTGGTGGGCTACAGCCGTAAATCCCTTAAAAAAGAACCGCTGCCGAACAAGCCCGAAGCCCTGCTGGCGATGATTCGGGCATTACGCCTCGGGCTGTTAATGAATAACCAGCGCCAGGCCAGCAGCCGGCCTGAAACCCTCGACCTCAAGGCGGGCAAACACCACTGGACACTGCGTTTCCCGCCTCACTGGCTGGAAGACAATGCCCTGGTCTTGCTGGATCTGGAGCGGGAACAGCAATACTGGAACGAACTGGACGGCTGGCAGCTCTCTTTTGAGCAAGCGCCCGCCGGAGAATAACCCGGCCGGCAGACGCCATCGGGTTTGATTTCCGAAGGCACTGCATCGCGCAGTGCCGATAACCACGATTGTTAACTGCCATATTGGCAGGGCTGGCGCACGCCTGTAATCCGTTAACGGTGACCAAATAGCTGTTACCAAATGAGTAAGGGGAAATATGACGATGAATACCGCCGTATTACGCGTTCAACTTGATGAAACGCTGAAAGAAAAAGTCCGCGAATATGCTGAATTACATAGCCAAAACTTAAGTCAGGCTACCGGAATATTACTCGGGCTGGCATTTCAGCACCTCGATAGTCTGCCGATTGCCGAAAGCGACATTGATAATCAGCATACCCAGGAAGCCATCGTTGAGGACGCCGGTCCGCTGACCTCGAAAGAGATCAAATCATTACGTAAATTACTCAAGAGACGAAAATGAAAACACAACCTGCTATTGCCGCTAACTACCAGGAAGCCTGTGAATTACTGCGCTCCGGTTATACCCAACAGGTACGCCTGAACTGGAATATTGGCAGCGATGAATTCTTCCGTATTGCCTCCGACTGGTGCGACGCCGGGGCCCGGGTAAATAAAGACCAGCATGGCTTTGTTATTTCACTCAAAGGGTTTGCGATTCCCCGCCAGCACTGAAGCCAGAACATCGCGGCCTTCGGGGAAGTGTTATTTCTGGCAGGAATATTGCTTCCCCAGTGAATACCTTCATTCGCTGTGAGCGCATAATGAAATTTATTCACGGGCACGATCTTCAGCAACACGCCAGCGCACTTGATGGCTGGCAACAACATTACCAACAGCTGACGCCGGGGAAATTTATGGGGGCGCTATTTGATATTTGGCTCGCTGATGTGCGGTTATTTCGCGAATACCTCAATCTAAAAGTTGTCCAGCATATGAGCCTGGCCGCCCCCAACGTAAATCTGGTGATCCCGCTGCAAAATGATATTCTCCTGGGTAATATCCCCACCTGCAGCGGTATTGCCGTATTACCCTATGGCGTACAGCATTTTTCACTGATTTCTGGTAATCAGATGGACGTGCTGTGTATTTCACTGCCGCCCGCGCGTTTCCTGTCGCTGATGCCCGGCGGTGCCGCCTTGCTGACCCCAACCGGGTACCATATTACGCTGCCCCCGCTGATGCTGGATAACCTGCGCCGCCAGTGCAACGCCATGATCCATTACCTGCAACACCTGCCCGCCAGGCAACACACCGATAGCCTGATGGCCCTGCTGCGCGATCAGCTGCTGGACACCCTGCGGGAAACCCTGGCCAGCATCCCGCCCGCGGCGGTTGCGCGGCTCGGCTACACCACCCGGCACTATATCGTCGCCCGCTGTCACCAGTGGGTCCAGGATGGCCAGCCCGGAGAGATAACCCCCGACATGTTGTGCCGGCAACTGAAGATTTCCCGCCGAACCCTGCAATACAGTTTCCAGCAGGTGACCGGCCTCTCTCCGGTAGCCTACCTGCGCGCCATCCGGCTGAACCTCGCCCGCAGTAGCCTGTTGAACACCCCGGCCGAACCGGTGGCAGCCATCGCCCGCCGGGCGGGATTTCACCACTGTGGTTACTTCGCCAGTGAGTATGGCGCCCTGTTTGGTGAAACCCCTTCCCAGACCCGGGCCCTGGCGGCACATCGCTAGCCACTGCCCCGGCTAACACTGGCCGGGGGGCTATCCCTCTGGTTATCCGCCGATGACCAGCGCGGATCGGCTTTGCTGCCTGGCCGCCCACAGCCAGCCACCCAGCAGGGTCGCCAGAATAATCGCCGGCCAGGCAATACTCACCCAGTTCCCGGCATTGCTCATCACTGACAAGTTATTCACCGCCAGCATAAAACAGCCCGCCAGCATCACCGCACTCAGGGTTGGCGCGTAGCAGGACGCCCAGCGGGTAACCTGCTGCGGGTGGGCCCGGAACCACGTGATAATCGCCAGGCACGCCAGTATCTGGATGGCCAGCATTGCCAGTGACGCCAGGGATGACAACCAGGTGAACACCACGTTGTACGGGTCTAGGCGCAGCAGCGCCGCCGCTAACGTCACCCCCAGCGCCACGGCAGTCTGCCCACGGCTGGCCACCCAGGGGGAGCGATAGCGCCCGTGTACCTGCGCAAAACCACGCCAGATAATGCCATCCCGGGCTAACGCCAGCAGATAGCGGGTAATCGAGTTATGGAACGCCAGCACACAGGCAAACATACTGGTGACCACCAGCACATTGAACACCAGGGTCATCTGGTTACCCAGCAACTGACGACAGGCCAGCAACCAGAAATCCGCCGGGTGCGCCAGCGCCGCCGCTACCACGTTGGCCTCCCCGTAATACTGAATAATCGCCCAACTGGTGAACACGTAAAACAGGGTTATCAGCCCCACCGCAGTCCAGGTGGCCCGGGGGAGCGTTTTTTTACGATCCCGCGCCTCTTCCGAAAAGATAGCCGTCGCCTCGATACCGATAAACGCGGCAATCACAAATACCGTGGAGATCCCCAGCCCGGGGGTAAAAATATGGGCTGGCGCAAAACTGCCGTAACTCAGCCCGCCGTGCGCTGCCCGCCAGTATATCGCCGCCAGAGAGATAGCCAGCACAATGGCGATTTCAGCCATCAGCAGCGCCCCGAGGATACGCCCGCTCAGCCCGATATCCCGGGCGCCAATCCACTGGACCAGGAAAATAGCAATCACCGCCACCGCCCACCAGGGCACCGCCACGCCAATACTCTGGCTGAGGGTCTGCTCAACAAAATACCCCAGCGCGGCATATACGCTAATCTGCACCGCGTTATAGGCCAGCAACGCCACCATGGCCACCCCGCCACCGGCTTTACTGCCCAGCCCGCTGGTCACAAAATTATAAAATGCACCGGTGCCCCGGGTAAAACGGCTCATGGCCGCATACCCCACGGCAAATAACAGATAAATGATGCCGGAAAATAAAAACACCCCCGGTACCCCCGGCCCCACACCTAATGACACGGTCACCGGTAATGCGCCCACCACCACAGTAAGCGGTGCCGCTGCCGCAATAACAAACAGAACAATATGCCACATACCCACGGCATTAGATCGTAAGCAACCCGCCTCAGTATGTGAGGGTAATGCGTTATCAATATTCTGGCTCATAGTGATACCCTGTTAATTGTTATCATGCAGGTGGGCTATAACATGTGTATCGACAAGAAACGTTTTACTGGCAAATCGGCGGCGCGTCGAGCCATCCGCGTGCAAATTGCCGAATAGTGATAATACGCGCCCCGTAAATATAACCCGCTGAAAAATAGCTATTTCACCGGCACTATTTATGCTACTAAACGGTGCAGCACCACATTACGCCATTCATTAATCACCGCTGCCCCAAAATAGATCATCCGCACCATTTTATGGCGTCGGTTACTCCGCCCCGTAATGAATACGATTAAAAAATTCATCGCTATTAATTTGCCGCTGATACGTACGCGGGGTAATACTGGTCAGGGTTTTAAATTCGGTTAAAAAATGGGACTGGTCAAAAAACCCCAGCTCCAGCGCTAACGCGCTACATGAATCCTCCCCCTGCTGTAACAGACGTTTTAACGCCTGCTGGCAGCGGGTAATCCGGCAAAATGATTTCGGGGTCATCCCGGTATCCTGGCGGAACTGGCGCTGAAGCGTACGGCAGGTATAGCCGGAGAGGCGCTCCAGCTCACCCAGCCGAATATTCCCCTGATGGTGCTGGATCAACTGGATCAGGTTATGGGTCAGGGCGGTGCCGTTATGCTGGAGGCGGGAAATAAGACCGTGCTCAATAATCGCAATCTGGCGGGAGAAGGCGATATCCGGGGCGACAATTTGCTCAAACACCGCCGCCGAATCCGGCACCGCGTCTGCCAGTGAAAATTCATGGTTAATCATCGTCAGCGCATCGGGCTGAATAAAACCCGGCACCACCCCCGGGGCAAAGCGCACCCCAAAATAACGGTTGCCCGGGGTCAGGGAAAATTGCCTGGCCTGCAGCGGCGAGCCATAAACCCCCGCCGTCGGGCGGCTTGCGTCACAGTCGAACAAAATATCAATACAGCCATCCGGCACGGCCAGGGTGGCTAATGCCGTGCTGGCGGCCTCAAAACGGTAATAATGGGAAATCCCGGTCATGGCCGGGCGGTGAACCGAATAATGCCGGGCAGCATTAACCACAAACCACGGCTGTTCAGGTTTTACCGATCTATTACTGGCAAGCGACATAGTAACCTCCGGGGCAGATGAACGCGGGGATATCGCGATAACAACGCTGGATGCTGCAATGTTTATGCCACCCGCTTTCCTGGCGGCTATTAGCCCCGGTTACCGGGCTCCGGTAATAGGGCCCTGGTTAGGCTTTGTTGAATAAATCAGATTTCGGGTAAGTCTCCCCCGTAGCGGGTTGTGTTTTCAGGCAATACGCACACTTTCAGGCATACCTGCTTTCGTCAT
>NZ_WBXP01000029.1 GCF_016415625.1 Shimwellia pseudoproteus
TGAACTTTTGCTTTGTCACAGGATGTCGCTACAGGGTCAGGAGTGTGGTGATCTGATCCTAATTTCGGCTAAAAGTTCGATTTATTCAACAAAGCCGTGATGGTGGCGACCCTGGCATTCTTTGGCTTTGCTTGTGGCGAATTTGGCAAGCGCCTGCCGCTGGTGGGCAAACTGGGGGCGGCGGCGATTTGCGCCACTTTTATTCCCTCTGCGCTGGTCTACTACGGGCTGCTGCCGGATGTGGTGGTCGAGTCCACCACCAAGTTCTATAAATCTACCAATATTCTCTACCTCTATATCTGCTGCATTATCGTCGGCAGCATCATGAGTATGAATCGCACCACGCTGATTCAGGGGTTTCTGCGCATTTTCTTCCCGATGCTGTGCGGTGAAATCGTCGGCATGCTGGTGGGCATGGGCGTGGGTATCGCGTTAGGTATGGCGCCGTTTCAGATCTTCTTCTTTATCATTCTGCCGATCATGGCCGGTGGGGTGGGGTGGGGGAAGGGGCTATTCCGCTGTCTATCGGTTACGCCGCCATTCTCCATATGGATCAGGGGGTCGCCCTGGGCCGGGTATTACCGATGGTGATGCTGGGTAGCCTGACGGCGATAATCATCTCCGGATGCCTGAACCAGCTGGGTAAACGCTACCCGCACTTGACCGGGGAAGGCCAGCTGATGCCGGACCGCGCCAACAGTGAGCAAACGGCCAGCCAGGCACCGGCGTTCTCCGGCAAGGTGGATGTCACCACCATTGCCAGCGGCGCACTGCTGGCGGTACTGCTGTATATGATTGGCATGCTGGGCCATAAGCTGATTGGCCTGCCGGCACCGGTTGGCATGCTGTTTGTGGCGGTGCTGGTCAAGCTGTTTAACGGGGTGTCGCCGCGCATTCTGGAAGGCTCCCAGGTGGTTTATAAATTCTTCCAGACCTCAGTAACCTACCCGATCCTGTTTGCCGTTGGGGTGGCTATCACCCCGTGGAACGAGCTGATGGATGCCTTCACCATCAACAACTTGCTGGTGATAATCAGTACCGTTGCCGCCCTGGTGGGCACCGGTTTCCTGGTGGGTAAAAAAATCGGCATGTATCCCATTGATGTTGCCATCGTCTCCTGCTGCCAGAGCGGCCAGGGCGGTACCGGTGATGTCGCCATTCTCACTGCCGGTAACCGTATGAGCCTGATGCCCTTCGCCCAGATTGCCACCCGTATCGGTGGGGCGATTAATGTCTCGGTGTCGCTGCTGATATTGAGCAACTTCCTTTCTTAATCACGATTTCAGGAACTGTTATGAAACTCGCAAGCTTTATCTATCAGGGGAAACGCAGCTACGGCATCGTCACCCGTGGAGGGGTGATTGATTTGGGCCGTCGCCTCGGGGATCGCTACCCGGATCTGAAAGCCCTGCTGGCCGCCAGCGCGCTCCAGGAAGCCAGCCGGTTCAGCCAGGATCAGGATCTTCTGCCGCTCAGTGCCGTGGACTTCCTGCCGGTTATCGAGCACCCGGAAAAGATCCTCTGTGTCGGGATGAACTACGCCGCCAAACGCCAGGAGTTTGATCAGCATAACCCGGCGCCAACGCTTTTTGTCCGCTTTGCCGACTCCCAGACCGGGCACAATCGCCCGGTGGTAAAACCACGCTGCTCCAGCGAATTCGACTACGAAGGCGAGCTGGCGGTGATCATCGGCAAAGGGGGGGAGAATATCTCCCGGGATCAGGCGCTGGCCCATGTTGCCGGGTATAGCTGCTATATGGACGGCTCAGCCAGGGACTGGCAACACAGCTGGTTTACCGCCGGGAAAAACTGGCCCAGCACCGGCGCATTTGGCCCGTGGATGACCACCAGTGACGAGATCCCGGACCCGCACAACCTGGCGATCCGCACCTGGCTCAATGGCCATATGGTCCAGGAAGACAACACCGCCAGCATGATCCACAAAGTGGCGGAGCTTATCGAGTACATCAGCACCTTTACCCGCCTCAGCCCCGGTGACGTGATCATCACCGGCTCCCCGGGTGGTGTCGGGAAAAAGCGCAACCCGCCGCTGTTTATGAAAGCCGGTGACCGGATCGAAGTCGAGATCGAACAGATTGGCCACCTGAGTAATTTGATTGTTGATGCGCCGGTCCAGGCCGCCGCCGCGATTCACTAACTGCCACGGACGGATTTATGCAGGGAACGACAGCCATTGATTTCCGGCTTACCCGGGTGGCCAGCCAGCCGGCGCGGTTGGCGGCAATTCGCTACTTACTGGCCGACAACGGGCTGGGTATCGACAACGATATTGTCTGCTTTGTTGAGGCCTGGCGTGATAACCGGCTCGTGGGCTGCGCCGGGCTGGCGGGTAATGTGATCAAGTGCGTGGCGGTGGAGCGGGCGCTGCGCGGGGAAAACCTCAGTGCCGCACTGCTGGCAGAGGTGGAGCACGTGGCGCTCAGCCAGGGGCATTTTCACCTGTTTTTATGTACCCGCCCGGCGAATCAGGCCCGTTTTAGCCGCAGCGGTTTTTGGCCGCTGGCGGTAAGTGGCGAGGATGCGGTACTGATGGAGAACACCCCCACCGGTCTGGCCCGTTACTGCCGCAGTTTGCGGCAGTTGCGCCGCCCCGGAAAGCAGATCGGCAGCATCGTGATGAATGCCAATCCGTTCACCCTCGGCCACCGTCATCTGGTCGAGCTGGCCGCCGCCCAGTGTGACTGGCTGCACCTGTTTGTGGTGCGGGAAGATGCGTCGTTCTTCCCTTATCAGGCGCGGCTGGAGATGGTGCAGCAGGGGGTAAGCCATCTGGCCAATGTGACGATTCACGAAGGGTCCCGCTATATCATTTCCCGGGCCACCTTTCCGGCCTACTTCCTCAAAGAGAGCGGCAAAGTACACCAGGCCTGGAGCGAGATCGATGCGCTGCTGTTTCGCGACGCCATCGCCCCGGCTCTGGGGATCACCCGGCGGTTTATCGGCTCGGAGCCTTTTTGCGACATTACCCGCCAGTATAACCAAACCCTGCATCACCTGCTGACGGGACAGATAGCCGTACATGAGATCCCGCGCATCAAGGCGACCGGGAGCGCGATTTCCGCCTCTCAAGTGCGCCATTTGTTGAAAACCGGGCAGTTCCCGCGCATCCGCGAGATTGTGCCGCCCACCACTTACGCCCATCTGGTGGCCCATTACGGCGCCCAGGCGGCGGTTGCTTAACATCAGGACATGTTTATGAAAATTATTAACCAGGCGCTGGCCGGGACCATGGAGTCCAGCGACCTGATGGTCAAAATCGCCCCGGCAGACGGGGAGCTGGATGTGGTCATTCACAGTGAAGTTATCAAACAGTTTGGCGAGCAGATCCGCCAGGTCGTGATGGAGACGCTGGCCAGCTTCGGGGTAACCCAGGGCCTGATTATTATTGAAGACAAAGGGGCGCTGGACTGCGTGATCCGCGCCCGGCTGCAAACCGCGTTACTGCGCGCATCCGGCCAGGCGCTACCTATCTGGGAGGTTCTGAAATGAGCACGCTTCGTCGCAGTATGTTGTTTTTACCCGGCGCCAATGCCGCCATGCTCTCTACGGCGTTTATCTACCGCCCGGACGCCATCATGTTTGACCTCGAAGACGCCGTGGCCCTGCGTGAAAAAGACAGCGCCCGGATGCTGGTATTCCACGCCCTTCAGCACCCGATGTATCAGGACATTGAAACTGTGGTGCGGATAAACCCGCTAAACACGCCGTTTGGCCTGGCGGATCTGGAGGCGGTGGTCCGTGCCGGGGTGGATGTGGTGCGCCTGCCGAAAACCGACACCCCGGACGATATTCATTTACTGGAAAGCCATCTGGAACGCATCGAACAGGAATGTGGCCGTCCGGTGGGATCAACCCGGCTCATGGCGGCAATTGAATCCGCCGTGGGGGTGATTAACGCGGTGGCGATTGCCCGCAGCTCCCCGCGGCTGATTGGTATCGCGCTGGCAGCGTTTGACTATGTGATGGACATGCAAACGGAGCGCGGCGACGGGACCGAGCTATTCTACGCCCGCTGCGCGGTACTGCATGCCGCCCGGGCCGCCGGGATCGATGCCTTCGATGTGGTCTGGTCCGACGTTAATGACGACGCCGGTTTCCTGCGCGAAGTGGAGCTTATCCGCAAAATGGGCTTTAACGGTAAATCCCTGATTAACCCGCGCCAGATAGATCTGCTGCACAACGCCTACGCGCCGACCCAGCAAGAAGTCGACCACGCCCGGCGGGTGATAGAAGCGGCAGAAGAGGGCGAGCGTAACGGCCTCGGGGTGGTATCCCTCAACGGCAAAATGATTGATGGACCGATTATTAACCATGCGCGGGTGATGATTGAGCGCGCCGCGGCCTCCGGTGTACGCCGCTAAGGACAGAACAATGAACCAGACAGAACGTCTCCATAGCCAATTCCCGGCCCTGCGTAAGCTGGTGCCATTTGATAATGCGCTGGCCGCCACCCCGTGGCTGGCAGATGACCACGCCCGGCACAACCGCAAGATCTGTGATTCGCTGGAACAGGCCATTATGCGCAGCGGCCTGCAAAACGGCATGACAATTTCGTTCCACCACGCTTTCCGGGAAGGTGACCAGGTGATCAACCTGGTGGTTGCCACCCTCGCCAGCATGGGCTTGCGGGATTTGACCCTCGCTTCCAGCTCGCTGATGACCTGTAATGACGAGCTGATCGAGCATATTCGCCGCGGTGTGATCCGGCGGATTTATACCTCCGGTATGCGCGGCAAGCTGGCGGATGCTATCTCCCACGGCCTGATGGCCGAACCGGTGCAGATTCACTCCCACGGTGGCCGGGTGAAGCTTATCCAGGACGGTGAGCTCAACATTGATGTGGCCTTCCTCGGGGTGCCGTGCAGCGATGCATTCGGCAACGCCAATGGCACCCAGGGGGCATCCTGCTGCGGTTCTCTGGGCTATGCCATGGTTGACGCCCGCTACGCCAGCAAAGTGGTGCTGCTGACCGAGTCGCTGGTGCCATTCCCCAATATGCCCGCCAGTATTGTCCAGGATCAGGTGGACTACATCGTCCCGGTTGAGCGGGTCGGGGACCCGGCGAAAATCAGCGTCGGCGCCGCCAGGGTGACCAGTAACCCCAGAGAACTGATGATAGCCCGCAGCGCGGCAGAGGTGATTGCGCACTCCGGCTATTTTAATGACGGCTTCTCGATGCAGACCGGCTCCGGCGCGGCATCCACCGCCTGCACCCGCTTCCTGGGAGAGAAAATGGCCCGGGACGGCATCCGCGCCCGCTTTGCCCTTGGGGGGATAACCGGCAGCCTGGTGGACTTGCATGAGCAGGGGCTGATCGGCACCTTGCTGGATACCCAGTGCTTTGACAGCCAGGCGGCGGCATCCCTGGCCCATAACCCACAGCATGTGGAGATCTCAACCAACGTTTATGCCAACCCGGCCAGCAAAGCCGCCTGCTGCGATCAACTGGATGTGGTTATCCTCAGCGCCCTCGAGATTGACACTGCATTTAACGTTAACGTGATAACCGGCTCCGATGGGGTGATGCGCGGGGCCTCCGGTGGCCATTGTGATGTGGCCGCGGCGGCGAACTTGACCATTGTGGTGGCGCCGCTGCTGCGCAGCCGGATCCCCACGGTGGTGCAGCAGGTCACCACCTGTGTCACCCCCGGGAGCTGTATTGATGTGCTGGTGACTGACCATGGGATTGCGGTTAACCCCGCCCGCCCGGAGATTCGGGCACGGCTGGAAGCGGCCGGATTACCGGTCATGGACATTGAAATGCTCTGGCAGCGGGCGATTTCTTTAACCGGGGTCCCCAAAGCCATCGAATTTACCGATAGAATCGTCGGCGTGATCCGCTACCGCGACGGTAGCGTTCTCGACGTAGTTTATCAGGTGAAGGAATAACGTAATGACAGTAATGGCACCCGAATTATCGGGGGTTACTCTGAACGCGCTGCTGGCGGCAAAAGAACGCCGCGCGGCGCGCCAGGCGGACTGGCTGGGGCACTATCAGCAACCGGTGGTTTCACTGACGCTGGTTACCCCCGGCCCGGTGAAGAACAGCATCCGCTACCGCAATACCATGGGGGTGGCGCTGCAGGCATGCGATCAGCTGTTCTGGCGTAATGGCTGGCAGGTGGTTGATCGCCAGGTATTATGGTTGCCGACCGGGCCGGAGGCACTGTGGTGTGTGGCCCAGCCCGCCCAGGATATTAAGCAACACTGCCGCCAGCTTGAGCAGCAGCACCCGCTGGGGCGTATTTGGGATCTGGATGTCATTTGCCCGACCCGGGGGCCGCTGGGGCGGCAATCCCTGGGGGAGGAAATGCGCCGCTGCCTGCTGTGTGAGGAACCGGCCCACGCTTGTGTCCGCTCCCGGCGGCATCCGCTGGAGCAGGTTGTCTCCCGGGTGGAGGATATCATTGATGACTGGTTTACCCGCGACTAACCCCGGCGAGGTGGATGTGGTTGCCCTGGCAGAGCAGGCGCTCTGCCAGGAGCTGATGCTGACACCAAAACCGGGGCTGGTGGATAGCGCCAATAGCGGCGCCCACCGGGATATGAACTATATCACCTTTACCCGCAGTATTGCGGCGATCGTCCCCTGGCTGCGGGTGTTTGAGCAGTGCGGCCACCGGTATGCCCATTTACCTGCTAAGGCGATGCTGGCACAACTGCGCCCGGCGGGCATCGCCTGTGAACAGGCGATGTTTACCGCCACCGGAGGGGTCAACACCCATAAGGGAGGGATCTTTGCCCTCGGCCTGTTGTGCTGCGCCGCGGGCCGCCTGCAAGCGCGGGGGCAAGCGCTGACCGCCGGGGCGCTGTGCCGGCAGGTCAGCGCCATCTGCCAGGGGATGGTGGCCCGCGAGCTGGCGGGCAGTAAACCGGGCGCTACCGCAGGCCAGCGCCAGTATCAGCAACTGGGGTTAACCGGCGCCAGAGGGGAAGCGGAGAGCGGTTTTGCCACCGTGCGGCGCTATGTGTTGCCTGGCTGGCATCAGGCGCAGGGGGAGCGGCGGCTGCACCATGCGTTGCTGCGGCTGATGGCCATCAACCCGGACAGCAATCTGGTCTCCCGGGGGGGCATGGCGGGGCTGCGTTATGTACAGCGCTATGCGAACACCCTGCTGGAAACCGGCTGGCAGCGTGAGGATTTGCAGGTGATGGATCGGGCGCTGATTGCCAGAAACCTCAGCCCGGGGGGCAGTGCTGATTTATTGTCGGTGGCCTGGGTACTGGCGGGCGTAAATAACCAATAGCTGCGTTTATTAAATATAACGCAGCGTCAAAATTAATGAGCGGTACGAGTCTTATAAAAACAACATTAATTTAATGGCGGTGAGATACCTGTCGTTTTATATATAATAACGTAGCATGGTGATTTATGCAGGGTAGTTTTCTATTTGATTGAAAGATATGATATTTTAAAATTGATAACTGACCGGTGTAATATTACTTTATTTTTAATAAGCTATTCGTGCCGCTGCTTATAGTAAGCCGCTTGACGTGACGTTTCCTGAGTATTAATAATCGTTGTCAGCTAATTATCCCATCCCGGGAAATATTGTTGAGTTGAGAGGCTTAGAATGAAAGGTAAAATTGCACTGGAAGAACACTATCAGTCACCTGATTTTAATGCAGCTGGTTCACATGATTTTACGAAGGGGGATTATTTTGAAAATGTTAAGGAACGACTACTAAATATTGATTTGCGTATCCAGGATATGGATAAGAACGGTATTGAAACGTATATTCTGTCATTAACGCAGCCGGGGATTGAAGGCCTTACTGATGCCGTGGCGGCGCAGAAAATGGCGGTGAAAATGAACGACTACTGTGCCGCGCAGCTGGTTGCTAAACACCCGGATCGTTTACGGGCCTTTGCCTGTGTCCCTTTGCAGAACCCAGAGGCCGCAGCCAAGGAACTGGAACGTGCAGTGAAGCAGCATGGGTTTGTCGGGGCGCTGATTAACGGCTTTTCCAATATTGGTAATGAAGAAACCGCCCAGTATCTGGATGAGCCGCAAGTTGAGCCGTTCTGGGCAAAAGTTGAAGAACTGGGGGTTCCGGTATACCTGCACCCCCGTATTCCGCTGGTCACCCAGCGCCGTATCTATCAGGGATATGATGGTCTGCTGGGCTCTGCCTGGGGCTTTGGGGTGGAAACCTCAACCCACGCGGTGCGTATGATCCTCAGCGGCTTGTTTGACCGCCACCCGGGCCTGCAAATTATCCTCGGCCACCTGGGGGAAGCGCTGCCGTTCACGCTGCCGCGTCTTGAACACCGTCTGCGTCACCAGCGTGCGGAAACCCAGGGCAGCCATAAACTTCCGGTAACGGAATATTTGCGGAAAAACTTTTATTTGACCACCAGCGGCACGTTCCGCACCCAGGCATTGCTGGATACCATGCTGGAAGTGGGCTCGGATCGTATTCTGTTTTCTGTCGACTCCCCTTATGAAGACGCCAGTGAATTAAGCCCGTGGTTTGATGCGGCCCCGATCAGCGATAACGACCGGGTTAAAATTGGCCGTGAAAATTCCCGCCAGTTATTTAAATTGTAATTCGGGCTCTACATCTACCTTGTTTTGTGCCTGGGCTTGATAAGCCCATTAATAAGCTCCCAGGGACGGGAGTTTATTAATAATGTGTTGTGTTAGCTATTAGCTCTGTTTGTATTTAAAAAATGCCCACGCTGATGTGGGCATTTTTTATGGTCCCGCCGGGCGGCAGTACCGCTTAGCGCGCGTTGCGGTAATTGCTCTGGGCGCTATTGACCTTCGATAAATAACGGCGCGACTCTGCCGACGGATGGCGAGTGGTCAGAGTCTGGTAAACGTCATCCGGGGTCATGGTGTTAATAATATTTACCGCTTTCACCCGGTCATTGGAAAATATCCGCAATACACTGCCTGCGCCGCCGTTATAGGCGGTAATAATCGCGTAGCGCCGGGAGGTCGGATTATCGATCCCGGACAGGTAGACGTCGTTTAACATCGCCAGATAGGCGGTGCCGGTATCAATGTTGCTCTGGGGATCAAACAGATAGCTGCGGCTCGGGGTGCCCCATTTCCCCTGGGAGCGGAACACATCTTTCCCGGCACTGTGTTGCACCACCTGCATCAGCCCCAGGGCATCAGCATGGCTGACAGCATAAGGGTTGAAGCTGGATTCAGTCTGCATAATCGCGAGGATCAGCGACTCATCAATACCGTATTTACGGGCGGCCTGGCGCACCATCGCGATATATTTATGGGCGCGTTTATCGAGGTGGTTTGGCACCAGGCTTATCGTCACGCTGTAAATAATGCGCAGGCCATTACTGCGGCTTTTCAGCCGGGTCTGGAGCAAATAGTCGGCAAATTTAGCGGCGCGCCCTTCCCAGCGAATGGGCTGGCCGGTGTTATCCACCACCTGGCCGTAGAGGAACGGCTGGCGTGAGATAAGCACGTCGTTGGCGTCAGAATAGAGGTCAATAGAGCCGGGATCATCCCCCATCAGCAGGGTGGTGATGATGGCCTTGCGCAGGTGCTCTGCCGGATCGGTACCGGCGATGGTTTCAACGGTAATGGTGCCTTCATCAAAGTTGATGTGGCTACGTGTTTGATATTTATCGGTATATTTTACGTAGTCTTTAGGACCCGCAATCAATACCTCATTGAAACCCCACAGATTTTCGATATTGTTGGCAAACTGCCCCATCAGAATATCAAAACCGTTGGTGTCCTTTACCCAGGCTTCGTTATAGGTCTCGGCGTTCTTTTTGTTACTGGAACAAGAGATCAACAACGGTGCCACCAGAGCCAGCGCTAAAAATTTTTTCATGTTCAGGCGTGCATGTTGTTCAACAGGGGTGCCATAGCCCCCCTGTCAGCGGGTGTGAGCACCCGCTTTTGTTGTTGTTACCGGAAGGATATCTGTGATCACTTCTCTGGCGGCGTAAAACCTTCAATATGGACATCCTTGCCTTCGAACAGGAAGTTGACCATTTCTTGTTCCAGCAGCTTGCGGTGTTCAGGATGCATCATGTTGAGCTTTTTCTCGTTAATCAGCATGGTCTGTTTGGTCTGCCACAGTTTCCATGCCTCTTTGGAGATTTCATTATAGATTCGTTTGCCCAGATCGCCCGGGTAAAGCTGAAAATCCTGACCCTCGGCATCGCGCTGCAGGTAGGTGCAAAAAATAGTTCGGCTCATGATTAATCCTCTCTTTTTACCGGCTTACCGGTACGGCGCAATCGGCAACGGCCCCTGCTCGTAATTGTTGTAACAGGCGCTCAACGGGCGCCGCTAACCCCACGGATGGCGGCTGGCCTAAGTTATACCAAAGACCGGGACGCTCATCCATGCATCCGCGGATGGATGACACACTCAGCCACATGGGGACGATATCCAGATGGAAATGGCTGAAAGTATGCCGGAAAGCCGTTAGCTGGTGCAGATTATCTGCTGAAATGTGCCGTTGCGCCAGCCATGCACGCAGGGCGGCTTCATCGTCAAACTGCGGAAAACAATATAACCCGCCCCACAGCCCAACCGGCGGGCGCTGCTGAAGGAAGACCTCGCCGTCGTGCTGCATCAGCAGAAAATAGCCGGTGCGCTCCGGCAGGGTCTGTTTGGGCTTTTTGCCCGGGTAGAGCGCCTGGCTCCCGGTGGCTAAGGCTTCACAGCCGCTGTTCAGCGGGCACAGCTCGCATTTAGGGCGTGAGCGGGTACACACCATGGCCCCCAGATCCATCATCGCCTGGTTGAAACGCGCAACGCCATCGGCCGGGGTAACGGACTCACTTAATTGCCAGAGACGGTTTTCCACTTCTTTTTTACCCGGCCAGCCGGACACCGCATAGCAGCGGGCCAGTACCCGTTTCACATTGCCATCAAGAATAGGAAAATGCTGACCGAGAGAGAGTGATAAAATCGCCCCCGCAGTGGACCGGCCAACACCGGGTAGTGCGGCAACTTCATCGAAAGTTTGCGGAAACTCGCCGTTATGCTGTCCGGCAACCTGTTGGGCGGCTTTATGGAGGTTTCTTGCCCGGGCGTAGTAGCCGAGACCGGTCCACAGATGCAATACTTCATCCAGCGGCGCGTTGGCTAAATCCGTCACCGTGGGGAACTGCGCCATAAAGCGCTGGAAGTAAGGTATCACCGTGGTGACCTGCGTTTGCTGAAGCATTACTTCGGAGAGCCAGACTTTGTATGGGGTTTTCTCCTGTTGCCAGGGAAGGGTCTTACGACCATATTTGTCATACCAGTCAAGTACCTGGCGGGAAAACTGAAGAGGTTGCATCATCACAGGGTCATTTTTGCACAGTAGGGATTTTGGCTGCCGATTCCAGCACAACAGCGCTGTAACTGTAAACCGGAACTTTCCCGTGCTTGCATCCCGGTACTAACTTTGGATAATGCCCGTTTCCTGAACTTTTACGCGAGTAGATTTGAATCTCATGATTAACGACGTCATATCACCGGAATTTGATGAAGATGGTCGCCCAATGCGACGCATTCGTAGTTTTGTCCGTCGCCAGGGGCGCCTGACGAAAGGGCAGCAGTTCGCGCTGGATAACTACTGGCCGGTGATGGGCGTAGAATACGTCGCACAGCCGCTGGATCTGGCGGCGCTGTTTGGCCGCGAGGCGCCGGTGGTGCTTGAGATAGGCTTCGGCATGGGGGCTTCCCTGGTGACGATGGCGAAAAATAACCCGCACCAGAACTTCCTTGGGATAGAGGTACACTCTCCCGGGGTCGGGGCTTGCCTGAGCGCGGCCCATGAAGAAGGGGTCACCAACCTGCGCGTGATGTGCCATGACGCGGTAGAAGTGCTGGAAAATATGATCCCCTGCAACGCGCTGTCCATGGTGCAGTTGTTTTTCCCCGATCCCTGGCACAAAGCGCGCCATAATAAGCGCCGCATCGTTCAGGTACCGTTTGCCGATCTGGTGAAAAGCAAGCTGAAACTGGGCGGCGCCTTCCATATGGCAACGGACTGGGAACCTTATGCTGAACATATGCTCGAAGTGATGGTCTCTATTGATGGCTACCATAACTGCTCAGCAGAAGGGAATTATGTACCGCGTCCGGAATCACGTCCGGTCACTAAATTTGAACAGCGTGGCCAGCGTCTGGGCCACGGCGTATGGGACTTAATGTTCGAGAGGGTGAAGTAATGGCAACACAACGTAGTCGTCGTCTGCGTAAAAAAATGCATATCGACGAGTTTCAGGAAATCGGTTTTTCTGTCGCCTGGCGTTTTCCTGAGGGCACCAGCGAAGAACAGATAGACAGCGTCGTCGATCTGTTTATTGAGCAGGTTATTGATGCCAACGGCCTGGCGTTTGACGGCAGCGGTTATCTGGCCTGGGAAGGGCTTATCTGTCTGCAAGAAATTGGTAAGTGCACCGACGCGCACCAGGCGCTGGTCCGCGCGTGGCTGGAAGAGCACAAACTGGAAGCAATCCGCACCAGCGATTTATTTGATATCTGGTGGGATTAAGTTGTCGCAGGGCCGGTTTTCCGGCCCTTACTGTCTGGGTTACCTATCAGGAGCAGGTATGATTCGTAAAGTTCTCACCGGCGTATTGTTGTGCGCCGCCATGCAGGCCCATGCTGATTACCAGTGCAGTGTTACCCCAAAAGATGATGTGGTTATCAATCCCCAGCAGGTTCAAGTCGTGGGGGAGAACGGCAACCTGGTGATTAACCCCGCCGGGGATGTGCAGTTCAATGGTAAGCAACACACGCTGAGCGCCGCACAGCGCCAGCTGGCGGTAAGCTACCAGCAATCACTGCGCAGCGATTTACCCTGGATTAATAACGGGGCGCTCTCGCGGGTGGATAAAAGCCGGGTCGCCCTGGATAACATCATCACCCAGCAGATGGGGGCCAGCAGCAATATGCATGGCCGTCTGACCAAGCTGGACAAGCAGCTTAAAGAGCAGATGAGCCGGATTATCGAACAGCGCCAGGATGGTCTGACTTTCCACTATAAAGGTATCGATCAGGTGCGTGCCGATGGCCAGCAACTGATTAACCAGGCGATGGGCGGTATCTTGCAGGACAGCATCAATGAAATGGGTGCCAGGGCGGTGCTGAAGGGCGGTTCCAACCCGCTGCAAAGCGTGCTGGGCAACCTGGGCGGTATGCAGACCGCGATTCAGGACGAATGGAAAAATCAGCAGCAGGATTTTGAACAGTTTGGCCGCGATGTCTGCCAGCGCGTTGTCTCACTGGAAGATCAGCGCACTAAGCTGGTTTCCGGCCTGAAATAATTCCCGCACCGCAGAGTAATCCCCGCCGGTTACCACTGCCAGATTCTGGACGGGGTAACCACCGCGGGTAGCGGAATATCCCAGGACTCACTCGGCAGGGCATCGACTTGCTGGCAGTCGTGGGCATAGCCCACCGGCTGCAGCCGGTATTGCCGCCAGTTTTGCAGGGTACGATCATAAAACCCGCCCCCCATTCCCAGGCGCTGGCCGTGAACGTCAAAGGCCACCAGCGGCACCACGAGCACATCCAGCGCCGCCAGCGGCAACACATGGCGCACATCGAGGTGCGGCTCCGCAATATTAAAGATATTGACCCGTAGCGGCGTGTGTGGCGTGTAGTGCAGAAACAGCAGGTTACCCGGGCTGAAGGGATGCAGCACCGGTAAATAGACCGCTTTCCCGGCCTGCCACAGGGCGTCAATCAGCGGGCGGGTATTCAGCTCACCATCAAAGGAGAGCGACACGGCCACGCGCTGTGCGTGCTGTAGCGGCGCATAGTGCATCATCTGGCTGGCGGCCTGATGGGCAAATTGCTGTTGTTGTTCGGGAGTAAGGGCGCGGCGGCGCTGACGAATATGTTTGCGGATATCGTGACGCAGTGTGGCAGTAGTCACATGAATGCTCACAGAAAGAGGATAATGCGGGAAAGGTAGTGGGAATCTCCGAGATGCCGCAGCAGGCTGTAACCCTTGAACCCTTGGTTCAAGGTGAATGTGTCGTCATGGTCTTAAGGCTTCTCGGGCGGACCGAGCATGCGCACCGATCATGGAGCGCCACATTCTTGTGGTTTGAAATATCGGCTCAGGGGACTGGCCCACTTGCAAACATCTCAGAGAAATTTTTATCTGAGGTCACTCTACCATAGTTAACCGCAGATTGTTATTCAAAAGTGCTTCCCGGCCTTTCAGCATTGCGACCTTGCTCAAGGAGCGCGTCTTCAATAGTTTGCTGAAGCATTTTGATCCGCTGTTCCATACTGGAGGCGTAATCCCGGGTTTTGGCTTTTTCCTGCGCCAGTTCATAACAGATGTTAAGTGCCGCGATAAAAACCAGTTGTTCACTATTGGTGACTCTAGTGCGAACTTTTAAATCTTGCAACCGCTGATCCAGCTCTTCCGCTGCCTGGTTCAGCGCATCCCGCTGTTCTGGCGGACAATTTACCCGCAAAGAACGACCGAATATTTGGATATCGACTGGTTGTGCAGACATGCCACCTTCCTGCTGATTAACGCCCCTATAGAATCACAGCCTGTCCGGGGCTGCGCGGGGGGCAAAATATAGCTACCCTGAAACAAAGATACAAGCCCTGATATCGTCCTTTTTGCGGTTCGGTTTCAGGCCGGGGTCAGGTGGTCAGAGGTATCACACCTGCAAATACTCCGCAACTGTGCTGACATAACTACCGGTGTCACCCAGGGGATTCTGGTATCTCCGGGGGCCAAAGTGGTAGCATATCATGAACATTACCTTCCAACGATGGCGAAAGCGCATGTCTATACAGAACACAATGCCTGACTACGAGAAAGTAGCTCAGTTACTCAACCAACAAAACATTGGCCTGACCCCGGCAGAAATGCACGGTTTGATCAGTGGCATGCTTTGCGGCGGTTGCAAAGACAGCGCCTGGCAGCCCTTAGTGCATGACCTGACCAACGAAGGGCTGGCCTTCAGCCAGGATCTGGCGGAAGCGGTGCGCCAAATGCACGCGGCCACCAGTGACGCGCTGGAAGATGACAGCTTTTTGTTTCAGCTTTACATCCCCAATGACGACGACGCCAGCGTGTTCCAGCGTGCTGATGCCCTGGCCGGCTGGGTAAACCATTTCCTGCTGGGGCTGGGTGTCACCCAACCCAAACTGGATAAAGTCAGCGGTGAAACCGGCGAAGCCATTAGCGATCTGCGTAATATCGCCCAGTTGGGGTACGATGAAGACGAAGACCAGGAAGAGCTGGAAATGTCCCTGGAAGAGATCATCGAATATGTCCGGGTTGCGGCGTTACTGTGCAATGACACATTCAATCATCCGGAACCCACCGCCCCGGAAGTGCGCAAACCGACATTACACTAAACGATAGCGGCCCGCAGTCATTGACGTCATCCTGCGGCGGCAGATAACAACACGCCGGTAAAGGGTTAACTGGCGCGTTTGCCGCCAGCATATTCCTGCGTCTGGCATGGCGGGCTCCCGGTTTAATAAGGAGATGTCATGACCCAGCAAGAATTTACCCGTCGCCGCCAGGAGCTGCTCAGCAAAATGGCGCCCGCCAGTGCCGCACTGATTTTTGCCGCCCCCGAGGCGACCCGCAGCGCGGACAGCGAATACCCGTATCGTCAGAATAGCGATTTCTGGTACTTCACCGGTTTTAATGAGCCGGAAGCGCTGCTGGTACTGATCAAAAGCAATGAGTCCCACAGCCACAGCGTGATTTTCAACCGCCTGCGGGATAAAACCGCAGAGATCTGGTTCGGGCGCCGGCTGGGCCAGGAGGCCGCCCCCGCTGCGCTGGGGGTCGATCGCGCGCTGGCATTCTCCGAAGTTAACCAACAGCTCCACCTGCTACTGAATGGCCTGGATGTGGTGTACCACGCCCAGGGCGAGTACCCCTATGCCGATACCCTGGTGTTCAGCGCCCTGGATACGCTGCGCAAAGGGGCCCGCCAGAACCTGCACGCCCCGGCCACGCTAACCGACTGGCGGCCCTGGGTTCACGATATGCGGCTGCATAAATCCCTCGAAGAAGTGGCCGTGATGCGCCGCGCCGGGGAAATCTCCGCGCTGGCCCATACCCGGGCCATGGAAAAATGCCGCCCGGGGATGTTTGAATACCAGCTGGAAGGGGAGATTCTGCACGAATTTACCCGCCACGGGGCGCGCTACCCCTCCTACAACACTATCGTCGGGGGCGGGGAGAACGGCTGTATTCTGCATTACACCGAAAACGAAAGTGAATTGCGCGCCGGGGACCTGGTGCTGATTGACGCCGGGTGTGAGTACCAGGGGTATGCCGGTGATATTACCCGCACCTTCCCGGTGAGCGGCACCTTTACCCCGGCCCAGCGGGCGGTGTATGACATCGTGCTGGACGCGCTGGACACCGCCACCCGGCTGTACCGCCCGGGGACCTCTATTCAGGAGGTCACCGGGGAAGTGGTGCGCGTGATGGTGCGTGGCCTGGTGGGGCTGGGCATCCTGCACGGCGAGGTAGACACCCTGGTGGCGGAAAACGCCTACCGGCCTTACTTTATGCACGGGCTGAGCCACTGGCTGGGGCTGGATGTCCACGATGTCGGGGACTACGGCCAGGAGCGCTCGCGAACGCTGGCCCCGGGCATGGTGCTCACCGTGGAGCCGGGCCTGTATATTGCCCCGGATGCCGACGTCCCGGCGCAGTATCGCGGCATTGGTATCCGTATTGAAGATGACATTCTGATCACCGACTCCGGTAACGAAGTGTTGACCCGCGGTGTCGTGAAAACCGCGGATGAGATTGAGGCGCTGATGGCAGCGTCCCGCCAATGAGCGTGATTATCACCGGGGGAGGTATGGCCGGGGCCACGCTGGCGCTGGCCCTTTCCCGGCTCACCGCCGGCCAGTTACCGATTCACCTGGTGGAGTCGAGAGCACCGGAATCGGCCGCGCACCCCGGGTTTGATGCCCGGGCCATTGCCTTATCCCACGGCACCTGCCAGCATTTGCAGCGGTTCGATATCTGGCCTGCCCTGGCCGATTGTGTGACCCCGATAACCCGGGTGCATGTCAGTGACCGCGGCCACGCCGGGTTCACCACCCTCGACGCCGGTGATTATGATATCGACGCGCTCGGCCACGTGATTGAACTGCATGAGGCCGGGCAGCGGCTGTTTACCCTGCTGCGCCAGGCACCCGGGATCACCCTGCATTGCCCGGCCAGCGTGACCGGGGTGGAGCGTACCGCTGACCACGCCCGGGTGACTCTGGACAACGGCACCGCCTTAAGCGCGCAACTGCTGGTGGCGGCGGACGGGACGCGTTCGGCCCTGGCCGGTCGTTGCGGTATTACCTGGCAACAGCGGGACTATCAACAAGTAGCGGTGATAGCCAATGTGTCCACGGCGCTGCCTCATCAGGGGCGCGCCTGGGAGCGGTTCACCGCCGATGGCCCACTGGCAATGTTACCGATGTCCGGTAACCGCTGCTCTCTGGTATGGTGCTTCCCGGCGGCGCGCCGCCAGGAGATTGAGCAGTGGAGCGACGCGCGTTTTTGCCATGAATTACAACAGGCCTTTGGCTGGCGGCTGGGGCAGATAACCTACAGCGGCCAGCGTCACTGTTACCCGCTGGCGCTGACCCAGGCGGATCGCAGTGTCACTCACCGGCTGGCGCTGGTGGGGAATGCCGCCCGGACCCTGCACCCGATTGCCGGGCAGGGGTTTAACCTCGGGATCCGCGATGTGGTTAGCCTGGCGGAGGCACTTGCCCAGGCCTGGGCACGCGGCGAGGATATTGGCAGCCGTGGGATATTGTCCGGCTATCAGGCCCGCCGGGCAGCAGACAAAGCCGCCACGATTGGGGTAACAGATGGCCTGGTCAGCCTGTTTGCTAACCACTGGTTCCCGCTGGTTATTGGCCGCAACCTGGGCCTGATGACCATGGAATGGCTCTCTCCGGCGCGTAATGCGCTGGCTTATCGCACCCTTGGCTGGGTCGCCCGTTAACAGGAGTGTAGATGTGCAAAGCGTAGATGTGGCAATTGTTGGTGGCGGAATGGTGGGTCTGGCGGTGGCCTGTGGGCTACAGGGCAGCGGCTTACGGGTCGCCGTTCTTGAACAGACCCCGCCGCAGCCTGCCGCGGCGGATGCCTCTGTGGGGCTGCGCGTGTCGGCAATCAATGCCGCCAGCGAAAAGTTACTCAGCCACTTAGGGGCCTGGGAGGCGATTATCGGCGAACGGGCCAGCCGCTACCACGGCATGGAAGTCTGGGAGCGGGACAGCTTCGGGCGTATTGAATTTGATGACAAATCCTTTGGTTACAGCCACCTTGGGCACATTGTTGAAAATGACGTGATCCACCGTGCGCTGTGGGCCCGGGCCGCCCAGTGCCGGGATGTGACCCTGCTTGCCCCGGCGCAAATCCAGCAACTGGCCCGGGGGGAGAACGACGCTTTCCTGAGCCTGACAGACGGGACGATGCTCACCGCCCGGCTGGTGGTAGGGGCCGATGG
The DNA here is from genome assembly GCF_016415625.1 of Shimwellia pseudoproteus. GTDB lineage: Bacteria > Pseudomonadota > Gammaproteobacteria > Enterobacterales > Enterobacteriaceae > Shimwellia > Shimwellia pseudoproteus. Next base: position 18,479 of record NZ_WBXP01000029.1, read on the forward strand.
CGCCAACTCCTGGCTGCGCAAGCAGGCAGATATCCCGCTGACATCCTGGGATTATTGCCACCATGCGCTGGTGGCCACGGTGCGTACCGAACGCCCTCACGATGCGGTGGCGCGCCAGATTTTCCACGGGCAGGGGGTTCTGGCATTTCTCCCCCTCAGCGACGGGCAGTTAAGTTCGATTGTCTGGTCCCTGCCGCCGGAAGAGGCGCAGCGGGTTGCCCAGCTGGATGACGCGGATTTCAACCGCGAGCTGGCGGTGGCCTTTGATATGCGCCTCGGGATGTGCGAGGTGCAAAGTGCGCGGCTGAGCTTCCCGCTGACCGGCCGTTATGCCCGGCAGTTTGCCGCCCACCGGCTGGCGCTGGTGGGGGACGCGGCGCATACCATCCACCCACTGGCCGGGCAGGGGGTAAACCTCGGTTTTATGGATGCAGCCACGCTGATTGCTGAACTGCGCCGCCTGCATAAAGACGGTAAAGATATTGGCGAGCACCTCTACCTGCGCCGCTATGAGCGCGACCGCAAACACAGCGCGGCGCTGATGCTGGCAGGGATGCAGGGCTTTCGCGAACTGTTCGCCGGCAGCAATCCGGCGAAAAAGCTGTTACGTGATGTGGGCTTAGCGCTGGCGGATACCCTGCCGGGCGTTAAACCGCAACTGCTGCGCCAGGCCATGGGCCTGCATGACCTGCCGGAATGGCTGCGTTAACCCGCTAACCGATCCCTTCCCGCTGGCCGGGCGGGGATCGCGCTCCCTCATTTGAAATATTCTAATTTGACTCGCCTAATCGGATTAGTTTTTGTAATCCGACACCGTTTTTGATGTAGTGATTTTGTTTTTGAATTTAGCAGAAATGTTATCTTCTTCTGATTTCTGCGTGGACTAATCACCAGATGTGCGGCATTTGTCGCATTTTACTAGTTAGAATCACTGGCTGCCTTCCGGCTATTACTGGCCATAAGCTAATGTGATGACCACGGCGCACTTATGGTTTAACGCCGGGTTCAGTGGTAAGTTTGCCAGCAAAGAGAACGTTTGCGTCGCCCCCCCATGGCGCGGGGGAACGGGCGTTTTGTGGGCCGCGTCAGGCGGCCCGAGTGGACTGAAAGAGGATAAAATGGCTCAGCAGACCCCGTTATTTGAACAGCACAACCTGTGTGGTGCCCGCATGGTGGATTTCCACGGCTGGATGATGCCGCTGCACTATGGCTCCCAGATTGACGAGCACCATGCCGTACGTACCGATGCCGGGATGTTTGATGTCTCCCACATGACCATTGTTGACCTGCACGGCAGCCGCACCCGCGAGTTCCTGCGCTATCTGCTGGCAAACGACGTGGCTAAGCTCCAGACCCCGGGCAAAGCGCTGTACAGCGCCATGCTTAATGCCTCCGCCGGTGTGATTGACGATCTGATTGTCTACTTCCTCGCTGAAGACGATTTCCGGTTAGTGGTTAACTCCGCTACCCGCGACAAAGACCTCGCGTGGATCAACGAACATGCGGAAAAATTCGCCGTGACGGTGACGGTGCGCGATGATCTGGCGCTGATTGCGGTACAGGGGCCACATGCCCAGGCGAAGGCCCAGACCCTGTTCACCGAACAACAGCGCCAGGCCGTGGCGGGGATGAAGCCCTTCTTCGGCGTGCAGGCCGGTGACTTCTTTATTGCCACCACCGGGTATACCGGTGAGGCGGGCTACGAAATCGCCCTGCCTAAAGACCAGGCCGCCGGGTTTTGGGCCGCCCTGGTCAAGGCCGGGGTCAAACCCTGTGGCCTGGGGGCCCGCGATACGCTGCGCCTCGAAGCCGGGATGAACCTCTACGGCCAGGATATGGACGAAGGTATTTCCCCGCTGGCGGCCAATATGGGCTGGACCATCGCCTGGCAACCGGCTGACCGGGCGTTTATTGGCCGGGAAATGCTCGAATTACAGCGGGAAAAAGGCACCGATACCCTGGTGGGCCTGGTCATGACCGAGAAAGGCGTGTTGCGTAGCGGCCTGCCGGTGCGTTTTTTTGATGAAAATGGCCATTGCAAAGAAGGGGTGATTACCAGTGGTAGCTTCTCCCCGACGCTGGGATACAGTATTGCCCTGGCGCGTGCCCCGGCTGGCGCTGGCCAGCGCGCCGTGGTCCAGATCCGTAACCGCGAACTGCCGGTTACCGTTACCAAACCTGTTTTTGTTCGCGCCGGTAAACCCGTCGCGCAGTAAATATTTACCAGGAGATAACAATGAGCAATGTGCCTAATGAACTGAAATACAGCAAAGAGCATGAGTGGCTGCGTAAAGAAGCAGACGGTAGCTATACCGTCGGCATCACTGAGCACGCCCAGGAGCTGTTGGGCGATATGGTCTTTGTCGACCTGCCGGAAACCGGCGCAACGGTAGCGGCGGGTGACGATTGTGCCGTGGCCGAGTCCGTGAAAGCGGCGTCCGATATCTACGCCCCGATAAGCGGCGAGATTGTGGCCGTTAATGACGCGCTGAGCGACGCCCCGGAACTGGTGAACAGCGAGCCTTATGGGGCCGGCTGGATTTTCAAAATCAAAGCCGACGACGACGCTGAGGTTGCCGCGCTGCTGGATGCCGCAGCCTATGAAGCGCTGTTAGAAAACGAGTAATTGTAGTGGGCCGGGTTTTCCCGGCCTGTTTGTTTCTGATTGTTATATCTGGTCCTATTACCCCGGCCAGGATGTTGCAGGAATAACCGCTCATGACCCAAACCTTACCGCAGCTTGAACACAATGATGCTTTCATTGACCGCCATATCGGCCCCTCTGCTGAACAACAGCAAGAGATGCTGGCCGCCGTGGGGGCCGAGTCGTTAAACGCGTTAACCGCGCGCATTGTCCCGGCCGATATTCAACTGGCCCGGCCGCCACAGATTGGCGGTGCCGCCACGGAATTTGCCGCGCTGGCAGAGCTGAAAGCCATCGCCGGGCGCAATAAACGGGTTAAAACCTATATTGGGATGGGTTACACCGCGGTGCACACACCGCCGGTTATTCTGCGCAATATGCTGGAAAACCCCGGCTGGTATACCGCGTATACCCCGTATCAGCCGGAAGTGTCCCAGGGGCGGCTGGAAGCGTTACTGAACTTCCAGCAGGTGACCCTCGATCTGACCGGGCTGGACATTGCCTCGGCATCATTACTGGATGAAGCGACCGCCGCCGCCGAAGCGATGGCGATGGCCAAACGCGTCAGCAAACTGAAAGGGGCCAACCGCTTCTTTGTGGCGGCCGATGTTCACCCCCAGACCCTGGATGTGGTGCGCACCCGTGCTGAAACGTTCGGTTTTGACGTTATCGTCGATGATGCGGCTAAAGTGCTCGACCACCAGGATCTGTTTGGCGTGCTGTTGCAGCAGGTGGGCACCACCGGTGAAGTACACGATTACCGCGCCCTGATTACTGAGCTGAAAGCCCGTAAAGTGGTGGTCAGCGTGGCGGCAGACTTGATGACGCTGGTATTGCTGACCGCGCCGGGTAAGCAGGGGGCCGATATTGTCTTTGGCTCCGCCCAGCGCTTTGGCGTGCCGATGGGCTACGGTGGCCCGCACGCGGCGTTCTTCGCCAGCCGTGATGAATATAAACGCTCAATGCCGGGCCGGATCATCGGGGTGTCGAAAGATGCCGCCGGGCAGACCGCGCTGCGCATGGCGATGCAGACCCGCGAGCAGCATATCCGCCGCGAGAAAGCCAACTCGAACATTTGTACTTCCCAGGTGCTGCTGGCCAATATCGCCAGCCTGTACGCGGTCTATCATGGCCCTCAGGGGCTGCGGCGCATCGCCCAGCGTATTCACCGCTTTGCGGATATCCTCGCCGCCGGGTTACGCCACCAGGGGCTGAGCCTGCGCCACGATAGCTGGTTTGATACCCTGTGCGTTGAGGTGGCGGACAAAGCCGCGGTGCTGGCCCGGGCGCAAGCCGGCCACATCAACCTGCGCAGCGATATCCACAACGCCGTGGGCATCACCCTGGATGAAACCACCACCCGCGAAGATATTGCCAGCCTGTTTGCGGTGTTACTGGGGGACGGCCACAGCCCGGATATCGACGCGCTGGATCAAGACGTTGCCCTGGACAGCCGCTCGGTACCGGCGGCGATGCTGCGCGATGACGCTATCCTTACCCATCCGGTATTCAACCGCTACCACAGCGAAACCGAGATGATGCGCTATATGCACAGCCTGGAGCGCAAAGATCTGGCCCTTAACCAGGCAATGATCCCGCTGGGCTCCTGCACCATGAAGCTGAACGCCGCGGCGGAGATGATCCCTATCACCTGGCCGGAGTTTGCGGAACTGCACCCGTTCTGCCCGGCGGATCAGGCCGAGGGGTATCACCAGATGATAGCCCAGCTGTCTGACTGGCTGGTTAAGCTGACCGGTTATGACGCGCTGTGCATGCAGCCAAACTCCGGGGCGCAGGGGGAGTATGCCGGTCTGCTGGCTATCCGCCGCTACCATGCCAGCCGCAATCAGGCCCAGCGCGATATCTGCCTGATCCCCAGCTCTGCCCACGGCACTAACCCGGCATCGGCACAAATGGCCGGGATGCAGGTTGTGGTGGTGGCCTGTGATAAACAGGGCAACATTGATCTTGACGATCTGCGGGCCAAAGCTGAACAGTCGGCGGCGCAGTTGTCCTGCATTATGGTGACCTATCCGTCCACCCACGGGGTGTACGAAGAGACCATCCGCGAGGTGTGCGACATCGTGCACCAGTTTGGCGGCCAGGTGTATCTGGACGGGGCCAATATGAATGCCCAGGTGGGGATCACCTCCCCGGGCCATATCGGGGCGGATGTGTCGCACCTGAACCTGCATAAAACCTTCTGTATTCCCCACGGCGGTGGCGGCCCGGGCATGGGGCCTATAGGCGTGAAAGCACACCTGGCCCCGTTTGTGCCGGGCCACAGCGTGGTGCAGATTGACGAGATGCTCACCCAGCAAGGGGCGGTATCCGCCGCACCGTTTGGCAGTGCGTCGATTTTACCGATTAGCTGGATGTACATTCGCATGATGGGCGCCGAAGGGCTGAAAAAAGCCAGCCAGGTGGCTATCCTCAATGCCAACTACATTGCCACCCGCCTGAAAGGGGCGTATCCGGTGCTGTACACCGGCGATAACGGCTATGTGGCCCACGAATGTATTCTCGACATTCGCCCGCTGAAAGAGCAAACCGGCATCAGTGAGCTGGATATTGCCAAGCGGCTGATTGATTTTGGCTTCCATGCGCCAACCATGTCTTTCCCGGTGGCGGGTACCCTGATGGTGGAGCCTACCGAATCCGAAAGCAAAGCGGAGCTGGATCGCTTTATCGACGCGATGCTGGCTATCCGCAGTGAGATGGATCGGGTGGCTGCCGGGGAATGGCCGCTGGAGGATAACCCGCTGGTCAATGCGCCGCATATTCAGCAGGAGCTGGTCAGCGAGTGGGCACACCCCTACAGCCGCGAGCTGGCGGTGTTCCCGGCGGGCATCAGCAATAAATACTGGCCGACGGTAAAACGCCTTGATGATGTTTATGGTGACCGTCATCTGTTCTGTGCCTGCGTGCCGATGAGCGAATACCAGTAGTTATTACCCGTAGGATAACAGGGCGCTGCGGCGCCCTTGTTTATTATTATGACGCCATCTCCGTATTACCTGGCCCGCCGCTGATGGCATCCACCCGGGCCTGATGGCGCCCACCTTCAAAGGTCGCCCCCAGCCAGCCGTCCACAATCATCTTCGCTAACGCATCCCCCACCACCCGGGCGCCAAACGCCAGAATATTGCTGTCATTGTGCTGGCGGGATAGCTGCGCGGAATAGGGCTCGCTACACACTACCGCCCGGATACCGGCCACTTTGTTGGCGGCAATCGCCATCCCCACCCCGGTGCCGCAGATCAAGATACCGCCATCGGCTTCACCACTGGCCACCGCCAGGGAAACGGCCCGGGCATAGTGGGGGTAATCGGTCCGGGTGGCGGATGTGGTGCCTTTATCCATCACCGTAAACCCGTTTTCGATCAGATGGGCCACAATGGCGGCCTTCAGGGAAAGTCCGACATGGTCGCAGCCAATCGCCAGTGTTTGCATGGTGCCTCCTTGAGTGTCGGCTTCACGAATCAATCGCCACTGTGAAGAAATGTCTGAGGAATGCGCCAGAGAACCGGCGCCGGAATAACGGATTCTTAGGGATAACTGCGGCGGTAAACAATAGCGATGCGTCGATTTTTGTACGTTATAGCGGGAAGGTAGTGCGTTGTTTATTGGTGGTGTATTAAGGCTTAATTTAAGGTGTTATTTTTACGTAAGCTATTAATAATAAAAAACTTTATTGAATTTAATCTTCTGTGAAGTCGGTTGCATATTTCGTCTGCCGCTTATGGTTGTATAGTCGCCAGGTTACTTTTTCACCAGGGGCGAGGATGGCATATTCAGCGCAGGACAAAATTCCACAGGGGATCGGGCTGGCCCCCTGGCTGCGGATGCGCCAGGAGGGGATGACAGGCAATGAGAGCCGGATTGTTGACTGGCTGCTGGTGCCCGGTAATCTGAATGCTCGCCCGGCCATCAAAGAGGTGGCAGAAGCGCTGGGCGTCTCTGAAGCGATGATTGTCAAAGTTGCCAAACTGCTGGGGTTTAGCGGGTTCCGCCAGTTGCGTAGCGCTATCGGGGCGTATTTTGTCCAGTCTGAACAGGTGCTACCGGCGGAGCTGGCCTTTGATGAGGCCCCCCAGGATGTGGTGAACAAAGTGTTCAATATCAGCCTGCGCACCATTATGGAGGGGCAGTCGATCGTCAATGCCGAAGAGATCCGCCAGGCGGCGCGTTGCTTCTGGCAGGCGAAGCAGCGGGATCTTTACGGGGTGGGTGGTTCGAATGCTATCTGTGCCGATATTCAGCACAAGTTTTTGCGCATCGGCATCCGCTGCCACACTTACGGTGACACGCACCTGATGGCGATGTCCGCGGCGCTGCTCCAGCCCGGGGACGTGGTACTGGTGGTGACCCACTCCGGCCAGACCAGTGACCTTATCGCCGCGGTAAAGCTGGCAAAAGACAACGGGGCGCAGGTTATCTGCATTACTCACAGCCACCATTCACCTGTCGCCCGGCTGGCTGATTTTATTATTTGTTCACCAGCGCCGGATACCCCTCTGCTGGGGCGCAATGCATCGGCGCGGATATTACAGTTGACCCTGCTGGATGCTTTTTTTGTTTCTGTGGCCCAGCAGGATACCGCCCAGGCTACGGCCAATATGCAGAAAACGGCGGCCATTGTTGCCCTGTTTCCCCGCTGGCAGTGGGGTAATTAGACTTTAGAAATAAATCCAGACACCGCCACCCCGGTGGGGTGAGCCACACCACAATCCTGAACCAGACAGTGAGAATATGATGATGAATAACTATCTGAAATATTTCAGCGGCGCCGTTATGGGTATGATGCTCAGCGCCAGCGTAATGGCCGCCGCAGACTATGCCGTGGTATTAAAAACATTATCTAACCCGTTCTGGGTGGATATGAAAAAAGGTATTGAGGACGAAGCCAAAACCCTGGGGTTCAGCGTTGATATTTTTGCATCGCCCTCGGAAGGCGATTTCCAGTCCCAGCTTCAGCTGTTTGAAGATTTAATTAATAAAAAATATAAAGGCATCGCATTTGCGCCATTGTCGTCGGTCAATCTGGTTATTCCGGTGGCGAAAGCCTGGAAAAACGGCATTTACCTGGTCAACCTCGATGAGAAAATTGATATGGAAAATCTCAGTAAAGCCGGGGGGAATATTGAAGGCTTTGTCACCACTGATAATGTTGCCGTCGGTGCTAAGGGGGCGGAATATATTATTAACGCCCTCGGGGACGCGGGGGGCGAGGTGGCTATTATTGAAGGTAAAGCGGGGAATGCCTCAGGGGAGGCCCGGCGCAGCGGCGCGAATGCGGCCTTTACGCAGCAGCGCCAGATAAAACTGGTGGCCAGCCAGCCGGCGGACTGGGATCGCATCAAAGCCCTCGACGTTGCTACCAATGTATTGCAGCGCAACCCGGGGCTTAAAGCCTTCTACTGCGCCAATGACACCATGGCGATGGGGGTTGCCCAGGCGGTGGCCAATGCCGGGAAAACCGGGGAGATTATGGTGATCGGCACCGATGGTATCCCCGAAGCGCGCAAGATGGTGGCCAGCGGCATGATGACCGCCACCGTCGCCCAGGACCCCCAGGGGATCGGCGCCACCGGGCTGAAAATGCTGGTCAACGCGGCGCAGTCCGGTAAGCCCATTCCCCGGGAGGGCCAGCCGGTATCCGAGACGGTAGACTCCCTGCTGGTAACCCGTAACGCCACCGACGGCTAACCCCTGGCGCAATACTCCGGCAGCCTGTGCTGCCTATTATGAGGGCCCATTATGACCACGCCTTATATTTCAATGGCGGGGATCGGTAAGCCTTTTGGTCCGGTTCACGCATTAACCTCTGTCGATTTGAATATTTACCCCGGGGAGATCCACGCCCTGCTTGGGGAGAATGGCGCCGGTAAATCGACATTGATGAAAATATTATCCGGTATTTATTCTCCGAGCCGCGGAGTTATCACGATTAATAATAACGAATACCGCCAGCTTGATCATAAGCAGGCGGCAGAGCAGGGTATCGGTATTATTTATCAAGAGTTAAGTGTTATTGATGAACTGAGCGTACTGGAGAATCTCTATATTGGCCGCCATCTGACTAAACGTTGTGGCGGAATTAAGATGATTAACTGGCCTGAAATGCGCCGCCGGGGAGCCATGATGTTATTACGGGTTGGGCTACATGTGTCGCTGGATGAGAAAGTGCGTAATTTGGCAATTGGCCATAAGCAAATGCTCGAAATAGCCAAAACACTGATGCTCGATGCCCGGGTCATTATTATGGATGAACCCACCTCGTCATTAACCAATAACGAAGTGGACTATTTGTTCCTGATTATGCGCCAGCTGCGCAGCGAGGGGACAGCCATTGTGTATATCTCCCACAAGCTGGCAGAGATCCGGCGAATTTGCGACCGCTATACGGTTATGAAAGACGGCAACACGGTGTGTAGCGGCATGGTGAACGCGGTGACCAATAACGATATTGTCCGGCTGATGGTGGGCCGGGACGTAGCGCCGCGCAGCGGTTCGCGCCAGCCTCCCGGGGATGATGCCCCCGTAGCCCTTGAGGTTACGCAGGTTACCAGCCGCGATAAACGACGGGTGCGCAATATCTCTTTTAGCGTCAGGCGCGGTGAGATTTTAGGCTTCGCCGGGCTGGTGGGGGCAGGGCGCACGGAGCTGATGAACTGCCTGTTTGGGGTAGATAAGCGCAGCAGCGGTGAAATCCGGCTGAACGGCACGCTGATCACCCCGCGCTCCCCGCTGGATGCGCTGAAGAAGGGCATGGCCTACATCACTGAGAACCGCCGGGAAACCGGGATTTTTGCCAACTTTTCCATTGCCCAGAATATGGCCATCAGCCACAGCCTGAAGCAGGGGGGCTATAAAGGCGCCCTGGGGTTAATTAACCGCAGGGAGGAGCAGGCTCAGGCGCAACACCAGCGCCAGCTACTGGGGCTGAAGTGCCACTCACTGGGGCAAAACATTGGCGAGTTGTCTGGCGGTAACCAGCAGAAGGTGCTGATTTCCCGCTGGTTATGCTGTACCCCGCAGGTCATTATTTTTGATGAGCCCACCCGCGGCATTGATGTGGGGGCCAAAGCAGAAATTTACCGGGTAATGCGCCAACTGGCCCGCGAGGGAAAAGTGATCCTGATGGTTTCTTCCGAGCTGCCGGAAATTATTGCGGTCTGCGATCGCATTGCGGTGTTTTGCGCCGGGCAGCTAACACACACCCTGACTAACCGCCCCGATATCAGCGAAGAGGAGATCATGGCATGGGCACTCCCGCAAACGTAAAACCGACGTCTGACGGCGTATCCGGGCTTAGTTTTGCCCGCTTCTGGGACCAGTACGGCACCTTTTTTATCCTTGCGATTATTGTGGCTATTTTTGGCAGCCTCTCCCCGGAATATTTTCTGACCGGTAATAATCTCACCCAAATCCTGGTGCAGAGTGCGGTCACGGTACTGATCGGCATGGGCGAGTTTTTTGCCATCCTGGTGGCCGGGATCGATCTGTCCGTCGGGGCGATCCTCGCCCTGTCGGGCATGGTGACCGCCAAACTGATGCTGGCAGGCTGGGACCCGGTACTCGCCGCCCTGGTCGGCGGTGTGCTGGTGGGAGGGCTACTGGGGGCGATTAATGGCTGCCTGGTCAACTGGACCGGGCTGCACCCCTTTATTATCACCCTCGGCACCAATGCGATTTTCCGTGGTGTTACCCTGGTTATCTCCGATGCCAATTCGGTGTATGGCTTCTCTTTTGAGTTTGTGAACTTCTTCGCCGCCAGCGTATTGGGTATTCCGGTACCGGTGATTTTTGCCCTGCTGATTGCCGGCCTGTTGTGGTTTATGACCACCCACACCCGCCTGGGGCGCAATATTTATGCCCTCGGCGGCAATAAATCATCGGCGTTTTATTCCGGTATCGATGTGAAGTTCCACATGCTGGTGGTGTTTGTTATTTCCGGCATTTGCGCAGGCCTGGCGGGGGTAGTGTCCACGGCGCGACTGGGGGCGGCGGAACCACTGGCCGGAATGGGGTTTGAAACCTACGCCATTGCCAGCGCCATTATTGGCGGCACCAGCTTCTTTGGCGGCAAGGGGCGTATTTTCTCGGTGGTGATTGGCGGGCTTATCATCGGCACCATCAATAACGGATTAAACATTCTCCAGGTCCAGACCTATTACCAACTGGTGGTGATGGGGGGCCTGATTATTGCCGCTGTCGCACTGGATCGGCTGATCAGTAAATAACACCAACCACAGGAGTGATAATGAAAATTTCCCCTTCGCTGATGTGCATGGATCTGGCGGATTTCAGATCGCAAATTGAATTCCTCAACTGCCATGCGGACTATTTTCATCTCGATATTATGGACGGCCACTTTGTGCCGAACCTTACCCTGTCGCCGTTTTTTGTCAGCCAGGTCAGCAAGCTGGCGACCCTGCCGCTGGATTGCCACCTGATGGTCACCCGCCCCCAGGATTACATAGCGCCGCTGGCGGAGGCCGGGGCGCAGATGCTGACGCTCCACCCCGAGACCCTGAACGGCCAGGCGTTCCGGCTGATTGGCCACATTCGTGAACGGGGGATGAAAGTGGGGCTGATTATTAACCCGGAAACCTCCCCGGAGGTGATGAAATACTATCTGCACTACGCGGATAAAGTTACCGTGATGACGGTTGACCCGGGCTTTGCCGGCCAGCCGTTTATCCGCGAGATGCTTAATAAAATCACGGAACTCAAAAACTGGCGCACCCGGGAAGGGCTGGGCTATGAGATTGAAGTGGACGGCTCCTGCAATACCGCTACCTGGTTGCCGCTGATCGGTGCCGGCGCCGATGTGCTGATTGTTGGCTCCTCAGGCCTGTTTAATCGCAGTGACGATCTTAGCCACGCCTGGGAGCTGATGCGCGCAGAGATAAACCACGCCCGACAGGTATTACACAATGCGGCCGTTTCCTAGCGCGGGGCCACAGGGGGCGCGTGGCCTGGTTGCCGGGGTGGACATGGGGGCCACCCATCTCCGGCTCTGCCTGCAAGATCCCCAGGGTGCGCTGGTGTACAGCACACAGCAACCCACCGCCACGGTGATCCGGGACGGAATTGCCCGTGGCGTGGCGAATCTTATTACCGGGCAGTTATCCCGGCTCGGGGCGCGCTGCACCGGGCTGGTGATGGGCTTCCCGGCGCTGGTGGCGAAAGACCGGCGCACGGTAGTTTCCGCCCCGAATCTGGCGCTGGCGGAGCATGCCTTTGACGGGCTGGCCGGGAGGCTGGAACAGTCCCTTGGCTGCCCGGTGGCGTTTTATCGCGATGTGAACCTGCAACTGCGCTGGGACGTGGCGGAAAACCGCCTTGAGCGGCAGGTGGTACTGGGGGCCTATCTGGGCACCGGCATGGGCTTTGCCGCCTGGCTACAGGGGGAGCCCTGGACCGGCGCCCACGGTGCGGCGGGGGAGCTGGGGCATATCCCGCTGGGTGACCCGCAGCAAACCTGCACCTGCGGTAACCCGGGGTGCCTTGAAACGCTGTGCTCCGGCCGGGCGATGGCCCGCTGGTATCATCAGGCCGCGCGGGATTACCCCCTTGGTGAGCTGTTCCGCTATGCGGTCGATGAGCCAGCTATCCAGTTAATGCTAGTGCGCGGGGCCCAGTCCATCGCCACGGCCATTAATTTGTTTGATCCGGATGCGGTGATCCTCGGCGGCGGTGTGATGGATATGCCGTCATTTCCGCGCGGGTATTTTATTGCGCATATTCGACAGCATGTGCGCCAGCCGCTGCCCGGAAACCGGGTGCGGTTTATCGCCGCCTCGTCATCGGCATTTAATGGCGCCAGAGGGGCGGCAATGCTGGCCGCCCGCCCTGTTGATGGCGCGCCCGGGGATTAAAAAGTGGCAAAAACCCCTGACTGCATCCAGGGTAAATAGCAACAATGTTAGCCACTGAGGAGCCAGGATAATGGCGATGGCACTGGCAACCGGCGGGAGCCGGGGGATTGGCAAGGCAACGGCGCTGCAACTGGGCCGGGAAGGCTACACCGTGGTGGTGAACTACCGGGAAAATCATGCCGCCGCGGAAGCGGTCGTGGCCGAAATTATCAGCAAAGGCGGGCGGGCGTTTTGTATCCAGGGGGATATCAGCAATGAAGCGCAGGTCAACGGGCTGTTTGCTACCCTCGATCATCAGGAAGAATCCCTGACAGCACTGGTCAATAACGCCGGGGTCCTGTTCAGCCAGGGAACGATTGAACAACTGAGCGCCGCGCGGATTAATGCCGTGCTTGCCACTAACGTGACCGGCTACTTCCTCTGCTGCCGGGAGGCGGTAAAGCACATGTCCTACCAGCACGGTGGCCAGGGCGGGGCGATTGTGAATGTTTCTTCCGCCGCCGCCCGGCTGGGGGCTGCCGGGGAATATCTGGATTACGCGGCCTCCAAGGGGGCGGTTGATACGCTGACGGTGGGGCTCTCCCTGGAGGTGGCAGCCCAGGGCATCCGGGTTAACGGGGTCAGACCGGGGTTTATCTACACCGACATGCACGCCAGCGGCGGTGAACCAGGCCGGGTGGACCGGGTTGGCCCGTCACTCCCTATGCAGCGCGGTGGCCGCCCGGAAGAAGTGGCCGAGGCGATAGCCTGGCTGCTGAGCAGTAAAGCGTCTTATGTGACCGGCAGTATTATTGATATGGCGGGAGGGAAATAATTGCCGGGGGCAGAGGCCCCCCGGGGATTAGCTGATATACAGATAAATGGCCAGGAAGTGGCACACGCTGCCCCCCAGCACAAAACCGTGCCAGATGGCGTGGTTATAGGGAATGCGTTTACAGACGTAAAAAATAACCCCCAGCGAGTAGACGACACCGCCTGCCGCCAACAGGGTGACCCCGCCTATTGAGAGTTTGATTGCCAGCTGGTAGACCACAATCAGCGACAGCCAGCCCATCACCAGATAGGTCACCAGCGACAGTATCTTAAAGCGGTGGGCAATGGTGAGCTTAAACAGGATCCCCAGCAACGCCAGGCTCCAGATGACGATCATCAGCCCTTTTGCCAGCGGCGAGTTCAGCCCCACCAGCAAAAACGGGGTATAAGTCCCGGCAATCAGCAGGTAAATAGCGCAGTGGTCGAATTTTTTTAGCCAGGGTTTGGCCCGCTGGTGCGGAATGGCGTGATACAGGGTTGAGGCCAGAAACAGCAGGATCATGCTGCCGCCGTACAGGCTATAACTGGTAATGGCGGTTGCGCCGGCATTGGTATCTATTGCCTGAACCAGCAATAACACCAGCCCGACAATACCGAATACCAGACCAATACCGTGACTGATACTGTTGGCTATCTCCTCAGCCAGAGAATATCCTTGTGCAATTAATGGCTTACGGATCATTGTGCTCCCTCCGGGAAGCCGGAACAGAAATTACATTCACTAGCCTAACTGAGAATGATTCCAGTGAACACCTGTTAGCTAAAATAATATTGTGAACTGATGTAACCCGTCCGACAACCGGCTGTGATAACTTCTTTAACAGTATTATGACGTAGCGAGATGACATCCTGGTGAATAACGATCCTCTGCAACAAACTATCGGCTTTTTAATGGAGCTGGACGCCCTGAAACGGGTTACCCGCCGCACCCGTCTGCTAAACCACGGCCGCCATGAGAACTCGGCGGAACACAGCTGGCATTTTGCGATGGCGGCCATGAGCCTCGCCCCCTGGGCTCCCGAAGGGACCACTATTAGCCGGGTGATCGAGATGGCATTAGTGCACGATATTGTCGAAATCGACGTGGGGGATGTTCTGGTTTACGATCTGGCCGGGCGGGCTGCCGTTGCCGAACGGGAAGCGGCAGCGGCCCGGCGTATATTCGGGTTGCTTCCGGCGGCGCAGTCGGCGCGATTTCTGGCGCTCTGGGAAGAGTATGAAGCAGGCACCACGGCGGAAGCCCGTTTTGCCGGTGCGCTGGACAGGCTGCTGCCGGTTATCCAGAATCTACACAATGAAGGACAAAGCTGGCGGGAGAATGACATCGCGCTGGAGCAAGTGCTGTCCCGTAATGCCCATGTGGCGCAAACCCTGCCAGCACTGTGGGACTATGTTGAACAGCAATTATACTCCGCCCGGGACCAGGGCTGGCTACGCTGAGCCAGGCACCGGACGATAACAGGGAATCGGTACGTGACAATGTTTACCCACGCCGCCATTGCCAGCCTGAACGGGCTGGAAATGATGGTTTACAACTATGTGATTAAAAATCGCGATAAGGTGATGTACATGACCATTCGCGAGCTGGCAGAAGCGGCCGGGGTTTCCACCACCACGGTACTGCGCTTTTGTCGCAAACTACATTGTGATGGTTATTCTGAATTTCGCGTTCGTTTTAAATTATATCTCGAACAGGATGAGCCACTGGATAGCCATTTTGGCACCAGCGAGATAATTAGTTTTTTTAAAAGTGTCAGCAATGATGAGTTTGAAAACCTGCTCGATAATGCTGTTGATATTATATTAAGTTCAGAGCGGGTGATATTTGTTGGTGCGGGTACATCAGGCGCCCTGGCAAAATATGGTGCGCGCTTCTTTTCTAATGTCGGTAAATTCAGTAACCATATTGATGATCCTTATTTCCCGGTGAGCAACGATATGGCAAAAAATGCGCTGGCGATTGTGCTGTCTGTCTCCGGTGAGACTGCAGAGATACTGCGCTTTGCCAGCCAGTTCAGCCTGCATAACTGCAAGGTGATGTCGATCACCAGTCATGATAATTCCGCCCTCGCCAGACTGGCGGATTTTAACCTCTCCTGGCATATTCCCCAAACCCGCGTTGGCGGCGTTTACGATATTACCACTCAAATTCCGGTAATATATATACTGGAAACCCTGGGGCGTAAACTTGCTAAAAAAATGGCGTAAAATCGTTATTAAATAACAGGGTGTTTTTTCGGTGTAACAAATTACCTGAGGGGTGATTTGTTATATCGTGACATTTCATTTTGCTTTGTTAGACTCCAGTTATCCGATTACAGCTCAAACGAGCGGTGACTATTTAACATCCTGTCCAGGGAGCCTGACGATGAAAAAATTGACTCTGCCAAAAGACTTTTTATGGGGTGGCGCGGTGGCGGCGCACCAGGTGGAAGGTGGCTGGAACCAGGGGGGCAAAGGCCCGAGTATTTGTGATGTGCTGACCGGCGGCGCCCACGGTGTCCCGCGTGAGATAACCCGCGAGGTGGACGCCGATAAATACTACCCCAACCATGAAGCCGTCGATTTTTACGGCCACTACAAAGAAGACATCAAACTGTTTGCCGAAATGGGGTTTAAGTGTTTCCGCACCTCCATTGCCTGGACGCGGATCTTCCCGCTGGGTGACGAGCAGCAGCCCAACGAAGCAGGGCTGAAGTTTTATGACGACATGTTCGATGAGTTGCTCAAGTACAACATTGAGCCAGTCATCACCCTGTCTCACTTTGAGATGCCGCTGCATCTGGTGCAGGAGTACGGCGGCTGGACCAACCGCAAAGTGGTGGACTTCTTCGCCCGCTTTGCTGAAGTGGTGTTCGAGCGCTACAAGCACAAAGTGAAATACTGGATGACCTTTAACGAGATCAATAACCAGCGTAACTGGCGTGCGCCGCTGTTTGGCTACTGCTGCTCCGGGGTGGTGTTCACCGAGCATGACAACCCGGAAGAGACCATGTACCAGGTGCTGCACCACCAGTTTGTGGCCAGCGCGCTGGCCGTGAAGGCGGCGCGCCGCATTAACCCGGAGATGCAAGTGGGTTGTATGCTGGCGATGGTGGCGCTGTACCCGTTCTCCTGCAAACCGGACGATGTGATGTTTGCGCAGGAGTCGATGCGTGAGCGTTATGTGTTCACCGATGTGCAGCTACGGGGTTACTACCCGTCTTATGTGCTCAATGAGTGGGAACGCCGCGGTTTTACCATCCAGATGGAAGACGGTGACGCGCAGATCCTGCGTGAAGGCACCTGCGATTATCTGGGCCTCAGCTACTACATGACCAATGCCGTGCAGGCGTCTGGCGGCAGCGGCGATGCGATTTCCGGGTTTGAAGGCAGCGTGCCGAACCCCCATGTGAAGGCGTCTGACTGGGGCTGGCAGATTGACCCGGTAGGCCTGCGTTATTCACTGTGTGAACTGTATGAGCGCTACCAGAAGCCGCTGTTTATTGTTGAAAACGGCT
The DNA here is from genome assembly GCF_016415625.1 of Shimwellia pseudoproteus. Taxonomy (GTDB): domain Bacteria; phylum Pseudomonadota; class Gammaproteobacteria; order Enterobacterales; family Enterobacteriaceae; genus Shimwellia; species Shimwellia pseudoproteus. The sequence continues at coordinate 35,323 of NZ_WBXP01000029.1, forward strand.
TTGGTGCTTATGACAAGGTGGAAGCGGACGGCAGCATTAACGACGATTACCGCATTGATTACCTGCGTGCCCATATTGACGAGATGATCAAAGCCGTGACTTACGACGGGGTTGATCTGATGGGCTACACCCCCTGGGGTTGCATTGACTGCGTATCCTTCACCACCGGGCAGTACAGTAAGCGCTATGGGTTTATCTACGTCAACAAGCATGACGACGGCACCGGGGATATGTCCCGCTCCCGTAAGAAGAGCTTTGACTGGTATAAAAATGTTATCGCCAGCAATGGCGAGACGTTATAAAAAATCAACCGGGGCCCACAGCCCCGGTTTTTCATTACGCCGTTACGGCGCGGTTATTCTTCTTCCGCCAGTGAGTAGGGCAACTGCTGGATAGTCAGGTTGCCGCTGGCATCGTCACGCACCCGGAATACGCTGTCCGGCGCCATGTCGTTGTTCATCACCACCTGGACTTCCAGGCGATCGTTTTCCAGCATGACCGCCGCCAGTACCGTCCCGGTACGGCGCCAGTTGTCGCCCAGTTTCAGTTCCAGATCTTCACCCGCTGCCGGCACCCGGCTGGCGCGACCTGCCAGGGTCCAGAGTGCGCGCTTATTCGCCCCGCGGAATTTCGCCCGGGCCACGGTTTCCTGGCCGGTGTAACAGCCTTTTTTAAAGCTGATCCCCCCGAGGGCCTGGATATTGGTGGCCTGAGGAATTAACTGGGCGCTGTTGGGCTCGTCGATAACCGGTAGCCCCGCTTCGATATTCAGCGCCAGCCACTGCTCGCTGTTGTTAAGTTGGGCGCTGTCCTGCAATGCGGCAACCATCTGGGTGGCAACCTCTTCGCGGGTGATAACCAGGAAGCGTTCTGCCGGCAGGCCAAACCACAGCAGGGTGGTGTCATCGCTGTGGGTGACCTGGGTGGTGGCGTCCGGCAGAGAAGGGAAGATCCCGGCCAGGGCTTCACGGGCCTGGTGCCCGGCCACGCCGATCATGACCCGGGAGTCGTCGGCGCTGATGGTGACTTTGGAAAAGACGGCGTATTTCTTCAGCGCCGCCAACTGGCTTTGCTGAACGCTGCGGCGCTCAATCCAGAAAAAATCACTGCCATGCCTGAAAATGCGCAAATTACTCCACATTTTTCCTTTAGCATCGCAGTGTGCCGTCAGTAGATGTTGTTCTGCGGTAAGCTGGGTGACATCCGCGGTGACTTGTCCCTGGAGATATTTTTCACTGTCCGGGCCGCTGATAACTGACAGCGCCCACGCGTCGAGTGAGATAAGCGTCAGAGGGAGATGCCCGGCATCAGCGGGTTGTCGCGCAGGAAATGGGGTGAGTGCCATAGAAAAGCTCCGGTTACACAACAGATTGTTGACCTAATGGTAAAATAGGCACCTGCCATTGCAAATGCTTTCATCATGCGATTTGTGCCGTTAGCCGATAAACCCCGGAGGATAAGGGCGCCGGGGGTAAGGGAAAAAATAAACTAATCAGTAACATTGCCTGATGCTGAAACGTAAAACACGTTACACTAGCGGCCAGACCAGGTAATTACACAGGATGGATTTCATGGATATCAATAACAAAGCCCGTATCCACTGGGCCTGTCGCCGCGGAATGCGCGAACTGGATATTTCCATCATGCCGTTTTTCGAGCATGAGTATGACACCCTTAGTGATGGCGATAAACAGACCTTTATCCGCCTGCTGGAATGTGACGATCCAGACTTATTCAACTGGCTGATGAATCACGGTAAACCCGCGGATGCTGAACTCCAGCATATGATTGCTTTGATCCAGCAACGGAACCGGGAACGTGGCCCTGTGGCAATCTGAATTACGCGTCTCCTGGCGCGCACAATGGCTTTCATTACTGCTCCACGGTGTTGTGGCGGCGGTAGTGCTGCTGCTTCCCTGGCCCCTGAACTATCTGCCGGTATGGCTGTTGTTGTTGTCGCTGGTGGTGCTGGACTGCGTACGCAGCCAGCGGCGAATTAACGCCCGTCATGGGGTGATTAAACTGCTGGAAAATCAGCGCGTACGCTGGCAGGAGCGGGACTGGCAGATTCAGGGAAAACCCTGGGTTATTCGCAGTGGCATATTACTGCGCCTGCGCGATGTTGCCACCGCCCGGCGCCACTATTTGTGGATAGCCGCCGACAGCCTCGACCAGGAAGAGTGGCGCGAGTTGCGCCAGGTTCTGGCCAATAATGATATGCAAACCCCGTCCTGATGGCGGGGTTTTTTATTGTCTTGTTTCCGCTATCGCTATAGGCCGCAGGATAATGCCTGGTTGCTATGTTCTGGCGCGATCTGAACGCTTAACACCGCTTCCCTAAGGCAAAAATCACAATACTTCACTGCGCTAACCGCCCGCCATTCCTTACTATCTCTCCCCATTGTTACTACCGAAAATCTCAATCCCGGCCCCCCGGTTTACAACCCTGTGCTGATGCCGCCCGGACGTGGCGGTTTTTATTTAACATGTTGAAAAATAAGGAGTATGTTAAATGTTTTGCTTGACATGCAAATGGCTGGTCAGTATAATTACGGGCTTTTACAACCAGCACGGTGATATTTCTTTCCTTTCCAGCAACGATTCATGCCGTAGACATTCCCCCTCAGGATGTACACACTGTGGTTTCGGTCGACTATGATCGGAGCGGTGCTTTTGCCACATATACTATCCTGAAAAAACACCCCGCATAAAGCGGGGTGTTTTTGTGTCATCTGAAGGGCTGGCGTTAGCTAAAGCGCTCTGCCATTTCCCCGAGGATTTGTTCGCACCAGGTTTGCAGCCGCTCGTCGCTCAGGTCGTACTGGTTGGTCTCATCCAGCGCCAGGCCCACAAACAGCTCACCGTCGGCAACCACCGGTTTTTTACTGGTAAATTCATAGCCGTCGGTGGGCCAGTAACCAATAAAATTAACCCCCAGCGGGGCGAGCTTATCGTGTAGCATTCCCAGGGCATCAAGGAACCATTCGCCGTAACCCAGTTGATCGCCCATACCGTACAGTGCGACAATTTTACCGGCCAGCGTAAGCCCGGCCAACTGATCCCAGATAGCTTCCCAGTCTTCCTGAAGTTCGCCAAAGTCCCATGTCGGAATACCGAGGATCAGCACATCATACTGTTCCATTAACGCCGGGCTGTCGTCTTTAAGATTATGCAGGGTCACCAGCTCCGGGCCGATGATATCGCGGATTTTCTCCGCCGCCATTTCGGTGTAACAGGTGCTGGAACCATAAAACAGGCCAATTTTCATAGGGTAAAAAACTCAACTCGTCTCACGCATGGCGGGCAGTGTACCAGATCATGGCACTCTTCAGGCATAATGAGCACAATCAACACAATCAGGAGGCGACCGTGGAGCGGGACGTTGAGCAAGCGATAGCGCAAGAAAAACAGCAAGATCTTGCCTGTATTGAACAATTCCTCGATACGCTCTGGCTGGAGCGCAACCTGGCAGAAAATACCTTAAGCGCCTACCGGCGCGATCTGACCATGACCCTCGACTGGCTGCATCACCACCAGCGCGATTTGCTGACGGTCCAGGCGGATGATTTACAACAACTGCTGGCAGAGCGCCTGGAAGGGGGCTATAAGGCCACCAGTTCAGCCCGGCTACTGAGTGCGCTGCGCCGTCTGTTCCAGTACCTGTACCGGGAAAAATTGCGCCCTGACGATCCCAGTGCGCTGTTGTCTTCACCAAAATTGCCCCAGCGGCTGCCGAAAGATCTCTCTGAGGCCCAGGTAGAGCGCCTGCTCCAGGCCCCGGTGGTGGATCAGCCCATTGAACTGCGCGATAAAGCCATGCTGGAGCTGCTCTATGCCACCGGGCTGCGCGTCTCGGAACTGGTTGGCCTGGTGATGAGCGACATCAGCCTGCGCCAGGGGGTGGTGCGGGTAATCGGCAAAGGCAATAAAGAGCGCCTGGTGCCCCTTGGTGAGGAGGCGGTCTACTGGCTGGAGAATTACCTGGAATATGGCCGTCCCTGGCTGCTTAACGGCCAGTCACTCGACGTGGTGTTCCCCAGCAACCGGGCCAGACAAATGACCCGCCAGACCTTCTGGCATCGGATTAAACATTATGCGACGCTGGCGGGTATCGACAGCGAAAAGCTCTCGCCGCACGTTTTGCGCCATGCCTTCGCCACCCATTTGCTTAATCATGGTGCCGATTTACGTGTGGTTCAGATGTTGCTTGGGCATAGTGACCTGTCCACAACACAAATTTATACCCATGTGGCGACCGAGCGATTGCGCCAGCTACATCAACAGCACCACCCGCGAGCGTGAGTGCCGGATCAACTCAAAAGGATGACAGAATGAAAAAAGGTGTATTACTGCTGGCCCTGCTGGCAACAACAGTTTCCGGTATTGCCCACGCTGATGATGCCGCCATCAAACAGGCGCTGAGCCGTTTAGGGGTCGCCAATCCGGAGATCCAGCCAGCGCCACTGGCCGGCATGAAGACCGTATTGACCGATAGCGGCATTCTGTATGTGACTGAAGACGGCAAGCACGTCCTTCAGGGGCCGCTGTACGATGTCAGCGGGAAACAACCGGTGAACGTCACTAACCAGCTGCTGATGGGCAAACTGAACGGGCTGGAAAAAGAGATGATCATCTACAAAGCCCCGAATGAAAAATACACGGTCACCGTGTTTACCGACATCACCTGTGGCTACTGCCACAAACTGCACGAAGAGATGGCGGACTACAACGCGCTGGGGATCACCGTGCGTTATCTGGCCTTCCCGCGCCAGGGGCTGAACAGCCAGGCGGAGCAGGACATGAAAGCGGTCTGGTGTGCGAAAGACAGCAATAAAGCCTTCGATACCGCCATGAAAGACGGCAAAGTGGCGGCGGCCAGCTGCGCTATTAATCTCGCCAGCCACTACCAGCTGGGTATTCAGTTCGGCATCCAGGGCACCCCGGCCATCGTGCTGAATGACGGCACCATGATCCCGGGTTATCAGGGGCCGAAAGAGCTGAAAGAGTTTCTTGATAATCATCGTAAAGCGTCAGCGGGTGGTCGGTAACGGGTGGAACAAAAAACACAACTTCGCCGCCGGGTCGTCAATGACGCGGCGGCCCTGCCAGACACGCTTGCACCGATCCTGAAACGTATTTATGCCAGCCGTGGCGTGTTGAGCGCGGCGGACCTGGAGCGCAGTGTCAAAGGGATGCTGCCCTGGCAGCAGCTTAATGGGATTGAGAGCGCCGTCGCGTTACTGCATGACGCGCTGCAACACCAGCGCCATATCATGATAGTCGGGGATTTCGATGCCGATGGCGCCACCAGTACCGCATTAAGCGTGCTGGCGCTGCGCGCCATGGGCGGCCAGCGGATTAGCTTCCTGGTGCCAAACCGTTTTGAAGACGGCTACGGGCTTAGCCCGGAAGTGGTTGATCAGGCCCACGCCCGCGGTGCCGAGGTAATCATGACCGTGGATAACGGGATCTCGTCTCACAGCGGCGTGGCCCGGGCCCATGAACTGGGGATCCCGGTGCTGGTGACCGATCACCACCTGCCCGGCGATGTGCTGCCTGCCGCAGAGGCTATCATCAACCCTAACCTGGCGGACTGTACCTTTCCGTCCAAATCCCTGGCTGGGGTGGGGGTGGCATTTTACCTGATGCTGGCCATGCGCACCCATCTGCGCGATGTGGGCTGGTTTGAGCAGCAGGGGATAGCGATCCCGAACCTTGCCGAGCTGCTGGACCTGGTGGCGCTGGGCACCGTTGCGGATGTGGTGCCCCTCGACATGAACAACCGTATTCTGACCTGGCAAGGGCTGAGCCGCATTCGCGCCGGGAAATGCCGCCCGGGTATTCGCGCGCTACTGGAAATTGCGAATCGGGATGCCGCGCGGCTGACGTCGACGGATCTCGGGTTTGCCCTCGGCCCGCGGCTTAATGCTGCCGGCAGGCTGGATGATATGTCCGTTGGGGTCTCGTTGCTGCTCAGCGATAACCTCGCTCAGGCGCGGATGCTGGCCAATGAGCTGGACGCCCTTAACCAGACCCGCAAAGAGATTGAGCAGGGCATGCAGAGTGAAGCGCTGACCTTGTGTGACGATCTGGGGCGCCGGATGCAAAACCTGCCTGCCGGGCTGGCGCTGTATCACCCCCAGTGGCATCAGGGGGTGGTGGGTATTCTGGCATCGCGGATTAAAGAGCGCTTCCACCGGCCGGTGATTGCTTTTGCCCCGGCGGGGGATGGCTTGCTGAAAGGCTCAGGCCGTTCGGTACAGGGCCTGCATATGCGCGATGCGCTGGAGCGCCTCGATACGCTGCACCCGGGGATGATGCAAAAATTTGGTGGCCACGCCATGGCGGCGGGGTTAACCCTTGAGGAGGCGCAGTTCGAGGCGTTTAGTGAGCGCTTTGCGGCGCTGGTGAACGACTGGCTGGACCCGGCCATGCTCCAGGGGGAGATCTGGTCAGACGGCCCGCTCACTGCCCCGGAAATGACCATGGAGACAGCGGAGCTACTGCGCGATGCGGGCCCCTGGGGGCAAATGTTCCCGGAACCAGTATTTGACGGTAAGTTTCGCCTGTTACAGCAGCGCATTGTGGGCGAGCGCCACCTTAAGGTGATGGTGGAACCGGCTGGGGGTGGCCCGCTGCTGGACGGCATCGCGTTTAATATTGACCCCGCCCGCTGGCCGGATAACGGCGTACGCGAGGTAGAGCTTGCCTATAAGCTGGATGTGAACGAGTTTCGCGGTAACCGCAGCCTGCAATTGATTATTGACAATATCTGGCCATTATGACGCCAGATTCGCTATAAAAGGTCCAGGGGATACGGTAGACTCGGATCTTTACACTATGACTATTTTTTCTGCCATTTACTAAAGATTCTACAAAATATGTTTGAAATTAATCCAGTAAATAACCGCATTCAAGACCTCACTGAGCGCAGCGACGTTCTTAGGGGGTATCTTTGACTACGATGCCAAGAAAGAGCGTCTTGAAGAAGTAAACGCCGAGCTGGAACAGCCGGATGTATGGAATGAGCCTGAACGTGCTCAAGCTTTAGGCAAAGAGCGTTCTTCTCTGGAAGCAATTGTTGACACTTTGGACCAGATGCGGCAGGGTCTTGAAGACGTCTCCGGTTTGCTTGAGCTGGCTGTTGAGGCGGATGATGAAGAAACGTTCAACGAGGCTGTTGTCGAGCTGGACGGGTTAGAGGCCAAATTGGCACAGCTGGAGTTCCGCCGGATGTTCTCTGGCGAATATGACAGCGCAGATTGCTACCTGGATATCCAGGCAGGCTCCGGCGGTACCGAGGCTCAGGACTGGGCCAGTATGTTAGTCCGTATGTATCTGCGCTGGGCTGAGGCCCGGGGTTTCAAAACTGAGATTATTGAAGAATCTGAAGGCGAAGTGGCCGGGATAAAATCTGCGACGATCCGTATCGCAGGGGACTATGCTTATGGCTGGCTGCGTACTGAAACCGGTGTTCACCGTTTAGTTCGCAAAAGTCCATTCGATTCCGGCGGCCGTCGCCACACTTCATTCAGTTCCGCGTTTGTTTATCCGGAAGTGGACGAAGATATAGATATTGAAATCAACCCTGCGGACCTGCGTATCGATGTGTATCGTGCGTCAGGTGCTGGTGGGCAGCACGTTAACCGTACAGAATCCGCGGTGCGTATTACCCACGTTCCAACGGGATTGGTAACGCAGTGCCAGAACGATCGTTCGCAGCATAAGAACAAAGATCAGGCCATGAAGCAGATGAAGGCGAAGTTGTACGAGCTGGAAATGCAGAAGAAAAATGCCGAAAAACAGGCGGTGGAAGAGACAAAATCTGACATCGGCTGGGGCAGCCAGATCCGTTCCTATGTTCTGGATGATTCGCGCATTAAAGACTTGCGTACCGGGGTTGAAACCCGCAATACACAGGCCGTATTGGATGGCGATCTGGACAAATTTATCGAAGCAAGTTTGAAAGCTGGATTATGAGGAACCAAAATGTCTGAACAACAATCACAGGGCACCACCGAAGTCGCACAGGATCTTAACAACGAATTACAGACTCGTCGTGAGAAGCTGGCGGCACTGCGCAAGCAGGGCGTGGCATTCCCTAACGATTTCCGCCGTGATCATACCTCTGACCAACTGCATGCCGACTTCGACGCTAAAGACGCTGAAGAGCTGGAATCACTGAATATTGAAGTCAGTGTTGCTGGCCGCATGATGACCCGCCGTATTATGGGTAAAGCCTCTTTTGTGACCTTGCAGGATGTGGGTGGTCGTATTCAGTTGTATGTATCCCGTGACGATCTGCCGGAAGGCATTTATAACGACGAATTCAAGAAATGGGACCTCGGGGATATTCTGGGTGCACGCGGTAAGTTGTTTAAGACCAAAACCGGCGAGCTGTCCATCCACTGTACTGAACTGCGTCTGCTGACTAAAGCACTGCGTCCTCTGCCGGATAAATTCCACGGCCTGGCTGACCAGGAAACACGCTATCGTCAACGTTATCTGGACCTGATTGCTAACGACGAATCCCGTAAAACGTTCCAGACCCGTTCCCGTATCCTGGCCGGTATTCGCCAGTTCATGGTTGAACGCGGTTTTATGGAAGTTGAAACCCCGATGATGCAGGTTATCCCGGGCGGGGCGTCTGCGCGTCCGTTTATCACTCACCACAATGCGCTGGATATGGACATGTATCTGCGTATTGCCCCGGAACTGTACCTGAAACGTCTGGTGGTGGGTGGCTTCGAACGCGTGTTCGAAATCAACCGTAACTTCCGTAACGAAGGTATCTCTGTACGCCACAACCCTGAGTTCACCATGATGGAACTCTATATGGCGTATGCGGATTACAAAGACCTGATCGAGCTGACCGAGTCTCTGTTCCGTACGCTGGCAGAAACCGTTCTGGGCCACACTGATGTTCAGTACGGCGAGCATGTGTTTGATTTCGGCAAACCGTTTATCAAACTGACCATGCTGGAAGCTATCAAAAAATACCGTCCGGAAACCAACATGGATGACCTGAAAAACTTTGACAGTGCGAAAGCGCTGGCTGAGTCTCTGGGCATCAAAGTTGAGAAAAGCTGGGGCCTGGGCCGCGTAACTGCTGAAATCTTTGATGAAGTTGCAGAAGCGCATCTGATCCAGCCGACCTTTATTACCGAGTACCCGGCAGAGATTTCTCCGCTGGCGCGCCGTAATGACGTTAACCCGGAAATCACCGACCGCTTTGAATTCTTCATCGGCGGCCGTGAAATCGGTAACGGCTTCTCCGAGCTGAACGATGCTGAAGACCAGGCTGAACGTTTCCGCGAGCAGGTTGACGCGAAAGCCAACGGCGATGACGAAGCAATGTTCTACGATGAAGACTATGTGACTGCACTGGAACATGGTCTGCCGCCGACCGCTGGCCTGGGTATCGGTATCGACCGTCTGATGATGCTGTTCACCAACAGCCACACCATTCGCGACGTTATCCTGTTCCCGGCCCTGCGTCCGCAGAAATAATCTTCCGCCCGTGGCGTGCCACGCAGGCTGAACAATACCGCCCATCCGGGCGGTATTTTTTTGGCTGTTATTCCGCGGCAACGGCGATGTTTCTGCGGCGCTGAAAATGTTAACATTCCCGCCCCGGCAGCAGAGAAACAGGAGAAAGGACACCATGGTGAGCAACGGATCGCAATTCGCCCTGTGGCGCCAGCGTATCATTAGCCTGGTCTGCTGCCTGATGCTGGCCGCCTGCGCCAGTAAAAGCGGCGGTGGCAGCAATAGCGGCTCGACCTGGACGGTAAAGCGCGGCGACACGCTGTACCGGATCTCCCGGGAGACCGGCACCCCGGTTGCCGATCTGGCCCGGCTTAACGGCCTGAAACACCCGTATACCATCACCGTTGGCCAGAAACTGCGGGTTAACGGCGCTACCGCGAGCGCCAGCAAGCGCAGCCGCCCACCGGCGGCTTCCGGCCAGCGTACTACCGGGGTGGCGCGTATGCCGTCTAAACCGGCGGCGGGCTGGCCACCCATTGGCGAGCGCTGCTGGCGCTGGCCCGCCAGCGGTAAAGTGGTGCTGCCATATTCCAGTGCCGATGGCGGTAACAAAGGGATTGATATTGCCGGCACCCGCGGGGATCCGATTTATGCCGCCGGGGCCGGGACCGTGGTTTACACCGGGAACCAGCTGCGCGGTTACGGCAATCTGATCATGATTAAGCACGATCAGCAGTACATCACCGCCTATGCCCATAACGACACCATGCTGGTGCGTAACGGTGAGAAGGTTGCCGCCGGGCAGAAGATTGCCACCATGGGCAACAGCGGGGCGGAGTCGGTGCGTTTGCACTTCCAGGTTCGTTATAAGGCGACGGCTATTGATCCACAGCGTTATCTGCCATTACCGGGGAAAAGTCCATCCTGTTGATGGGCTTATTGGGGTCGCAAGCGGGGGAGGGTGAAAATAAACGCGCTCAAATGCTTAAAATACCATCACTTAACGCAATCTGCTCTTGCCAGTGTGGTGTGAAGGTTTATAATGCCAATCGCACTCCAGATGCGGGCGTAGTTCAATGGTAGAACGAGAGCTTCCCAAGCTCTATACGAGGGTTCGATTCCCTTCGCCCGCTCCAAACAAACATTTCTCAACGTCTACCCAAGTCCACAAAAGCCACCAACTACAAGTCTTAGCGCTAATTCTCGTTATTTCTACGTCTACTTTCATCTACCGAAATCTATACATCTATGTGTATAGTAATGCGTATAGCCCGCGCTCTACACTCTGGAACTATACACAATGCCACTTACAGACCTTGAAATCAGGCGCTCTAAGCCACGTGAGAAGCCCTATACACTTAATGATGGTAGCGGCCTGTCTCTACTCATTGAGCCGAACGGATCAAAGGGGTGGCGTTTCCGGTATCGTTTCGACGGAAAGCCCAAAATGCTGTCGCTTGGCACATATCCTGATATTCCTTTGACCGAAGCTAGGTTGAAACGCGATGAGGCTAAAAAGCTGGTGGTAGCAGGCATAAACCCCAGCGATGTACGTAAGAGAGAAAAGCAGGTAAGGGAGGAAGAAAGGGGGAATACCTTTGAAGCTATCGCCCGCGAGTGGTACGAAAAGCGCACTGATCGCTGGTCTGCTGGTTATGCCGAAGAAATGATGAAGACGTTTGAGACTGACGTATTTCCGTTTATTGGCGGGCGTCCTATCGCTGAAATTAAGCCGATGGAACTGATGGGCGTCCTTTCCCGGCTGGACGAGCGCGGGGCGACCGAGAAGCTACGTAAAGTCCGGCAACGCTGCGGCGAGGTGTGGCGTTATGCCATCGTTACTGGTAGGGCTGAGTATAATCCCGCACCTGATCTCGTAAGTGCTTTTGTCCCGCATAAGAAAGAGCATTACGCATTTTTGAAACACGAAGAATTGCCAGAATTTTTTAGAACGTTGAATACCTATAGCGGCAGCATTGTGGTTAAGCTGGCAATGCGCTTGCAGGTGCTTACTGGTTTGCGACCCGGTGAACTACGGCAAGGGGAGTGGGCTGAAATTGATTTTGAAAAGCGCTTATGGGAAGTACCGCCTTCCAGAATGAAAAAGCGTCGTCCTCACTGCGTACCGTTATCCGATCAGGCTATTGCCATTCTGGAACAGCTAAAGCCAATCACCGGGCACTATCAGTTTATTTTCCCTGGAAGGATTCATCACAGTAAGCCGATGAGCGAAATGGCTATGAACGTCCTGATTCGTCGTATTGGGTATGCCGGGCGTGTAACCGGCCACGGATTCCGCCACACCATGAGCACAATTCTCCACGAACAGGGCTACAACACAGCGTGGATTGAAACGCAGCTGGCACACGTAGATAAAAACTCGATCCGTGGCACGTACAACCACGCCCAGTATCTGGACGGACGCCGAGAAATGCTTCAGTGGTATGCCGACTATATGGATAGCCTGGAGCATGGCGGAAATGTGGTTCACGGCTCGTTTGGTAAGGTCTCATAACTGGACGAATAGACAGTATAGGTATACCGGAGTAGACTCCAGTAGACGAACAAAGAATAGGCTATGTCTAGGCTGATCCCCGAAAACCCGTACACCTCTGCGGGCTGGTATAGCCGCCAAAATCAGAGGGCGCGAGGTGGCGTATGGCTAGAGCGACAAAAAAAGATTTATCGTGGTTTGATATTAATAACTATAACTTCATCAATGGGTTAACTCTCTCTCAATTTATCAAAGAACTTGAGTGGCGGGATTTCCTTTATCGGAATGTTGATGATGATCCTTCATTGTTTGGTAGGGAAGATGCTATTAAATATGAGCGTATTTTTTCAGGAGATCCCAATCTTGATGTGCCTAACAAAGAAGAAAAAGAAATCGAGGAGTTCATAGAAAGCGCACATGCCCAAGGCGATTCCTTGCGAAGCATTTACGGCGATCTTCCCAAAATCGCATCAGCTTTGGGTGTCAGTCCAATTACTTTTACTGAGCTTTCGATGTATGGATATGCTGCTATTGATCAGGGTTTTTTTAAAAGAGATGAGGAATACTTCTATATAAAACCTGAATCAATGCTCGCAAGTGTCTCTGGCAATCTTGAAAAATGCTTTACGAATATGGTGCTAGTGTCTATCGATCTAGAAGATGCCACTGATGAAGAAATAATAGCCAGCATGACCAAGGTGCTCCCCTTATGGAGAAAACAATTGGAATTGCCTGAGCAGGCTCATGTTGCACGAAAAAGAATTGGACTAAAAACCATCAAAAAGCTAATGGCTAATAGAGTCCTGCCTATCCTTGACCTGCTTATTTGGGAGAGAAGGAACGGCAAGGAAGTGTCTAACCCTATGATAGGTGCGCTAGTTTTTAACGATGATCCCAAAGATACCCAAGCCATCAAAGAAACTATCAAACCCTTCGCATTAGAGGCTATGAGTGAGCAATATACTCGTTTACTTCGCCTGTATATGAATAAGGATGGAGAAATCAACTCGTCTAAAATGTCTGAGTTGATGAGTAGATTTTTGTAGTGCTTAAAATTCTACAAAAATAAGACATGCATTTTCCTAGGGAAGGTGCGAATAAGCAGGTCATTTCTTCCCAAGCTGACTCGCTGATTAAAATTTCGCGGATCTGGGCCGATTTTTTTCCCGCAAACACATCGA
>NZ_WBXP01000003.1 GCF_016415625.1 Shimwellia pseudoproteus
TGATTCGATGTGTTTGCGGGAAAAAAATCGGCCCAGATCCGCGAAATTTTAATCAGCGAGTCAGCTTGGGAAGAAATGACCTGCTTATTCGCACCTTCCATAGCAACGCCCCGGGGATCTCCTCCGGTGCGGCTGTCACTATGATAGCGTCAAATGGCGCCCGCGCCTTCCAGCCTTGCCAGCCATCACCGTGACGAGTTGAAACATTATGTAAATCCAGTTGTTTCAACCGACGGCGAGCGTGCCACTGCAGGCTTTTAATCCGCTCGACCGAGCAAACATGGTGCACCAAATGGGCGAGGATGGCGGTCTGGTACCCGGAACCGGTGCCAATCTCCAGCACCCGGGACTCCGGTGTCAGCCCGAGCAGCTCAGTCATCCGGGCCACCATATACGGCTGGGAGATAGTCTGGCCAGAGCCGATGGGCAGGGCGGTATTCTCCCAGGCTTTGTGTTCAAACGCTTCATCGACAAACTTTTCGCGCGGCACCTGGGCAATGGCCGCCAGCACCCGCTCATCGCGAATCCCCTGCGCACAGAGTTGGTTAATCAGCGTCTGTACACGGTTGGTTACCATTGGTCATTCACTCCTGACCGTTCAAGCCATTGGGTCAATACACTCTGGGCGCCGTAAGCGGTTAAATCCACCTGCAGCGGCGTAATCGACACATAGCCGTCATCGATAGCCGCAAAGTCAGTATCCGGGCCCGCGTCACACTTATCACCGGGCGGTCCTATCCACCACACGGTATTACCGCGCGGGTCCTGCTGAGGAATGGCCTGCTCCGCCGGATGGCGGGTGCCGCAACGGGTGATTTTAATTCCGCGGATCTCCCCAAGGGGTAAATCCGGGACGTTGATATTCAGGATCTTACCGGTGCGCAGGGGCTCACGCCCCAGACCGCGCAGAATATGGCAGGTAATGGCCGCCGCCGTATCGTAATAGCGATGGCCATTGAGTGATACCGCCAGGGCAGGAAAGCCGAGATGGCGCCCTTCCATGGCGGCGGCAACGGTCCCGGAGTAGATAACGTCATCCCCGAGGTTGGCCCCGGCATTAATACCGGATACCACAATATCTGGCCGGGGGCGCATCAGCGCATTCACCCCGAGATAAACACAATCGGTCGGGGTGCCCATTTGTACCGCGATATCCCCGTTGGGGAAGGCGAAAGTGCGCAGAGAAGATTCCAGTGTCAGTGAATTAGAAGCGCCACTCCGGTTACGATCCGGCGCGACAATTTGCACCTCGGCAAATTCCCGTAAGGCTTCCGCCAGCACCTGGATACCAGGCGCATGGACACCATCATCATTACTCAGCAATATCCGCATAATCACCCTGAATCGTTATTAGTTCCCTTACCACACTGGTGGCAAAGCTTCCGGCAGGGAGCCAGAAGCGTAGCTGGACGGTGACATCATCCCACCATTCCCACGTCAGATCCCGCGGGAACAACAGCATGGCGCGCCGGGCGGCTTCTACGCGCTCACGCACCAGCAGGTCCAGCAGTGCGGGCTCCTCGCCCATTATCTGCTGTTCAAACTGTAATGCATCCCGTTGTACACCAGGTTCACCGCTCCCGGCCAGTGCGGCGGTGATTAACAGTTCTCTGCTGTCCACCCGCCCCTGAAGGATTGGCCGTTCATCGGCGGTTGCCACAAACCAGCTCCCGCGACCCGCTAATTGTAGCGCATCCCCGTCAAGGACCTGATTGAAATCCGCTTTTTTCAGGCGCGCGCTGACGATGTGATTAAACAACGCACTGCGGGCCGCAGACAAGGCAAAACTGCGTTTATTACGATCGCGCAGCGGACGATTGTCTGCCGCCCAGCGCCGGGCCGCGCTCAGGTTGCTGCCCCCCAGCCCAAAACGCTGGAGGCCAAAGTAATTTGGCACCCCGTCGCGCAGGATAGCATTTAACCGCTGTGTCACCGCGTCGCGGTCAGACACTTCACGCAATACCAGGGTAAAGTCATTGCCGCGCAGCGCCCCGGTGCGCAATTTCCGGCGATGGCGGGCATATTCCAGCACCTCGCAGCCTTCAAGGGTGAAGCCGCTTAAATCAGGGTTTTCTTTGCCCGGCAGGCGGACACACAGCCACTGCTCCGTCACCGCGTGTTTGTCTTTCTGCCCGGCAAAGCTCACTTCCCGGGCATGAACCTTCAGAAATTTTGCCAGCGCATCCGCCACAAAGCGGGTGTTGCACCCTTCTTTACGGATGCGCACCAGCAGATGCTCGCCCTCACCGTCCGGGCCGAAGCCTAAATCTTCGATCACCACAAAATCTTCCGGGCTGGATTTAATCAGCCCCGTGGCCTGTGGCTTACCGTGCAGCCAGGTTGTGTTATGTACATCAATCATGCGTTTGCCTTGAGGATCAGCGCCACCGCTTCCACTGCAATCCCTTCCCCCCGGCCGGTAAACCCGAGCTTTTCAGTGGTGGTGGCTTTCACATTGACATCATCCATATGGCAGCCTAAATCTTCGGCGATAAATACCCGCATCTGCGGAATATGGGGGGCCATTTTCGGCGCCTGGGCAATAATCGTGACGTCCACATTCCCCAGCCGGTAGCCTTTGGCCTGAATACGGCGCCAGGCCTCGCGCAGCAGTTCGCGGCTGTCCGCGCCTTTAAATGCCGGATCGGTATCCGGGAAAAGTTTACCAATGTCCCCCAGGGCCGCGGCCCCCAGCAGCGCATCGGTTAAGGCATGGAGAACCACGTCGCCATCGGAGTGGGCCAGCAGCCCCTGAGTATAAGGAATGCGCACGCCACCCAGTACAATGGGGCCTTCGCCACCAAAGGCGTGTACGTCAAAACCGTGTCCAATCCGCATCTGCTGTTTCCTTTTATCGGCGTAGAGAGAGATAAAATGCCGCCAGATCCAAATCTTCTGGTCGGGTCACTTTAATATTATCGGCCCGGCCGCTCACCAGTTGCGGATGATACCCGCAATATTCCAGGGCGGAAGCCTCGTCGGTAATGGTGGCCCCTTCAGCCAGCGCGCGCTGTAAGCACGCCTGCAAGAGCGCCAGCGGAAATAACTGCGGTGTCAGCGCATGCCACAGCGATTCGCGATCCACCGTATGGGCGATGCAGTCGTTACCCGGCTCACCGCGTTTCATGGTATCGCGTACCGGTGCCGCCAGGATACCCCCGGTGCGGCTGGTGCGGGTCAGATCCAGCAGACGCGTTAAGTCGTCGGGGTGTAAACACGGACGGGCAGCGTCATGCACCAGCGCCCACTCAGCATCACCTGCGGCCAGCAGGCCCGCCATCACGGACTCTGCCCGCTGGCTACCGCCAGTCACTATCTGGACGCGGGGATCCGCGGCAAGGGGCAGTTGCCCAAACCAGTTATCGTCGGCGCTGATAGCAATGATAATACGACGGATAGCCGGGTGCGCAGTCAGGCACCCGATAGTGTGTTCGAGGATGGTTTTATCCCCGATAGTCAGATACTGCTTAGGACATTCCGTTTGCATCCGGCTGCCAATACCGGCAGCCGGCACCACGGCAACCACATCCGGGAGGGAAGAAGCCATGTTTTAAACCTGAAGATTATTTAGCGATTATTTTGCGCTGAATTATTGGCGGCGCGCCGTGAAGCATCCGGTACCAGGCGGTAGAATGTCTCCCCCGGTTTGGTCATGCTCAGTTCATTGCGGGCACGCTCTTCAATCGCTTCCTGGCCACCATTCAGATCGTCAATTTCCGCAAACAGCTGGTCATTGCGCGCTTTAAGTTTGGTGTTGGTTGCCTGCTGAGTCGCCACGTCCTGGTTTACGCGGGTATAATCGTGGACGCCATTTTTGCCGAACCACAATGAATACTGTAGCCAGACCAGCAACGCTAACAGCAACAGTGTCAGTTTGCCCATCTCGCCCCCTGCAACAAGATACTTCCCACTAACCACATCTCTGAGAAACCCCGGAACACGCTTATTCGAAAAAGTGCCGCAGAATGTAACACAGAATACGCCATCATGCGCACCTCATCCTGTCCGCTCATGCTTGTAAATAGTCTCTTACGGATTGTAATAGCTCTGCCCGTTATCCCAACAGCCACAAAAACAGGAGTCCGAACATGACGGCGACGGTCAACAGTGTCGCGATACAGCTATACAGCATACGTTGTGCCAGCAGAGAATGCATAGCGACACCGACCACGACCGCCACCGGCATCAGGGCGAGAAAAAAGGGCCAGGTGTAGAGGAAAAAAAACAGTGTATTGGAACCATAGACAGAGAACGGCAGCGCCAGGGCCAGCAGCCATGCGATAAAACCGACGATACCGCCGGGTAATGACCAGGTGGTATCGCCGTCTGCCGGGGGCTCGGTGGCCCGCGATAAATAAAGGTTACTGCTGTTGCGCATAACTATCCCGTGACGTGGCATCCCCGGAGGGAGATCCCCGGTACTGTCTCAGGATTTGATGATATCTTCATGGCGCAGCAGGTCTAACAATTGGGCGACTAAATTTGTTACTAATTGTTCGCCATCCAGATGAATTTCCGGGTTAACCGGTGCTTCATATACCCCATCAATACCGGTGAAATTGCGCAGTTCACCGGCCCGGGCTTTCTTATACAGCCCTTTCGGGTCCCGGTTTTCACAGATGCTGAGCGGTGTATCCACAAATACTTCAATAAACCGCCCCGCCGCCAGCCGCTCGCGGACCATCTGGCGCTCCGCCCGGTGAGGAGAGATAAACGCACTCAGCACCACCAGCCCGGCATCCACCATCAGGCGGGCCACTTCCCCCACCCGCCGGATATTCTCACGCCGGTCATCATCGCTAAACCCGAGGTCGCTACACAGCCCGTGGCGTACGTTGTCACCGTCCAGCAAGTAGGTGCTGACCCCAAGCCGGTGCAGGGCGCATTCCAGCGCCCCGGCCACGGTGGATTTGCCGGAGCCAGACAGCCCGGTAAACCACACCACCGCCCCCCGGTGACCGTGTAATTGCTCACGCTGTTCACCGGTAACCACATGCTGATGCCAGACGATATTGTCGTCGTGGGCCGCCATTAGCGCCCCTCCAGGTCACGCAAATCTTTTGCGTCCCAGTGGGGGAAGTGGCGGCGGATCAGGGCATTCAGCTCCCGTTCAAAGCTGCTGAACTCACCCGCCTGCTCGGTTTCCCCGGCGAGGGTTTCCGCCACCATGCCCGCGCCAACGGTGACATTGGTCAGACGGTCAATAAAGATAAGCCCTCCGGTCACCGGGTTATCCTGGTAGGGATCGATAACCAGCGGCTCGTCAAAGGTCAGCTCCACCAGGCCAATGCCGTTAAGCGGCAGGGTGTCCGTCTGGCGCTGGGCCAGGGTGTTGATATCCACCTGATAGCGAATAGCATCCACCCGGGCCCGGGTCTTTTTACCGGCAATTTTGATATCGTAGCTCTGCCCCGGAACCAGGGCCTGCTCCGCCATCCACACCAGGTTCACCGCCGCGCGCTGTGCCGCCGGGAGCACCGTCTCTGCCGCTACCAGCAGATCGCCACGGCTGATGTCAATTTCATCTGCCAGCACCAGGGTAACGGCTTCCCCTGCCCCGGCCTGCGCGAGATCGCCATCGAAGGTAACAATCCGCGCCAGGGTGGACTCCACCCCGGACGGCAGTACTTTGAGGCGCTGGCCCACGTTCAGCTGGCCTGAGGCAATGGTCCCGGCATAGCCCCGGAAATCCAGGTTCGGGCGGTTCACATACTGCACCGGGAAGCGCATCGGCTGCTGTTCAATGGCGTGGTTAATATCGACAGTTTCCAGCAGCTCCAGCAGTGTCGGGCCGCTGTACCAGGGCATATTGGTGCTCGGGTTGGCGACGTTATCCCCGTCCAGGGCCGACAGCGGCACAAAGCGGATATCCAGATTGCCGGTCAGTTGCCCGGCGAACGTCAGGTACTCTTGTTTGATAGCCTCAAAACGATCCTGGCTGAAGTCCACCAGATCCATTTTGTTGATAGCGACCACCAGATGCGTTATCCCCAACAGGGTGGAAATAAAACTGTGGCGCCGGGTTTGATCCAGCACCCCTTTACGGGCATCGATCAACAGGATCGCCAGATCACAAGTCGAGGCACCGGTGGCCATATTACGGGTGTACTGCTCGTGCCCCGGGGTGTCGGCGATAATAAATTTGCGTTTCTCGGTAGAGAAATAGCGGTACGCCACATCAATGGTTATCCCCTGCTCACGCTCCGCCTGTAAGCCATCAACCAGCAGGGCCAGATCCAGCTTGTCGCCCTGGGTGCCGTGGCGCTTGCTGTCGGTGTGCAGTGAGGAGAGCTGATCTTCATAGATCTGGCGTGTATCGTGCAGCAGGCGGCCAATCAGGGTGCTTTTGCCGTCATCGACGCTGCCGCAGGTCAGGAAGCGCAGCAGGCTTTTATGCTGCTGGGCGTGTAAATAGGCTTCTACGCCGCCCTGCTGGGCAATCTGTTGTGCAATTACATTATTCATCTGGCGGCTCCTTAGAAATAACCCTGGCGTTTCTTCAGCTCCATTGAGCCTGCCTGATCCCGGTCGATCATGCGCCCCTGGCGCTCACTGGTGGTGGACACCAGCATCTCTTCAATAATTTCCGGCAGCGTCCGGGCGTCAGACTCTACGGCCCCGGTGAGCGGCCAGCACCCCAGGGTGCGAAAGCGCACCATGCGCCGTTTGATCACTTCACCCGGTTGCAGATCGATACGATCGTCATCAATCATCATCAACATGCCATCGCGCTCCAGTACTGGGCGCTCTGCGGCCAGATACAGCGGCACAATCTCGATATTTTCCAGATAGATATATTGCCAGATATCCAGCTCGGTCCAGTTAGACAGCGGGAAGACGCGGATGCTTTCCCCTTTGTTCACCTGCCCGTTGTAGTTATGCCACAGTTCCGGGCGCTGGTTTTTCGGGTCCCAGCGATGAAAACGATCGCGGAAGGAGTAGATCCGCTCTTTGGCGCGGGATTTTTCTTCGTCACGGCGGGCGCCACCGAACGCCGCATCGAAGCCGTATTTATTCAGCGCCTGTTTCAGCCCTTCGGTCTTCATGATGTCGGTATGCTTCGCGCTGCCGTGGACAAACGGGTTGATCCCCATCGCCACCCCTTCCGGGTTGCGGTGCACCAGCAGCTCGCAGCCGTAGTTTTTCGCCGTACGGTCACGGAACTGGTACATCTCCTGAAATTTCCAGCCGGTATCAACGTGCAGCAGCGGGAAAGGCAACGTGCCCGGGAAAAACGCCTTACGCGCCAGATGGAGCATCACCGAGGAGTCTTTACCAATGGAATAAAGCATCACCGGGTTAGAAAATTCTGCGGCCACTTCGCGAATAATATGGATGCTTTCAGCCTCCAGTTGCCGCAGATGCGTGAGTCGTTTTTGGTCCATAACCGTTCCTTTGCGCCTTTATCGCCCGGATGTTGGGCGGGTACTGACAGGCAAGTTGTTAAAGCGAATGGTCCGACTATAAAGGGAGGTCTTATTCGATATGAAATTACCAATTGGAATGACTAGTTCCACAAAGGAATAACAATGTGGCAAAGCAACGATCTTATTGTGCTTAACACGCTATTTTCCTTGCATTTAGGAATGAAGGAATTGCACGCCAGGTGGTACAGTCAGATACTGCGACCGATAAAATTTACCCCGATTGAGTACCCAACTAAAGGATGCTTATTATGCTGCCCGCATTACGTCGCCTGGTATATCGCCTGGTGATTGGTGCCGCCTGCCTTTCCCCCTTACTTGCTCAGGCATCCGCTCCCGGTACGCTGGCGAGCGAACAAACCCGCTATATCGCGACCCAGTTTCCTGGCCGTATGGCCGGTAGCCCGGCAGAAATGCTCTCCGCCGAGTACCTGCGCCAGAAGTTTGCTGCCTGGGGTTACCAAAGCGATGTGCGGACCTTTAAAGGCCGTTATATTTACACTGCCCGCAGCGGTACCACCAGCTGGCATAACTATACCGGCAGCATGGTACTGGCCGCCCATGAAGGCAAAATGCCCCAGCAGATTATTGTGATGGCGCATCTGGATACCTACGCCCCGCAGAGTGATAAAGACACCAACGCCAATCTGGGCGGGCTGACGCTCCAGGGGGTGGACGATAATGCCGCCGGGGTGGGGGTAATGATGGAGCTGGCCGAGCGCCTGAAAGACATTAAGACCCAGTACAGCATCCGGTTTATCGCCACCAGCGCCGCCGATATCGGCCAGCGCGGGGCGGAAAATATTGTCGCGCGCATGAGCGAGGCCGAGCGCAAAAATACCCTGCTGGTGATTAACCTTAATCATCTGATTATTGGTCATAAGCTGTGGTTTAACAGCGGGCTATCCACACCGGCACCGATCCGCAAATTAACCCGGGATAAAGCGCTGTCCCTTGCTAAAACCCACGGTATTGCGGCGGGGACCAATCCAGGCCATAACCCGCAGTACCCGAAAGGCACCGGCTGCTGTAATGATGCCGCGGTATTTGATAACGCCGGTATCCCGGTACTGTCTGTGGAATCTCTGGACTGGGAACGCGGGCTGCAAGACAGCAATGGCACCGGCTATCCTGTCAGTGCGGTACTCCCTAAGGGCAGCAACGCCCACAGTACCAGCATCGACAACCAGCAATACCTCGATAGCCACCTGCCCGGGCGTATTGAAACACGCAGCCGGGATACCGTACGTATCCTGCTGCCGCTGCTCGAAAATCTGGCCAAAGCCCATCACTGACCACAAAAAAGCCCCACCGCAGGTTATCTGCCGGTGGGGCCAGTGATTCCGCGCCAGCGGCGGGGCTTACTGCTCGTGCAAACCACACTCGCGCTTGAGGCCGAAAAACCGCGTCTCTTCCTCGGCCATCCCCGGTTCCCACTTGCGGGTGGTATGGGTATCCCCCACTGACAGGTAGCCTTCATCCCATAGCGGGTGGTATTTCAGGCCGTGTTGCGTCAGGTACTGGTACACCGTGCGGTTATCCCAGTCGATAATCGGCAGCACTTTAAACACCCCGCGCTGGATAGCCAGCACCGGCAGGTCGGCCCGGCTGCCGGATTGCTCGCGGCGCAGGCCCGCAAACCAGGTGTGGGCGTTAAGTTCGCCCAGCGCGCGGTTCATGGGTTCAACCTTGTTGATCTGGTTGTACTGGGTAATGCCGTCAACCCCCTGCTCCCACAGCTTGCCGTAGCGCGCTTCCTGCCAGGCGGGGCTGTGCTCCGCCCGGTAGATCTTGAGATTGAGTTGCAGTTTATCAGCCAGCTCATCAATAAAACGGTAGGTTTCCGGGAACAGATAGCCGGTATCGGTGAGGATCACCGGAATATCCGGGCGCACCTGGCTCACCAGATGCAGCGACACCGCAGCCTGAATACCAAAGCTCGACGACAGTACAAATTCGCCGGGCAGGTTATCCAGCGCCCAGGCAACCCGCTGCTCTGCGCTCAGGGACTCCAGCCGGGCATTGGTTTGTGCCAGCGCCTGCTGCTGCTGCTCTTTAGACTGAGCATTCAGGGCATTAAGATCGAATAACGACATGGTTACCTCATTTGCGTTGCCCAGTGCCGCCAGGCGGCACTGGGCTGAATCGGTGAGCCGAAGGTTTATTCCCAGAAATCCCGGGCCGGATCGAGCACCGGGCGCACAATACCGCTGCGCACGGTAAAATCACCGAAGCCTTCGTCGTCCTGGCGTTCAACGGCCCAGCGGCCCACCAGTTCATCGATAACAGTCAGGATTTCGGCCTCGGTAATATTCTCCCGGTACATCCGCGGAATGCGGGTACCAATACGGTTACCGCCAACGTGCAGGTTATAGCGGCCGGGGGCTTTACCCACCAGCCCCAGCTCTGCCAGCAGGGCGCGGCCGCAGCCGTTCGGGCAGCCGGTTACCCGCAGGACAA
This sequence comes from Shimwellia pseudoproteus, assembly GCF_016415625.1. Classification (GTDB taxonomy): domain Bacteria; phylum Pseudomonadota; class Gammaproteobacteria; order Enterobacterales; family Enterobacteriaceae; genus Shimwellia; species Shimwellia pseudoproteus. The sequence goes on from NZ_WBXP01000003.1 coordinate 9,885, forward strand.
TATGTTCATGGCCGACACCGTGGTTCTCCATGATTGCCTCAACCTTATCCACAAACTGCGGCAGGAAGCGTTCTGCCTCCGCCATGGCCAGTGGGCAGGTGGGGAAGGCCACGCAGGCCATGGAGTTTTCCCGCTGGGGTGTCGCGGCGGCCATCAGACCGTGCTCCCGGGCCAGAGATTCAATCTGCGCTTTCTGGCTTTCCGGTACCCCGGCGACAATCAGGTTCTGGTTCGCGGTCAGCCGGAAATCACCCTGATGTATTTTGGCAATTTCCAGCAGGCCGGTTTTCAGCGGGCGCCCCGGATAGTCCAGGATACGGCCATTCTCAATAAACAGCGTCAGATGCCATTTATCATCAATCCCTTTTACCCAGCCAATACGGTCGCCGCGCCCGGTAAATTCGTAGGGGCGGATCGGGGCAAAGGTGATCCCCGCCCGGCGTTCCACTTCCGCCTTAAACACCTCCACCCCCACCCGCTCAAGGGTGTATTTGGTTTTGGCATTTTTACGATCAGTACGGTTACCCCAGTCCCGTTGGGTGGTGACCACCGCTTCGGCCACCGCCAGGGTGTGCTCCAGCGGAATATAGCCAAACTCGCTGGCGGTGCGGGCGTAGGTTTTTTTGTTGCCGTGGTCGATAGACAACCCACCGCCCACCAGCAGGTTAAAGCCCACCAGCTTGCCGTTTTCGGCAATGGCGATAAAGTTCATGTCGTTAGCGTGCAGATCCACATCGTTCTGCGGCGGTACCACCACCGTGGTCTTAAACTTACGCGGCAGATAGGTCGGCCCGAGGATCGGCTCTTCGTCCGTGGTGGCGACTTTTTTCTGATCCAGCCAGATCTCCGCATAGGCCCGGGTACGGGGCAGCAGATGCTCAGAAAGTTTCTTCGCCCATTCATAGGCTTCCGCATGGAGCCGTGACTCTACCGGGTTTGACGTACAGAGCACGTTACGGTTGACATCATTGGCGGTCGCCAGTGAATCCAGCCCAACCTCGTGCAGCCCCTGATGGGCAGATTTAAGATCTTTTTTGAGAATGCCGTGGTACTGAAAGGTCTGGCGGTTAGTCAGACGGATACTGCCATACAGGGTATGTTCACCGGCGAATTTATCAATCTGCTGCCACTGTTTAGTGGTCATCACGCCCCCCGGCAGGCGGCAGCGCAGCATCATGGCGTGGCGCGGCTCCAGCTTTTGCTCTGCCCGCTCGGCGCGGATGTCGCGGTCATCCTGCTGGTACATGCCGTGGAAACGGATCAGCAGGAAGTTATCCCCGCGAAAGCCGCCGGTCAGCCCGTCGTTTAAATCTTCGGCGATGGTGCCGCGCAGGAAATTGCTTTCCGCTTTCAGGCGCTCGGCGTCAGCCAGCTTACCTTCCACCACCAGAGGTCCTGGGTGTTTTTCGCTCATTAGTAGACATCTCGCTGATATCGGCGCTCAACGCGCAGCTCACTTAAAAATTCATCCGCCGCCTCAGCGTCCATCGCGCCCTGGTCGGCAATCACATCCAGTAAAGCCTGCTCAACGTCTTTCGCCATGCGACTGGCGTCTCCGCAGACATAAATATGGGCGCCGTCATTGATCCAGCGCCACAGCTCAGCCCCCTGCTCGCGCAGTTTGTCCTGTACATAGATTTTTTGTTGTTGATCCCGGGACCAGGCCAAATCGATACGGCTTAATGCGCCCTCTTTAACATAGCGCTGCCATTCCACCTGGTAGAGAAAATCCTCGGCAAAGTGCGGGTTGCCGAAGAACAGCCAGTTTTTCCCTTCTGCCCCTTCGGCGGCCCGCTGCTGCATAAACGCGCGGAACGGCGCAATCCCGGTTCCTGGGCCAATCATTATCACCGGGGTTTGCGGGTTGGACGGTAAACGGAAATTGTCATTGTGCTCAATAAACACCCGCACTTCGCCGTCTTCTTCCAGGCGATCCGCCAGATATCCCGAGGCCCCGCCAGTACGGGCACGCCCTTCGATGTCATAGCGCACCACCCCGACGGTAATATGGACTTCGCTCTCCACTTCCGCCTGGGAAGAGGCGATGGAGTACAGCCGCGGGGTCAGCGGGCGCAGCAGGCCAACCAGCGCCTGGGCATCCAGCTGTGCCGGGGCAAAACGCACCATGTCCACCAGCGGTGTCGCGGCGGCATACTGCTGTAGCTTCGCTTTGTCTCCCACCAGCTCCAGCAGCGCGGCATTTCGCGTCAGCGTGGCGTAGTTTTCCACGATATTGGGGGTGTTCACCGTCAGCTCAACATGCCATTGCAGCGCTTCACTTAGCGGCAGGCTTTGGCCGTTCAGGTCGACCGGCTCATCCCCTTTTAGCCAGGCCAGCTCAACCAGCTCCTGCACCAGGGCCGGGTCATTCTGGTACCACACGCCAAGCGCATCCCCGGGCTGGTAGTGCAGGCCGGACTCTCCGAGATCAATTTCCAGATGGCGCACGTCTTTTTGTGAATTACGCCCGGTGATTTTCTGGTTCACCGCCAGGGTCGCCGTCAGCGGTGACGCTTTGGTGTAAACCACCCCGGTACCGGCGCTGGCGGCGCTACCTGCTGCCGGTGCCGCAACCGGGGCGCGGCTGCCGGCCCGGGCTTTAAGCACTTCGGTAACCCGGGCGCGCCATTGCTCTGCGGCGGCCTGGAAATCCACATCCGCATCCACGCGATCCAGCAGGCGCTCGCCGCCCAGCTCCGCCAGCTTACTGTCGAAGTCTTTCCCGGACTGGCAGAAAAACGCATAGGAGGTATCGCCAAGGCCCAGCACCGCAAAAGCCGTGCCGTTGAGTTTAGGAGCCTTTTTGGAGAACAGATATTTGTGCAGCGCGACAGCTTCTTCCGGCGGCTCACCTTCCCCCTGGGTGGAGGTCACAACCAGCAGAAACGCCTCCTGGGCGATTTGTTTGAATTTATAATCCGCCGCGTTGACCAGGTTCACCACCAGCCCGGCCTGCTGTAAATCATCGCGCAGGGACTCGGACACCCGCCGGGCATTGCCGGTCTGGGAGGCGGAAATCACGGTAATGACCGGGGCCTCGACACTGGCGCTACTGGCAATGACCGGCGCAACGGCGCCAGCCTGCGGGCTGGCGATACCCCAGAAATAACCGGAGACCCAGGCCAGCTGTAAAGGTGAGAGATCGGCGGTTGCGCCTTGCAGCCGCGCCAGCTGTTCCGCACTCAGCGGTTGCAGCGATAATGGGGGAGCCTGTGTTGTCATGCGTTGTTGTGTTCCAGTAGCGAATCAATGCAATAAAAAAATAAAACTGAAAGTAAGGTTAACGGCGGGGATAATAACAATTAAAGAAGGGATAGAAATATTAAATAACCAAATGAACTAACCGCTTTTAACTATTGTTGTTATCTGAAAAACAGGTAAATCAACATAATGATTCTAAAAAGAAAATCCATATAACACTGGCTATTTCCCCGGGCCGGCGCTGCAATTTGCGGTAATTTACCCACGGGGTAATTTTCACCACGGCCACGGGCGGCTGCCGCCGGTAAATAGCGCCACACCCTAAACCCCGGAGCATATTGTTCACTGGCAGCACAGATGCCGGGTGCAAAAAAGCGCCATATCCTGTACTATGCGTCGGTTTTTTTTGTATGACTGAGAACCGTAAAATGGCAACAACCCTGTTTAAAGATTTCACCTTTGAAGCCGCTCACCGCCTGCCACACGTGCCGGAAGGCCATAAATGCGGTCGCCTTCATGGCCACTCTTTTATGGTTCGTCTTGAGATAACCGGCGAGGTAGACGCGCATACCGGCTGGGTAGTGGATTTTGCCGAGCTGAAAGCGGCATTCAAACCCACCCTGGATATGCTCGATCACTACTATCTGAACGATATCCCCGGCCTGGAAAACCCCACCAGCGAAGTATTGGCGAAATGGATCTGGGATCGTCTGAAACCCACCATGCCGTTGCTGAGCGCGGTGATGGTGAAAGAGACCTGCACCGCCGGCTGCGTCTATAAAGGCGAATAATCGCAAGAGGGTGCCCACCACCCTCTTGCTGCATTACCGGTTTTCCGTATCCTGTTTAGCCACCGATACCTTCCCGGAACCCGACAATGCACGCGTTCACCTCCCCCACAGCACACTGCCAGATCCGCTGGATGGATCTCCCCGGCAACGGTATACCGCTGGTGATGATCCACGGCCTCGGCTGCGCCGCCTCTTATGAATACCCGCCACTCGCCAGACTGAGCCCGTTACAGGGCCGCCGTATGATCCTGGTGGATTTGCCGGGCTATGGCTACAGCGATAAACCGGACGATTTTCCCTATACCACCACGGCCCAGGCGCAGGTAGTGACCGAACTGCTCACCCATCTACACCCCGGGCGCGTTGTGCTGTATGGCCACAGTATGGGGGGCAGCATCAGTATTGAAGTTGCCACGACCCTGGGGGAGCGGCTCGCCGGGCTGGTGGTGTCTGAGCCTAACTTCTACCCCGGCGGCGGTTTTTTCAGTAAACGGATTGCCGCCTTCAGCGAGCAGCAATATATCACCACCGTCCACCGGCGTATGATCCGCGACGAGCATAGCCCCTGGGCCGGTTGTATGGCGGCAGCGTCTCCGCGGGCGGTGTGGCGCAGTGCGCAGGGGCTGGTGAACAGCCAGGTTGACTGGCTGGCGCACTATTGCCGGCTCCCGGTGCCGACGCGATTGCTGTTTGGTGAGCATTCATTGCCGGACGCCGGTTTTGACACCTTACAGCGGCGCGGTAACGCGGTGCAGGTATTGCCCGGCTGTGGGCATTCAATGTCCTGGGAGGCCCCCGCCGCGCTGGCGCAGGCGCTGGGTGAGTTTTGCCAGCAGGTGGAGCGCCCCGTCACATAGTGCGCTCCCGGGAGTATGGCTCAGGCGATATTGAGGTATTTGTGTGTCTGCATAGACAGCCGCCAGTTACGGGCGATGCAGGTCTCAATGCACAGCCGGGTGGCGTCGTCTTTCTGGCTGATGGGCTGCAGGGCAATAATACGCTTTTTATCATCCGTCAGAATATCCAGCAGCTCATCCAGCGCTTCAATATCCCGCACCCGGCCCACCGGATGTTTTATCTCGTCGGCACGGTGCAGGGCCTGGGTCAGCACATCGTAGCCGCCGCGCATATTGACCTTCGGCGATACGGTTACCCAGGTCCCCGGCGTGCAGCGCACTTCGTGGGTACCGCTGGTTTCAATCTGGCAGCTAAAACCGTGCTGCTCCAGCAGCGCCGTGAGCGGGGTCAGATCGTGGATGCAGGGCTCACCGCCGGTGATCACCACGTGGCGGGCCGTCCAGCCCTGGCGGCCAATGATCGCCAGCAGATCTTCTTCGCTGGCATTGCCCCATTTGTCGCTTTCCCGGGTCTTTGCCAGGATACTGAACAGCGACACTTCCCGATCTTCAAGCTTGTCCCAGGTGTGCTTAGTGTCACACCACGCGCAGCCCACCGGGCATCCCTGTAAGCGAATAAAAATGGCCGGCACGCCGGTAAAATACCCCTCGCCTTGCAGGGTCTGGAACATCTCGTTTATCGGGTACTGCATAGTCTGCTCACGTAAGTTAAAAATGAATTATCGCAGATCTTGCCCACAAGATCATGCTCCGGGCTGAATCGCGCCACCGGGCTGTGAATAGGATCGGTCTGCGGTGACAAAATAAGCGCCGCTGAGCGGACAGCAATAAAAAAACCCGCCGCAGCGGGTTTTTTAGCAATCAGTTAAAACAGCCGTAAAAAATTACTGGCCTTTAACTTCTTTCAGACCGTTGAACGGTGCCGGGGTGCCCTGTGCAGCCAGCGCTTCTTCGATACGAATCAGCTGGTTGTATTTAGCAACACGGTCAGAACGGCTCATAGAACCGGTTTTGATCTGGCCCGCTGCAGTACCTACCGCCAGGTCAGCGATGGTCGCATCTTCGGTTTCGCCAGAACGGTGAGAGATGATAGCAGTGTAGCCAGCGTCTTTCGCCATTTTGATCGCAGCCAGCGTTTCGGTCAGAGAACCGATCTGGTTGAATTTGATCAGGATGGAGTTAACGATGCCTTTTTCGATACCTTCTTTCAGGATCTTGGTGTTGGTTACGAACAGGTCGTCACCAACCAGCTGGATTTTGTCGCCCAGAACTTTGGTCTGGTATGCGAAGCCCGCCCAGTCAGATTCGTCCAGACCGTCTTCGATAGACACGATCGGATACTGGTTGGTCAGGTTTTCCAGGAAGTGAGTGAATTCTTCAGCGGTAAAGGCTTTGTTGCCTTCGCCGGCCAGAACGTATTTACCGTCTTTGTAGAATTCAGATGCTGCACAGTCCATTGCCAGGGTAACGTCTTTACCCAGCTCGTAGCCTGCGGCTTTAACGGCTTCAGCAATAACGGCCAGCGCTTCAGCGTTGGAACCCAGGTTCGGCGCGTAGCCGCCTTCGTCACCAACAGCCGTGTTCATGCCTTTAGCTTTCAGCACTTTCGCCAGGTTGTGGAACACTTCAGAACCGATACGTACCGCTTCTTTCAGGGTTTTCGCGCCAACCGGCTGAATCATGAATTCCTGGATATCAACGTTGTTGTCAGCGTGTTCGCCACCATTGATGATGTTCATCATCGGCAGAGGCATAGAGTATTTGCCCGGGGTGCCGTTCAGTTCAGCGATATGAGCGTAAAGCGGCAGGCCTTTAGAGGCAGCGGCAGCTTTAGCAGCAGCCAGAGACACCGCCAGGATGGCGTTAGCGCCAAACTTGGATTTGTTCTCGGTACCGTCCAGGTCGATCATGATTTTATCGATGTTAGCCTGGTCTTTAGCGTCTTTGCCGATTACAGCGTCAGCGATCGGGCCGTTAACCGCAGCAACCGCTTTCAGTACGCCTTTGCCCATGAAACGGGATTTGTCGCCATCGCGCAGTTCCAGCGCTTCGCGGGAACCAGTAGAAGCACCTGACGGGGCTGCTGCCATACCAACAAAACCACCTTCCAGATGTACTTCGGCTTCAACAGTCGGGTTACCACGAGAATCGATGATTTCACGACCGATGACTTTAACGATTTTGGACATTAGGTTTTCCTCAAATCACTAGTTAAACTAAAAACTTCCTGACAAACAACGCCCCATGAGGGCGTTGCAGTTCTGACTTTTTTACTTCGCCTGGCGCTTCTGGTACTCACTGGCGGCTTTCACAAAGCCAGCAAACAGCGGGTGCCCATCACGCGGCGTTGACGTAAATTCCGGGTGGAACTGGCAAGCAACAAACCACGGGTGGTTCGGCACTTCGATTATCTCGACCAGTTGATCATCACCGGAACGGCCAGCAATACGCAGGCCAGCAGCTTCAATCGGTTTTAGCAGCATGTTGTTAACTTCATAACGGTGGCGGTGACGTTCAGTAATCACCGGCGCGTTGTACAGCTTGCGAACCAGGCTGTCGTCAGACAGCTGACACTGCTGAGCACCCAGACGCATTGTGCCACCGAGATCGCTCTTCTCAGAACGCACCTCAACATTGCCTTCTTCGTCACGCCATTCGGTAATCAGGGCCACGACCGGGTACTTACAGTCTGGCACAAATTCCGTAGAGTTCGCGTTTTCCATCCCGACGACATTGCGGGCAAACTCAATCAGCGCAACCTGCATACCCAGGCAAATACCCAGATACGGAATATTGTTTTCACGGGCATAGCGCGCAGTGGCAATCTTGCCTTCCACGCCACGGTAACCGAAGCCGCCCGGGATCAGGATGGCATCCAGACCCTTGAGGATTTCAACGCCGCGGGTTTCAACATCCTGCGAATCAATCAGCTTGATGTTGACCGTAACGCGGTTTTTCAGGCCACCGTGTTTCAGCGCTTCGATAACGGACTTATAGGCATCCGGCAATTCGATATACTTGCCGACCATACCGATAGTCACTTCCCCTGCCGGGTTTGCTTCTTCGTAGATAACCTGTTCCCATTCGGACAGGTCTGCTTCCGGGCAGTCGATGCTGAATCGTTTACAAATATAATCGTCCAGGCCCTGTGATTTCAACAGTGCCGGAATTTTATAAATGGAATCGACATCTTTCATGGAGATAACGGCCTTCTCCGGCACGTTACAGAACAGCGCGATCTTGGCGCGTTCGTTAGCCGGAACCGCGCGATCTGAACGGCAAATCAGGATATCTGGCTGAATACCGATGGACAGTAATTCTTTAACCGAGTGCTGCGTTGGTTTGGTTTTCACTTCACCGGAAGCGGCCAGATACGGCACCAGGGTCAGGTGCATGAACATGGTGTGTTCACGGCCCACTTCTACGGCCAGCTGGCGAATCGCTTCAAGGAACGGCAGTGATTCGATATCACCGACGGTACCGCCGATTTCAACCAGCACCACGTCGTGGCCTTCGGCACCGGCGATAACGCGTTCTTTAATCGCGTTAGTGATGTGAGGAATAACCTGTACCGTTGCGCCCAGATAGTCACCGCGGCGTTCTTTACGCAGAACGTCGGAATAAATACGGCCGGTAGTAAAGTTGTTACGACGGGTCATCCGGGTGCGGATGAAGCGTTCGTAGTGACCCAAGTCCAGGTCAGTTTCAGCGCCGTCTTCAGTAACGAACACTTCCCCATGTTGAATAGGGCTCATGGTGCCTGGATCGACGTTAATATACGGATCCAGTTTCATCATAGTTACGTTGAGGCCACGGGCTTCGAGAATAGCTGCGAGGGAGGCTGCGGCAATGCCTTTACCCAGAGAGGAAACGACCCCGCCGGTCACAAAAATATAGTTCGTTGTCATGCTGAACCTGAGAAGTTAGGTTTAAAAGACGATGGAATAACCAGGACGGGAAAGTAGTATACCCGAACAGGGTCGGGGCCACAAACTTTCCTTCGCGCGCTGCCATCAATCAGGGGGTATAAAACCAGGATAAATCCTGCGCTGCGGATTAATAACCACAATAAGATCATCATGATGATTCTTACCGCTTAACCCGCTTAATGCGGTTTCCCCACCCGAAGTCCACCAGACATTCATCTTGTGACCGGTACATCCCCGGCCTCAGGATGGAGAAAATAGCGGTTCGGCAGGAAATGTTTTTGACGCAAATCAACCACTTGTTAATTAGAAATGTGCCACAAAACCCACTTATCCAAAAATTTGTTTAAATATCATATTCCTGGCGTTTCACCTGCTGCCAGGCATCTTCCATCTGTTCGAGGGTCGCCCCAGGCATGGTCAGCCCCTGGCTGATGATGATTTGCTCGACCTGGCGGAAACGGCGCTCAAACTTCAGGTTGGCTTTTTGCAACGCCGTTTCCGCTTTGGTGCCCAGGTGGCGCGCCAGATTGACCGTGGCAAACAGCAGATCCCCCACTTCTTCCTCCAGTTTTGCCGGGTCCACCACCGCTTGCTGCGCCTCATGCATCACTTCATCAATCTCTTCATGGACTTTATCCAGCACCGGCCCCAGCGCGTCCCAGTCGAACCCGACCGCCGCCACCCGCTTCTGGATTTTATGGGCGCGCATCAGTGCAGGGAGCGCCTGGGGAATATCGTCCACCGCCGAATACTGGGCTTTCTCCGCCCGCTCGCTGGTTTTGATTTTTTCCCAGCGGGAGGCTACCTGTTCGCTGTTTTTCGCCTCAATTTCGCCAAAAACATGCGGGTGACGGCGCTCCAGTTTGTCGCTGATGGCCGCGCAGATATCACTGAAATTGAACCGCCCTTCTTCCTCGGCCATCCGGGCATAAAACACCACCTGGAACAGCAAATCCCCCAGCTCGCCGCGCAGATCGTCAAAATCCTCCCGGGCAATGGCGTCCAGCACTTCGTAGGTTTCTTCCAGGGTATAGGGCGCAATGGAGCTAAAAGTCTGCGCGGTGTCCCACGGGCAGCCGGTTTGCGGATCGCGCAGGCGGCGCATAATGCCAAGCAGGCGGTCAATCTGGTTCATCACTCTCTCAATACATCTCAGGGAAGGGAAATACCGGGCCGCCGGGGAAAGCCCCGGCGGACACCGGCTTAGCCGTGCAGACGGCGGGCGTCAATAATATCGGGGACCTGGTTCAGCTTCGCCAGTACCCGGCCCAGCACCTGCAGGTTATAGATTTCGATATTCATATCAATGGTCGCCAGCTGCTGTTTGGTATCGCTGCGGCTGGTCACCCCCAGAACGTTAACTTTCTCATTCGCCAGAATGGTGGTGATGTCGCGCAGCAGGCCGCTGCGATCGTTGGCGGTAACCCGTACCACCAGGGAGTACCCGGCGGAATACGTCTCCCCCCATACCGCATCGACAATACGCTCCGGCGCCACGTTGCGCAGCTCAGCGAGCTGATCGCAGTCCGCCCGGTGAATCGAAATCCCCCGGCCCTGGGTGATGAAGCCAATAATTTCATCCCCCGGGATCGGCTGGCAGCAGCGGGCAATATGGTGCATCAGGTTACCCACCCCTTCGACCACCACCCGGCCATTATCTTTACTGCGGTTCTGGACCGGCGGGGTGTAGGCTTTTTGCTTAAGCTGCTGTAACGCCTGGGCATCCTGTTCGGCAGCGCTGGGTTTGTTAAAGCGCGCCTGCAGGAAGTTCACCATCTGGTTGATACGAATATCGCCCCCGCCGATGGCGGCCAGCAGCTCGTCAACCTCGTTAAAGTTGTAGCGGGGCAGCAGGGATTTTTCAGCATCTTTCAGGCTGATCCCCAAATGCGCCAGCTCGTCATCGAGGATCTGGCGGCCGGCAAGGATGTTCTTATCCCGATCCTGTTTACGGAACCAGGCGTGGATTTTAGAGCGCCCGCGGCTGGTGGTGACGTACCCCAGGTTCGGGTTCAGCCAGTCCCGGCTCGGGTTCGGTTGCTTCTGGGTAATAATCTCTATCTGATCGCCCATCTGCAGTTGGTAGGTGAAGGGCACAATGCGGCCGCCGATTTTGGCGCCAATGCAGCGGTGCCCCACATCGCTGTGGATGTGGTAAGCAAAGTCCAGCGGCGTGGGGCCCGCCGGTAAATCCACCACGTCACCTTTCGGGGTAAAGACATACACCCGATCGTCAAACACCTGGCTGCGCACTTCGTCGAGCATTTCGCCGGAGTCCGCCATCTCTTCCTGCCAGGCAATCAGTTTACGCAGCCAGGCAATCCGGTCTTCGTAGCCGGTACGCGGCCCGGCAACGGTGCCCTCTTTGTATTTCCAGTGGGCGGCGACCCCCAGCTCGGCATCTTCGTGCATCTGTTTGGTGCGGATCTGGATCTCAACGGTTTTGCCCCCCGGCCCCAGCACCACCGTATGGATGGACTGGTAGCCGTTGGGTTTCGGGTTGGCGACGTAATCGTCGAACTCATCCGGCAGATGGCGGAAATGGGTATGGACAATCCCCAGCGCTGCGTAGCAGTCCTGCAAGCGCTCGGCGACAATACGCACCGCGCGCACGTCGAACAGCTCATCGAACGCCAGATGCTTTTTCTGCATCTTACGCCAGATGCTATAGATGTGTTTTGGCCGCCCGTAAACCTCGGCCTTGACGCCCTCTTCCTTAATGGACTGGCGCAATACCCCCACGAAATCGTTGATATAGTGTTCGCGGTCAATACGCCGCTCGTGGAGCAGTTTGGCAATGCGCTTATATTCAGTGGGGTGCAGGTAACGGAAGCAGTAATCTTCCAGTTCCCATTTTAACTGGCCGATCCCCAGCCGGTTGGCCAGCGGCGCATAGATATTGGTACATTCTTTGGCGGCCAGCACCCGTTCGTCTTCGCTGGCGTCTTTCACTTCCCGTAAATGGGCAATCCGTTCCGCCAGCTTGATAACCACGCAGCGGAAGTCATCCACCATCGCCAGCAGCATGCGCCGGACATTATCAACCTGCTCAGAAGAGACCGCATCCGCCCGGTGGGTTGCTTTAAGCTGGCGGATGGCCGCCATGTCGCGTACCCCGTGGATCAGCTGAACCACGGATTTGCCGACACTCTCTTGCAGCACCTCTTCACTCACTACCTGGGCGTCCACCAGCGGGAACAGCAGCGCCGCCCGCAGGGTGTCGAGGTCCATACTCAGGGTGGAGAGGATTTCGACCATTTCCACGCCGCGCCACAGTAGCAGCCCCGCATCACTGTGCCCGGCTACCTGCTTCTGACAATAGCGCCAGGTCTCGGCCAGAATGTCGCACGACTGCTGGTTGGCAATATGTAAACTCGTGACCCATTTCTCCAGGTCAAACTCACCAGCCGTATTAAGATGTGCACTTCTTACCGCAACCATTGTCCTCTCCCTCCCCGGACCTGACGCCAGCCACCCAGGCCAGCATAGCCAAAAAATTTAACGCCGCTCAAACAGTGCCATTGATTCCAGATGCCCGGTGTGCGGGAACATATCCAGCATCGCCAGTTGTGTTATGTGGAAGCCCGCCGCCAGCAATGGTTCACTGTCCCTTGCCAGCGTACTCGGATTACACGAGACATAAACCACCTTCTCAGGGGCCAGCCTGATGATATGCTGCATCACCCCAGCGGCACCCGCCCGGGCCGGGTCCAGCAATATCTTACTGAACCCCTGCGCCGCCCAGGGCTGTCTGGTCACATCTTCTTCCAGATTAGCACAAAAGAATGTTACATTTTTCAATGCATTAGACGCAGCATTGTGTTTGCCTTTCGCGACCAGCGCCGCCACACCTTCCACCCCAACCACGCTGGCAGCGCGGCGGGCCAGCGGCAGGGTAAAGTTGCCCATCCCGCAAAACAGATCCAGCACCCGATCCTCCGGCTGGATATCCAGCCAGCTTATGGCCTGCGCCACCATCTGCTGGTTAACGTCACGGTTTACCTGGATAAAGTCCCGCGGGCTAAACGATAAGCGTAGACCGTCTGAGGCATACCATGGCGACTCACCGCACACCTGTTCCAGTATCTCACTGTCCGGCGCCAGAAACAGTGCCAGCCGGTGGGAATGCGAAAACTGTTCCAGTTTTTGGCTATCTTCTGCCGGTAGCGGGGCCAAATGGCGTAAAACCATCAGCGGGCCGTTGTCCGCCAGCACCAGCTCTACGTGCCCGAGCTTACGGGCAGATTGCAGCCCCGCCAGACAGTGATAAAGCGGCACCAGTAATGCCTCAAGATCGGGCACCAAAACCGGGCACTGGCGGATATCCACCAGATCGTTGCTGCCGGACTGGCGAAAACCCATTTGTAACGCCGGGCCACGGGGGGCCCAGTTCAGCCCCAGCCGCGCCCGACGCCGGTATCCCCACGCCGGGCCGCTGATTATCTTGCCCACCTCGTGTTTCATCAGCCGGGACAGCGCCTGCGCTTTGCTGCTCTGCTGTAGCGCCACCGAAGCGTGCTGCTGCTGGCATCCTCCACAGACCCCATAGTGGGGGCAACGGGGGCTCACCCGGGCCGGGCTGTCGTTTAGGCGGCGTTTAACCTTAGCATGGGAAAAATGGCGTTTTTCATCGTGCAGCGTCGCCTCTACCTGTTCGCCAGGCAGCGCGCCGGGAATAAAAACCGTCTTACCGTTGTGTCTGGCAACGCCCTGGCCAAAAGGATCCAGCCCGTCGACCGTCACAGTTATGATCTGACGCGTCGTCACACGTCGTTTTGCAGAGTAGAATTGCGCCATTACAGATAATGTTCTCAACTTTCGATTCACTGATTGTCCCATACCTGGAACCTCATGACCAACTACAGCCTTCGGGCACGCATGATGATTTTGATTTTGGCACCGACGGTATTGATCGGCCTGCTGTTGAGTTTATTCTTCGTTATCCATCGCTATAACGATTTACAGCGTCAATTAGAAGATGCCGGTGCCAATATTATTGAGCCGCTGGCCGTCTCCAGTGAATATGGGATGAACTTCCATAATCGTGAATCCATTCGCCAATTAGTCAGTGTATTACACCGCCGCCATTCCGATATTGTGCGGGCTATTTCAGTCTATGACGAAAATAACCGGCTGTTTGTCACCTCTAATTCCCAGCAAGATCCCAGACGCCTGCAATTACCGCCGGGGGAGCCGATTCCGCCGGATCTGGAGGTGCACCGCAATGGCGATATGCTGATCATGCGCACCCCGATTATTTCGGAGTATTATTCGCCGGATGAGTCCGAAGTGGCAGACGCCAAAGCCGAAGGCAACACCCTCGGATATGTGGCCCTTGAGCTGGATTTGCAATCGGTACATCTGCAACAGTACCGGGAAATATTTACCGCCGGCCTGCTGTTGCTGCTGTGTGTCGGTATTTCAATGATTTTCTCCTGGCGGCTGATGCGCGATGTCACCAGCCCTATCCGCAATATGGTGAACACGGTAGACCGCATCCGCCGGGGGCAGCTGGATAGCCGGGTAGAAGGCTTTATGCTCGGGGAGCTGGATATGCTGAAAAACGGCATTAACTCCATGGCCATGTCCCTGACCGCCTACCACGAAGAGATGCAGCACAATGTTGACCAGGCCACGTCGGATTTACGCGAAACCCTGGAGCAAATGGAGATCCAGAACGTTGAGCTGGATCTGGCCAAAAAGCGCGCCCAGGAAGCGGCGCGCATCAAGTCAGAATTTCTCGCCAACATGTCCCATGAGCTGCGCACCCCGCTCAACGGGGTGATTGGCTTTACCCGTCTGACCTTAAAAACCACCTTAACGTCCACCCAGCGGGACCATCTTCACACCATTGAGCGTTCCGCCAATAACCTGCTGACCATTATTAACGACGTGCTGGACTTCTCGAAACTGGAAGCCGGGAAATTAATGCTCGAAAGCATTCCTTTCCTGCTGCGTAATACCATGGACGAAGTGATATCGCTGCTGGCGCACTCCGCCCATGATAAAGGGCTCGAGCTGACCCTGAATATTAAAAATGATGTCCCGGACAATGTCATTGGCGACCCGCTGCGCCTCCAGCAAATTATTACCAATCTGGTGGGCAACGCGATTAAGTTTACCGAAAGCGGCAATATCGACGTGCTGGTTGAGAAGCGCTCAATAGGCAATAACAAAGTCCAGTTAGAGATGCGCATCAGCGATACCGGCATCGGCATTCCGGAGCGCGATCAATCCCGGTTGTTCCAGGCATTCCGCCAGGCGGATACCAGTATTTCGCGCCGCCACGGCGGCACCGGCCTGGGGCTGGTGATTACCCAGCGGCTGGTCAACGAGATGGGCGGTGACATCACCTTCCACAGCCAGCCAAACCGGGGATCCACCTTCTGGTTCCACATCAATCTTGATTTAAACGCCAATGTGGTGGTGGACGGCCACGCCATGGACGCCCTGATCGGCAAGCGTCTGGCCTATGTGGAAGCCAACGAGGCCGCCGCTCAGGCAACCATGGACATGCTCTCTGCCACGCCGCTGCAACTGATTTACAGCGCCACTTTCACTGCCCTGCCGGAAGAGCGCTATGACATTTTACTGATTGGTATTCCGGTCACCTTCCGGGCCCCGCTTAATATGCAAAACGAACGGCTGGCAAAAGCCGCCGGGATGAGCGATTGCCTGATCCTCGCCTTGCCCTGCCAGGGCCAGGTGGAAGCAGAGAATCTGATGAAGTGCGGCGCCAACGCCTGTATCAGCAAGCCCATCACTACCACCCGGCTGATGCCGTTGCTGCAGGAGCATTGCAGCACCCATCCCCCGGAGTCCGGGGCTACCGGCGCCACCAGTAATGCCAAGCTACCGATCACCGTCATGGCGGTGGACGATAACCCCGCCAACCTGAAGCTTATCGGCGCCCTGCTGGAAGATGTCGTCCAGCACGTGGTGCTGTGCAGTAGTGGCCGCCAGGCGGTGGATTGCGCCAGCCAGATGAAGCTGGATGTGATCCTGATGGATATTCAGATGCCGGACATGGACGGTATCCGTGCCTGCGAACTGATCCGCCAGCTCCCGCACCAGCAGCAAACCCCGGTGGTGGCGGTTACCGCCCACGCCATGGCGGGCCAGAAGGAGAAACTGATCCACGCGGGCATGAATGACTACCTGGCCAAGCCGATTGAAGAGGATAAGCTGCACAGCTTATTACGCCGCCACCAGCCGGAGATCAGCGTAACGGCGCCTTTACCACCCGGCGACACGCCGCCTGCCATGCTCCCGGCCATACCGGGGCTACCGGCGCCGGCAATCCGGGATGTGACCCTCGACTGGGCGCTGGCCCTACAACAGGCCGCCAATAAAACCGACCTGGCCCGGGATATGCTGCATATGCTGCTGGATTTTATCCCGGAGGTACGTAACACCGTGGAAGAACAACTGGTGGGGGAACAGCCACAAGGGCTGGTGGATATCATTCACAAACTGCACGGCAGCTGCAGTTATAGCGGTGTTCCGCGGCTCAAGAATCTGTGTAAACTGCTGGAACAGCAGCTGCGCCGCGGTACGGTGGCCGAGGATCTGGAGCCGGAGCTGCTGGAGTTACTGGATGAAATGGATAACGTCACCCGGGAGGCCCATAAAATTCTTGGCTAATCCCGGGGACACATTTACGCCACGCCTTCACACCACATAAGCAAAACGCCCCTTTTCAGGGGCGTGTTATCCGGGCCATTTTATGGCTTACGGCGATTCGGGGTCGTTATTGCGCCGGTTGGCCAGCTGCATACCCACCTGCAACCCGGCAGCAATATTGCGCGCCGCCATACGGACATTATCCGCCGCCTGATTCAGGGCCTCATCAAGAGTGCAAATGCGATACAGCACGCTGAATACCGCCGCGATACCGTGCTCATATACCACCCCCACATCCGCGGTCATGCTCCCGGCAATGCCAATCACCGGCACCTGATGTCGCCGGGCAACCTGCGCCACCCCGCAAGGCACCTTACCGTGGATAGTCTGGCTGTCCATACGCCCCTCCCCGGTAATCACCAGATCCGCGTCGCGCACCTGGTCATCAAGATGCAGCGCATCTGTCACAATCTCAATGCCCGGGCGTAACCCGGCGCCACAAAAGGCAAACAGCGCCGCCCCCATACCGCCCGCCGCGCCGCCCCCGGCCAGTTGCCGTACATCGCAGCCGATATCCCGGGCGATAATCCCGGCAAAATGGGCTAAGCCGGCATCAAGCCGGGCCACCATGGCGGCATCCGCCCCTTTCTGGGGCCCGAAGACTGCCGACGCCCCCTCCGGCCCCACCAGGGGATTTGATACGTCACAGGCCACATCAATCTGGCACTGGCGTAGCCGGGCATCCATCTGGCGGGTATCAATGCGGTCCAGGCTGGCTAACGCCCCGCCACCGGCAGCAATCTGCTGCCCGCTGGCATCCAGTAACCGGGCCCCCAGGGCCTGGAGCATACCGGCCCCGCCATCGTTGGTGGCGCTACCGCCAATACCAATAATAATATGCGTCACCCCCTGGTCGAGGGCATGGCGTATCAGCTCGCCGGTCCCCCACGAGGTGGTCAGCAGCGGGTTACGGCGGGCGGGGGGCACCAGCTCCAGACCACTGGCGGCGGCCATCTCAATAATCGCCCGCCGATCGTCCCCACACAGGCCATAAAACGCGGCTACCGTCTCCCCCAGCGGGCCAGTGACGTCCACCCCGATGCGGCGCCCACCAGTGGCCGCCACCATCGCCTCCACGGTGCCTTCCCCACCGTCCGCCATCGGTAGCTTGATATACTGCGCCGCCGGAAATATCGCCCGGAAGCCCTGCTCGATACAGCTCGCCACCTCCAGCGCGCTCAGGCTCTCTTTATACGAATCTGGTGCGATTACTATCTTCATAGGTGATCCAGTGCCAGGTTGATACTGCGCATCCATTAACGCACCATACAAGGGCGCTTGTTATCGAACGTCCATCCCGGGATCAGGTACTGCATGGCCATCGCATCATCCCGGGCGCCAAGGCCGTGTTTCTGGTAAAGCGCATTGGCCTGCATTAGCCTATCCATATCCAGCTCTACCCCCAGCCCTGGCGCCTCCGGTACCTGAACCATCCCGCCTTTAATTTGTAGCGGTGCTTTGGTCAGTTGCTGGTTACCCTCCTGCCAGATCCAGTGGGTATCTATGGCGGTAATATTGCCCGGCGCGGCAGCGGCCACATGGGTAAACATCGCCAGCGAGATATCAAAGTGGTTATTGGAGTGAGAGCCCCATGTCAGGCCAAACTCATGGCACATCTGCGCCACCCTCACCGACCCTTGCATGGTCCAGAAGTGCGGGTCCGCCAGGGGAATATCCACGGACTGTAACGCCAGGGTATGGCCCATCTGGCGCCAGTCAGTGGCTATCATATTGGTGGCGGTGGGCAGGCCGGTGGCCCGGCGAAATTCCGCCATCACTTCACGGCCAGAATATCCCTGCTCCGCACCGCAGGGATCTTCCGCATAGGCCAGTACTCCTTTGAGTTGTTTGCCAATGCGGATCGCCTCATCCAGGGACCAGGCGCCATTCGGATCCAGCGTTATCCGGGCATCGGGGAACGCCTGCGCCAGCGCGGTAACGGCCTGGGCTTCTTGCTCGCAGCTCAGCACACCGCCCTTAAGTTTAAAATCGTTGAAGCCGTATTTCTCATAGGCCGCCGTGGCGAGGCGGACCACCGCTTGCGGGGTCATGGCGGCCTCATGGCGCAGGCGGTACCAGTCGCAGGCGTCATCGGGCTGGCTCTGGTAGGGCAGCGGCGTTTGCGTGCGATCGCCAATAAAGAACAGGTAGCCGAGCATTTCCACTGCGCTGCGCTGCTGCCCCTCCCCGAGTAACGACGCGACATTAACCCCTAAATGCTGGCCCAGCAGATCGAGCATCGCGGCCTCAATACCGGTAACCACATGAATGGTGGTGCGCAGATCAAAGGTTTGCAGCCCGCGCCCGCTGCTGTCGCGATCCGCAAAGCGACCGCGCACCAGATTGAGCAGGTTTTTATATTCACCGAGGGTTTTCCCCACCACCAGCGGGATGGCATCTTCCAGGGTCTGGCGGATCTTCTCACCGCCGGGAATTTCGCCGACCCCGGTATGCCCGGCATTGTCTTTAATAATGACGATATTGCGGGTAAAAAACGGCGCGTGAGCGCCGCTAAGGTTCATCAGCATACTGTCATGACCCGCCACCGGGATCACCTGCATAGCCGTCACGACGGGGGTAGCATTAAACGCGTTCATCCTGTTGTCCTTATTTACTCAACATGAAAATGGCGCCCCGGGGCCGGGCAGTTATGCGCACGCTGAACGCCGTGGCGACCATGATGTGTTACTTAATGAATGAAGTATAAGAAGGGCCAGGGCCGGGTTCACCGTGCATGCGCACAATATTGATATTATCAATTGGCTCTATTTAGGTCATACGACCAAAACAGTGGCGGGTCACTCACGAATCAGTCGAAATTTGTGATGTGAATAGGGCCAGCGGCGGTGCGCTGGCAACATTCAGGCCCGCCTGAACGACGGGCCGTGACGGGGATAGCGGTACGTTATTTAAGCAATGTGCCCCAGTGCTCAACCCAGGGGTTGGCAACGGTTTCGGGTTCCGGGTGTTCACCGGCATCGATGGTCAGCACCTCCCCGACGCGCTGGGCGCCCTGCTCCTGAAGCAGCGCATCAAACTGTTTCCCTCCGCCGCAAAACTGCGGGTAGCTACTGTCCCCGAGGGCAACCAGGCCGTAATGCAGCTCCGGCTGATATCCCAGTTTATCTTTTATGGCCTGAAACAGCGGGACAATGCTGTCCGGCAAATCCCCCTGGCCTGTGGTCGACGTGACCACCAGCGCATAGTGCTGCCGGTAATGCTGCCAGTCAGCCAATTCAGGATCTTCAAAAACCACCGCCTGATGTCCCTGCTCACTGAGTATGGCCTGGGCCTCTTCTGCCACCAACAGCGCATTCCCATACACAGTACCGACAAAAATACCCACCTCTGCCATCTTATTCACTCCGTGTCGTCGCCTGAAAATCATCCTGAGGCTTCGGGTCGTTAAACTCAACCCTTTCAATATCAGGGAGAAGCCCACACCACCCGAATTGTGATATCGCCTGCATCCAGACGCTATCCAGCCCGGCGGTGATGGTCAGCGGCTCCCCGGTGTAAGGGTGGGTCATGGATAACTGGCTGGCGTGCAGCATCAGGCGCTGGCAGCCAAAATGTTCTGCCGCCGCGCGGTTCTGGCGCAAATCGCCATGTTTACTGTCGCCGATAATCGGGTGGCGCAGGTGGGACATATGGCGGCGCAACTGGTGTTTACGCCCGGTTTCCGGGGAGAGTTCCACCAGGCTGTAGCGCACACTGTCATAGCGCCCGACCGCCACCGGCTGTTGCGTGGTTGCCAGCCCCCGATAGTGGCTTACGGCCTGCTGGGCTTCACGGGGCTCCCGGGAGAATTTATCCGCAATTTTGTCCAGCTCTTCGACCAGCGGATAATCGAGGGTGGCCTCGTCCTCCAGCCAGCCGCGCACAATGGCGTGGTAGCGTTTTTTTATCTGCCGGGCCTCAAATTGCTGCGCCAGCCGCCGTCCGGCATCGCTGGACAAGCCCATCAGCAGCACGCCGGACGTGGGGCGATCGATACGATGGGCGGTAAACACATGCTGGCCAATCTGGTCCCGCACGGTCTGCATCACCACCACTTTTTCGTCCCGGTCCAGCCAACTGCGGTGCACCAGCCAGCCAGATGGCTTATTCACCGCTACCAGCCACTCATCTTGATAAATAATCTCCAGCATCAGGCGTCTTCACCAGCAAACAGCGCATCCAGCGCCAGCAACTGGGCAAGGATGGCGTCCCGGCCTGGGTGGGGGGCGGCCACGGCCATCTCAAAATAGGGGGCAACGGCGAAGGTGTCCGGCAACGGCTGGCGGGCTTCACACAGGGCGACCATGCGCGGAATTAATACCCACTGTAACCACTGCGCCGGTTCCATAGTGTCCATGAAAAACGGCTGGGTACTGGTAAATACCCTTGCGTGGGGGGGCTGCTCCTGCCACTGCTGGTGGTCACGCAGGACCTGTTCCAGACGCACCAGTTGCTGGTGCACGGCGGTATGACGACTCATGCTAACCTCAATAATCAGGCATTCGGGGGGCGACAGGATACCACGGAAAAAAACCATAAAAAAAAGGAGCACTGTTTTCACAGTGCTCCCGATTCGTTTCGCAGCAATCCAGCTACTTTTGGTGCTCCCTGCTCATCCTTGACAACTTTTCCTTTGGTCTATCCTGACCTACATTCCTTTGTCGCGGCGTCCTGCATCCATCATCCTGATGGTGTTCCTTACGTCATCCTGACGTGTCATCCTTTGGTCTGTCCTGACCCACCTTCCGTCCCGTCCGGCTCTCTTTCTCCATCCTGGAGGTGTCCCTTACGCGTTCCTGCGTGATCCTTGCTTCTTCCTGAAGCCTTTCCCTGAAGCACCCTCCGGGTGTGTCCTGCTGGTGTTGAGCCATCATCCTGATGTTCTCTTCACCGTGCGACCTCCTGTCGACGGACATAGAATCGCGCAAAACCCACCGGCTTACAACCACGCCACGGGTGGATTATAGCAGTGGCGTACACCCAATATCGCCAGCGATATCCATTTAATGCGTTGTTATATAAGAAAAAGTGCTGTTAGCAGCGGTCTGAGGACTACGCAACTTTCGTCGGTTTTCCTACATGGCTTGTAAGAGATGTCTCACACGCGGGTAAGCCATATGCCATTATGCGGTCACGGGATCAAGCTGCTGGAGAAAGTCACTCAGCCCCCGGGCGAGGGTTGTACGGTGTGGGGTGCCGAGTTTTTCAAGAACCACTTCACCTGTCAAGTTACACAGCGAAATTATTGTGAGCTCATCATCGGTGGTCGCCAAAAATACCGTGGGGGATATTTTCAGCCGCCGCTGCATCACCAGATGGCCAATAATATTTTCCTGGGCACGCTGAAAGTCGCACTCGCTCCATGCCTGCAACAGGGTCAGAGGGTTGCCCTCCCGCCGGGCGGCCATATCGCCAGCGTACTGGGAACACCAGAACTGATGCGCATCAGGCTGGAGGGTTATCTCCAGCGCCCGTTCTACCGCAGATAAGTCTGTAGCAGGCTCACAGGGAACCGGGTGCCACTCAACCTGGTGGTCATCGCTGGTCACGATGCAGGGCGACGGCAGCCCAATCAGATCGCTGCTGACCGGGCCGTGGCCAGATTGCTGCTGCCAGCCCTGGCAATAACGCTGGGTAAACGCCATCAGGGCAGAACGCGTATCACTCACTTTCTCTCACTCCACTACTCAGGATAAACTAGCGGATTATTGTACCCGCTTTATTCTGGTGACACATGTCCTCTTATGAAAACCATCAGGCCCTGAGCAACCTGACCCTCGGGAAAAAGACTGCTTACAAAGATAACTACGATGCCAGCCTGTTGCAGCCTGTTCCGCGCAGCCTCAACCGGGACCCGCTGGGCCTGCATGCCGATGCGTTACCGTTTCACGGCCGCGATATCTGGACCCTGTATGAGCTTTCCTGGCTGAATGACAATGGCCTGCCCCAGGTGGCGCTGGGCCACGTGGCGCTGGATGCCAACAGCCTGAATCTGGTGGAATCAAAAAGTTTTAAGCTGTACCTCAACAGCTTTAACCAGACCCGCTTCCCCCACCGCGACGCGGTGAGAGAAACGCTACAGCGTGATTTGCAGCACTGCGCCCAGGGCGAGGTCAGTGTTGTGCTCTGCCCGCTGGAAGCGATTGAAGGCCAGCCCATCGCCACCTTTGCCGGTGAATGCATTGACGATCAGCCACAGCTGGTTATTGATAATTACACCTTCAGCGCCGATTACCTCCACGGGGCCGTCGGTGAGCAACAGGTAGAAGAGACCCTGGTCAGCCATCTGCTGAAATCGAACTGCCTGATCACCCACCAGCCGGACTGGGGATCAGTACAGATTCACTACCGGGGCGGCAAAATCGATCGCGAGAAGCTGCTGCGCTATCTGGTCTCCTTCCGCCACCACAATGAGTTTCATGAACAGTGTGTGGAGCGTATTTTTAACGATATTCAGCGCTTTTGCCAGCCGGAGGCCCTCAGCGTCTATGCCCGCTATACCCGGCGCGGCGGCCTGGATATTAACCCGTGGCGCAGCAACGAAGTATTTACCCCGGCAACCGGCCGCCTGGTCCGCCAGTAACGGGAAATAGCCCGCATTAACAAAGATTATTCATCTCGGCAGGTTGTGAAACAGAAGACCCCAGGGCTATTGTAATCAGGGGAGCGGCGATTTCGCTTCATAAGGAGTTAACTTGATTACACATATTAGCCCGCTAGGCTCAATGGATATGCTGTCGCAGCTGGAAGTGGACATGCTTAAACGCACGGCCAGCAGCGATTTGTACCAACTGTTTCGCAACTGCTCACTGGCCGTTCTTAACTCCGGTAGTCAAACCGATAACAGTAAGGAACTGCTCTCTCGTTTTGAAAACTTCGACATTAACGTCCTGCGCCGGGAGCGTGGCGTTAAGCTGGAGCTGATCAATCCGCCAGAAGACGCCTTTGTGGATGGCAGAATTATTCGCTCACTGCAGGCTAACCTGTTTGCCGTATTGCGCGACATCCTGTTTGTTAACGGTCAGCTGTCGGTAGCTGAACGCTTTCAGCATCTTAATCCGGAAAATTCAGCCCATATCACCAACCTGGTGTTTTCTATTCTGCGCAACGCCCGCGCCCTGCACGTGGGCGAAGCACCCAACATGGTGGTCTGCTGGGGCGGCCACGCCATCAATGAAAAAGAGTACCTGTATGCCCGCAGTGTCGGTAATCAGCTGGGGCTGCGCGAACTTAACATCTGCACCGGCTGCGGCCCGGGTGTGATGGAAGCCCCCATGAAAGGCGCCGCGGTGGGCCACGCCCAGCAGCGTTACAAAGAAGGCCGCTTTATTGGCCTGACCGAGCCGTCAATCATCGCGGCAGAGCCCCCTAACCCACTGGTCAACGAACTGATTATCATGCCGGACATTGAAAAACGCCTTGAGGCGTTTGTCCGCATTGCCCACGGGATTATTATCTTTCCTGGCGGGGTGGGCACCGCAGAAGAGTTACTCTATCTGCTCGGTATTCTGATGACGCCCCATAACCACGATCAGCTATTACCGCTGATTTTGACCGGCCCGAAAGAGAGCGCGGACTACTTCCGGGTACTGGATGACTTTATCGTCAGCACCCTGGGCGAAAAAGCCCGCCGCCACTACAAAATCATCATTGATGACCCGGTAGACGTCGCCCGCCAGATGAAAAAAGCGATGCCCCAGGTGAAAGAAAACCGCCGGGAAACCGGTGACGCCTATAGTTTTAACTGGTCCATCCGGATTGCTCAGGATCTGCAAATGCCCTTTGAGCCAAACCACGAGAATATGGCGAACCTCAACCTGCATATGGAGCAACCCGCAGAGCAACTGGCGGCGGCACTGCGCCGGGCGTTCTCCGGTATTGTGGCCGGTAACGTTAAAGAAGTGGGGATCCACGCCATTGAAAAATACGGCCCCTACAAAATCCACGGCGATGCCAGCATCATGAAACGCATGGATGAGCTGTTACAGGGATTTGTGGTGCAACACCGCATGAAACTGCCCGGCAGTGCGTATATCCCCTGTTACGAGATCTGCCGTTAATCCTCCGGGCGGCCTGCGGGCCGCCTGATGTTCACTTCTCATACGCCCCCCTTTCCAGAAACCGACAAAAAACACCCAATACCGCGCAAAAATACGCAGCAATCACTGCCAAATGTCTATTTTATAATCAGTTGCCCGGCGTAACTGCCAACATAATCTTATGTATCCACTGCATTTATTCCGTATTCCGCCATATATAAACAAGTAATTTTGCTGAACCAGCAGATAAAACTGCCATATTTCCTGTTCCAGGCTGAATGATGCAATTGGGATCATGATCACTGATACATTGAATGTATAAATGTATCTTTCTCAACCTAAATATGACGGGGAAAATTACGAAAATCCCGTCTTACACAGAATAACATTTTATCGTCTTTCGATTTTACGTCGTAATTGACTATAAACCCGGTAACTATCGTCCCCCTGGAGATGTTCATGGATACAACTCAAACCACTACACTGCCGCAGGCTGGAGCTACCAGTTCGTGGCGTAAGTCCGACACCATGTGGATGCTGGGCCTGTACGGCACGGCAATCGGTGCTGGCGTACTGTTCCTGCCGATCAATGCCGGTGTTGGTGGCATGATCCCGCTGATCATCATGGCCATCCTCGCCTTCCCGATGACGTTCTTCGCCCACCGCGGGCTGACTCGCTTTGTGCTCTCCGGTAAAAACCCGGGTGAAGATATTACTGAAGTAGTAGAAGAACACTTCGGTGTCGGCGCCGGTAAACTGATTACCCTGCTGTACTTCTTCGCAATCTACCCGATTCTGCTGGTCTACAGCGTGGCCATCACTAACACCGTGGACAGCTTCCTGACCCACCAGTTGGGTATGGTGTCCCCACCGCGCGCCATCCTGTCGCTGATCCTTATCATTGGTATGATGACCATCGTGCGCTTCGGCGAGAAGATGATCGTGAAAGCGATGAGTGTGCTGGTGTTCCCGTTTGTTGCCGCCCTGATGGTGCTGGCGTGCTACCTGATCCCACAGTGGAGCGGTGCGGCCCTGGAAACCCTCTCTCTGAGCAGCGCATCTACCACCGGTAACGGCCTGTGGATGACCCTGTGGCTGGCCATCCCGGTCATGGTGTTCTCTTTCAACCACTCCCCGATAATCTCTTCTTTCGCTGTTGCGAAACGCGAAGAGTACGGTGATGGCGCTGAGAAAAAATGCTCCCGTATCCTGGCTTGCGCTCACATCATGATGGTGCTGACCGTTATGTTCTTTGTCTTCAGCTGCGTACTGAGCCTGTCCCCGGCAGACCTGGCCGAAGCGAAAGCACAGAACATCTCGATTCTGTCTTACCTGGCTAACCACTTTAACGCCCCGGTGATTGCCTAGATGGCGCCGATTATCGCGATTATCGACATCACCAAATCCTTCCTCGGCCACTACCTGGGTGCCCGTGAAGGCTTCAACGGCATGGTTATCAAATCCCTGCGCGGTAAAGGTAAAACTATCGAAACCAGCCGCCTGAACAAAATCACTGCCCTGTTCATGCTGGTCACCACCTGGATTGTTGCCACCCTGAACCCGAGCATCCTCGGAATGATTGAAACCCTGGGTGGCCCGATTATCGCCTGCATCCTGTTCCTGATGCCGATGTATGCAATTCAGAAAGTCCCGGCAATGCGCAAATACAGCGGCCACATCAGCAACGTATTTGTCACCATCATGGGCCTGATTGCCATCTCCGCAATCGCCTACTCTCTGTTCAGCTAATACCCATTGCGCCACCGCCCCGGCGGTGGCGCCCTCAGCCACCCGGAGTCTATTCCCCTGGATGTGTCACCCCCGCATCTAACGGAATATATTCTTACTAACCCACGCAATGGACGCCATATGATTAGCGTATTCGATATTTTCAAAATCGGTATCGGGCCTTCCAGTTCCCATACGGTGGGGCCGATGAAAGCAGGTAAACACTTTACAGACGATCTGATAGCGCAAGGGAAATTGTTCGATACCACCCGTATCGTGGTGGACGTCTATGGCTCGCTGTCGTTAACCGGCAAGGGCCACCATACTGATATCGCCATTATCATGGGTCTGGCCGGTAATTTGCCGGATACCGTGGATATTGATGCCATCCCGCATTTTATTCAGGATGTAAATACCCACGGCCGCCTGATGCTCGCCCAGGGCCAGCACGAAGTGGACTTCCCGGTAGATACCAGCATGAATTTCCACGCGGATAATCTCTCGCTGCATGAGAACGGCATGCGTATTACCGCCCTGGCCGGGGACACTGTGCTCTACAGCCAGACCTACTACTCTATCGGCGGCGGTTTTATTGTTGATGAGGCCCATTTTGGCCAGCAGGATGAATCCCCGGTTGCGGTACCCTACCCATACCAGAGCGCGGCGGATCTGCGCCGTCACTGCCGGGAAACCGGCCTGTCGCTGTCTGGCCTGATAATGCAAAACGAATTAGCCCTGCACAGCAAAGAAGAACTCCAGGCCCACCTGCTGAACGTCTGGAACGTGATGCGCGCCGGGATCGAACGCGGCATCAATACCGAAGGGGTATTGCCGGGTAAAATGCGGGTTCCGCGCCGGGCCGCCGCACTGCGCCGGATGCTGGTCAGCAGCGATAAAATGACCACCGATCCGATGGCGGTAGTGGACTGGATCAACATGTTCGCCCTGGCGGTCAATGAAGAAAATGCCGCCGGTGGCCGGGTGGTTACCGCGCCGACCAACGGCGCCTGCGGGATTGTGCCGGCGGTGCTGGCGTACTACGACAAGTTTATTCGCGAAGTAAACACCAACTCGATTACCCGTTACCTGCTGGTGGCCAGCGCCATCGGCTCACTGTACAAGATGAACGCCTCGATTTCGGGTGCCGAAGTGGGCTGCCAGGGTGAAGTGGGCGTCGCCTGCTCCATGGCTGCGGCGGGCCTCGCCGAACTGCTGGGCGGCAGCCCGGACCAGGTATGTATTGCCGCAGAGATTGGTATGGAGCATAACCTCGGCCTGACCTGCGACCCGGTTGCCGGCCAGGTTCAGGTGCCCTGCATCGAGCGTAACGCGATTGCCTCGGTCAAGGCGGTCAACGCCGCCCGTATGGCGCTGCGCCGTACCAGCGAGCCCCGGGTCTGCCTGGATAAAGTTATCGAAACCATGTACGAAACCGGGAAAGATATGAATGCCAAATACCGCGAAACCTCCCGCGGCGGCCTGGCGATGAAAATTCTCGCCTGCGACTAAGTTGTCATCCCCCTACCGGCCAGCCATGGCCGGTATTCCCCTTTTCATGGTATGGTTGCCCCTCACCCACAAGCGACCCGTTGTCCATGACCGTTCATCTGCTGATTGTTGACGCCCTGAATTTAATCCGCCGTATTCATGCAGTACAGGGCTCCCCCTGCGCCACAACCTGCCTGCACGCCCTGGAACAATTGATTGTCCACAGCCAGCCCAGCCATGCGGTGGCGGTATTTGATGACGAAGCCCGCCGGGAAGGCTGGCGCCACCAGTTATTACCGGATTATAAAGCGGGACGCCCGCCGATGCCGGACACCCTGGCGGCGGAGCTACCGGCCCTGCGCGCGGCCTTTGAAGCCCGCGGAGTGCGCTGCTGGTTTTCTGCCGGTAACGAGGCTGACGATCTGGCGGCTACCCTGGCGGTAAAAGTGGCTAGCGCCGGGCATATGTCGACCATTGTCTCGACGGATAAAGGCTTCTGCCAGTTACTGGCGCCGGGGGTGCAGATCCGTGATTACTTCCAGAAACGCTGGCTGGATGCCCCGTTTATTGCCGCCGAGTATGGCGTTGCCCCGGCGCAATTGCCGAACTTCTGGGGGCTTGCGGGGATCAGCAGCAGTAAAATTCCCGGGGTCCCGGGCATTGGCCCGAAGAGCGCCGCCCAGTTAATTAGCCAGTTCGGCACGCTGGAGGCGTTATACCAGGGGCTGGATGGGGTGCCGGAGAAATGGCGTAAGAAGCTGAGTGAACATCAGCAGATGGCGTTAACCTGCCGCCAGGTGTCCCGGCTGCAAACCGATTTAACCCTCGACGGGAATCTCCAGCAGCTGCGGCTTCCGGCCGCCCGGCCCTGAACGACCAAAAAAAATGGCCCCGCAGGGCCATCATTACCGGTACTTAACGCTCATCGCGTCGGCCACCAACGGCGGCCCAGATACGCCGCACGTGAACACTGATCTCTTCGCGATCGTGGTATAGCTGGCGGGCCTGGATCTGGGCATTAATGCCGTTCTCTTCAAGGCGGGCCTGAATATTCGCCAGAATCCCGGACACTTCCTCATAGCGCTTTTTCATCGGCAATTTGAGGTTAAAAATGGTTTCCCGGCACCAGCCATTAACCAGCCATTCGGTCATCAGCGCGGCGACTTTGGCGGGCTTCTCCACCATGTCACACACCATCCACGAAATGTTGTTGCGGGTGGGGCGATAACGGAAGCCATCTTCACGCAGCCAGGTCACCTGGCCGGTATCCATCAGGCTCTGGGCCATGGGGCCGTTATCCACGGAGGAGACCCACATATTGCGCTTCACCAGCTGATAGGTCCAGCCGCCTGGGCAGGCCCCCAGATCCACCGCGTACATCCCGTTTGCCAGGCGCTCATCCCATTCATCGGCGGGAATAAACACGTGAAAGGCCTCTTCCAGCTTCAGGGTTGAACGGCTCGGCGCATCAGCCGGGAACTTGAGCCGCGGAATCCCCATATAGAAGGGCGAGTTGTTGTGGGTCAGCGAATAGCCGACATAGCAGCAGCCCGGGGTGATAAAAAACACATGTACCACCGGACGTTTCGGGGTTTCATAGTTCACCAGTACCCCGGTTTCGCGCAGCGCCGCGCGCAGCGGCACAGTCAACTTGCGGCAGAACTTCATCAGCTCTTTGCTTTCGTTGGTGTCGGCCACTTCAACCCGCAGCTCGCCGCCCTTCTCGACCATGCCCTGCAACATGCCGCTTATCGGGGTGATCCTATCCTCCGGCGGCAGATCTTTTAGCAGCTCACCCGCGACAAACATCTGGCGGGCAAAAATCAGCGACGCAAACGGCATATCGCGAATGATTTTTTCAGCATCATCTTGCTGATAACATTCAAAAATCACATAGCCGGAATTGTCTTTTACCCGGGCAAAGCCAAAGATATTCATCTGCCCGGCTTTATCGGTAATCTCCGCCGCGCACTCTTTTTCAAAGCCCGGACGGCAATACAGTACAACTTTATTCATGAACAACACCCCGGCGTTTCAGACGAATTGCGCCGATCAACATTAATACCCAACCCGCCAGAAAACTGACGCCCCCCACCGGGGTTACAAACGCCCAGAGCCGTAAATGGGACAGTGCCAGGCAGTAGAGGCTGCCGCTGAACAGTACGGTGCCCAGCGCCAGGAAAAGACTGCTCCAGTAAAACCAGATGCTAATACGGCGCTGCATGGCCACCGCTAAACCAAAAATAGCCAGGGTATGGAAAGCCTGATATTCGAGGCCGGTCTGGATCCAGCCCATCTCCACAACCCCTAAAGACTTACTCAGCACATGGGCGCCAAAAGCCCCCAGCGCGACAAAAATAAACCCGCTTATGGCGGCAAAAATCAGCATGAAACGGCTGGTCATGATCAAACCTTCAGGTCAGGCGCGCCACGGGGGCGCACAGTGATTATTGTTCGTAGCGAAAGCGAAATTTCTCTTGTTCACTGGCCGCTTTCGCCAGGATCCATTTTCGAAATGCGGCTATTTTACCCAGTTCTGCCTGACTGTCATGGCAAACCAGATAAAACGCATTTTTACTCACCAGCACATCATTAAACGGGCACACCAGGCGCCCGGCTTCGATTTCGGTCTGGGCCATCACGTTATTGGCCAGGGCCACCCCCTGGCCGTGAATGGCGGCCTGCAACACCATCGCGCTGTGGCTAAAGATAGGCCCCTGCTGCACATTGATCTGGTTTAGCCCCAACTGGCGGGTATAGGTTTGCCAGTCACGGCGCGACGCATCGTGCAGCAGCGTGTGTTTGGCAAGATCCGCGGGGGTTTTCAGCGGCTTGTCCCCGGTTAACAGCAGCGGCGAACAGACCGGCAGTAAATACTCCGCGTATAACTTCTCAACCCGCAACCCGGGCCAGTTACCCCGCCCATAGAAGATAGCCACATCAACATCATCTGCCAGTTTATCTTCCTGACGGTCAACCGCCTGAATACGTACGTCGATTCCCGGCCAGTCCTGGTTAAAACTGGTTAGCCGGGGCACCAGCCACTGAATGGCAAAGCTGGGCAGCATACTGACTGTCAGCGCCCCTTTGGCGCTGCGCGCCTGTAGTTTACGCGTCGCGTCGGTGAGTTGAGAAAAGATTTCCTTGATATCGAGGAAATAACTTTGCCCCTCTTCGGTTAGCAGCAGGGAACGATTCCGTCGCCGGAACAATTTTAGCCCAAGAAAGTCTTCCAGAGACTTAATCTGATGACTGACAGCCGCCTGGGTAACGAACAGCTCTTCCGCTGCCTTAGTAAAACTAAGGTGACGGGCGGCAGAGTCAAACGCTCGCAGTGCATTCAGTGGAGGTAATCGCTTTGACATGGTAACCGGATGTAATGTTAAAAAAATTCACAAAAAGACTAAAGGGTTAACCTATTAGTTTTTTTTATCTGAGCCATTATAATTTGTCCGTTGAGGATGCACCAGCAAATACCTATAGTGGCGCCACTTCCTGAGCCGGAACGAAAAGTTTTTTAGGATGGATATTCTGAAAGGCTTTTGGCTTACGGTTGTGATGTTGTGTTGTTGTGTTTGCAAATTGGTCTGCCATTCAGACCCCGGTAGCCACGCTACCATATTTCACTTCCTGTACATTTACCCTGTCTGTCCATAGTGATTAGTGTAGCACCGCCGATTGCGGTGCTTTTTTTTGCCGTTAATCAGGCAATTACACTAATTTCGCTGTTAGTCTTCCAGAGCGGTCATCTCTTTGACGTCGCTGCGGTTAATCTGCTGCTTATTACCCCAGGCATCTTTATAAGAGATCATACCGGTCTGGCTATCGGTCTGCGGCTTGCCCTCAGTGACAATGGTCCGCCCATCACTGGTGTGCATCAGGTAACTTTGCCCGGAACAGGCCGCCAGCGAAAGGGTCATTAAACACGCCGCGATCAGGGGGATAGTCTTATTCATACTGCTCCTCCATTAGCATTAAATGCTATTTTTTTAGTTAACAACCGGGTGAATGAAACGAACATTAAACAATATTTAGCATAACCAACAAAACCGATGCGTGCTAAAGATAGAGACCATTCTTAAGCGCCCGCGTGTCTTGTACTCCCCGGCTAAATAGTTCACCATCCTCCCGGTAAAGACGAGGACTCCCATGAAAGCATTTTCCCCGGCGCGCTTTCGCGAACAATTTCCCGCCCTGTCAGGGGCCGATATCTACCTGGACAGCGCTGCGACCACCCTCAAACCTGAGCCGGTGATCCGCGCGACACAGCAGTATTACAGCACCGCCTCAGGCAGTGTTCACCGCAGCCAGTCGCTACAGGCCCGCCAATTAACGGACCATTTTGAAGCGGCCAGGGGCCGCGTTGCCCGGCTGCTCAACGCCCCGGCGGCAGATAACATCGTCTGGACCCGGGGCACCACCGAGGCCATCAATATGGTGGCCCGCTGCTATGCGCAGCCCCGCTTAGCCCCCGGGGATGAGATTATCGTTAGCGAGGCCGAACACCACGCCAATCTGGTGCCCTGGCTGATGGTGGCACAGCAAACCGGTGCCCGGGTGGTCAAACTGCCGCTCAACCACCTGCGCCTGCCGGATCTTGACCAGCTCCCGACATTACTGACCCCCCGCACCCGCCTCCTGGCACTGGGGCAAATGTCCAATGTCACCGGCGGGGCCCCGGATCTGGCCCGGGCGATAAATATGGCTCATGCGAGCGGGGCGGTTGTGATGGTGGATGGCGCCCAGGGGATTGCCCACAGCCCCGTGGATGTTAACGCCCTGGACATCGACTTTTATGCTTTTTCGGCCCATAAGTTATATGGTCCTACCGGCATCGGCGCCCTGTATGGCCGCCGGGCACTGTTGCAGGAGATGTCCCCCTGGCTGGGGGGCGGAAAGATGGTAAAACAGGTCAGTTTTGACGGTTTTACGCGCCAGGATGTTCCCTGGGGGCTGGAAGCCGGCACCCCAAATATTGCCGGCGTTATCGGGCTCGATGCGGCGCTCACCTGGCTTGAGACTATCGATATGTCCCAGGCTGAGCACTATACCCGCGGCCTGGCCACGCAGGCCGAAGCGCTGCTGGCCAGGCGCCCCGGTTTTCACAGCTACCGCTGCCAGGATGCCAGCCTGCTGGCGTTTAATTTTGACGGGGTCCACTACGGGGATCTCGCGACCCTGCTGGCAGAGTCCGGCCTTACCCTGCGCGCCGGGCAGCACTGCGCCCAGCCCCTGCTGGCCGCCCTTGGGGTCACCGGGACTATCAGGGCCTCATTTGCCCCTTATAATAGCCCTGCCGATGTCACCCGCCTGGTGGAGAGTGTCGACCGGGCCCTCGACTTACTGATTGATTAAGCTGCTGGATAAATACCATGACCACCGCCCATCCCTTTGGTACCACGATTACCGTTGACCAGTTAACCGCGCAGTTTGCCGCCGCCCGCCAGTGGGAAGATAAATACCGCCTGCTGATCCAGTTAGGTAAAACGCTGCCGCCCCTGGCGGAGCAGTACAAAACGCCGGATATCGAAATTGCGGGATGTGAAAACCGGGTGTGGCTGGGGCATACCCGGCTCAGCGATGGCCGGCTGCACTTTTACGGCGAGAGTGAAGGCCGCATCGTTCGCGGCCTGCTGGCGGTACTGCTCACCGCCGTCGAAGGGAAAACGGCCCCGGCGTTGCGCCAGATGGACCCGGGGGCGCTGTTTGCCACCCTCGGATTACAACACCAGCTCAGCGCCTCCCGTGGCCAGGGGCTGGCGGCGCTGATTGCCGCCGTCAACCGGGCCGCACAAGACTGATCAGCCCGCCTGCCGGGCCGCCTTCGCCAGCATTTTCTTCAGCACATGGGAGACGGCCACAAAGCCGAAGCTGGCGGTCACCATCGTGGCGGCACCAAACCCGGAGGCGCAATCCATCCGTTTTGGCCCTTCTGCGGTACTCTTAGCCGCGCAAACGCTGCCATCGGTCTGGGGATAGACCAGCGCTTCAGTAGAAAATACGCAATCCACCCCCAGCTTCCCTTTACTGTTCTTCACCACGCCGAAGTCGTGTTTCAGGCGCTCACGCACTTTCGCGGCCAGCGGGTCCTGAATCGTTTTGGCCAGGTCCGCCACCTGGATCTGGGTGGGATCAATTTGCCCCCCGGCCCCGCCCGTGGTCACCAGCGGGACTTTATTGCGCCGGCACCAGGCAATCAGTGCCGCCTTCGGGCGCACACTGTCGATAGCGTCAATCACGTAGCTATATCCCTTGCCCATGTACTCCGCCACATTATCGACTGTCACGAAGTCATCGATAATGGTCACCGCACACTCCGGGTTGATGTCGCGGATACGGTCGGCCATCACCCCGGCCTTCGCCAGCCCGACATTCCCCCGCAGGGCGTGGATCTGGCGGTTAGTGTTGGTGACGCAGACATCATCCATATCGATCAAGGTAATCGCGCCAATACCGGTTCTGGCCAGCGCCTCTGCGGCCCAGGAGCCCACCCCGCCAATCCCGACCACACACACATGGGCCTGGGCAAAAAGGGGTAATGCGTCGGCACCGTATAACCGCGCCGTACCGCCGAAACGCTGCATCCAGCCGTCGGAGAGCACCACTGACATGGAAATTCCTCAGATAAACAGAATAAAAAACGGGCTGATTATACAGCCCGCTGTGACGGAAGTGGAGTGTCGGTGAGATTAACCGCTAAACACACTATTCCCGGTCCCCGGCGCTGCTTTCAGCACCCATACCCGGCCATAGTGGTTATACCAACCGGCCCGGTGACCGGCATCGGCGCCAATCCCCTGATAGATATCAAAGTGCTGGCCTTTAATCGCCCCACCGACGTCTAGCGCCACCATGACGCGCAGCTCGTACTGGCCGGTAAATTTACCGTTATTGTCCAGGAGCGGCACTTCAGTGAGCAGCGTGGTCCCGGCCGGGATAATGCTGCGGTCAGACGCCACGGAGGCCCGGCCAATCAGCGGCACCGCACTGGCCCCTTTCACCGGCGCATAGGATTGCGGTTTAAAGAACACGAAGGACGGGTTCTGTTCTAACAGTTCCTGGACCTGGGCTTCACTGTGGGTCTCCCCCCAGTGGCGGATAGCCTGCATCGACATATCTTCGCGTTTCACTTCACCGCGATCGATAAGCACCTTACCGATGCTGCGGTAAGCGTGGCCGTTTTTGCCGGAATAACTAAAGAAGTTAAGCGGAGAGCCATCACCGTAGTCGATATAGCCACTGCCCTGAACATCCATAATAAAGTTGTCCATGAGCGAGTTGCTGTACGCCAGCACATAACTGTCGCTCAGCGCACCGGCATAAATCTCTGCCCGGGACGGTAACCGTCCGCGTTTTGGCGGCATCCGATAAATAGGGTACTGGAACTCGCCCTGGCGGGTGTGGCGCGCCTGGATAACCGGGGTGTAGTAACCGGTAAACTGGACGTTGCCGTAGTTATCTGCCCCCTGCATCTGCCAGGCATCCAGACCATACTGGCGTAAGGTCCGGGTATCGCCACCGGCCCGCAGCCAGCTTTGTACGGCGTTATAGACATTACTCTGGTTATTGTACAAACGGGGAGATGCACCGCGAATCGCGCTGATCTGTTTTGAGAAGTCCCCGCCATTGATCGGTGCCCCAACGGCATCCGGCTGGTTAACCAGTGAGAACGGCTGCGTAAACTTACCGTCATCATATTGCTGACCGCGATCGGTCGGTTTTGAAGAGCAGGCAGCCAGAATTGCAATCATGGCACCTGTCAGGGTGAATTTGAGCCAACGTTTATTCATTACATCATGTCCTGGATTCATGCGTGCTGCCGGGCGAAGATAGCAAACCCCACCCACTAATAAAATCGCTTTAAAAAGAACGGGGGCCACAAATGCACAGAATCCCCTGGTAATGGCGATTAATTCAGCAAAAAATGTAAAAGATATCAATTTGTTTAAAAAAAAGGTTGTATCACAGCCGCAGCAGAGTATAGTGCGCTTCCACGGACGCGGGGTGGAGCAGCCTGGTAGCTCGTCGGGCTCATAACCCGAAGGTCGTCGGTTCAAATCCGGCCCCCGCAACCAATTACGCAGTATGCCGTAGTAATGTGTAAAGTAGCAGTTGTAGTAGCAGTAACATCGATAGCACGGACGCGGGGTGGAGCAGCCTGGTAGCTCGTCGGGCTCATAACCCGAAGGTCGTCGGTTCAAATCCGGCCCCCGCAACCAATATCGAACGCTGTGAAGATAGCACTGTGAAGATAATGCTGCGATAACATACTGTGAAAATGAAGTAGAGAGATACGGACGCGGGGTGGAGCAGCCTGGTAGCTCGTCGGGCTCATAACCCGAAGGTCGTCGGTTCAAATCCGGCCCCCGCAACCATTTTAAAGAACACCCTTACGGGTGTTTTTTTGTATCTGGCCCCGGCCAATATCCCCTCATCAATAATCTCCTGTTGCAAAGCAAACAAGCAAACGCGGTGTTACCCGCGTCGTGCCAGCGCCCCGTGCTCAGAAAAATAGGCTTTAATCCCTGCCAGAATCGATTCCGCCACCTGCTGCTGAAACGCCGCCGTACGCAGCCTACGCTCTTCATCGACATTACTGATAAACGCCGTCTCCACCAGGATTGACGGAATATCCGGCGCTTTCAGTACCGCAAAGCCCGCCTGATCCACCCGATTTTTATGCAGCTTATTGATGCGCCCCAAATGGCCCAGCACCGCTTTGCCGAATTTCAGACTGTCGTTAATCGTCAGGGACTGGACCATATCAAACATGGTGTGGTCGAGGTAGCGATCGCCGCTCTTGCTGACCCCACCTATCAAGTCCGCCGCGTTCTGGGTCTTCGCAAGGAACTTGGCCGCGGTACTGGTGGCCCCTTTAGTGGATAACGCAAACACCGACGAGCCCCGGGCAGAACGATCGGTAAAGGCATCGGCGTGAATCGACACAAACAGATCCGCCCGCTGCTTCTGGGCCTTGGCCACCCTCACCTTCAGCGGAATAAACACATCCTCGTTACGGGTCATATAGGCTTTCATATTGGGCTGGCGCTCAATCAAGGTGCGCAGCCGCCGGGCAATCTGTAACACCACGTCCTTCTCACGGGTGCGATGTTTGCCAATAGCCCCGGGATCTTCCCCGCCGTGGCCAGGATCCAGCATGATAACAATCGGCCGATCCCGCCCGGCTTTCCCCGGTTGCGGCCCCGGTGTGGGTACTTGCTTATCCAGTTGCCCGTTGTTGTAATCCTCCAGTAACGCCAGCAGCGGATCATGCTCGTTATTGGTGTTCGCCGGGTACAAATCCATGACGGTACGCTCTTTAAACCCCGCCACCGGCGCGAGGGCAAACATATGGGCGCTGACATTCTGCTTTAATTCAAACACCAGACGCACGGTTTGCGGATCAAACTGCCCGACCCTGGCAGACTGAATAAAGGGATCATCGCGGCGAATTTGGTTATCCAGCCCTTTAAGCACCGCGTTCAAATGTACACCTTCGAGATCCACCACCACCCGCTGCGGATGGCTAAGTGCAAACTGGCGATACTTCAACTGGCGGCTGGACTCCAGCGTGACCCGGGTATAGGTAGATGACGGCCATACGCGCACGGCGATGACCTGACCGCTGGCGGCATAACCAATATTACTCACGCTGAGCAACAACATAGCTCCTGCCCCCTGGAGCAACTGGCGACGCGTCATAGCTGAAGGGGTGTCTGACATACTTCTCCCTGAATACCGACCGGCAACAAAACAGATAAAAATAGAAAATTTAGTCAAAAACTTTAACCAAACCAACGGCCAGTGTCACCAGGAAAACAGTAAACAATCACATCCGGCCAGCATTCGTAACGACAAAATAATTGATCACGGCCTAAAAAATCACGCTTGCACTCAACCCAAAAACAGAATAAAAATACACTTTAATCGAATAAACATTCATTGAGGGTAATCAGCGTGGTGAAGGAGCGTAAGACCGAACTGGTACAGGGATTCCGCCATTCAGTCCCCTATATTAATGCCCATCGTGGCAAAACCTTCGTGATTATGCTGGGCGGAGAAGCCATCGGGCATGAAAACTTCGCGAATATTGTCAGCGACATCGGCCTGCTGCACAGCCTGGGGATCCGCCTGGTGGTGGTCTACGGCGCACGGCCGCAAATAGACGCCAATCTGGCGGCCCATCACCATGAGCCGCTTTATCACAAGCAGATCCGGGTAACGGATGCCACCACCCTGGATTTGGTAAAACAGGCGGCGGGCTTGCTCCAGCTGGATATCACGGCGCGGCTCTCCATGAGCCTGAATAATACCCCACTCCAGGGGGCGCATATTAACGTGGTGAGCGGAAACTTTATTATCGCCCAGCCCCTTGGGGTAGATGACGGGGTCGATTACTGCCACAGCGGCCGTATTCGCCGGATTGATGAAGACGCCATCCACCGCCAGCTGGACAACGGCGCTATTGTCTTGCTGGGGCCGGTGGCGGTATCGGTCACCGGAGAGAGCTTTAACCTGACCTCAGAAGAAGTGGCCACCCAACTGGCGGTGAAGCTGAAAGCCGAGAAGTTGATTGGCTTCTGCTCTGCCCAGGGGGTGGAGGACGACAACGGCAATATCCTGCCGGAGCTGTTCCCGGGGGAAGCCCAGGCCAAAATTGAAGCCCTGGAAGCCCAGGGTGACTATAACTCCGGCACGGTGCGCTTCCTGCGCGGGGCAGTGAAAGCCTGCCGCAGCGGCGTGCGCCGCAGCCATCTACTGAGCTACCAGGACGATGGCGCCCTGGTGCAGGAGCTCTTCTCCCGGGACGGGATCGGCACCCAGATAGTGATGGAAAGTGCCGAGCAAGTGCGCCGGGCGACCATTAATGATATTGGCGGTATCCTCGAGTTGATCCGCCCGCTGGAGCAGCAAGGTATTCTGGTGCGCCGCTCCCGGGAGCAGCTGGAGATGGAAATCGATAAATTCACTATCATTCAGCGCGATAACACCACCATTGCCTGTGCCGCGCTCTATCCGTTCCCGGAAGAGAAAATTGGCGAAATGGCCTGCGTGGCGGTTCACCCTGACTATCGCAGCTCCTCCCGGGGGGAACTGCTGCTAGAGCGCATTGCCAACCAGGCTAAACAGTCCGGGCTGGATAAGCTGTTTGTGCTCACCACCCGCAGCATTCACTGGTTCCAGGAGCGTGGCTTCACCCCGGTGGATATTGAGCTACTGCCGGAAAGCAAAAAACAGATGTACAACTATCAGCGGCGATCCAAAGTGCTGATGGCCGATCTGCGCTGATCCGCTCACGGCCAGCCTGGCTGGCCGTTACGCTGCCGGATCGGTGGCCTGAAACCACGCCCCTAACCCGCTGCGCCGCTCAGTACTGGACTGGATCGCCCGGATCAACAGGCGCGGGTCGCTATACAGGGACAACAGCCCTTTTGCCCGGGTGATCGCAGTGTATACCAGCTCCCGGCTGACCACCGGTACTGGCCTATCCGGCAATACCAGCGCCGCATGATCAAACTCCGATCCCTGAGATTTATGCACTGTCATGGCCCAGGCGGTTTCATGGTCCGGCAACCGCCCCGGTAATACCGACTTAATCGCGCCGTCCGGCATCCGGAACCACACCCGCAACCCGGACTCACCGGCCAGGGTAATACCAATATCGCCGTTAAACAGCCCGAGGGCGCTGTCGTTGCGGCTGATCATAATTGGCCGGCCGTGATACCAGCGGCCGCCCGCCGCAGGGCTACGCAGCAACTGGCGGCGGAATAAGGCCTGTTCGAGGCGCTCATTCAGCCCGCTGACCCCAAAGGGGCCATCACGCAAGGCGCACAGCAGCCGGAACTGGCCAAATGCCGCCAGCACCGCATCCGGGTGCGCCCCGGCGGACAGGCACTCAAGGAAGTGCTGATACCCCTCCACCGCCTGCTGGATAATCTGCTGGTAATCGGCGCTTTCCTGTAGCGGCCAGTGGCGAATATCCGGGTAATCCCCGGCCAGCACCTGGCGCACCCCGGCGCTATCGCTCTGGTTCACCGCACTGGCCAGGCGCCCAATCCCTGAGTCACTACCAAAACGATAGCTCTGGCGCAGCAGGCACAAACAGTCGCGCAGGGCGGCCCCCTGCTCCCCGTCACCGGCCGCCAGCGGGTAACCGGTAATAGCGGCCAACTCCGCCGCGCGTTCGGCGGTGTAGCCCGCCGCGCCCCAGGCACAAATATCCCCCAGCACCGCCCCGGCTTCCACAGAGGCCAGCTGATCCCGGTCACCAAGGAAAATCACCCGGGCATGGTCCGGCAGGGCGGCAATCAATTTGGCCATCATCGGGAGATCCACCATAGAGGCTTCATCCACCACCAGCACATCCAGATGCAGCGGGTTACTCTCATGATAACGAAAGCGCTGGCTGCCCGGCTGGGCCCCCAGGAGCCGGTGTAGCGTGCTTGCCTCACTGGGCAGGCTGGCTTTTTGGGCCTCACTCAGGGGTAACTGGCGCAGTGCCCCCCCCAGGGACTCCGTTAAGCGGGCCGCGGCCTTACCGGTGGGCGCCGCCAGCCGGATACGCAATGGATCTGTCGTCAGCTGTACCATCGCCGCCAGCAGCTTTGCCACGGTGGTGGTTTTACCGGTGCCCGGCCCCCCGGAAATCACCGCAATACGCCGGGTGAGGGCCACGGCGGCCGCCACTTTTTGCCAGTCAGTGGTGGCCTGCCGGGGGAACAGCGTATCCAGCACCTCCCCCAGCGCCCCGGCATCTACCGGTAATGGCCGGTTGCCGTCCCGGAAGAAGTGCGCCACGCTGCGCTCATACTGCCACATGCGGTTAAGGTATAGCCGCCCGGCGTGCAGTTTCAGGGGGGTGGCTTCCTCCCCCTGGCTGACCGCCGGCGATGCCAGCAGCAGTTGCTGCCAGTCCACCGGCGGGTCCGCCACCTCAAACAACGCTGCCGCCAGCGGATCAGCGGGGTGCGGCTCATCCGGTGAAACGGGCAAACGCCCCAGCGGCACACAGACATGCCCTTCCCCG
Organism: Shimwellia pseudoproteus; assembly: GCF_016415625.1. Lineage (GTDB taxonomy): Bacteria > Pseudomonadota > Gammaproteobacteria > Enterobacterales > Enterobacteriaceae > Shimwellia > Shimwellia pseudoproteus. Next base: position 50,628 of record NZ_WBXP01000003.1, read on the forward strand.
GCATCGCGGCTGACCAGCGCGGCGGCCAGCATCAGAGCGGGTTGCTGCTCACCGGCAATCATCATGGCAAATTGCGCATCCAGGGCCCGTAACCCGCGAGAGGCAACCGCCTCCTGCAACCGATCCATCATGGTCATAGTGCCTCCTCCCCGGGGGTAAACTCACCGGCAAACAGCCCGTCTAACGCCTCAATCAGCGCCAGAGGAGGCCGGGTGGTATAGATCCCTTGCCCTGCCGTGCCGGGCTCTACCCCGCGTAAAAACAGATAAATCACCCCACCGACGTGCTGCTGATAGTCATAATCCGCGATGCGGTGGCGTAAAAAACGGTGCAGCGCCAGGGTATACAGCTGGTATTGCAGATCGTAGCGGTGCTCCTGCATGGCGGCGGCCATGGCCCCGGGGGTATAGGCACTGGCATCTTCCCCCAGCCAGTTAGACTTGTAATCCAGCAGGTAGTAACGCCCGTTCCAGCGGAAAACCAGATCGATAAAGCCTTTGAGCATCCCCTGTACCTGGCGGAAATCCAGCGGCGGGCAGCCCGCAGAGAGCGAGTCATGGTGGCGAATAACCTGATCCAGCTGCGCGGCCTGCAACGGGGAGGCAATTGGTAAATAGAACGCCAGCTCGACCTGTTTATCCCCCGGCGCCAGCTGGCCAAGGCTAAGACCGGGCTCACCTAACGGGGCCGCCAGTAGCTGTTGGAGCCACGCGACCAGTACCGGGTGCCACTGGTTGTCAAACCCCGCCTCCCGCAACTGCTCCGCCACCCATTCCGGGTCAACCGGCTGGGTAAAATCGAGGTTTTCCATCAGCCCGTGGAGGAAGGTCCCCGGGGAGGCCCCCCGGGGGAAGCCGTGGATAGTCAGTGACGGACTGATGTCCATCGCCCCTTCCCCTACGGCATCCACATCGAGGCGCGGCACCCAGTCAGCCGCCGCACGGCGGCCGTGCTGCTGCAACCCCGAGTAGCTGGTCACCCGCCAGTTATCCACCACCTGGCGTTGCGGCACTTTCGCCGCCAGAGCCAGGCGCTCAGCCTGAGGGGGCTGCCAGGGGGTGTCTGCGTCTTCCCGGGCCTGGCGCAGCGCAATATGGTCCCCGGCCAGTGCCGATAACGCCCCCGCCAGCCCGCTGGCTTCCATGGCCTGACCTTGCTGGATCAGTAAGCCAATGGCGCTGTGGTGAAGATCGGTCGGCCCTTTTTTACTGCGGCTACCGCGAAACAGCGGCGCAATGCCCAGGCTGCAATGCCATACCGAACGGGTCAGCGCCACATACAGCAGGCGTAAGTCTTCTGCCAGCCGTTCTTCCTCGGCCAGCTCCAGGCTGTGGGCGTCATCCCCCAGGTCGAGCAGGGTTTCAAAGGTGTGCCGGTCGTGATACAGCCCCCGGGACTCCTGGCGGTAATTGGCAATAAACGGCAGCCACACCAGGGGATATTCCAGCCCTTTGGATTTGTGAATGGTCACCACCTGCACCAGGTGTTTATCGCTTTCGAGGCGTAATTGCTGGCTGGCCGCATTGGTATCGGGCTCTTCGATTCGCTGGGCCAGCCAGCGCACCAGGGCGTGTTCGCTGTCCGCCTGAGCGGCGGCCTCCTGGAGCAGTTCGCTGATGTGCAGAATATCGGTTAACCGCCGCTCACCGCCCGGAGTGGCGAGGATGTTCTCTGCTACCGCGCGCCGGGCTATCAGGGTGCGCATCATCGGCATCACCCCGCGTTTTAGCCAAATCTGCCGGTATTCACTGAACTCTTCCACCAGCACATCCCATAAGGTTTCCTGCTGGCTCAGGCTATCAATGGCCACGGCGTCCAGCCCGATAATGCTGGTGGCCATGGCGCTACGCAGCCCCCGCTCATGTTCCGGGGCCAGAACCGCCTGGAGTATCCAGAGGATCTCCCGGGCTTCCGGGGCAAGGAAGACGCTATCGCGGTTAGATAAATAAACGGACTGGATATTCAAGGCGCCGAGCGCCTCACGCACGATGGCGGCCTCATTGCGGCTGCGCACCAGAATCGTGATATCCGATGCCTGAACCGGGCGTGAGTGCTCACTCTCCCACAACAGTGCCTCTCCACGGATGCCGGCACTCAGCCAGTCGCGGATCTGCCGGGCACATAACCGGGCCATCACCTGCTGGTAATCGTTAACCCCGCAGCCCTCACCGTCGATATTCCACAGGGTCATGGCGGCAACGGGTTTGCCTTTCAGGGTAAAGCGGTGGCGCTGGTTTTTGGCCGCCGCGTTAACCGACAGAAACGGGATCTGGCGGAATAAAAACGGGTTTTCCAGCTGGCTAAACAGCCGGTTTACGCTGTCGACCATTCCCGGGGCCGAGCGCCAGTTAGTATCCAGCGTGTAGTGAGCGGTCACTTCGCTACGGGCTTTCATATAAGTAAAAATATCCGCCCCGCGGAAGGCGTAAATCGCCTGCTTCGGATCACCGATCAGCAGCAGCGCGGCCTCTGGATGATTCAGCCATATATGGCGAAAAATACGGTATTGCTGGGGGTCGGTATCCTGAAATTCATCAATCATGGCGGCCGGAAAGCGCTGGCGAATCGCCGCGGCCAGCGCATCACCGGCGGGCTGGCGGAGCGCCTCGTCAAGCCGGCTGAGCATATCGTCGAACCCCAGTTCCCCCCGGCGGCGCTTTTCCCGGGCCACGGTGTAGCGGATCTCAGCCATCGCCCTGGCGATCACCAGATCGCGCAGGGTCAGCGGTTGTTTCAGGAACCGGTCAATGGCGCGAAATAGCGCATGTTGCGGGGGCGCCCCTTTTTTGGTTTTCTCATCAAGAAATGACTGGGCAAACTTGCCCAGCGCCTCTGGCACCACATAGTCCGTGGTCTGCTGGTCCACCCAGTCCGCCACTTTATTCAGCCAGTTAGGCAGATTTCGGCTGCTGAAGCTGCGTTTATCCACCCCGGACTCACTGATAATCCCGGCAATCTCCGCGGCCGCATCGCGCCACTGTTGTTTGATGGCCTCAATGGCGGCAATGATCGTATCGTGCCGCTGCTGAAGCGTTTCATCTTCCGCAGGCGCCTGGCGCAGACGGGGGGCCTCCCCCTGCAAATAACGGTTAATATCGCGCAACAGGGCTTCCGGGCCGGACCACTCACTGCTGATGGCCTGGGCGACGGGTTTGGTGAGCGGGTAGCAGTGGCGGCGCCAGAAGTCCGCACAGGCCTGATAGCGCAGCTGGCGTTCATCCTCCAGCAGGTGCTGTTCAAACAGCATGCCGGATTCAAAGGCATTGAGATTCAGCATCCGCTGGCAGAAGCCGTGGATGGTGAAAATGGCGGCTTCGTCCATCTGGCGCTCTGCCAGCAGCAGGGTTTTGGCTGCCGCCTGATGATCCGGGATCTCCGCCAGTAGCCGCTCAAACAGCGGGTTGTCTGATTTTCTCCGCAGGCAGGCAATGCGCAGCGCGTGGATATTACCGCGAATACGGCTGCGTAACTCTTCGGTAGCGGCCTCAGTAAAGGTGACCACCAGTAGCTCCTCTACCCCCAGCGGACGGGGGTAGGCCGCGTTGCCGCCCAGCCCCAGCAGCAATCGTAGGTAGAGGGCGGCGATGGTATAGGTTTTCCCGGTACCGGCAGACGCCTCGATAAGCCGTGCTCCTGTGAGCGGTAATACTAGCGGATCAAGGGGTTGCGCGGTTTCATCGGTCATTGGGTCTCTCTTACCAGGGACATAGATTGTTGAAGTTTGCCAACATCCTCTGCCTTTTCCCATCCGCCGGGCGGTACATATTGCGGCTTGCCGTTGTGGCTACCGGACACCTGAGAAAGTACCGTCATACCCTGCTGTGCAATCACTGCCTGATGGAAAAAGTCCGCCACGTTGGCCGGGGTTAGCTGTTTGATTTGGGCGATAACTTTATCACGGGAATCAAAGCGCAGGTTAGCCCGGTCGAAATCCTTACTGTATTGGATAGCTTCCTCCGCCAGAGTTTGCGGCGGTTGCAGCATCTGGTTAATCACCGACTGCTGGATCTGGGCGAAGGTTTGCGCATCCATGGCCCGTAAACGCTGTTCTACCGTCGGGAAAAAGGCCTGATAGCGTTGCCACAGGTAGGCGGGTTGTTTATCGCTACTTTGCAGCAGGAAACCCAGCCCCCACTGGCGGCCCAGCACCATCGGGAAGGCAAATACCGCATAGCCTAACTGCTCCTGAGTGCGCAGTTGAGTATAAAACCACGGCTGAATAATCTGCCCCAGCAGCGCGGTATAGGCATTACTGGTGTTCTCATCATAACCGGTCGGCACAAACACCGCCGCCAGGGCAGAATCTGTGCTGCTACCGGCCCGGGTGAAGAGAACCTTGCGCGGCGTGTCCACCAGAATGTCTTTATTGCGGCACCACTCGGTCCCCTCAGTGCCCAGTTCCGTTTTGATCTGCTCCGCCATCGCCTTCACCTGCCCGGGGGCCATGTTGCCAATCACCAGCAACTCCGGTTTGGCCTGCACTTTCAGTTTTTCCCGGTAGGCCAGCAGTTCCGGTAATGTGATGTCAGGCAACAGCGCACGCCGCGCCGGGCGGGAATAATACGGTACCTGGGACAGCATCTGCACCGGCATGATGGCCTGGTCGTAGGCTTTGCCTTTTTCAGCAGAGTCCAGCATCTGCCGGTACCATGACTTGGCCTGTTCCAGCTGCGCCTCGCTGGGGGTGAAGGAGAAATAGCCCTTCAGCAGGCTGGATAACAGATCCGGTAAATGCTGGGTATAGCCGTTAGCGTTGATCATCAGACCGCTGTTGGCATTGGAGGAGAACGAAATCCCCGCCACGGCGGCCTGGCTGCTTAATTCATCCAGCGCCAGCCCGGCCAGGTAATCATTCAGGGCGAACAGGACCTGATTTTTAGCGCTGTTCATCGCCTGGGGGTTACGCAGCACCACCGTCACATCGGCCTTCGGCTCGCTGGCAAAGCGGCCTCCAGGCATATACAGCACTCGCAGCCCCTGCGCTTTCACCAGCAGTTCCGGGTGGGCGTAAGGTTTATCCGGGGTGTAGAGTGAGAAATCGTCAGGAATGTACGGGTTGAGCACCGGCAGTTGCAGCTGGATTTGCCGGGACATCTGCTGCCATGTCGCCAGGGTGGCCGCCGGGATTTTTTGCATGGCATAAGGCGCATCTACAAAATAGGCGGTTTTATTGTGGGGCTCATCCGGGCTGATGTACCAGATGCGCGCATTCTGTGGGGTCATCATCGCCAGGCGCTCAGCCACTGCGTGGCTGTCATACTGATCGGCAATGTTTACCACGTCGAGGGTGTGGGCCACCGGCACCCGGATCATGGTGTCTGCCAGCCACTCCACGTAGCTCATATCCCGGGTAATCGACGGGTAGCGAAAATCAAGGTCCAGCACGTGGGCCAGCTCATCAAAATACTGTTTATCAATGCCTTTTTCACGCAGCATCGCCAGATAGCTGAAGACCGCCGCCACCACTTTGTCACGTTCGGCCAGCCCTTTGTCGGTCAGCGACACTGAAATCGCCATTACCCCGCTGTTACCGGTGACCGCAGGATCAGAGTCCGCTCTGACACTGTCCGCCAGCCCCTGTTTTTGCAGCCAGTCCGAAAGGGTATTTTTACTGCGGTTGCCTATCATGTAATTAATCAGCTCATCCGTTTTGCTGCGGAACTTGTCGCTGTTGTTAGCAATACGGAACTCAACCCGCACCATTTTACGCGGCAGAGCCGGTACGTAATGGATCAGAATGCCTTTTTGGGCGTCGGTAACCACCGGGGTATCAATCACCGGGCGCTGAATATGTTTATTGGGGATGCGCCCGTAAGTGCTGGCGGCAATTTTTGCCAGGGCGTCCAGCGGTTGGTTGCTGTAAATCACCGCTTTCATCAGGCCCGCGGAATAATAGGTGTCGTGGAAGGCCACCAGCGCATCATGCAGTTTACTGCCGGGTTTATCGCGCAAGGTGTCGAGGTTCCCCCCGGAGAAACGAGACGCCGGGTGCGCCGGGTTGAGGGTTTCGGCACTCACCTGGGCCATACGCATCCCGTCCCGGGCGCGCGCCAGGGTCAATTCGGCGTTCACCGCATTGCGCTCACGCTCGGCGTATTCCAGGGAGAGCGCCGGTTCGGCAATGGCATCCGCCAGGCGGTCTACCGCCGGGGCCAGCGCGTCGTTTTCGACTTCCAGATAAAAGGCCGTACGGTAAGGTGCGGTACTGGCATTGTGGCTACCGCCATGCAGTTTAAGGAACTCGGCCAGGCTGTCTGGCTCCGGATAGTGCCGGGAGCCCATCAGGGTCATATGCTCCAGGTAATGGGCCAGCCCCAGATGGTTATCGGGATCTTCCAGTGAACCGACCGCCACCACCAGCGCCGAGAGGGATTTTACCGCATCGGGGTCGCTGACCAGCAGCACCACCATACCGTTATCCAGCCGGATCGCCTGATACTGGCGATTGTCTTTATCACTTTTGTGGATTGTGTCCTGAATGGGGGTCCAGGAGGTGTCTGCCTGACTTAATGGTGCCCACAGGGCGGCTAACAAGAAAAGCGACTTCAACCAGGTGCTGCATTTGGGCATTAATAAACCTCATCAGAACGACTGTAACGCTAACATCATCACGGCTTGATCCGGCCCCGGGAGGGCCATCACTTACTTTCCTACCAACCCTGGTTATCGGCGCATCATAAAGGGAGTTGCCAAAATGCGCAAATTTTGCACAACACCCTTTTTGTTTCTATGGGTAACAATATCATTGTTCACGGCGGCATTGATCGTGGCGGAACAGGGGTAACAAATACCGCTCCGCGTTACGGATAATGGCATCGTAGTATTCCGGCTCCAGTGTACGCCACAGGCGCTGGCGCCAGATATCAGCCCCTTCTCCGTCAACCATTTGGTTGCCTTCCCAGCACTGTAGCAGCTTACTGCGGGCTTTACGCTGGGTGTCGTCATCCCACAGGATAACGTCCTGTTGGGCATCATAGCACGCCTCTATCCAGGCCCCGCCACTGGCGGGCAATAACACCAGCGGCTGGTTCATGCCGTCCCGGAAGCCTTCCACCCACTGGCAAAGCAGGGTTGTGGCGTCATCAACGGCCAGCGCCGGAAAGTGCCAACTGCTGTCTTTACGCCCCAACAGGCGGCTGCTCCCTTGTCCCCCACAGGCACAATAGACAAGGTGCTCCAGCCAAAGTTGCACACCGTGTGCGACATTCAGCACCGACGGTCGCCATCTGAGAAGCCCGTCACGTTGTACCTGCGGTAGCCAGCCCGTAAGCCGCACCCCGGCTACCCGCAGATCCACCTCCATACTGCAGGTGTCCGATTTCTGCTCCTGCACCCGCTCCGCCAGCTGTTGCATTTCGGCCTGTTGGTTTTCCCAGCCCAGCTCTCCCCATACCCCATAAGGCAGGGCGCCTGCCGCCCGGTAGCGGCGAAATAGCGGCCCGGCATCGGCGCCCTCTATCAGGGTGTTAAGCAAAGACTGGTTAATCTGGTAGCGCTCCAGGCTATCGAGGGCGAAGGGTTCGTCCTCCGGGAGCTCGGTCTCTTCCAGCCGAAAACTCACCCCGAGGCGCATCTGGAAAAATGCCCGTACCGGATGGGCCCAGAAACGCTGTAACTGCTCCAGCGCCAGCTCTTCCAGCGCCAGCGGCGGCAGGGGCTGAATAAACCCCGGCTGGGCCTGCCCCTGGTCACTGGCGGCCGCCAGCCACTCCCGGGCATAACTTTGCTGCTCGTCACCGGGCAGGTAGTTGCTGGCGTCAAAGGGGGTGCGGGTATGCAGTTGCACAATATGCTGCAGTACCCGGCTGGCGCTGGTATCGCAGTTCTCCTGCGCATCCCCCGGCAGGTAGTAACTCTGGGCCAGGTAATCCAGCAGTTCCTGTACCAGCACTGACGGAAAGCGCTCGCTGTTGTCCTGTACTGAACGGCCGATGTAGCTAATGTACAGCCGCTGCTGGGCGGAGATGATTGCCTCAAGAAACAGATAGCGGTCATCGTCCCGGCGGCTGCGGTCCCCGCGGACCGGTTTGGTACTCATCAGATCAAACCCCAGCGGGGATAAGGTGCGGGGATAAACGCCGTCATTCATTCCCAGCAGGCACACCACCCGGAACGGGATTGAGCGCATCGGCATCAGGGTGCAGAAATTGACCGGCCCCGCCAGAAAACGCTGGCTGATGCGTTCTTTATCCAGCCGCTGGGTAAGCTCGTCGCGCAGCAGGGTTAACGGCACCGCCTGCTGATAGCAGGCCTCCGTGCCCTGGCGAATCAAATCCTGCCATTGGGCCTCGATCAGCGCCAGGGCGCTTTCTGCCTCAGGGTCCGGCAGGAAGAATGCGTCCAGCATTTCCCGGCACAGGGGTTGCCAGGCGTCGAGGGTCCGGGGAGCGGCCAGCCGCTTACGCCAGATATCCAGCTGCATTAATAAATCCGCCAGGTGCCCTACCAGGCTGGCGATCAACCCGTTTGATTCATCATAAGGCAGTATCCCCTGCCACTCGCCGGCCCGGCTTTCCATGGCGTAGCCCAGCAGCATACGCGTCAGCCCAAAACGCCAGGTGTGCTGGCCCGTGGCGGGAAGGGCAAACTCGCGGACATTATCGTCGTCCATTCCCCAGCGGATGCCTGACTCGCTAACCCACTGGCGCAAATTACGCAGCCCGTCTTCATCAATATCAAACCGGCTGGCAAGGGCCGGAACCTCCAGCAGCGCCAGCACCTGTTCCGAGGTAAAACGGCTCTCCGGTAGGGCGAGCAGTGACAAAAATGCCTGTAACGCCGGGTGTGCCTGGCTTGCCCGGCGGTCAGATAACGCAAAGGGTAGCCAGCGATCGCCGGTAGCGCTGCCAAACACCGCCTGGATAAACGGGCTATAACTGTCGATATCCGCCACCATGACGATAATATCCCGGGGCGTCAGGCCCGGATCGGCATCCAGCATGGCCAGCAGGCGATCGTGGAGGATCTCCACCTCGCGCTGGGGGCTGTGGCAAGCGTGGAAGGTGACCGAACGATCGTCGGGATCCAGCAACTGCTTGCTATCACTGCGCAGGAACTGTGCTTCGGTCAACCCGGGGAAAGTGCTGTCCTGGAGGTCAAGAATATCCGCCTGCAGGCAGTGCAGCAGATTGTCCCGGGGGATATCGACAAAGACGTCAACATCCTGGGTGTGGGACATTTCCGACAACAGCCAGGTGTAATCCCGGCCCAGCTTGCCCCAGGAGGCCAGTAGCGGGTTGCCCACATCCTGGATGCCGTTGTCGTCAAACAGTGCCGACGCCTGCTGTGGATCTTTAAACAGCGGCAGGGAGTGCGGCTGGTTATGTTTCTGGCGCTGGCGGCTCTGTAGCCGCGCCAGGAAGGCCGGATCTTTAATGTCCCCCCAGTAATAGCGGCAGGGGTTGGTAAACAGCAGGTGGACTTCAACGTGTTTCCCCAGGGCCTGGAGCGCCTGCAGGTAAACCGGCGGCAGGGCCGATACTCCGCAAATAAATACCCGCTGCGGTAGCCCGGGGGGCGGTGTGTCGCTGTGGTCCAGCGCGCTGATAAACCGCTGGTACAGGTTGGCACGGTGCCATTCCGGCTGCCCCAGTTGCGCAGTGTGCGCCACCAGATCCCGCCACAGGGGCGCCTGCCAGTGCTGTGCCTCGTCCAGGCCATCGACCAGTTGCTGGTTTTCCCACTGTAATAGCCAGTCGGGACGGTAGACCAGATACTGGTCAAATAAGTCGGCAATACGCGATGCCAGTTGGAATAGTTTTCGGCCATCATCGTCCTGCTCCAGATAATGGCGCAGCAGGGCAAACTCCGGCAGCGCCAGCTTACCTGGCAGCAGCGTCATTAGCTTCCAGCTCATCCCCGCCTTGTTAAAGGCGCTTTCTTGCGGGATGCCGGGCAGCACCCGGACAAACATATCCCAGATAAAGCTGGCCGGCAGGGGAAAGGAGATATTTGCCGCGATACCAAACCGCTGAGCCAGGGTCATTTGCAGCCACTGGGCCATCCCGGTACTTTGCACCAGCACCACCTCCGGGGCGAAAGGGTCCGGCAAGGGCTGGCGCTCAACGATAAACTCCATGATTTCTTCCAGCACATCCAGCCGGTTGGAGTGGTAAACACGCAGCATAACGTCTCCTGACAAATAACATTAGCGACAGTGTAATGCGGACAACCTGGCTTGTCTGCCCTGGGGTGACAACAGGGTTACCTGCTGCCGGGTACAACCGCCCTGGGGGATCTGCTGGTGATCGCGCCGCCAGCCGTCAGGTAACGGGGCCGGGGGGTCTGCCAGTTGCCCCTCCAGCATATATGCCAGCCGGTAGCCCTGCTGCCAGCTATCCAGCCCGTACAACAGCCCCCGCTGGTAGCCTGCCAGGGCGGTTACCACCAGCAGCAGTAGCACCATCGCCACCAGCACTTCCGGCAGGCTGTGGCCGCGCTGGGCCCCGGGCATCAGGGCAACCGGCACAGGGCGGCCGCCAGCGGGCAGAAGTCACTCCAGCCCTGGGGAAGGAACACCACCCGCTCCCCGTCCTGGCGCCCGCGCTGCCAGAACACCATCTGCGCCGCCTCCCCCCGGGCGGCCCCTCTTCCGGCCAGCAACACATCACCGGGGGATACTCTGCGCAGGCACGCCTGCCCCTCCCCGTAAGGCACATCCCGGCACTGCCAGTGTTCCCCGGGTATCCACGGCTGCACCTGCCCCCAGGCCAGCGCATCATGGGCCTGGTACTGCCAGCGCAGTATTTGCCGGTGACTATGCAGGGCGGCAGACTGCTGCCCGAGCACCTGCTGGCCGGTCCGGAGCATGATGCTGCCGGCCATCAGCACCAGTAGCGGTACCATCAGCAATATCGCCCCCTGCTGGCGTGGCGGTTTTATCCGCGGGGTATTCATCGGCATGTTATTCACGTTCTTTATTCAATAGCGGCGCCATCAGCCCGGCGCTGGCCGGGTGATTACGCTGCAACACCGCGTACTGCACCGTCTGGGCCGCCCCGCCCGGCGGGGTAACCGGCACACCGGTCAGCGCCATTGCCACCAGCGGGCCTTCCGCCACCCGCCAGACCCGGAAGCTGACGATACGCAGCGCCGCCGGATCATGCATTTTTTGCCACCCCGTTCCCCGGCAATCCGTGGCCCCGCGGCGGATCTCCAGGTCCGTGCCGGACAAACGATAGGCAATCTGTTCGGCCTGGTCCGGTGGGGAGGTATCCCACCGGCCATTGCTATTAAAATCCCATTGCGCCACCAGACAGTCCCCCGCCGGGAAAAGGCGCAGCCCCACGCCGGCGCACTGGCCATTACAGTACCCGGCCCGGCGCACGCTTTTACCGATACTGAGCGCCAGTTGCCACAGCAGTGTCTGGGTCTGGTGGCGCTGGGTGGTGGCCAGCGCCCCGTGCTGGAGCGCCGGCAGAAAACGCATCGCCCCCAGCATGATCAGGCTCCCCAGGCTCAGGGCCAGTAGCAGCTCCGGTAAGGTAAAGCCCTGCCCCCGGTTCAACAGCGCCCCTCCCGTTCGGGATAACAGAGCCGGATGCGGCCAAAAGCCGACACCACCAGACGGGCCTAGCCGGCGCGGTTGGCCAGCACCACATGGCCGGGCCAGGCGGTATTGCGCAGGCCATAAAATGTCAGCCCCGGGGTCAGAGACACCAGGGTGATATCCGCCGCTAATGGCCGGTAGCCAGCCCCGGCGGCGGCCGGGCAGCCGGTTTGTTCACGGTGGGTACCCGCCACCAGGCACCATCCATCGCTGGTTTGCTGCTGGCGAATAGTGATATCCCGGTTAAAGCCGTTGGCCCGGTCCCGCTGCTGTTGCAGATAGTCGCGCAGCGCCAGCGCGCTGTGCCGGAGTTGCTGGCGGCCTTGCCACTGGTACCAGCGATGGCCGCCGGCGGCGGTAAGCATAATAATCAGCATCACAATCACCAGTTCGACCAGGCTATAGCCCTGCTGTGCTGCTGTCTGTGGTTTTTCGGTCTGTGGTTTTGTGGTCATGGCAGGGAGTTTGTCGGTGGGGAGCCACCGCCGCCAGCCTCAATTGCCGGGTAACCGCTACGGCTTCAGAGAAAAAGTGGCCTATTGCAGGGGAAAAGCATACCGATGCGAGGCGTGGCGCAAAAAAGCGCCCCAGCGCAACCGGCCATAAAAAAACCGGCCACGGGGGCCGGTTATTACTGCGCGGGAAAGCGACGCGATCGTCGGCTCACATCCAGCGTGAATCAGATAGCCACCGGGGCTTTAATACCCGGGTAAGGATCGTAGCCTTCGATGTCAAAATCATCGAACTGGTAGTCAAACAGCGAGGCCGGTTTGCGTTTGATCACCAGCGTCGGCAGGGCGCGGGGCTGGCGGGTCAGCTGCAGGTGGGCCTGTTCCAGATGGTTGCTGTACAGGTGGGTATCCCCCCCGGTCCAGACAAAATCACCCACCTCCAGATCGCACTGCTGGGCCATCATATGGACCAGTAACGCATAGCTGGCAATGTTGAACGGCAGGCCGAGGAACACATCGCAGGAGCGCTGGTAAAGCTGGCAGGAGAGTTTACCGTTCGCCACGTAGAACTGGAAAAACGCATGGCATGGCGCCAGGGCCATTTTGTCCAGCTCACCCACGTTCCAGGCAGAGACAATAATCCGCCGTGAGTCTGGGTCTGTTTTCAGTTGGTTAAGCACCGTGGTTAGCTGATCGACATGGCGGCCATCCGGTGTTGCCCATGCCCGCCACTGTTTGCCATATACCGGCCCGAGATCGCCATTTTCATCCGCCCACTCGTCCCAGATGGTGACGTTATTGTCATGCAGATAGCCCACATTGGTATCCCCTTTCAGGAACCATAGCAGCTCATGAATAATGGAGCGCAGATGGCAACGCTTGGTGGTCACCAGCGGGAACCCGTCCTGTAAATTAAAGCGCATCTGATGGCCAAAAATAGACAAGGTGCCGGTACCGGTACGGTCATCTTTGGGGGTGCCTTCATCAAGCACTTGCTGCATTAAATCCAGATACTGTTTCATATCAACTCGCTACGTTCTGCTGGCGGTTCTGGCGGCGGTATGCCCAGACCATCATGATCACCCCGGCAATAATCATCGGAATAGAGAGGATCTGCCCCATACTGATGTATTGCACCCATTCACCAGTAAACTGTGCATCCGGCTGGCGGAAGAACTCAACAATAATGCGAAACGCCCCATAGCCAATCAGGAACAGACCGGACACGGCCCCCATCGGGCGCGGCTTGCGAATATACAGGTTCAGAATGATAAATAGCACAATACCTTCCAGCGCCAGTTCATAGAGCTGGGAAGGATGGCGCGGCAGCACACCGTAGGTATCAAATAATGATTGCCACTGCGGATGGCTCGGCAGCAGGGCGATATCTTCGCCACGGGAGCCCGGGAACAGCATTGAGAAACGAAAGCCCGGATCGACCCGGCCCCACAGTTCACCGTTAATAAAGTTGCCCAGCCGCCCGGCCCCGAGGCCAAAGGGGATCAGCGGAGCAATAAAATCAGAAACCTGGAAGAAGGTACGCTTAGTGCGATGAGCGAAAATCAGCATCACGACGATCACCCCGATCAGGCCGCCGTGGAAGGACATACCGCCATCCCATACCTTGAACAGGTAGAGCGGATCGCTGAGGAACTGCGGGAAATTATAAAACAGTACGTAACCGATGCGACCACCGAGGAACACCCCGAGGAAGCCCGCATACAGCAGATTCTCTACTTCGTTTTTGGTCCAGCCACTTCCCGGTTTGCCCGCCCGGCGCCCGGCCAGCCACATGGCAAACACGAATCCCACCAGATACATCAGGCCGTACCAGTGCAGGGCAAGGGGGCCGATGGAGAATATCACTGGATCAAACGCGGGAAAATGCAGATAAGAACTCGTCATCCGTCACCACAACTTATTGTTATCCCTTGGGGTTTACCCCACAGGAGTTACTGCGCACTCAATAGCGTACGCGCCCAAAGTGGCGAATAATAGCATAAAGCCCGGCCAGGATGCCGGGCCTAAGATGTAAAGAATCACAAACCAATCGGTTTTTTCGCAGCCTTACAAACCGCCGCGAATCAGCCCGCCCATGCCGCGCCGCTCCATAAATGCCGCCACCTGATGGCGAACTTCTGACGCTTGCTGGGCCTGAAGACTGCGCTTGAGCAGCTCCCGGGATTCGTCCATGGTAATGTGGCGCAGCAGGTATTTAACCCTGGCCACCGCATAGCCATTCATTGACAGCCCGCCGTAGCCCATCCCCACCAGCAGCGCGACACACATCGGGTCACCGGCCATTTCACCACACAGGCTGTAGCCAAGATCATACTGGCGCGCCTGCTGGGCTATTTGGCTCAGGGCCTGTAAGACCGCCGGATGAAGACCATCGTACAGGTTAGCCACCCGGGTGTTATTGCGATCCACTGCCAGTAAATACTGGATCAGGTCATTGGAGCCGACGGAAATAAAATCCACCCGCCCGGCCAGATACGGCAGCATAAAGATCATCGACGGGACTTCAACCATCACCCCAATGCGTGGCCGGGGGATCCCATAGCCGAGCATCTCTTCCACTTCACGCCCGGCACGCTCAATCAGGCGGCGCGCTTCGTCCACCTCATCAATACTGGTGATCATCGGCAGCAGGATGCTTAAATTATCCGTGGCCGCGTTGGCGCGCAGCATGGCCCGCACCTGGACAAGAAAAATTTCCGGCTGATCGAGGGTAATGCGGATCCCGCGCCACCCCAGGCAGGGGTTCTCTTCGCTTATCGGCATATAGGGCAGTTGTTTATCCGCCCCCACATCGAGGGTACGCAGGGTGACGGGTTTATCATGGAACATCTGCAACATGCCCTGATACTGCGCCACCTGCTCTTCTTCCGACGGGAACCCGCTTTGCAGCATAAACGGGATCTCCGTACGGTAGAGGCCAATGCCGTCTATCCGGTTGCCCAGCTTTTGCTCATGTTCCGGGCTGAGCCCGGCATTGAGCATGATCTGCACCCGTTCTCCACTTTTCATCGTCGCCGGTTGATCAACATCGCCCTCTGCCAGACGGCTGAGTTCGTCTTCTTCATTGACCAGCCGCTGGTATTCCACCAGCAGTACCGGTTCCGGGTCGATCAGCACCTCACCCCGGTAGCCATCCACCACCAGGTTACGCTCATGCAGCAACGACGGCTGCATATCAGCCCCCATTACCGTCGGTTTCCCCATGGCGCGGACCATGATCGCCGCGTGGGAGTTAGAGGCGCCATCGCGCACCACAACCCCCACCAGCCGATCCTGAGGCAGCTCCGCAAGGGTGGTGGCGGACAGCTCATCGGCCACCAGAATAAACCGCTCTGGCCAGGTGTTTGGCCCCTGAATGGTGTCATCAAGGTGGAACAGCAGGCGCTGGCCCAGGGTGCGGAGATCACCGGCCCGCTCTTTCAGGTAGCTGTCGGTGAGGGAGGCGAACTGCTGGGCAAAATCCTCAATGACCTTTTTTACCGCCCATTCCGCCACCGCGCCTTTATCAACCCCGGCATAGAGCGCTTTACTCAGCCGGTTGTCGGACAGCAAGTGCAGATACAGGTCAAAAATCGCGGCGGTTTCTTTCTGGGCGCTGGCGGTGAAGCGTTTACTGTAGCGGCGGAACTCGGCGGCGGCCTCTTCCAGGGCGGTAGATAACCGCTCACGCTCTTTGCCGGTATCCAGCGAGGAGGCTTCAGACACCTGCTCCATCAGCGGCAGCGTGGCATCCACCCACCCCGGCGCAATAGCAACCCCCGGAGAGGCAGGCAGCGCGCGGATACGGGTTTGCCGGTATTGGCCAAACAGAGCCGTCAGCTGGGACTGGGAGAGGATGGCCGCCATTTGGGTGGCGAGGGTGACCAGAAAGGACTCTTCGCTTTCGTCGTACTGGCGCAGCTCCCGCTGCTGGACCACCAATACCCCCAATAACTGGCGCCGCTGAATAATCGGCACCCCAAGGAACGCCCGGTAGCGCTCTTCTTTTACGTTGGGGATATATTTAAAGCTGGGGTGCTTTTGCGCATCGGCCAGGTTGATGGGCTCCGCCAGGCGCCCGACCAGCCCAACAATCCCTTCATCAAATGCCAGGGTAATCGTTCGCCCGCGGGGCTTTTTCAGCCCCCGGGTCGCCATCAGGTAATAACAGTGTCTGGCATGATCGGCCAGATACACGGAGCAGACGTCCGTATTCATAGCTGCGCAGATGTCATTAACCAGAATATTGAGCGCCTCGTTAAGACGGGGCGCACTGGCGACTTTCTCGACTATTTCTCGCAACGGCGTGAGCATATTATGCGTGGCTTATCCTCTTTTTCTTCTGTAGGCCGCAGGTGTATTGCGCGGCAATGCCACATCCTGTGCCGCCATAACGACACTGGAGAACTCTTTCATTACCCGGCGGTAGACATCGCGTTTAAACGACACTACCTGACGCACGGGATACCAGTAGCTCACCCAGCGCCAGCCATCAAACTCAGGCGTGCTGCTGGTCAGCATATTGATATCCGCATCATTACTGAGCAGTTGCAGAAGAAACCATTTCTGCTTCTGGCCGATACAAACCGGCTTTGTCTCCCAACGCACCAAACGCTTCGGTAATTTGTAACGCAACCAGTTGCGGGTGGAAGCAAGGATACGCACATCTTTGCGCTGTAACCCTACTTCTTCGAACAATTCGCGGTACATCGCCTGCTCGGGGGATTCCCCAGGATTGATCCCGCCCTGGGGGAACTGCCAGGAATGTTGCCCAAAACGCCTGGCCCACATCACCTGACCCTGCCGATTACAGATTACAATACCTACATTCGGGCGGTAGCCATCATCGTCGATCACTGGACTACCTCAAAATAAACCTGGAATAATCACGATTGTTTCATACTCCCGTAAGACGGTAAACCACTCTCTTGCCTCTGTTATGTCGGAATAACATTTAAATAACTCACAAAAGTCACCATAGTTATGAACAGCCACACCGGGTAATGGCGGTTTTTATTCACTTTTTCTGTGGATATCATTGTGCAGAACCGCAGTATGAACCAGGGAAAACTTTATTGACCGCGGTGAGCACCCGGCAAAGCTATCGCATAAATACATTAAAATTCAATAAACTAATTAGTACATGGTTCGTAATATCCGGTAACGCATGATCCGTATCGCGGTAAAGATCTTTAGGCTGTTCAAAGATCGAGCAGCGCCGTTTTTATCCACAGATTGTGCCAACAAGTTAGTCACAAAAGCGCTAAAAAATAGACTTTCGTCACTCGTCAAGGCTGTAAATCGAACCAGTAGTTGTCAGTTTTCACAGTTATCCCATTTTTCTGTGGATAAACTGGTGTAAGATCCTGTTCATTGTCAGTGACCAGAATTGGAAAACCCGCAGCGTAAAAAATTGGCTGCCGGGAAACGGGATAAAAAAATAATATAAATCATATTATTATCGGATATCCGCTGAAAACGCTGCCGGTCATCCACAGGGCACAACAGCAGCGATGCTTTTTTATACAACCAGAACACCCATTTAAACAGAGTCATAAAGAGCCCCCATGTCATCGTCATTACAAATTCCTCTGGCGCCTCCCGAGAATGAACTGATTTTACGCCAGCGGGCGGAAGCCCTGGCGGGCTACCGGTTAGGAGAGCTGGCCGCGCTGGCCGGGCTGCCCATTCCCCGTGATTTACGGCGTGATAAAGGCTGGGTGGGAGTGCTGCTGGAGATGTGGCTGGGCGCCAGTGCCGGTAGCAAGCCGGAGCAGGACTTTGCCGCCATTGGCGTGGAGCTGAAAACGATCCCCATTGACAGCGCCGGTAAGCCGCTGGAAACCACATTTGTCTGTGTTGCCCCGCTTACCGGTAATACGGGTATCACCTGGGAAAGCAGCCACGTGCGCCACAAGCTAAAGCGGGTGCTCTGGGTGCCGGTGGAAGGTGAACGTCACATTCCCCTGGCAGAACGCCGGGTGGGCGCACCACTGTTGTGGAGCCCCTCCCCTGAGGAGGACGATCAGCTGCGCCGGGACTGGGAAGAGCTGATGGATCTCATCGTGCTTGGTCAGGTGGAACGGATAACCGCCCGTCACGGGGAGGTGATGCAACTGCGCCCCAAAGCGGCGAACAGTAAAGCCCTTACTGAGGCCATCGGCGCCCGGGGGGAGCCGATTCTCACCCTGCCCCGGGGGTTTTACCTGAAAAAAAACTTCACCGCCGCCCTGCTGGCGCGGCATTTCTTCACCGCCAGTGAGCCACCGCGTTAACGGCTTGTCCTCCTGAGTATCCGGCCCCTGTCCTGGCGGGATCATCAACAGAGGTGCAACGCGCAGTATCACAGGTATAATTACGCTTTTCGTTTTTGGCAGGATTTAAAATGTTATTTGCATGGGTAACCGACCCTAACGCCTGGCTGGCGCTGGGGACGTTGACGTTGCTGGAAATTGTTCTCGGCATAGACAATATTATTTTCCTCACCCTGGTGGTGGCAAAACTGCCCCGCGCACAGCAAGACAAAGCGCGCCGTCTGGGGCTGCTGGGAGCGATGATCATGCGCCTGGCGCTGCTGGCCTGTATCGCCTGGCTTTCCCACCTGACAGTAACCCTGTTCACTGCCTTTGATATGGCGTTCTCCGCCCGGGATGTGATCCTGATGCTGGGGGGGCTGTTCTTGATCTGGAAAGCCTCTAAAGAAATCCATGAGAGTATCGAAGGGGAAGAGGAAGGGGTAAAAACCAACGTTCATACCCTGCTCGGCGCCATCGTGCAGATCATGCTGCTGGATATTATTTTCAGCCTCGATTCCGTTATCACGGCAGTCGGGCTGTCCGACCATCTGTTTATTATGATGGCCGCCGTGGTCATTGCGGTGAGTGTGATGATGTTTGCCGCCAAGCCGATTGGTGACTTTGTCGAGCGCCATCCGTCCATTAAAATGCTGGCGCTCTCCTTTCTGATCCTCGTCGGGTTCACCCTGATCCTTGAAAGCTGCGATATTCACGTGCCGAAAGGCTATATGTATTTCGCCATGTTCTTCTCTATTGCCGTCGAAGGGCTGAACCTGGTGCGCAACAAGAAAAACCCGCTTTAACGCCGCCATCGCTTCGCATTCAGTTGATTCCACCCCTTTATGGGGTGGAGTAATCCACAAATCCGTGCTATTTCAGACAATGCTGCTTTTTTCAGCATCATCTTCCTGTTATTAATGGTAAATACTATCGTTAACGATAGCGACATTTCAGCAAGGAGGTCTCCGATTTATGAATAACTGGGCAGTGGCGATTTCCGCCGTGGGGATGGTGTTCGCCGTATCTGGCTGTAGCAGTGACTATGTTATGGCAACCAAGGACGGACGTATGATCCTCACCGAAGGCAAACCCCAACTCGATAACGACACTGGCCTGATTCGTTACCACGATATGCAGGGCAATGAACTACAGATAAACCGTAATGACATTTCGCAAATTATTGAACGTTAACCCCTAAAGCCCGCCATCAGTGCGGGCTTTTTTATTCTGTTTATGCGCTTTTTTCCCCTGCGGACTTCCTCTTTGATTATCCCTCTGCCATGTTATTACTCCTGCTGGATAGCATCTGTTATGGTGAGCCTCCAGTAAGGTTCAGATTGACTACATAAAAGGGAGTTGGCTATGCATTATCATCGCATTCCCCATAGCACGCTTGAGGTCAGTACCCTCGGTCTGGGGACCATGACATTCGGGGAACAAAACAGCGAGGCCGACGCACACGCCCAGCTGGATTACGCCATCGGCCAGGGGATCAACCTGATTGATGTGGCAGAGATGTACCCGGTTCCTCCGCGCCCGGAAACCCAGGGGCTGACAGAGAGTTATGTCGGTAACTGGCTGAAAAAAAGCGGCAAGCGGGATCGGGTGATTTTGGCCTCGAAAGTCAGCGGCCCCGCCCGCAATAACGATACCGGTATCCGCCCGGGCCAGATGCTGGACCGCCGTAACATCCGTGACGCGCTGGATGCCAGCCTGAAACGTCTGCACACCGATTACCTGGATCTCTACCAGGTACACTGGCCCCAGCGGGCCACAAACTGCTTCGGTAAGCTGGGCTACAGCTGGACCGATGACATGCCACCGGTCACGCTGCTGGAGACCCTGGAAGTGCTGGCGGAGTTTCAGCGCGCGGGCAAAATTCGCTACATCGGCGTCTCTAACGAAACGGCCTGGGGGGTGATGCGTTATCTGCACCTGGCGGACAAACACGAGCTGCCGCGCATTGTGACCATCCAGAACCCCTACAGCCTGCTGAACCGGAGTTTTGAAGTAGGGCTGGCCGAGGTGAGCCGCTATGAAGGGGTCGAACTGCTGGCCTATTCCTGCCTCGCGTTTGGCACCCTGACCGGTAAATACCTCAACGGCGCGAAACCCGCCGGGGCGCGCAATACGCTGTTCAGCCGCTTTACCCGCTACAGCGGCGCCCAGGCAGAGCATGCCGTGGCCGCTTATGTGGAGATAGCCAAACGCCACAACCTCGATCCGGCGCAGATGGCGCTGGCCTTTGTGCGCCAGCAAAAATTTGTTGCCAGTACGCTGCTGGGGGCCACCAGCATGGCGCAGCTGCAGACCAACGTGGCCAGCCTGGACCTCACCCTGAGTGAGGCGCTGCTTGCCGAACTGGATGCGGTACACCAGATTTATACCTATCCGGCACCATAAACCGCCCCGCCAGTCACCAACAAGGATGGGCTTCCCCATCCTTGTTGGTCAATCTGGTCTACTCCCCGGCGCGTCGCAGCCACAGCAGCGCAATCGCCGCCGCGAACAGCACCCCAAAGCCAACCCCGATCCCCACCGCCGGAGCACCGGTTTTTACCGCCAGGGAGTACAGCCCCAGCATCAGCAGCATGGCGCTGTTTTCCCCCAGGTTTTGCACCGCGACAGCATTACCGGCCCCGACGCTGCGTTTACCGCGCGCCTGTAATAACGCATTGAGCGGCACCACAAAAAAACCACCGCAGGCGCCTATCAGCACCAGAATCACATAGGACGGCAGCAGCTGGTGTTGCAGGGAAAATATCGCCACCAGAATGCCAATCAGCACCCCGGCGGGCATACAGCGGCTCACCTTTTCAAGGGTGACCAGCCTGGCCGCCGCCCCGGCCCCGGCCACAATACCAATGGCCACCATCGCGTTCAGATAGGTGGGGGTGGCGTTATCGGTAATGCCCAGCGCCAGCGGCACCCACAGTACCAGCAGGAAGCGCAGCGTCACCCCCGCCCCCCAGAACAGACTGGTCCCCAGCAGCGAAAAACGGGTTTCACCATCCTGCCACAGTGTGCGGCAGGCCCCCAGGAAGCGGGTTAACAGCTGGCCCAGTTGCCATCGCTGGCCTGGCCTGGCGGCGGCCAGCTTTGGAATAAAGATATTGGCGATGACTGCCCCGCCATACACCAGCACGCACACCCCAAGGGCCGCGAGGATATGCCAGTCTGCCAGCACGCCGCCGGCCACCGAGCCGGTCAGAATGGCGGCAATGGTGGATGCTTCCATCAGCCCGTTGGCTTTCACCAGCTGCGGGCCAGAGGTCAGCTCGCCGAGGATGCCATACTTCGCCGGGGAATACGCGGCAGCGCCGATCCCGACCAGGGTATAGCCGAAGAACGGGTTAAGCCCGGCGCAGATCGCCGCCGCCCCCAGTAGCTTCAGGCCGTTAGCCACCATCATCACCCGGCCTTTTGGGCACACTGTCGGCAAACTGCCCGACAAATGGCGCGAACAGGATATACGCCGCGACAAATACCATCTGTAATACCGGCTGGCTCCACGCCGGATAGACCTGTTGTTTCAGCACCGCCAGGGTGGCGAACAGCAGCGCGTTATCCCCGAAGGCCGACAAAAACTGGGCGGCCGTTACCGCCATCATCCCCCGGGACCAGATACCGTTTCCCGGGGCCGACTGGTTATGCATTCATATTCTCTCCGCTGTCCAGCAGCGCCTTCAGTGAGACAAAGTCCGGCTTGCCGCTGCCCAGCACCGGTAACTGTTTCAATACGCGGATGTCCCGCGGCACCGCCAGTTCGGGGACCCCGCTGGCCCGGGCCTGGCGCAGCAGGCTCTCCCGGGTCAACGCCGCATCCGTGGTGTACATCACCAGCGCCTCACCTTTGGTGGGATCGCTTTTGACGACCGTGGCATGAAGTTTATCCGGTGATACCGCCAGCGCCAGCATCTCGACCATTTCCAGGGAGATCATCTCCCCGGCCAGCTTGGCAAAACGTTTCGCCCGCCCCTGGATGGCGCAGAACCCCTGCTCATCAAAAGCGACGATATCCCCGGTGTCGTACCAGCCCGGCTCCATCACCCCGTTGGCATTGGCCGCCCCGGGCGCTTCCAGTACTCCGGGATTTTCCACCCGCAGATACCCTTTCATAATATTGGGCCCTTTCAGTTGCAGGCGCCCCGCCTGCTCAATGCCAGGAACCGCAATTAACCGGGCGTCCATGGCCGGGAGTATCCGCCCTACGGTGTGTGGTTTCGCCGCCATCGGGACGTTAATCGACACCACCGGCGCGCACTCGGTAACCCCATAACCTTCCAGGATGCGCAGGCCGAATTTATCCTGCCAAATCTGGCGGGTGCTCTCTTGTAATTTCTCCGCCCCGGCGACCACATAACGCACCCGGAAGAAGTCATAAGGATGGGCAAAGCGCGCGTAATTTGCCAGGAAGGTTGAGGTACCAAAGATAACCGTACAGTTCCGGTCGTAGGTTAGCTCCGGCACCATCCGGTAATGCAGCGGGCTGGGATAGAGAAACGCCTCTGCCCCGGTCAGTAACGGGGTAAACAGCCCCACCGTTAAGCCAAACGAGTGGAACAGCGGCAGCGCCGACATAAAACGGTCCCGGGCGGTAAAATCAGCAATGGTTTTGATCTGTTCAACGTTCGCCAGCAGGCTTTTATGGCTGTGCACCACCCCCTTCGGGTTGCCTTCGGAGCCGGAGGTAAACAACACCATCGCCGCATCTTCCGGGTTCTGGGGCACCTGTGCCCGGCGCGGGCACAGCAGATGCGCGAAGATCCACAGTTTATCCCGGGGGGTCACATCGGCCTTCAGATCCTCAAGAAACACCCAGCGCACCTGGGTGAGCTGCTCGGCCAGATGCCAGAGTTTGCCTTTCTCGAGAAACTGGCGAGAGGTAAACACCGTGGCGATTTGCGCAGCGGTAATGGCACTGGTGAGCCCTTTCACCCCGGCGGTGTAGTTCATCATCGCCGGGATACGGCCGCGGGAGACAGCCCCGAAGATAACCGCCGCGCTAATGGCGGCGTTGGGCAGCATTAACCCGATGGTTTCCCCCTGGCGGCTATACCTCTCCAGAATGCGGCCCACAAACAGTGTTTTGGTCAGCAGGCTGTGGTAGGTATCCGGGGTGAAATTAATATCTTCCAGGCAGGCTTTGCGCGCGCCGTAGCGGTCTTTCGCATCCAGCAATGCCTCATACAGGGTCTGGCGTGGACGGGCGGCCATTCTGGCCTCCATCATCACCTGGTGCAGCCGCTCCCCCGCCAGCCTGCGGCGCTCCCTGGCCCGGGGTGCTTGCGGCATCTCAATCGTCGTCGGGGGCAAGATATGCAGTGAAATCCGGGGAAAGGCCCGCTGTTTGACTATCCCCTTCAGGCGGCTGAAGCGCGTCAGATCCGCGCCTTCAATGCGCACCGGCACCACAGTCGCTTTCGACTTGGCCGCCACAAAACCCGCACCGTCGTAAATTTTCATTAATGAACCGGTAACCGTCAGCCGCCCTTCCGGGAAAATCACCACCGGGCGCCCCTGCTCAACCAGGCGCACCAGGTGCTTAATCGACATGGGCCGGGACGGGTCCAGCGGAACGTAGTCAATAAACGGCTTCAGCACCCGCATAAACCACAGCTGGCTGATGGAGGAATAAATCGCGAAGACCGGTTTTACCGGCAAGAACAACGCCAGCAGTATGCCGTCCAGAAAGGATTGATGGTTGGGGGTAATTAACACGCCAGGTTGGTGCAGGGTATTCACCTCTCCGGATACCCGGACCCGGAATAGCAGGCGAAATAACTGGCGAAAGATGGCAAAACCCATGACAACTCCCTTTGCGGAATCAATAATGTGAGGCAGATTACCGCACTACGGACAGCGGCGCGAGTCAGGCGATTTATTTCGCACTGAAAACCGGCGCGTACTCGCAGCTACCGCAAAAAACGGTTGCCAGAATGGCGATTCCTCCCTGAATGACAGGCAAAAAAAAACCTGCGCATCTGCGCAGGTTGGTGTAACTACTGTGATCGACGCAGAGCGCCGATACCACCTATCAATACCTCTGGGACCACAACTCTACCAGTGCGGCTTTTGTTCCCGCTATGTGATAATCGCAACAGCCCTTCGCAAAATGTAAGCAAAAATTTTCGATTGAAATTAATATGTTTAATTCACGCCGCGCCCCCTTCACCAGGGAAAGCGGTTACACTGCCGGTTCACGACACGTATTTTGACAAAACAGCGCAGCATGGCACTTGAACACCCACCTGGTTTCCATGACACTAGCGGGAGTGTAAGCGCTTACCAGGGAGACAACAGGTAATAGCGACAATTAAAGATGTGGCTCGGCTGGCGGGCGTTTCCGTGGCGACAGTCTCCAGAGTGATCAACAGCTCCCCAAAAGCGAGCGAAGCCTCACGCCTTGCGGTTAACAGCGCAATGGAGCAACTGAACTACCACCCGAATGCCAACGCCCGGGCGCTGGCCCAGCAAAATACCGAAACCATTGGCCTGGTGGTCGGCGATGTTTCAGACCCGTTCTTCGGCGCTATGGCGAAAGCCGTTGAACAGGTGGCCTATCGCACGGGGAATTTTTTACTTATCGGTAATGGCTACCATAATGAAAAAAAAGAGCGCCAGGCCATTGAACAGCTGATCCGTCACCGCTGCTCTGCCCTGGTGGTCCATACCAAAATGATCCCCGACGCGGACCTTATCCCGCTGTTAAAACAGATCCCCGGCATGGTGCTGATTAACCGGATTGTTCCCGGCTATGAACAGCGCTGCGTTGCCCTCGATGACCGCTACGGCGCCTGGCTGGCCACCCGCCACCTGATCCAGCAAGGCCACAGCCAGATTGGGTTTGTCTGTTCAAACCACCCAATTTCCGATGCCGAAGATCGTCTACAAGGCTATTACGATGCCCTTGAAGAGCACGGCCTGCCGCACAATGAGCGGCTGGTCACCTTCGGGGAGCCGGATGAAACCGGCGGGGAGCAGGCCATGACTGAGCTGCTGGGGCGCGGGGCGCCGATTACCGCCGTGGCCTGTTATAACGACTCAATGGCCGCCGGGGCCATGGGGGTATTGAGCGATAACGGTATTGATGTGCCGGGTAAGATATCCCTGATAGGCTTCGATGATATTCTGGTGTCGCGCTATGTGCGCCCGCGGCTGACCACCATCCGCTACCCGGTGGTCACCATGGCGACCCAGGCCGCTGAACTGGCCCTCGCCCTGGCGGATAACTTACCGGAGCCGCAAACCACGCACCTGTTCAGCCCCACTCTGGTGCGCCGCCATTCGGTGATGCCCCCCACAGAAGGGTAACCCCCTGCGGCGGGCACGCCTGCGCCAGTGCAGCCCACTGATGGCGGTTATACCGCTTCGAGGGCGAGCAATTCCTGCACGGTCTGGCGGCGGCGAATCAGGCGCGGCTCACCGCCGTCGAACAACACTTCCGGTAACAGCGGACGGCTGTTGTAATTGGAAGACATTGACGCCCCGTACGCCCCGGTATCATGGATAACCAAATAGTCACCGGGCTGTACCTCCGCCAGGCGCCGGGTCTCTACGGTTCCCCCTTCCTGCTGGGTAAAGACATCCCCGGATTCACACAGCGGCCCGGCGACGACCGTTTCCCGTAGCGGCGCCTGCCGCAAGTCGCGGCCATCACCGGCCAGGGCCGAAATATGATGGTAGCTGCCATACATCGCTGGCCGCATCAGGTCATTAAACCCGGCGTCCACCAGCACAAAGTGGCGGCGGCCCATCTGTTTAACACTGCGCACCTGGGTCACCAGCACCCCGGATTCCGCCACCAGGAAACGCCCCGGTTCGATTTCCAGTTTAACCGGGTGCTTCAGGTGGGCGGCAATCTGCTCCCGGGCGCGGTTCCATAAGCCGTAATAGTGCTCAGTATTAATATGCTCCTCGCCCTCGCGGTAAGGGATAGACAGCCCGCCCCCGGCGGAGATTGCCTCCAGATCCTGATCAAAGGCCACCACCTGGTCCACCATCGCCCCACATACCTGCTCCAGATGGCCGTAGTCCACCCCGGAACCGATATGCATGTGAATGCCCACTAACTTCAGACGATACTGGCGGATAACCGCCAGGGCCTGGGGCAGATCTTGATGCCAGATCCCGTGTTTACTGTTCTCACCGCCGGTGTTGGTTTTCTGGCTGTGGCCGTGGCCAAACCCCGGATTAACCCGCAGCCACACCCGGTGCCCCGGGGAGATAGCCCCTAACTGGGCCAGCATATCCACCGAACCCGCATTCACCGGGATAGCCCACCCGGTTACCCGGGCCAGGGTCTCCTGGTCTATCACATCAGCGGTGAACACAATGTCGTCCTCGCCCCGGTGCGGATCATACCCCGCCGCCAGCGCGCGCTCGATTTCACCACAGGAGACCGCATCCACCTTCACGCCCTGCTCACGCATCAGGCGCAAAATATGAATATTGGAGCAGGCTTTTTGGGCAAAGCGGACCACATCGAACTGCCGCAGTTTGGCAATCTGCTGGCGAATAATCGCCGCATCGTAGACCCATACCGGGCAACCAAAACGTTCCGGCAGGCTAAGCAGGTTGGCCGCGGTTAATGCGCTATCAGTGTTATCAAGGGGACGAGGCATGGTCACTCCGCTAAAACGTTACTGTATTGCCGTATTATTGCCACGGTCCGGTAGCAATAAAAAATATCGCTTTCTACAGAGTCTATGCAAAACTGATATGGATTTCGGAGGGAAACGATGCCAGCAATTACGTTACGCCATATTGAAATATTCCACGCGGTGATGACGGCGGGTAACCTCACAGAGGCCGCCGTCCTGCTGCACACCTCCCAGCCCACGGTAAGCCGCGAGCTGGCCCGCTTTGAAAAGCTGATCGGGCTGACCCTGTTCAGCCGCAGCCGCGGGCGGCTACACCCCACGGTGCAGGGGCTGCGCTTGTTTGAAGAGGTGCAGCGCTCGTGGTACGGGCTGGACAGGATCCTGAGCGCGGCGGAAAGCCTGCGGGAATTTCGCCAGGGGGAGTTATCCATCGCCTGCCTGCCGGTATTCTCCCAGTCGTTTTTACCGCCGCTGCTGACGCCGTTTTTGCAGCGCTACCCGGAACTGAGCCTGAATATTGTGCCCCAGGAATCACCGGTGCTGGAAGAGTGGTTATCCGCCCAGCGCCACGACCTGGGGATCACCGAGACACTAACCACCCCGGCAGGTACCGAGCGCCAGCCACTGCTTACCCTGAATGAGGTCTGTGTCCTGCCCGCCGGGCACCGTTTATGCCATAAGGGGTGCCTGACACCTGAGGATTTTGAGGGGGAGAACTACATCAGCCTGTCCCGCAGCGACAGTTATCGCCAGTTGCTGGACTCGCTGTTTCACGAACGCGGGGTGCGGCGGCGGATGGTGGTGGAAACCCACAGTGCCGCCTCGGTCTGTGCGATGGTCCGGGCTGGGGTCGGCCTATCGGTGGTCAACCCACTGACCGCCCTCGACTATACCCGCAATGCCACCCTCAACACCACCTGCACCCCGGGCGCCGGCGGCGTTGAGGTGCGGCCATTCAGTATTGCGGTTCCCTTTACCGTCAGCCTGATCCGCCCGGTGCACCGCCCGGCCTCAGCACTGGTCGAGGCGTTTGTTAGCCACCTGGTCAGCCAGATGCCGCGCTTTAGCGCGGCACTCAGCCACTGGCAGCCGCCATTAGCCGGGGGGGATTAACGCGCCAGCCAGCCGCCATCAACAGCAACGGTATAACCGTTAATGTAGTCCGATGCAGAAGACGCAAGGAACACCACCGGCCCCATCAGATCCTCCGGCAGCCCCCAGCGCCCCGCCGGGATACGGCTGAGAATTTCACTGCTGCGCTGCTCATCGGCGCGCAGTTGCTGGGTGTTGTTGGTGGCCATGTAACCCGGGGCAATGGCGTTAACATTAATGTTGTGTTTGGCCCATTCGTTGGCCATCAGGCGGGTAATGCCCATGACCCCGCTCTTCGATGCGGTATAAGACGGCACCCGGATGCCGCCCTGGAAGGAGAGCATTGAGGCGATATTAATTATCTTGCCGCCGTTACCCTGGGCAATAAACTGTTTTGCCACCGCCTGGGACAAAAAGAACACCGTCTTGATGTTCAGGTTCATCACGTCGTCCCAGTCTTTTTCACTAAATTCCAGGGCATCCTGGCGACGGATCAGCCCGGCGTTGTTAACCAGAATATCAATATGGCCGAACTCTGCCACCGCGCGCGCCAGCAGGGACGGGACATCATCCAGCGTGCGCAGGTCCGCGGTGAGGCTCAGAAAACGACGGCCGGTGGCGGTCACCCGTTCAATGGTTTCTGTTGGCTCAACGATATTAATCCCGACGATATCGCACCCGGCCTCGGCCAGGCCCAGCGCCATCCCCTGGCCGAGGCCAGTGTCACAGCCAGTCACGATGGCCACTTTACCCTGCAGAGAAAATGTATCCAGAATCATGTTGTGTTCCTTTATATGACGCCCGCCCTGGCGGGCCATATGTCAGTGAATTATCCGCCGCTTAGCGCAGATCGTTAATCGCCACGTGGTCCATATCGTCGAAGACCTGGTTCTCGCCCACCATGCCCCAGATAAAGGTATATGCCTTAGTGCCGACCCCGGAATGGATAGACCAGCTGGGCGAAATAACCGCCTGCTCGTTACGCATCACGATGTGGCGCGTCTCTTGTGGCTGCCCCATCATGTGGAAGACGCAGGTATCGTCGTCCATCCCGAAATAGAAATAGACCTCCATCCGGCGCTCATGGGTATGGCACGGCATGGTATTCCACAAGTTACCCGGCGCCAGCTCGGTCAGTCCCATGCTCAGCTGGCAGGTTTCCAGCACATCGGGAACAAAGTATTTATTGATGGTGCGCCGGTTACTGGTGAGGTCATCCCCCAGGGTGACTGGCGCGACATCTGCCGGGGTCACTTTTTTGGTGGGGTACGTGGTGTGCGCCGGGGCGCAGTTGTAATAGAAGCGCGCCGGCTGGCTGCTGTCGACACTGGCAAATAACACGTCTTGCGCGCCTTTTCCGACATATAACGCGTCACGGTGGCCAATCTCGAAACAGGTACCGTCAACGGTGATGGTGCCCGGGCCGCCAATGTTGATAACCCCTAATTCCCGGCGCTCCAGGAAATAGCTCACCCCCAGTTGTTTGCCCACTTCGCGCCCTACCGTGACCACGCGGTTCACCGGATTAACCCCACCCACAATGATGCGGTCAATGTGGCTGTACACCATGGTGTATTCATCGGGGGTGAAAATCGTATCAATCAGAAACTCGTTACGCAGCCCTTCCGTATCGAGTGTTTTAGCGTGATCGCTATGAATACTTTGACGAACGTCCATCTGAACCTCACAAATGCCGAATGCACGATACGGAAGACCGGTTCCGCTGCCTGATGACGAAATGGTATGCGGAATGAAACGTGATTTCAATATTAAATAAAACAATGTTTCATTTATTTTTTAACTAAAATTTAAAAATGTATATCGGATCACGAAGCGGTGCGGGATAAAAAATTAACCCATTGTAATAGATGATAAATATTTTAAAGTATTGCGGTAATCGCGGCTAAGCGCGAAAAAGCGGGACGGCGGAGAAAAGCGGTATTTTTATTTCAGGGGAATAGCACAGCGCGGCAGGATTATTGTGGCCTGATAGTCAACAGTATCATGGCATAACGCCAGCAGCACAGCAGACGGGCCACGGTACGTGGCCCCGACAGGCGCGGCAAACACCGCGCCGTCAGAAGGGGACGTTTGAGAAGCAAGGGTAACAATCAGCCGGGGTAGCCCGTGTCCCGTTCAATGGCCAGCGCCACCCCCTGGCCGCCGCCAATACACAGGGTCGCCAGCCCTTTATTGGCCTGGCGCTTGATCATTTCATGCACCAGCGAAACCAGAATACGGCAGCCGGACGCCCCGATGGGATGGCCCAGCGCAATGGCACCGCCATTGACGTTCACTTTGCGCTCGTCCCACTCCAGTAATTTATTGACCGACAACACCTGGGCGGCGAAGGCCTCGTTAGCTTCTATCAGATCCAGATCGGCCAACGCCCAGCCCGCCCGCTCCAGGCAACGGCGCGTGGCGTAGACTGGCGCAATCCCCATCAGTGCCGGGTCCACCCCGACACTGGCAAAAGCACGGATCCTGGCCATCACCGGAATGCCCAGCGCTTGCGCTTTGCTGGCGCTCATCATCATCACCGCGGCGGCACCGTCGTTAATCGACGAGGCATTCCCGGCGGTCACACTGCCGAGGGAATCAAAAGAAGGCGGTAAGGTGGCCAGCCCTTCTTCGCTGGCGTCCAGGCGGGGCTGCTCGTCAGTATCAACAATCTTATTGCCGAGGGTGACCGGCACAATTTCATCCCGGAAGCGCCCGCTGTCGATGGCCATTCTGGCTTTACGCTGGGAGGCCAGCGCATAGGCATCCTGGCGTTCACGGCTGATCCCGTATTCCCGGGCGAGGTTCTCCGCCGTAACCCCCATATGATAATCATTAAATGCATCCCACAGGCCGTCATGGACCAGGCTGTCTATCAGGTGCGCGTCCCCCTGCAGGATGCCTTTACGGCTGTTGGTCAGGACATGGGGGGCGCGGCTCATGTTCTCCTGGCCACCGGCGATAACCACGTCGGCTTCACCGCACTGAATGGCCTGGGTCGCCAGATGCAGCGCTTTCAGGCCCGAGCCACAGACGTCATTAATGGTGATGGCAGACACCGACCACGGCAGGCCGCTATTTACCGCGGTCTGGCGGGCGGGATTTTGCCCGGCCCCGGCAGTCAGCACCTGGCCCAGTATCACTTCATCCACCAGGGCGGGATCAAGCGCACAGCGCTCCAGCAGCGCTTTTACTACCACGGTTCCCAGCTCCGCGGCGCTGTAGTGGGCCAGCCCCCCCTGAAAGCAGCCGATTGGCGTCCGGGCGGCCCCAACGATAACGACATCTTTCATTTTTGTTCTCCCCCATACAGGACGGCGAACATAGTAATTTATTGTTATTAAAAATTTATAGAATGTTTAAAAAATGGTGAAGGACATCACAGAGCAAAAAAGCATCGCCCTGAGGCAGGGCCGCGCCGCACGGAAATTTATG
This sequence comes from Shimwellia pseudoproteus, assembly GCF_016415625.1. Taxonomy (GTDB): domain Bacteria; phylum Pseudomonadota; class Gammaproteobacteria; order Enterobacterales; family Enterobacteriaceae; genus Shimwellia; species Shimwellia pseudoproteus. The sequence continues at coordinate 82,054 of NZ_WBXP01000003.1, forward strand.
AAAGAAAGCACACTAATATGTAACCCATAAAAGTATTACATTTAAAATTGTGATGGTGGTATGATTCCTGCCGGAGATGGCATTCCTCCCGAGTAAGAAACCGCCTTAACGAAGGCTGATGATGCCTGCATCAATTCCTGTCCACGCAGGAAGATGTAGGTACGTCCTTACGCTTCCTTTGCTGGCTCAGGGTTTTCGTTTCATTGATACCCGGACCACTATGAAATATCTTACAAACCGTCGTTCTCCGGACCTGCTGCCGGAACCTGCCTTAATCCCCTGGCTGATTAAATGGCTGATTTTGTCATCGCTGGTGGCAATTCTTGCCGGCTCTGCTTCGGCGATTTTCCTGTTTTGCCTTGACTGGGCAACCGCTACCCGCCTGAGCCACCCCCTGTTACTGTGCTTTTTGCCCGTGGCCGGTTTTATCGTCGGCTGGATTTACCTGCGGGTAGGCCAGAAGGTTGAGGCCGGGAATAACCTGTTAATCGATGAGGTTCACACACCGCAGCGCACCATTCCACTGCGGATGGCGCCACTGGTGATGCTCGCCACGATTGTTTCCCATCTGTTTGGGGCCTCCGTGGGCCGGGAAGGCACCGCCGTTCAAATGGGGGGCGCCCTGGCGGATCAAATCGTGCGCCTGTTCCGGCTCTCCCCGGATGAACGCCGTATGCTGCTGATGGCCGGGGTGAGCGCCGGGTTTGCCTCGGTATTCGGTACCCCCCTGGCGGGGGCTGTGTTTGGCCTGGAAATGATGGCGATTGGCCATATCCGTTACGGCTCCCTGTTGAGTTGTTTTGTGGCCGCCGTGGTGGCCGATCAGGTGGGGCTACTGTGGGGGATTCACCATACCCATTACCCGATTGGCGCACTGCCGCCGGTTACCCTGTGGGGCATTACCGCGATCGTGGTTGTCGGGATAGCCTTTGGGGCCACTGGAAAACTGTTTGCCATGCTGACCCATTACCTGGGGGGCCACTTTAAACGTGCCGTGCCTTATGGCCCACTGCGTCCGTTTATTGGCGGGGCGGCCATTGCGCTGGTCGCCTGGCTGTTCAGTGCCCAGCACTATCTCGGCCTTGGGATCCCCACTATTGTCAGTGCGTTTCAGCAGCCGTTACCGGGCTATGAATTTATCACTAAACTGGGCTTTACCGTGGCCTCCCTGGCCAGTGGCTTTAAAGGCGGGGAAGTGACACCGCTGTTTTATATCGGCGCGACCTTAGGTAATGCCCTGGCGCCGGTATTACATATGCCCTTCCAGTTACTGGCGGCGGTCGGTTTTGTGGCGGTGTTTGCCGGGGCGGCCAATACCCCCCTCGCCTGCACCTTTATGGCCATGGAGCTGTTCGGTTCCGGTGTCGGGGTGTATGCCGGTATTGCCTGTGTGGTGAGCTATTTGTTTTCAGGTTACTCCAGTATTTATCGTTCCCAGCGCGTTGCCATCGCGAAGTATCACGCGGTACCGGAAAATATCAAACTGGCGGATATTCCGAACTGGCAGCAAAAGCAATCCGACGCCGCAGCCCCCCAGCAACCCGCGAGAGACAGTTCCCATGAGTGATATTTGTACATTACGCTGCTATTTCCCGCACGGGGCACGTCTGAATGCTGAAGGGTTCTGGAAAAAACTGCGCAGCCAGCCGCTGGGGCTGTACCTGATTAAAGAAGCAAAGCGCGCCGATATCCAGCAGGCGCTGCTGATATCGGCCCACGCCGGTTATCTGGCCGGGCATCCGCTGCGCTACCGGCACCCGGAATATGTGTCAATTCAGCACCCGGACTGTGTGGAGCTGATTGACAGCAAACCGCGGCTGAAAGCCTTTGCCGAACAGCACCGGGAGCAACTGCACGACGCACAAATCATGATGTTCTCTGGCGAGCCGATTTGATGGTTCCGGCCCCGGTGAGCCCGGGCTTCGTCGGGCTCACCGGGCAACGCGCATAAAAAAAGCGCCCCGCGGGGCGCTGTATCAGGGTAACAATCAGTGATAACTGAGCGTAAACGTCAGTGTCGAATAGATAGCCCCGGGGTTAATTCGCGCCCCATACTGGTAATACCGGGCCGTCATCCGCAGCGGGATCACCTTATATTGGGAGGGGACGGTACCGATGGTTTGTGTCGCATTCAGTTTAATCGGCTGTTTGTGCCAATCCAGCACCTGCACCCCAACCCCCTGAGCCGCATTGCCCCCCCTTAGGCTATTAAATAACACGCCATCCGTTGCGTTGGTTCCCTCAGCACTGCGCCCAAACCAGTTAACCCGTAACTCACTTTCGCCCCGGGGGCTGACGCCGCCGTGACACACCAGATTAATGGCAAACGGTGTCTCCCCGGCCCAGGTTCCCGGGCCTTTAAGGGCGCGCGCCATGATAGACGGTAAGGTAACCCGGCGCTCATTATGGCCCTGAATTTCACAGGATGAGGCAATTATCTTGATGCCATTTGCCGGGACATTCAGCCGAATGGCCGGCCGCGGATGGCCAGCAAAAGCAAAGTTGGCATATTCGCCAGACTTCAGCGCACCGCTGCCGGTGCGATCGCTGGTTTTAATCACTTCCAGCTTCATCCGGGCACCTTTCATATGTGCCGGCGCAACAAAAGCATCATTGGGTACCGTCAGTTTCTGGCCGGTGCTGGTCTCCAGCGTAAAGCGCACCCCAATACCCGGTACCGATGTCTGCCAGATATTATTGCCTATCGACTTCAGTGACGAGGTGGTCCAGCGTGACATCAGTTGCTGGGGCAGAACACACGATACCTGATCCTCATTGATATGCAGCGGCCAGGTACGGGACATCAAGACGGCCCCCGGGCCCTGCTGGCTATTCACCATAATCGGGCTGGTTACCAAATCAATTTTGTTGGTGGGGATCTCACATGACGACGCCGCATAAGCATTCCCCGCGCTCGCCGCAAGCGCACACACTACAAACAGCCCTGTTTTTAACGACATTTTGCCTCCTGCTGCCCGAGAACCACGGTACACTGGCCGCCATCCCAGCTCACCTTAACGCTGGTTGCTTCTTCAGAATCAATAAACAAACGGCTACCCTGGCCGACATTCCCGACAACACTGCCCTTGTTATCGCGGATGATGGCGCCGAAAGGTAACGGCGCGCCATTCGCCTGGCGGGCGGTTAACACCCGCTGGAAGGTAGACTTGGTGCCAAATTTCACTGGCACCACGCTACCGCTATAAGGGGCAACCACGGCACGCGTTTGGGTTATCTGCACCTTGTCTGAGGTGTCTTTCGGATCAATCGTTAATTCATTGATCCGGTACGGGATCAGCCACGGCATCAGCGCATAGCCGCGACCGTCGACCACCACCCCCGGAGAGGCGTTGATCCGCGCGCCTTTAGCGCCTTTTGCCTCAATCACCGCAATGGTGTCACCGCGCTCCGGTGAGAAAGTGAGCCCCCCCGGATGGGCAACCATGGTGCCGGACAGGCTGACACTGCCCTGGCGGTAGTCATCCCCCTGGCTCCAGGTACCATCTAAACGGGTTATCGGGCTACGCCAGCCACCGTTAACGCCATATTCATAATGGCCACCGCGACGCCCGCCGGCATTCACGCCCCAGGTCACATCGTTGTACTGATCCAGTGAGCCCGCCAGGCCCAAACGGCTGGAATCAAATTTGCCGTTTTCAGTAAAGGTATCCGAGCTGGCCTGTAAGAATCCGCCGGATTCACGCTGCGTGGTCCAGTAGAATGACAGGGAAATTTGATCATCCCGGGTGGTCTCGTAGTTACGGCTACGCACCCAGTTACGCTGGGCAGATATCGACATGCTGAGGTTGCCCCAGGAAGCACTATACCCAATGCCATATTGCTCATAGTGCTGGTTGTCATCACGGTAGCGCGAACTGGAGCCCGTCGCCCATAGCGCCCCCCAGTTCCCCGGCAGTGGCTGGTTCAGCGTGGCAGAGACATAATGCTTCTCCTGGAGTACCCAGTCAGCGCGGCGCGAGTCGGTTTTATCCAGACCATCGCGCTGGCTGAAGAACCCGGACGTGTTGTAATAGCCTTCCAGTTGCAGTGAGGTTTCCACCCCCGGCAATGTACGGTTAAAGGATAAACGGAAGCGCTGGCCCTGCTTATTCCCCATGTCTTTGGTCTGCGTATCCGCGTGGGTCACATCCACCGCCAGCGCACCAAGAAGGGTATTGGTCCCTAACCCCACCAGGCCCGCATAGTACCCCTGGAATCCGGTGGCGCCGGTATAGGCGGTAAAGGTGTTACTCAAACCATACTGATAGCTGGCCTGGGCCATGGTCGGTGAATGATCAGAGTCGTCTTCATCCACGGTCCCCACCGCCAGGGAATAACGGCTGAGGCCCGGACGTAAAAGCTGCGGCATGGTGGAATATGGCACAGTAAAATTACGCACCCGGCCGTCTGCTTCCTGGATGCTGACCTGCAAGTCACTGCTGTTGCTGGGCGGGAACAGCGTATCAAATGAGAACGGCCCCGGCGGCACCGTCGCCTGATGAATAATCCGCCCGTTCTGGCTCACCGTTACCCGGGCATTGGTATCCGCGATCCCGCGGATCACCGGCGCCCAGTTGGTTGCGCTATCCGGGCGCATCGCATCCTGGGTGCCTAATCCGGCACCGATAATACGCATCCCGTCAAACATCTGGGCATCGGAGGTAAATTGCCCCCCGGTAAATAACGACTCAATCGACGGCAGATGGCGTTTTAACGCGGTCTGGTTACTCTTATACCTGTTTTCATTATCTTCGTTATCCCAGTTGTAGCTGCCGTTATGTTCCAGCATCCACTTACCCATGGATAACCGGCCATCCAGCCCGGCCCACACGCTATCGGAACTATCGCGAAAGCGCGTATCCCCGCCAGAACTCTTATTGGTATTGTTGTAGTAGTTAGCAACATAGCCAAGGTTAAACGCCGGCTCACTCTCCTGCCATTGTTCCGGCGGGGCATAGTTGGCATCCAGTTGGTACTGGTACGCCTGCGGCAAGCGTAAATCCAGGCGGAAGGTATTACTGTTGAGATTCTCGGCGAACTCGCTGCTGGCGTGCCAGTCATTGAGTGGCCCACAATAGCCCGGTTGTTTTGCCAATTTGGCATTCAGTTTCCGGGTATTAATGCCATACAACTCCAGCATTTCCCGGGTATAACAGCTGTTCAGTTTGCCATTTTTATTGAAGGTAAAGGGTAAGGTGTGGCGGCCACGCCACTGATTATTCACATAAACATCAACGCCATAGGTTCCTGCCGCCAATGGGCTGACACTAAAAGTACTCAGATCCGGGCGCGCGCCTGGGTCACTCATGATGAAACTATTATTAAAGTTGTAGGTTCGTGGGGCTGTATTTTCCGCTGCCAGAGCAGAAAGCGGATATAACGCCAGCGCTATCAGTGTCGCCATGCGCGTAGGGCACAGAATTGGTGATTTCATGTCTGTCCCCTGGATTAGCGCGTAACAATCTGGGTGGAGGTAATACCACCGTAATCGTTAATTTCTTCCAGCTTAAGGGACTCGCCTGCAGATACCGCGGCAGTCAGGGAAACGGTTTGCTGATTTTTCGGGGCAACCATCACCGCCTCGCCCAGCAGCTCCGGCCCTGCTTTACGGCTCAGGCTACCTATCGTGATATAAAAAGGCGTGGGGTTAATAATGGTGGCATTACGGCCCGCGGTACGCAGCTCCAGCTTGTCGAGCGCCAGTTGGCGATCGCCGAGCCCGGCGGGACGCCAGAAGAATTTAAAACGCGAGCGAATCGCCATTTCGAGGATATTCACATCCGCTTTCGCCGCCTCTTCACTACTGGCGGGAATATCTAATACATTTAGCCACAACAAACTTTCCCGATCCCTGGGAAATGCCGATTTAGTTTCAGCTTTAATACGTATAACTTGTGCCTGACTACCATCAATACGTACCATCGGAGGGGAAATAACAAAAGGAGTATTAATATTTTCCGGGGCTACCGAACTGTCGCCATTATCAAGCCAAACCTGCGCCAGTGCCGGGCTATCTCCAGAATTGGTTAAGCTAATGGTAATTTCCTTTTCATTAGCGGGATAAACAAATCTCGTGCCTCCTACAATAATATTTTGCGCCATTACCGGCACAGTAAACAACACACTAAAAACCAGTGACAAGTATTTCATCTTGATATCTCCATCATCCATATTGACAGAATCAGCAAGCGCCACGGCAATCCTGCCGTGGCGCTCTGACATTACCAGATCAGTAATACTTTCACCGTAGGGTAATACGTATTACTGATAAGTGATGCTATATTTCGCGTGAGCTTTAACTGAACCCGGTTTTACTGGACCACGCTCATCACCTTTAATATATCCGACTTTAAAACTATAAGTACGACGTTCACCATCGTGAGAGACATATGATGCTTTATAACGTTTGGTTGAGTCCTTGAGATTAACATTATTATTATGGTTGTCAATTAAGCGTAGTGCTACGTTTTGTGCACCACCACGGCCGTCATTTGTCAGGTCACCGTTCTTATTAACATCAACGCGCGGTACATCCCATGCCAGCTTCGGTGCATAATGACCGTATGCCGGGCAATCTTTTACATTAATTTCGAAGCGAGTATCACCTGTAGTTTGGCCTGAATGTACCTGACGATCCATTACTACCGGCAATGTTACATTAAGGTTTTTACCTTCCCCGGTAATCTTACAAGAGTTAGTCAAAACTTTGCCGTGGAAATGTACCATCCCAGTCGGGTCAATCGGTTCCATTGATGGACGGGCCTGTGCAGTACCAGCAGCCATACCCAGGGTAGAGATCATCACGGCGAGAGCTAACTTATTCATATTAATCGTCCTTTCCTTAGTGGCGATTCGCTATCCGTGACCAGAAAGTTTTATCCGGTGAATCGCACGGTAGCGTCAGCGTTATAAAGTTTTGTGTGAACATCATTTTCACACTTGCTTTGATACGGTGTCTCCGTATTGCGAAATCAGTATCGAATATTGTTTCTTGTTTGTAATTAATCTGTGAATACGATTTCGTTAATTAGGTCCGACCACATATACGCTATTTTAACCACGAATCGAATAAACCCCTGATGGTGACTAGTCTCTGGTAATAAATACCTCTCTCTCTATTTTCCATGTTAAATCCCATTTGTATAGTTTTTTGTAAAAATGATTACGCTGGGTAAACCACAAATTATTCAACCTGGATTTTTGACAGGTTGACATTCATAGATGTAGTCTGCTTAATGTTGCGCATAGGAACATTCCTATGTCGCATTCTCTAATACAAAATACTTTTGTGCCGTTAACTAATCGGAAATAATTGCTCGTCTATTCATTAAGAAATAATGATGAGCAAATATAAACTAAGGAGAGTTTACTATGTCTGATATGTTAAATAACACTTCAGCAGATAAACGGATTATCTTAATTACTCGCCCGGCGATTCAGGCCAGGACGTTCGCACATTACGTTAGCCAGTCTCTGGAGATTGAAGTAGAGATAAAAAACATCAACTCACCTGATGAAAAACTACTTTCATCTGGTGCTATTATCTTGTTTGATATCACACTTTCAAATAAAAGACTCAATAGCTACTGGCGCGAATTGATTCACGCGCAATGCGATAATCCACGTTTATTTTTGATTAATAGCGCCCATAAATATGAGTTAAGTGAAATTGCACAATGGCAGTCTCTGTATGGGGTATTCCGTTATGACGATAATGAAGCACAACTGTTAAACGCCATTCAAGCCGTATTATCCGGGGATCAGGCTGTCAGCCTGAATGCTATGCACCCCTCGCTCTATGCCAAAACATCCTCCCCGCAGCATGACACCCACACCAAAACCACGCTCACCGAGCGCGAATGCGAAATCTTATACGAGCTGCGCCAGGGCGCAACCAATCAGGATATTGCCCGGGTGCTGTTTATCAGTGAAAACACCGTGCGTACCCACTTGTATAACGTGTTCCGCAAGATCAGCGTCAAAAACCGCACCCAGGCGGTCAGTTGGGCGAACAGCAATCTGCACCAACATGCCATGCTGGACCACTACACCAACGTCTGAAATACATCACCCCGAAGGAGCGACCTATTGACCTGATACAACGCCTATTCGATGACGGACAAAAACGGCAATACGCCAGTGTTGCCGTTTTTGTTTTCCGGTCTCCGCCACTCTGCCGCGCTAGTGATTCCCCAGCATGCCCCTATCTTCAATAAAACCAATAATCGCCGCTAACCCATCCCCGGCTTTCAGGTTGGCAAAGGTCCACGGACGTTCACCGCGCATCCGCAGCGTATCCCGTTCCATCACCTCCAGGGATGCCCCCACATAAGGAGCCAGATCGGTTTTGTTAATCACCAGGAAATCAGAACGGGTGATCCCCGGCCCGCCTTTACGGGGAATTTTCTCGCCTTCTGCTACATCAATCACGTAAATCGTCAGATCCGCCAGCTCCGGGCTGAAGGTGGCACTCAGGTTATCCCCGCCGCTCTCCACGAAGATAACATCAAGGTTAGTGAACTTTTCACTCAGGGCTTCCACCGCTGCCAGGTTCATGGAGGCATCTTCCCGGATGGCGGTATGGGGGCAGCCCCCGGTCTCCACACCAACAATACGCTCCGGCTCCAGCGCCCCGGCCTCGGTCAGGATGCGCTGATCTTCTTTGGTGTAAATATCATTGGTCACCACCGCCAGCTGCCAGTTATCACGCATCGCCTTACATAAGGCTTCCAGCAGTGCCGTTTTACCGGAGCCAACCGGCCCCCCCACCCCAACACGCAGTGGCTGTTTAATCTGTTGTGACATAACGCATCCTCAGGAACGGAATAAACGGGAATATTGTGTTTCATGGCAGGCAGAAGCGATGGCGCTGAGCGGGGTTGCCGCCCCCAGGCGGTGATCCGGGCACGCCAGCGCCTCCGCCATCCCTGCCGCAAAGTCATCGCTCAGCGATAAAATCAGCCGCTGCGCCGCCTGTTGACCAAAGGGCACCAGTTTGACACCGGCCATCACCGCCCCTTCAATCCAGCTGTAGCCCAGGCTAAGGGCCATCGGTGATAAGCCGGTCTGCCAGTGCACCGCCAGCCAGGCCATGCCGCACAGCTGGCTGCGGGCGAACAGCGGCTGCCAGCCCGGGGGAAAATCCGGCGCCCACTGGCCGATCAGCCGGGTAAATGCCGCCCCGCGGCTGCGCTCTTCGTCACGCAGCTCCCGGGTTTCCCGGCAGGCCAGTAAATACTGGGTCCAGTGCCGGGCCGCCGCCAGATCCTGCGCCACGCACGCCTGATACAACCGGGCCAGCAGCGGTAAATCGACAGTAAAGAAACTGTGCGCCATTTGCTGGCGCTGCCAGCGTTCAAAGCTGGCAACATCCGTGACCCAGCCCGCCTCAACCGCCCACTCCAGGCCCTGGGACCAGGTAAACGCCCCCACCGGCAGGCTGCCGCTGGCCAGCTGCATCAGCCGCAGCCACTGGCGGCCCGGCAGGCCGGCCCCATCGCCGCACTCAGTGATTATGCTCATGGGGGTGTTCATGATGATGATGCGAAGAATGATGGCCATGCTCCCGGGACTCAGCGCTGTAGGCCCCGGCCTCCGGTTCAAAAGGCAATTGCGCATAGCCAACCGTTAACCCCATCTGGCGCAGCATGTCGTCCAGCACATGATCATGGTGGTAGCGCAGCTCTCCGGGGATAATTTCCAGCGGTACATGGCGGTTGCCGAGGTGATAACAGGCTTTCGCCAGCACAAAAGGATCAGCGCAATGGACAACCGAGAGCGCTTCCGGGGCGGCAACCACCGCCACAAACAGCTGATTATCGGCATCGGTCAGCACATCCCCCCCGCGTAGCAACAGGCCCCGGGGCAGGATCAACCCCGCCGCCCGGCCATCGTCGAGGGTAACCTTCACCCGGCTTTTTACCCGCAGATCAATAGGTAAGATTACCCGGCCAGTAACTGGCCCCGGGTTCGCGGTACGTTGAGTCAAATACAACATCACGGCTCCTTAAAACAGAAAATAGCGCTGGGCCATCGGTAATACCTGCGCCGGTTCGCTGGTGATAAGCCCGCCATCGACCCGAACCTCATAGGTTTGGGGGTCCACCGTTATATCCGGTAGCGCGCTGTTATGGATCATGTCGCACTTTTTGATACGGCGGCAGCCCTTCACCACCGCAATACCGCTCTGCAAGCCGAGCCGCTGTGCCACCCCGCTGGCCAGCGCGGTCTGGGATAAAAATGTCAGACGGCTGGCGTGGCGGGCCTGGCCGAGGCTGCCCCACATGGGCCGGTAATGTACCGGTTGCGGTGTCGGGATCGAGCCATTGATATCCCCCATCGGGGCGGTGGCTATCATGCCGCCTTTCAGCACCAGCGCGGGCTTCACCCCGAAAAATGCCGGGGACCAGAGCACCAGATCCGCCAGTTTGCCGGGCTCAACAGAGCCCACCTCATGGGCAATACCGTGGGTCAGCGCCGGGTTAATGGTGTATTTGGCGATATAGCGCTTCACCCGAAAATTATCGTTATCGCCCTGATCCTCCGGCAGAGGGCCGCGCTGGACCTTCATCCGGTGGGCCACCTGCCAGGTACGCAGGATAACCTCCCCCACCCGGCCCATGGCCTGAGAGTCCGAAGAGGTCAGCGAAAAAGCGCCCAGATCGTGCAATACGTCCTCTGCGGCGATGGTTTCCCGGCGAATGCGCGACTCGGCAAACGCCACATCTTCAGCAATGTCCGGGTCCAGATGGTGGCACACCATCAGCATATCGAGATGCTCATCAATGGTATTGACGGTGTACGGCAGGGTCGGGTTGGTGGAGGACGGTAAAATATTGGGCCGGGCGCAGGCGGTAATAATGTCCGGCGCATGGCCACCACCGGCCCCTTCGGTATGGAAGGTGTGAATGGTGCGATCGCCGATAGCCCCCAGGGTATCCTCAACAAAGCCGGACTCGTTGAGGGTATCGCTGTGCAGCGCCACCTGGATGTCCATCTCTTCGGCAACGTCGAGGGCACAGCTGATGGCCGCCGGGGTAGCTCCCCAATCCTCATGAATTTTCAGCCCCACCGCCCCGGCGGCCACTTGCTCACGCAGGGCATCGGGGCTGGCACAGTTCCCTTTCCCCAACAGGCCGATATTTACCGGCAGGGTATCCGCAGCCTGTAACATGCGGGCGATATACCAGGGGCCCGGGGTGCAGGTGGTGGCATTGGTCCCGGCGGCGGGGCCGGTGCCGCCACCTATCATAGTCGTCACCCCGGAGATCAGCGCCTCTTCCGCTTGCTGGGGGCAAATCAGATGAATATGGGTGTCTACCCCGCCGGCAGTCACAATTTTGCCTTCGGCGGCAATCACCTCGGTGGCCGCCCCGATGGGAATGTCGACCCCGGGCTGAATATCCGGGTTACCGGCCTTGCCCAGGGCGAAAATGCGCCCGTCTTTTACGCCAATATCCGCTTTAATGATCCCCCAGTGGTCGATAATCAGCGCGTTGGTGAGCACCAGATCGACACAGCCATCGCGGCACATTTGGCCTTGCCCCATGCCGTCCCGGATAACTTTGCCGCCGCCAAATTTTACTTCTTCCCCATAAATCGTGCGGTCTGCTTCTACCTCAACCCACAGTTCGGTATCCGCCAGGCGGACTTTATCCCCGGTGGTGGGGCCAAAAATATCCGCGTAGGCCTGCCGTGACATGGTGCTCATTGGTCATCCTCCAGTGCGCCCATCACCGCAGCGCGGAACCCAAAAATCTGCCGCTTGCCCGCCACCGCCACCAGGGTCACCTCCCGGCGCTGGCCCGGTTCAAAGCGCACGGCGGTCCCGGCAGGAATATGCAGGCGAAAGCCCAGCGTCTGGGGGCGATCAAACACCAGTGCCGGGTTTACCTCATAAAAATGATAATGAGAGCCCACCTGCACCGGCCGGTCGCCGTGGTTCTCGACGATAATCGTGCGGGTTTCCCGGCCCTGATTGATAGCAATCTGGCCGGGCTGAATACGGTATTCCCCAGGAATCATACGGGCCTCACACAATCGGGTTATGCACAGTCACCAGTTTGGAACCATCCGCAAAGGTGGCCTCCACCTGAATATCGGGGATCATCTCCGGGACCCCTTCCATCACCTGATCCCGGGTTAGTACATGGCGCCCGGCGTCCATCAGCTCCACCACGCTGCGGCCATCCCGGGCCCCTTCCAGAATAAAGGCGCTGATCAGCGCCACGGATTCCGGGTAGTTTAATTTCAGCCCGCGGGCCAGGCGCCGTTCGGCCACCAGCGCTGCAGTAAACAGCAGCAATTTATCTTTCTCTCTGGGGGTCAGTTCCATCATGTTTCCCTTATGTGTTCCAGATACGGGGGGTATGGGGGGAGCAGCCGGTCAGTTGCGGGCGCGCCAGCTGCCACAACGCGCGCATAACCTGCTGGCAGGCCAGATTATCCCGGGCAAGAATACGCACAGACAGCAAACCGTCATTCAGGGTGGCACCGGCCCTGGCCTCCGCCCGGGTAAGGTATTGTTCAAGGCAATGGCGAATATCCTCCAGCAGCGTATCGCTGCCGGGCCAAAACAGCAGGCTGCCCACCCAGGGGTAGCCTGCCACGGTGGACAGGTCGCCATCGCACAGGCTCAGCCGCTCAATGGACAACGGCTCCCCGGCCAGCCACACCTCCAGCCGGTTTTCATAGTCACCGTGGCTAAAAGGTTCACCCCGTACCGGCTGGCCCAGGCACAGTAAATCCCAGGCCAGCAACACGCTGGAGGGGGCAAGGGAAAAGACCGTGCGGACAGCCACCCGGGCACCGGGGAACAGAATGCTGTCCTGGGGTAACCATTCAAGAATTGCGCCGTCTGCCAGCTGGAACTGCTGGTCAACACAGGCCTGCGGGCCGCCGCTGCGATAAAACTTGGTGGCGCCGGGCATGGTGACCAGGGTGTGGCAGCCCTGGTTAAGCGTCAGATGGATATCCAGCCGATCGCCCCCGACAACGCCGCCGGGAGGATGTAATAAATAGAGGTGGCAGGGGTGCCCCTCCGGGTAAAACGGCCGTTGTACCGTGAGCGGCCCCTGGCGCCGGGTAGATGCCAGCACCGTTTTGCCCTGTACGCACTCAAATTGCAGCGCCAGCCGCGCCAGCCAGCCGCTGCTTTGCGCCGGCGCCTGAATTACCTCGTCCACCTTTCCCCCGGATGCGGATCATCAGCCCTGGCCCCAGTATGCCCGGGCGCCCCGAAAACCGGTCATATAAAAAAGCGATGACAACCCGGCAGAATTGCCGCACCGGCGCGGCTTTTATTCCTTTTCATTCTATGGCGGCGCTATTTTGTTCTTTGAAAAATTCTCAACACCAATTACCATCTGGACGTCTATATCTCCAGACGTAAAAAATGCTAAATACAAAAAAACGCTAATGATATGAAAAAATAGGTAAGCCGCCAGGATGATTGAACTCAGCAATATTTCGAAGATTTTTAGCCAGGGGAAGCGCCCTATCACCGCGGTGCAAGACGTCAATCTGCGTATTGAACAAGGGCAGATTTACGGCATCATCGGCTATAGCGGCGCCGGGAAAAGCACCCTGATTCGGCTGTTAAACGGGCTGGAAAAACCCACCACCGGCAGCGTGACCATTAACGGCCAGGCGATCTCTGCCGCCCGGGGCGAGGCCCTGCGCCAGGCACGCCTGAAAATCAGCATGGTGTTCCAGCACTTTAATCTGCTGTGGTCCCGCACGGTAAGCGAGAATATTGCCTTTTCAATGCAGATTGCCGGCGCCCCGAAAGCCAACATTAAGGCCCGGGTGGCGGAGCTGATCGCCCTGGTTGGCCTGCAAGGCCGCGAAGACGCTTACCCGGCACAACTGAGCGGCGGCCAGAAACAGCGGGTGGGCATCGCCCGGGCGCTGGCCAATAACCCCGATGTCCTGCTGTGTGATGAAGCCACCTCTGCCCTGGATCCCCAGACCACGGATCAGATCCTCGATCTGCTGCTGGATATTAACCGGCGCTTCGCCTTAACCATTGTGCTGATCACCCACGAGATGCACGTGGTGCGTAAGATTTGCCATCGCGTGGCGGTAATGGAAAACGGCCACGTGGTGGAAGAAGGCGACGTATTACAGGTATTTACCCACCCACAACAGCCGATTACCCGCCAGTTTGTTAGCCAGATTAACGCCACCGGGGGGAGCGACAACTTCGATCCCGCCCTCGCGGCCGGGCTCCCCGGGGTGATTATTAAATTGACGTTTACCGGCCAGCGCACCCACCAGCCGGTGGTGGGCGCCCTGACCCTGAAATACGGCCTGCCGTTTAATATCCTGCACGGCAAGATGACCCAAACCGCTCAGGGGGTCTTCGGGCAGTTGTGGCTGCATGTTGATGCCAGCCCGGAACAACTGGTGCAGATAGCGGCCGATTTACAGGCCAGCGCCATTGAAAGTGAGGTTATCTCCCGTGACTGAAACACTTTTTCCCCATTTGCAATGGGACCAGCTTTGGGACGCCACCCAGGAAACGCTGTATATGACCGCCTTATCCGGGGTGGCCACGTTTGTCCTCGGCACCTTACTGGGGCTGGCGCTGTTTTTAACCGCCAAAGGCGGGCTGTTTCAGAACAAGCCGCTGTATAGCGTGATATCGCTGGTGGTGAACGTGTTCCGCTCGATCCCGTTTATCATTTTGATTGTTTTGCTGATCCCATTTACCAAGGTCCTGGTGGGCACCATTCTCGGGGTCAATGCCGCCTTACCGGCTCTGATTGTCGGGGCAGCGCCGTTTTATGCCCGGCTGGTCGAAATTGCCCTGCGTGAGGTCGACAAAGGGGTTATCGAGGCAACCCGTTCGATGGGTGCCCGGCTGAGTACATTAATTTTTCGTGTTCTGTTGCCGGAATCCTCTCCGGCACTGGTCTCCGGTATCACGGTGACCCTGATTGCCCTGGTGAGCTACAGCGCCATGGCCGGGGTGATCGGCGCCGGGGGTCTGGGAAATTTGGCTTATCTGGAAGGATTCCAGCGCAACCACAACGACGTCACGCTGGTGGCCACGGTGACCATTTTGATAATCGTGTTCATCATCCAGTTCTGCGGCGACGTAGTGACCTCTCTGTTAGACAAACGCTAATAACAATATTGGAACCAACATCATGAAAAAAACACTGACACTGATCGCCGCCGCCACCTTAAGCGCCCTGAGCTTTACCGCCCTGGCCGATACCTTAGTGGTGGGGGCCTCTAACGTGCCCCACGCTGAAATTCTCGAACAGGCGAAGCCTATCCTCGCCAAAGAGGGCATCGATCTGGAGATTAAACGCTTCCAGGACTACATTCTGCCGAATACCGCACTGGCCAGCCGGGAGATTGACGCCAACTACTTCCAGCATATCCCGTACCTGAACAGCGTTATTAAAGATCACGCCGGTGACAAGAGCTATGACTTTGTCAGCGCTGGGGCTATCCACATTGAGCCAATCGGTATTTACTCTAAGAAGTACAAATCCCTCCAGGATCTGCCCCAGGGCGGCAAAATCATCATGCGCGATGCAGTCTCTGAAGAGGGCCGCATCCTGTCTATCTTTGAAAAAGCCGGCGTGATCACGCTGAAGCCGGGGGTGGATAAAGTGAATGCCCGCATCAGCGACATTATTGATAACCCGAAAAAGCTCAAGTTCCTGCCGAATGTGGAGGCCGCCCTGCTGCCGCAGATGTATAACAATGACGAAGGTGATGCGGTGGTTATTAATGCCAACTACGCCATTGATGCGGGCCTTGACCCGGTGCATGACCCGATTGCGGTAGAAAGCGGCGAGAACAACCCGTATGCCAATATCATTACGGTGCACCGCGGTGATGAGAAGAAAAAGGACATCGTGGCGCTGGTCAATGTCCTTCATTCCAAACCGATCCAGCAGTGGATCCTGACCAAATATAAAGGTGCCGTGATCCCGGTAAATAACTGATCCCGCCCATAAGGGCGAGCCTCCGGGCTCGCCCTACTGGCTGCTGGCCACCGCCAGATAGTGCTTCACAAAATCATCGCTCAATACCTCCCAGCGGGTAATCGTCCCCTGGGCAATCAGCCAGCTGTCCCCGGCGCGAAAATGAAACTGTTCGCCGCTTTGTTCGTTGACCATCCGCACTTCCCCGGACAACAACGTCGCCTGCTCGGTAAACGGATAATGCAGACGAAAACTGCCGCGGCGGGTACCAAAGTAACCGGCACTGGTGGCATCCCCCGGCGCACCCAGCGTCATGCGGCCAAATGCCTCAACATCCCCGCCGAGATCTTCAGCACCAATGGCGCTGAATTTCCCCCAGTTGTCCAGGGCATCAAGGGTGGTGCTGTCGTCAATTGCATATAATTTCATGATGTTACCTTTTGATTGTCGTAAATGGATAGCGCCATTAACGGCGTCCCTGCCAGTACCCGGCGGTCTGGTGCATCGCCTTACCAAGCGTGCACAGCAGCGCGCGGAAGTTATCTTTCCCGTTCAGTGACTGGCGCGGCACGCTGCTGATTAACCGGTAACGCTCACTGCCGCCGGTGATGCCCTCCGCCAGTACCTTGCAAATAATCTGGCTGGGGGTAACCCCAAAACCGCAGTACCCCTGGACAAAAAACGCATTATCGCGGCCCGGCAAGGTGCCAATCTGCGGGAACAGATTGCGGGTGCTGGCCATCGGGCCGCCCCAGGCGAGGTCGATTTTCACTTTGTCGAGATAGGGGAAAATTTTCAGCATCCGGCGGCGGTTCCAGGCCTTGAGATCCCCGGGGATATAATCCACCAGCGGTGTCGCCGCCCCGAACAGCAGGCGGTTTTCCCGGGTGACCCGGTAGTAGTCGATAATCGGGCGAATATCGCTGTAGGCCCCGCGAATCGGGCTGATACGCGCAATCAGTTCATCGGACAGCGGCTCGGTCATCAACTGAAAGGCGTAGGTATTAATGGTGGAGCGGTGCAATTCCGGCTCAAGGTGGTTAATAAACCCGTCACAGCACCACACCAGCTTGCTGGCGGTAACCGATCCTTTGGCGGTACGCACCCGGATCCTATCGCCATAGCTAACCTCCACCACCGGGCTGTGTTCAAAAATGCGCCCGCCGTAGCGTGTCGTCAGGGCTTGCGCCTCCCCCAGTAACAGGTTCAGCGAATGGACATGGCCGCCCCCCATATGCACCAGCCCGCTCTGATAAGCCCGGGAGCCAATCACCGATTGCAGTGCCTCGCCCTCGAGGTAGTGAATATCGTCGCGGGTATTAAGTGACGTAAACAGCCCTTCCCACTGGCGCAATGTTTTGCTCTGGCGCGGGTTAAACCCCAGATAGACATACCCGGTCTGAAAATCCGCATCGATCTGGTAGCGCGCAATGCGCTCGCGCATAATTTGCGGGCCCAGCTCGCTCAGGGCGAGAATAGTCTTCACCCCCTCCTCGCCGACCGCGCTTTTTATTTTATCCAGATCGTGCCCGATCCCGGCCATTACCTGGCCACCGTTACGCCCGGAGCCGCCGAAGCCAAGGTAACGCGCCTCAAGCACCGCCGTATTGGTGATGCCTTTTTCCGCCAGTTCCAGGGCGGTATGGATCCCCGAGAATCCGCCGCCGATAATCACCACATCGACATCAATATCATTCTCAAGTGACGGAAAATTAAGATTATATTTTTTTGTCGCCGTGTAATACGTGGCGGTTTCGTCAATATGCATAGCAGCCATCCCGTAACACCGTAATGGCCAGTATTAGTAACCGGGTTAATGAGAGCTGTATTGAATATTTACGACAAAAACCTGGCGAGTTTTTAATTTAATGTTAAATCTTTGTTGCATCAAGGTTTGTAAATTACGGTCAATCAATCCCCGATCCCGGGAAGGTCATTATGTTAACGTCACGCACGGCAAGCCCCGCCGCCTGCCCAGAGCAGCCTTACTTTGTGGTGAGTGCCGGTTCGCCCTACTACCAGCGCGAGATCCGCCAGTCCGGCATCAGCCATTTTTACCGCTTCCGGGTTACCGCCCCCCCTGGCCCGGCGCTGGCGATACCGGACGGCTGCGTGGATATTCTGTTTGACTGCGACAGCAGTGATCCCCGGGCCAGGGTCTGCGGCACGCTGATGCACGCCCGGGCCGTGGAACTACGCTGCGGGCATCACTATTTTGGCGTGCGGTTTCTGCCGGGCATGATGCCGGACTTTCTCGACCTCCAGGCCGAACAGTTACCGGGCCATGAATTTAACTTCCTCGATGCGGTACCGGATGGCCGCACCGCCTTTGAGCAGATAGTCAGCGCGGATACCTTTTCCCGCCAGATAGCGCTATTTAACCACCATTTTGCCAGCCGTTCCCTGCGCGCGCCCTGTGAGGTGATCCGCTACGCCATCGAGCGTATTCGCCAGCAGCACGGTAATATTCGTATCGACGCGCTGGAAACCCGCACCGGTTACAGCAGCCGGACCCTGCAGCGCCTGTTCCGGGCCGACACCGGCATGTCCCCGAAAGGTTTTTGCCGGGTGGTACGGTTCCAGTCAGCAATCCACGCCCTCAGCCACAGCCCGGCGCCGCATTTATCGCGTATCGCGCTGGACCTCGGCTTTAGCGATCAGTCCCACTTTTTACGGGAATTCAGGGCGTTAAATAACACCACCCCCGGGGAGTACTGGCACTATATGGCCGCCATGGCCTACGCCAGCCGCATTCAGCATGGCTGAATGTGACGCACCGCAAAACCCCGTATGGTGGCCCGTGGCGCTGTCCGATTTCTTCTATCTTTGCTTATGCGCTTCATGAACTATCAGCCTGTCCACCTGCCCTGGCAGCCGCCTACCTGCGCGCCGCCAGATAACAAGATTCTGATAACAGGACATGTTTATGAACGCAAAGACAGGATTACGGAAAAACAGCATTGGCTTGTTCTCGCTTATTTTTTTTGTGGTTGCCGCCGCCTCCCCGCTCACCGGGGTGGTCGGGGGGTTACCGGTCGCCATTTTTGCCGGTAACGGTGCCGGGATCCCGGTGGTCTATCTACTGGCCTGCCTGATCCTGATGACCTTCTCCGTGGGGTTTATCGCCATGAGCAGGCACGTCACCAATGCCGGGGCTTTTTACGCGTATATCTCTCTCGGCCTCGGCAGGCACAGCGGCGCCGCCGCCTCTATTCTGGCCCTGCTGGGGTATATCTCCATCCAGATTGCTATCGTCTCAATGCTGGGGTTTTTTACTGAGGCGCTGCTCAGCCAGCACTTCCGCGCCGCACCGCCCTGGTGGGTATTAAGCGGGGCATTTGTCGCCATCGTCTGGGTAATGAGCATTAAAAAGGTGGAAATCGGCGGGAAAATCCTCGGCGTACTGATGCTGGCAGAAGTGGCTATCATGCTGCTGACCGACACCGCCATCGTGACGCAAAAAGCCGGTTCGCTGACCTTTGCCCCGTTCACACCGGCGGTGTTTATGGACGGCCATCTGGGCATTGCGTTTATCTTCGCCATTGCGGCGTATATCGGCTTTGAATCGACGGCGATTTACGGGGAAGAGTGCCGGGAGCCACAAAAAACCGTCCCCCGGGCCACCCTCTGTTCGCTGTTGATCATTACCGCCTTTTTCAGTTTCACCAGTTGGGCGCTGGTCCAGGCCTGGGATATCAACCAGATAAGCGCCATCGCCCGGCGCGATCCGGGGAATTTCGTGTTTGATATTACCCGCCAGTACGTGGGCCAGTGGGCGGTAGATACTATGTCTATTTTGCTTATCACCAGCCTGTTCGCCGCCACGCTGGCCTTCCACAACAACATTGCCCGCTATTTTTTCAGTATCGCCCGGGATGGCCTGATCTGGCATACACTCTCCGCCACCCATCCGCACCACGGCACGCCGCATCACGCCTGCCACGTCTATAGTCTGGTGTTAATGGCCCTGCTGGGTGCTATGGGGCTGGCCGGGTTAGATCCGATGGCGCAGATTTTTGCCTTCGGCTCGGCCATTGCGACCTTGTCAGTTCTGGTACTGCAAACCGGGGTGTCCGCGGCGGTACTGGCCTTCTTCCACCGCCGCCCGCAGCTCAACCATAACCGCTGGCAGATTCGCTATGCGCCGCTGTTGTCGCTCTGTTTTATGGCGGGGACCATTGTCCTGGTGGTGGAAAATTTACAGCTATTGAGCGGCAGTGACTCCCGGCTGATCATGGGGATTCCCTGGTTAATCCTGCTGTGTGTTGCGCTGGGTTACCTGCTGGCCTGGCGGCGGCCGGTGGTCGCACTGTAGGCCTCCAGCCACACGATGACCCCGGTTGAGGATGAAAAATATTCATCTGACCGGGTGTCATTATTTCGCGGGCTGATTACACATCTGCACACATATTTCTGCACCAAAGCCGCAATAATTGCGTAGTCCACCGGCGCCATCCCCGCCAGTATATAAAACGTACGTTTCAGGCCGTGCTCAGGATGCGCCGCCTCTGCCGGGTGTCGGTTACCAGGACGGTATCGCCGCGCCGCCGCAACAGGAGAACAATACGATGCAACAACGTACGCTGGGTACGACGGGGTTATCGATTCCACCACTGGTATTCGGGGGTAACGTCTTCGGCTGGACCGCTGACCAGGCGCAAAGTTTTCGTCTGTTAGATGCCCTGCTGGAGCGGGGATTAACGGCAGTGGATACCGCCGATGTCTATTCGGCCTGGGCGCCCGGTAACCGGGGGGGAGAATCGGAAACCATTATCGGTAACTGGCTGGCGGCACACCCCGGTGCCCGGGATAAAATCACCCTGTTCACCAAAGTCGGGGCCGATCTCGGCGGCGATAAAAAAGGGCTTTCTGCCCGCTGGATAAACCAGGCGGTAGAGGATTCGCTGCGCCGTCTGCGCACCGATTATATTGATTTATATTTCTCCCACTGGCCGGATAAAGAAACCCCGCTGGATGAAACCCTCGGCGCCTTTGATACATTACTTAAGGCCGGGAAAGTGCGGGCGATTGGGGCATCCAACCTCAATGCCGACCAGCTTCAGGCGGCGCTGACGGTGGCCGACAGCCAGAGCCTGCCGCGCTACCAGGTGTTGCAGCCGGAATACAATCTGTATGACCGCGCCAGCTTCGAGGGAACCCTGCAAAAACTGTGCGCCCGGCAGCATATCGCCGTGGTGACTTACTACAGCCTGGCGTCCGGTTTTCTCTCCGGTAAGTACCGCCAGCAGAGCGATCTGCAACAGAGCCAGCGCGGTTCACGGGTGGCGGACTACCTTAACCCTCGCGGTATGGCGCTGCTGGAGGCGCTGGATCAGGTTGCCGAAGAGCACAATACTCGCCCGGCCCAGGTAGCACTGGCGTGGTTAATTAATCGCCCGGGGGTTACCGCCCCGATTGCCAGCGCAACGCGTGTTGAGCAACTGGATGACTTTGTCGGCGCCCTGGCGCTGGAACTGACCCCACAACAGATGGAACGGCTCACCCGGGCCGGTGCATAACACCTGCCGCTGCCGTTGTAGCGCAACGGCAGCGTTCTTCTCGCGCTCATTCTTGTTCTCGTCCTCGTTCTCGTCCTCGTCGCCGTTATTCCTGCGCTGCCTGTCGCCCCGGCACCCGCTTTCCCGCTGATACGGCAAATTTTCACATTATGTAAACAAATGTATTTATTTTTTGGTTAATGAATGGTAAACAATGCAACGCAAATGATAAGTAGTATCACTATCATTTACATTTAACAGGCCGGTACGCCGTTTCACCTGCGTCTTTCACTCCCCGGTATACGGGGAACTCGCCGCGCCGGCATTACATTAATTAAAAAAATAAGCTACTCATTGATATGGAAAAACATCGCAATTTACCCTTTGGCAGCCGGCATTCGCTGACATTCTTCACGGGCTTATGTATTGGTTTAACCCCGCTGGCTCAGGCAGCAGAAAAAGAGCATCAGGCAGACGACGACACCCTGGTGGTGGAGTCAGCCCCCCCTTCCCTGTATGCCCCGAAACAGTCAGCGGACCCTAAATTCACCCGCCCGGTGGCCGATACCACCCGTACCATGACCGTGATCCCGGAGCAGGTGATTAAAGATCAAGGGGCCACCACACTAACAGATGCCCTGAAAAATGTCCCCGGCGTGGGGGCGTTCTATGCCGGGGAAAACGGTAATACCTCCACCGGTGATGCGATTTATATGCGCGGGATGGATACCTCAAACAGTATTTATCTCGACGGTATCCGGGATATCGGCACCGTCTCCCGGGATGTGTTTAATACCGAGCAAGTCGAAGTGATTAAAGGGCCCTCCGGCAGTGATTATGGCCGCAGCGCCCCTACCGGCTCGATCAATATGATCAGTAAACAGCCGCGCCTCGACACCGGGCTGGATGCCTCTGTCAGTGCCGGGAGCGCCTGGTTCCGCCGCGGCACCCTGGACGCCAACCAGGTCATCAATGACAACACCGCGTTTCGGCTGAATTTAATGGGCGAAAAAACCCACGACGCCGGCCGGGATAACGTCACCAATGAGCGTTATGGGGTCGCGCCGTCGCTGGCTTTTGGCCTTGATACCTCCACCCGGCTGTACCTTAACTACCTGCATGTGCACCAGCACAACACCCCGGACGGCAATATTCCGACCATCGGCCTGCCCGGGTATTCAGCCCCGTCGGCCCGTACCGCGGCGCTGAACAGTTCCGGCAAGGTCAATACCAGTAACTTTTACGGCACCGACTCGGATTACGATAACTCCACCACTGATACCGCCACGATCCGCTTCGAATATGATCTGACAGACACCACCACCCTGCGTAATACCACCCGCTGGTCGCGTATCAAGCAGGACTATATTCTGACCTCGTTTATGGCCGGTGACAGTAATATCACCATGGGTAACCCTAATGATGTCGGCACCTGGAGCATGGCCCGCTCGATGAATACCCGGGATGCCAATAACCGCATTCTCACCAACCAGACCAATATCACGTCAAGATTCAGTACCGGCAGTATTGGCCATGATGTCAGTGCCGGGGTGGAATTTACCCGGGAGACCCAGACCAACTACGGGGTGAATGCCCTGACCGCGCCGCCGGTCAATATTTACTCGCCGTCGAGCAGCGTTAAATTGCCGGGGCTGGATCGCAATGGCGCTAATGCCAATGGCCGCACTGACACCTTTGGGATCTATGCCTTCGACACGCTGCAAATCACCCGCGATATTGAACTGAACGGCGGGATCCGTCTGGACAATTACCACACCGATTATGACAGTTCCAGCCAGTGCGGCGGCACCGGCCGTGGTGCGGTGGTTTGCCCACCGGGAGTGGCTAAAAACGCGGTGGTCAAAACCGTGGACACGTCTGACTCCGGCAATCTGGTGAACTGGAAAGCCGGGGCCCTCTACCACCTGACCAAAAACGGCAACCTGTATATTAACTACGCGGTTTCCCAGCAGCCGCCGGGGGGGAACAACTTCTCCCTTGCCCAGTCCGGCAGCGGCAACAGCGCCAACCGGACGGACTTCCAGCCCCAGCGGGCAAAAACCACCGAGATAGGCACCAAATGGCAGCTGTTTGATCAGCGCCTGCTGCTGACCGCCACCCTGTTCCGCACCGAGATTGAAAACGAAGTGGAAGCCAACGACGATGGCACCTATTCCCAGTACGGTAAAAAGCGGGTGGAGGGCTATGAGTTATCCGCCCAGGGAAATATCACTGCGGACTGGCAAGTGATGGGGGGTTACACCCTGCAGCACGCCAGCATCAAAACCGGGGCCGATATCACCCAGGACGGCAGCAGTGGCCTGCCCTACACCCCGGAGCACGCCTTCACGATGTGGAGCCAGTACCAGCTCACCAGTGACCTCTCCATTGGCGGCGGCGCCCGCTATGTGGGCGGCATGAAACGCGGCACCGACGGCGCAGTCGGCACCCCGTCCTTTACCGAAGGGTATTGGGTTGGCGATGCGAAACTGGGTTACCGGGTTAACCGCAATCTGGATCTCCAGCTCAACGTCTATAACCTGTTTGATACCAACTATGTGGCCTCAATCAATAAGAGCGGCTACCGTTATAAACCCGGCGAGCCGCGCACCTTCCTGCTGACGGCCAACGTCCATTTCTAATCTGTAAGCGGGATGGTGCAGGACGCACCATCCCCGGAGATAGCGCCATGATGTATCACATTCCCCGGATTTTATCTGCCGATCAACTCTCCTGGTTCAGCGAGCAACTGGCCTGCGCCCAGTGGATTGATGGCCGCGCCACCACCGGTGATCAGGGGGCGAAAGTGAAAAATAACCAGCAGGTGGATACCCGGACCCCGCAGTATCAGATCCTGCAATCCCGGGTGCTGGAAGCCCTGGATGCCAGCCCGCTGTTTTTCTCTGCGGCCCTGCCGCGCACGATTTCTCCGCCGCTGTTTAACCGCTATCGCCAGGAAGAGACCTACGGTTTTCATGTGGATGGCGCGGTGCGCAGCCACCCAACCGCAGGCTGGATGCGTACCGATTTGTCCGCCACGCTGTTCCTTAGCCACCCGGACAGCTACCAGGGGGGCGAGCTGGTAATTAACGACACCTACGGCCAGCACCGGGTAAAACTCCCCGCCGGGGATCTGGTGCTCTACCCTTCCAGCAGCCTGCATTGCGTAACCCCGGTTACCGGTGGTGAACGCGTTGCGTCCTTTATGTGGTTACAGTCGATGATCCGCAGCAATCAGCAGCGGGCGATGTTGTGTGATCTCGATAAAAATATTCAGTCCCTGCGCGCTAAATTTGGCGAGGGGGAGGAAGTGTTGTCACTGCTGAATATGTACCATAACCTGCTGCGCAGTTGGTCTGAGCTTTAGCGCCAGAGATCCCGTGGCGGGCGCTGATCCCGCCGATCGCCTGTGTTTCCGGCCCGCACTCCCCGCCGTTTACCGTTATCTCTCCTGCCTTGTTTCTGTCTTGCTCCCGGGCCATCGCGATGTTGAATCTGGGTTATCACCCGGGTGAGCCACATCGGGCAACCGTACTGATACCGTTGCTGTCCTGCGAAGGCCATTCGATGTTTTGCGGATTGTTGGGCCTGTACGCAACCGTTATATATGGCTGTCGTTATACCCTGCTTGACAAAAAAAACCGAAAACTTACCCCGTTAGCAACACATGGACCCCGTAAATGGACATCACAACAAATGGTTTTGAGAGGCGATGGTTCGCCGTTTTTATGGCGATGTATCTGCTGATAATCTTGCCACTGCCGCTGTTTTTTAATACCCACTACGCCGCCGGGTGGCTGGGGGTGCCGGTCTTTATCTATGGCTGGCTGATCCATGGCACCCTGGTGGTAGGGCTGATTGCGCTGTTCGCCCGGCAATGCCTGGGGCGCCCGGAATACCAGGACAGCCCCGGGGAGGCGGCGCCATGAATGCTAGCCCACTGGTTTTGCAGCCCGATCCGCTGCCGTTCTACACCACTCTGGTGCTGTTCTTGTTGCTGCTGGGGATGATTGGCTGGCGGGCCGCCAGGGCCACCCGCTCACTCAGTGATTTCCTTGTAATGGGGGGCAAAGCCGGGGCTGTGGTGGGGGGCTTCGCCTACTTTGCCAGCCAGTACAGTATGAGCACCTTTATGGGGGTGCCGGCCATGACCTACAGCACCGGTTTTGCCGGGATGAGTATCTCGGTGCCGGGGCTGGCATTTTCAATGATCATTCCGGTGCTGTTTGTCGGCCGTAAACTGATCCTGCTGGGCAGACGCTACCGGATGCTGACCATGAGCGACTACCTGGCAGATCGTTATGAATCCACCGGGATCCGCGGGATTCACGCGGTGATGTGCGTCGCCTTCCTGCTGGCGATGATGGGGGCCCAGACCGTGGGGGCTGGGGTTATCCTGCATACCTTTACCGGGCTACCGGAATGGGTGGGGGTTATCGCCATGGGGGTTATCGTCATCCTGTATTGCATGACCGGCGGAATGACCGGCGCCATGATGACGGATGTGTTGCAGGGGGCGCTGATGGTGACCACCGCCGTGGTCACCTTTCTGGTCTCGGTCCAGGCCGGGGGCGGGATTCAGGCCATCACCACCACCCTCAGCGAGACCCTGCCCGGCCACCTGACCCACCCGGGCACCAACGGCAACTTCCCCTGGCAGACCTATGCCTCGATGATCGTGATGTGGAGCTTTTTCACCATCGGCCAGCCGACGCTGTTCACCAAATTCTTCACCATGAACAGCTACCGCACCATGTTTAAAGCGGTGCTCCTTGGTACCCTCGGCATGTTGCTGTCCGCCACCCTGATTGAGTGGGCCGGGGTTAACGCCGCCACCTTTATTCACGGCCTGAAAGGCAGTGACGCGGACTTTATTGTGCCGATGATCCTCCAGCAGCATGTCTCCCCGTGGATCTCCGCCCTGTTGATCACCGGGATCGTCTCTGCGGGGATGTCGACGATCTCCGCCCTGCTGGTGGTGTGCACAGGGGGGATAACCCGGGACATTTACCAGAACCTGTTCCGCCCCGCCGCCAGCGAGCAACATATTCTGCGCTTATCGCGGCTCTTTACCGTGGTGGTAGGGATTGCCGCGATGATCATTGGCATCATCAAACCGGACAGTATTTTCTCACTGATCCGCTTTGCCTTTGGCGGGCTGGGGATCTGGGTCGCCCCGGTAATCCTCGGGATGTACTGGAAGCGCGCCAGCCGCACCGGCGCCATTTGTGCGGTGATCATCGGTGAAATCGTCTATGTCAGCGTCAGCCTGTGGTTCCCGCATACCACCTTCGGCTTTGATCCGCTGATCGTCTGCTGGGCGTTTACCATGCTGGTGATGGTGGTGGTCAGCCTGGTCACCCGCCCGGCATCGCCGCAAACCCTGGCACGCCATTTTGATCTTGCGCTCCCGGTCATCGGGGAACAGGCCGTCACGGCGAGGGGGAACCATGCCAATCACCATTGATAAACACCTGCCTATCGCTATCCAGTCACAAATTGTCGGCGCCGTTGAGTACAGCATGATGGCCGGAGAGTTACGCCCGGGAACGTTGTTACCCTCGGTACGGGCCCTCAGTAAACAGCTGGGGGTCGCCCAGCTGACCGTGAGCTACGCCTACAATACCCTCAAGGGGATGGGGCTTATCAAAACCATCCCCGGTAAAGGCACTTACCTGATGCGGGAACGCCAGGGGGAACTGTCCGGCAACCAGCACGAGAAGCTGCGCCAGCGTTTTATGCAATTACTGTCAGAGGCGCAGTCCCTGGACATCAACCCGGACTTTTTTCAGCACTTGCTGACCCGCCATACAGAAAACAGCCTGGAACTGAGCTGCCCCATTGCCTACGTGGGCAGCTCGAACCGGATGAATAGGCAGTATCTGGCGGCAATTGGCCAAACCCTGGGAATGACATTGCAGGCAGATAGCTACACCTTCGCCGATTTTCGGCACCTCGATGCCGAAATTCTCTCCCACTACGGGTTATATCTCACCCTCCCGCACCGGGTGCCGACGCTACGCCAGCGTCTGGGGCGCCATGTGCCTATCTACGCCCCCTGGCTGACCCTGTCCCCGGAAACCTGCCAGAAGCTGAACCATCTGCCCCAGGGGATGCCGCTGCTACTGGTGGCCAACTGTGTCCGGTTCCTGCCCACCATGCTGCGTGGGGTCAGGCGCCACGCGCCCCAGGCAGGGATTATCCGCGCCGCCACCCTTGATGATGGCGATATTGCCGATCGGCTGACTAGCGCGCCGGTGGTTATCTACAGCACCGGCTGCCTGCAATGCATTCAGCAATATCCGCTCCACGGCATCATGCTGGAGTACCGCCATATTCCGCACCCGGAGTATCTGCATAACGAACTGTCGCCCGCATTACGCCAGCTGGCGCAGTAACACGGTAAATAAGGGGGTAAAATGCAAATTGCCAATATGAACTGGTTCCAGCTCGATACGTACCTGAAGCACGATAACCGGGTGATCCTGCCGC
This sequence comes from Shimwellia pseudoproteus, assembly GCF_016415625.1. Taxonomy (GTDB): domain Bacteria; phylum Pseudomonadota; class Gammaproteobacteria; order Enterobacterales; family Enterobacteriaceae; genus Shimwellia; species Shimwellia pseudoproteus. The sequence goes on from NZ_WBXP01000003.1 coordinate 109,988, forward strand.
TGGGCAGTACTGAGCAACATGCCTGGCTGAGCCTGTGTACCGATCATATCCTCGCGTCCCGGCTGGCTAACGAAGTGGGTGATTTGTGCGGGGTGCCGGTTTACCCGGGCCTGCCCTTTGGGATGGCCCCCTATTTCAGCGCCTTCCCCGGGACTATCTCCCTCACCCCGGACACCTACCAGCGGCTGATAAGCGATATTCTTACCAGCCTGTACACCAGTGGCTTTCGCCGCATCCTTATCATTAATGGTCACGGGGGAAACAGCCCGGTCCAGGCCCAGATCCACCACTGGCTGAACCAGCACCCCGGGGCCCGGGTGCTGTTACACAACTGGTGGTCAGCCCCCCACACCCGCCGCCAGGTGCAGCACTGCGCCACCAATGCCAGCCACGCCTCCTGGATGGAGAACTTCCCCTGGACCCGTCTGGCCGGTGTGACACTGCCGGACCATGAAAAACCGGCCCTCGACGTGGCCCAACTGGCCCAGCTCCCTGCCGGGGCGGTGCGGGAATATATTGGCGACGGCAACTATGGCGGCCAGTACCAGCGCAGCGACGAAGAGATGCTGGCCATCTGGCAAACCGCCCGCCAGGAGACCCGGCAACTGCTGGAGCACGGCTGGGTAGAGCCAACAGCCGGACAGCGCTGATCGCAACACTCAGGGGCGCTCACCCCGCGCCAGGCGGCGGTTGATCTGGGCAATCACCCCGGGCAACTCCGCCAGGGTATCCACCACATAATGGGCCCCGGCACGGTAAAGCGTCTCGCTCGCCTGCTGGCGCCGCTGGGCCACCTCCGCGGCGGACATATTCTGATACTCCTGCCAGGTGGCGCCGAACGCGTTACCGGACAGCGCCAGCCCGAGGGTCCACATCCCGGCATTCAGCCCTTCGGCAATCCCCGGTACCGCATCGTCCACTTTGATACAGTGGCTGACGGCATCCACCCCGAGGGCGATGACATTTTCCAGCGCCATCCACGGCCCGGGGCGACCACCGGCGGCCAGATCATCGGTGGCCACCCAGTGGTCCGGGGCATACCCCTGTTGTGCGGCAGCGGGCACCAGCGCCTCCATCACCGCCCGGGGATAACCGGAACAAGAGCCGATGCGGATCCCCTGTTCACGTAACTGGCGGATAGTGTCTGTCACCCCGGCGATGGGGGTGGCAAAATCCACCACTTTGCGGATTTGCAGCGGCATAAAAGCCGCATAAATGGCGTCAACATCCGCGTGGCTCATGGGCCGCCCCAGCGCGTTCTGCCAGCGGGCCGCCACCGACGGTAACTTGCCGAGGGCGTCAATATGTTGCCACTTACCCAGCCCCATCGGCACCCGGGCCTCTTCCAGGGTTATCGGGATACCGAATGCCTGATGAAACGCCTCCACAAAAATAGACGTCGGCGCAAAGGAGCCAAAATCGACCGTGGTACCGGCCCAGTCGAGGATCACTGCATTAATCTGGTTCATAGGAGGTCTCACGCTAGCCAGTACATGGATTGTTTAATCGCGCTCAGCAGCGCCGCGATATCTGCCGGGTACACTTCGCCGATATTGCCAATGCGGAAGCAGTCACTTTGCGAGACTTTCCCCGGATAGATAACAAAACCCCGGGCTTTCAGGCGCTGGTAGAATTCGGCAAAACGCCACTGAGGATGCTGCGGGGCGCGAAACGCGGTAATAATCGGTGAGTGCTGGTCCGCCTCCAGCAGCGGGGTAAACCCTAACTGGCGCATCCCGGCGACCAGTTGCTGCTGGTTGTGGCAATAGCGCTGATGGCGGCTGGCTATCCCGCCTTCATCGGCCAGTTCGCGCAGCGCCTGAGCAAAAGCCAGCACCGTGTGGGTGGGGGAAGTAAACCGCCACTTGCCGTGGTTATCCTCCATACAGCGCCACTGGTCATACAGGTCGAGGGACAGCGAGCGGGAGCGCCCGGCACAGCCCGCCAGCGCCGCCCGGCGGGCAATCACAAACGCAAACCCCGGTACCCCCTGGATGCACTTATTGGCGGAGCTTATCAGGTAGTCAATATGCAGTTCGGCTACGTCCAGCGGGATAGCACCAAAGCTGCTCATCGCGTCGACGATATAGCCTTTGCGGTAGCGCTGCGCCAGTTCAGCTATCTCGCGGATGGGGTTGAGCATACCGGTGGTGGTTTCACAGTGCACTATGGCGATATGGCTAATAGCCGGGTCCGCCAGCAAATACTGTTCTGCGGCCTCCACGGCAGGCCGGGAGACCTCACCGCAGTCATACAGGGTATGGGCAATCCCCATGCGGCCCGCCATTTCTGCCATCCGCGCCCCGTAGGCGCCGTTACTGATAATCAGCAGCTTATCCTGTGGCGCCAGCACCGTCCCCAGTACCGCCTCCACCGCATAGCTGCCGCTCCCCTGGAGGAGCACGGCGGTGTAGTCATCACGGGCGGTGGTTGCCAGACTCACCAGTTGCTGGCGAATGGCCTGCACCACCCCCAGATTGTAATCGTCATCCCAGGTACAGCTGTCCACCAGCATCGCCGCTTTTACCGTAGGCGAGGTGGTCAGCGGGCCGGGGGTCAGCAGCAAATAGCGTTGTTGATTCATATTGTCACCATTGGTCTATACCAGATGCGTATTATCATGGATAAATCTTGCGCACCGGGTCAAAGGAAAAATGGCGCTGAAATAAAAAATTCATCTGGCGATGTATACTGTTGCCCATCGAATCAGCCATCTATCGGGGCAGTAAGTGACCATGAAACCAGCGGCGGCGGAGACCCCCCACTACTTAGTAATCAAAGCCCAGATCCAGGCGCGTATTCAAAACGGCGCCCTGAAAAGCGGGGATAAGCTGCCGTCTGAGCGGGAGCTGTGCGCCATTTTCAATACCACCCGGGTAACCATCCGCGAAAGCCTGGCCCAGCTGGAGTCCAGCGGCGCTATCTACCGGGCGGGCCGGCGCGGCTGGTTTGTGACCCCGGAACGCCTGTGGATGGACCCGACCCAGAACACCAATTTCCATAAGCTGTGCCGCGAGCAGGGCCGCACCCCGGAAACCCGCCTGCTGCACGGCGTAGTTACCACGGTACCCGGCGAGGTGATGGCCCCGCTGCAATTACAACCCTTTGATCAGATTTACCTGCTGACCCGTCTGCGCCTGGCAGATGGCCGGGCAATCTGTTACAGCGAAAATCACTGCCTGCCCGCCCGGGTACCGGAGCTGCTCAACCACGATCTCAACGGCAGCCTGACCGAGGTATACGAGGCGAACTACGGGCTGATATATACCAGTATGCATCTGTCGTTTTACCCCACCGCATTACCGGCCCAGGCCGCCCAGGCGCTGGGGGTGATGGAAGGCCGCCCGGCGCTGTTACTGCAGCGGCTGAATTACGATCAGCACGGTAGGGTGCTTGATTTTGATATTGAATACTGGCGTCACGATAGCCTGAGAATAGAAGTAGACACTCACTAACATTACCGAAGCCCCCCCGCGCGCACCGGATACCGGGAAAATGAGGTTGCGGTCATTTTCCTGTCATAAAAAACCGTTAGCCTGGAATAAATTCTGGTATAGACCAATTATTCTAGCGAGGTATAAACATGAAAGGTTCCGTGCGCATGCTGGTTGCCACCCTGGCGCTGGCCACGTCCCCTGTCTGGGCGGCACCGGTGGTTACCGTTTACTCTGCCGATGGCCTGCACGACGGCGATAACAGCTGGTATCAGCAGCAGTTTGCCGCCTTCACCCGCGCCACCGGCATTAGTGTGCAGTATGTGGAGGGCGGCTCCGGTGCCATTGTCGAGCGGCTGGTCAAAGAGCGCAGCAACCCCCAGGCCGATGTGCTGATCACCGTCCCGCCGTTTATCCAGCGGGCCGATAGCCAGCAGTTACTGGCGCCGTTTACCCCCCAGGGAGCTGACCAGATCCCGGAGGCCACCGGCCATTACACCCCGCTGGTGAATAACTACCTGAGTTTTATTTACAACCGTCAGCACCTGTCCCAGCCCCCCGCCACCTGGCAGGCCCTGCTGGACAGCCAGTTTCGCAACAAGCTGCAATACTCCACCCCGGGCCAGGCCGGGGACGGCACCGCAGTGATGCTGCAAGTCTTTAACAGCCTCGGCAGCAAAGACGCCGGGTTCGCCTACCTGGCACAGTTACAAAAAAATAATGTCGGGCCCTCTGCCTCTACCGGCAAGCTGACCGCCCTGGTCAATAAAGGCGAGCTGTATATCGCTAACGGTGATGTGCAGATGAACCTGTCACAGATGCAGCGTAACCCCAATGTCGGGATCTTCTGGCCCGCCGACAGCCACGGCCAGCGCAGCGCCCTGGCGCTACCCTATGTGATTGGCCTGGTGGCTAACGGCCCGGAGAGTGACAACGGCAAAAAGTTGATTAACTTCCTGCTGGATAAACCCGCCCAGATGCAGGTCAGCGCCCTTTCCTGGGGGCTGCCGGTACGCGGGGATATTACCCCCACCGACGACCACTACCGGCAAGCCCACCAGCTGATGGCCGGTGTCACCCCCTGGAGCCCGGACTGGAACGCCGTCGCGACTACGCTGGCGGCGGATATTGCCCGCTGGCGCAGCGTGACCGGGGAGGAGTAACCCTATGCTGATGAAACGCCGGAAAACACCAGCAACCACCGCCCAGCAGAGCGCCGGCATTGTGCTGGAGGAGGTGCGGGTCTCCTACCACGGTAATACGGTACTGAAACCCCTGTCGCTGAACATCGCCCCCGGAGAAGTGCTGGCGCTGATTGGCCCTTCGGGCTCCGGGAAAACAACAGTGCTGCGGGCCGTGGCCGGTTTTGTCCAGCCGGCCGCCGGGCGCATTTTCATTGGCGGCCAGGATGTAACCCATTTGCCCCCCTGGCAGCGGGGGCTGGGGATGGTAGTACAAAACTACGCCCTGTTCCCCCATATGCGGGTCAGTGACAATGTGGCCTTCGGGCTGCGGGCCCGCAAACAGCCTGCGGCGCTGATCGCCGAACGGGTAGCAGAAGCCCTCACCATTGTGGGGATGGCGGATTATGCCCAGCGCTACCCTCATCAGTTATCCGGCGGCCAGCAGCAGCGGGTCGCGATTGCCAGAGCCATCGCGGTGCGCCCCCGGGTGTTACTGCTTGATGAACCGCTGTCCGCCCTGGATGCGCAGATCCGCCACAGTATGGTGGAAGAGATAGCCCGGCTGCACCAGGAGCTGCCGGAGCTGACCATCCTCTATGTCACCCACGATCAGAGCGAAGCCCTGACCCTGGCAGACAACATCGGCATTATGCAGGGCGGCGATATGGTGGCCCACGGGGAGACCCAAAGCCTGTACCGCCACCCTCCCTGCCGGTTTGCGGCGGAGTTTCTTGGCCGGGCGAATATTCTGCCCGCCACGGCGCTCTCTGCCGGTAACGGGCCGGGCATCATTGATATCAGTTGCGCCGGGGCGGTGATCCGTGGCTATGCCACTGGCCCCCACACTCCGGGGAATAAACTGCTCTGTCTGCGCCCCCAGCATATTAGCCTGGCCCCGCGATCGCCCCACAGTAACCGGCTGACCGCCCGGCTCTCCGCCGTGAGCTGGCAGGGGGAGCTGACCCACCTGACCTGTGACGTACAAGGTAACGCGCTACGGCTGGTAGTCACCCAGACCGACGGGCTTCCCCGCCCCGGAGAGACGCTGACCCTGTGGTTTGAACCGGACGATGCTGTTCTGATTGAGGTGTAACATGGCGCTGTCACAGGTATTTACCCTGCCGGGCCGTCTGCGCTTACCGGGTGGCTGGCTGGCCTTACCGCTGCTGGTGCTGGCGGTACTGTTTTTTTACCCGCTGCTGTTGATTGCCGGCCAGGCGCTGCATGACCCGGCGGGGGCATTAAGTTTCGCCTCCGTTGAACAGGTGCTGGGCTCCCGGCGCTTTGGCCACGGGCTACTTAACACGGTGCAGATAGCCCTGTGCGCCACCGTCGGCTGTCTGGTACTCGGCACGCTACTGTCATTGATTCTGGTCTTTATTCCCTTCCCCGGCAGCGGCCTGATTGCCCGGGTAATTGACACTATTATTGCCCTGCCGACGTTCCTGATAACCCTGGCATTCACCTTTATTTATGGCTCCGCCGGGCTACTCAATGGCGGGCTGATGTCGGCATTTAACCTGCCCCTGCCGCCGGTCAATTTTCTCTATTCGATCTGGGGGGTCATTCTGGCTGAAATTACCGTTTTCACCCCGCTGGTGATGCGCCCGCTGATGGCCGCCCTGCGCCAGTTGGATCGCAGCCAGCTTGAGGCCGCCGCCATTCTTGGCGCCACGCCGCTGCGCACCGTGCGCCAGGTTATCCTCCCCGCCGCCCGGCCCGCACTGCTGGCCGGGGGCAGCCTGTGTCTGCTGCTGACCACCAACGAATTTGGCATTGTGTTGTTTATCGGCGCCAAAGGGGTCACCACCTTACCGATGATGGTGTACAGCAAGGCTATCCTCGAATCTGACTACACCGTGGCCTGCGTGATTGCGCTGATCAATATCGCCCTCTCCCTTGGCCTGTTTACCCTGTACCGTCTGGCGGCCCGCCGCGCCGCCCACAGCACAACAAGGAGCTAACATGACCGGGTCCCGTTATGGCGCGCGCCTTGCCGCCTTGCTCGCCATCCTGCTGTTTTGCCTGTTCTTCTTACTGCCGCTGGTGGTCATTTTGATGTCCAGCCTCAGCCAGCAGTGGAATGGCGTGATCCCCGAGGGGTTTACCCTGCGCCACTATGTGGCGGCCCTCAGCGGCGGCAGCTGGCACAACCTGGTAAACAGCCTGATTATCGGCGTAACCGCCAGCCTGTTTGCCCTGGTTTGCGGCAGCCTGGCGGCCCTGGCCCTGCGCCAGTACAGCGCCTTCTGGCAACGTAAACTGAGTATGCTGTTCTACCTGCCCAGCGCTATCCCGTCGGTATCCGTGGGGCTGGGGCTACTGGTGGCGTTCAGCCAGGGGCCTTTGCAGATGAACGGCACCTTTTATATTGTTCCGGCGGCCCATTTTATTCTGGTCTGCGCCTTTACGTTCAGCCACCTGAGTGCCGGGCTGGCCTGCCTGCCTAAAGACACCGAACAGGTGGCGGCCAGCCTGGGGGCATCACCCGGTTACCGGCTGCGCCATATTACGCTGCCGTTACTGACGCCGTGGATGATCTCAGCCCTTGCCCTAAGCCTGTCACTGTCAATGGGGGAACTGGGGGCCACCATGATGATCTACCCGCCGGGGTGGAGCACGCTACCGGTGGCGATTTTCGGCCTGACGGATCGGGGGAATATTGCCGACAGCGCGGCGCTGACCATCATTCTGGTGGCGGTCACGCTGCTGATTATGGTGAAGCTGGAGCGGCTGGCCCATCTGCCGGGACGGGCCTGAGCCGTGAGGTTAGCGGGGGGCCACCGGTTGCCACTCTGCCAGCGGCTGTCCGGCAGCGGCCCACAGGGTACGCACCACCAGATTATGATCGTCCCGCTGGGGCGCGCCAGACACCGTTACTGTGCCAATCATCCCGCAGCCGGTAAGCTGGAGCGGGTAACTGCCGCCAAACGGGGCATAATCCCGGGGGCTGACCCCGTAGCGGGCCTCCAGGGTGGTCTGGCGCTGCTCCAGCATCAGCCCCGCCTCCCAGGAACTGATCCCCAGCAGATCCACCAGATTGCGTTTGCGCCGCACCCAGTCAATATTTTCGCCGCTGGCCCCGGGTAACAGGGCGCTGAACAGGCAACTGCGGTTCACGGTGATATCAATCGCCATCGGGTAACCGGCCTGTAAGGCGGCCTGATAGAGGCTATTGCCCAGCGCCCAGGCATCGCGGCTATCAAAATGGCTCAACCAGGTGCGCTGGCGCTGGGTGTCACACAGGGCTATCTGTTGTTCAAGGGCAGACGGTTGTAGTGTCATGACAGGCTCCGGTTAACTGTGTTTGGGTTGCGCACGGTTCGGTTCCGCATCCGGGGCCGGTGTCTTAGGTGTATCGCTGGCCGACAAATCACACCCTTTCGGCAGCAGGAAGGTCAGGGTTCCCGCCAGCAGCAGCGACGCCGCCAGGGCACACACCGCCACGTTCTGGCCATACAGATAAATCATCACCCCCACAAGGTATGGCCCGCAGAACCCGCCGAGGTTGCCCAGGCCATTGATCACCCCTCTGGCGCTGCCCGCCACTTCCGGGGCGGCAATACGCCCGGGAATCGACCAAAAAGGACTGGTGGCCGCTTTCAGGAAGAAACCGCACACCACCAGGGCGATATAGGCCGCCACCACATTGTCACGCAGCACCACCGAGGCCAGCAGCGCAGCGGCAAAACTATACAGTGAGATACGCACCCACAGGCGGCGCTTGCCGCTGCGGTCACTGAACAGGGAGATAACATAGATCCCGGCCAGGGTGGCAATAAACGGCAGGATTGCCAGCATCCCGACACCGGCCATATTGGCCCCGGTGAGGTTTTTGAGAATGGTCGGCAACCACAGGGTGTAGCCATAGTCCCCGGTCTGGTAAAAGAAGTTCAGCACCACCAGGCGCATCAGGCCCTTGTTACGGAACACCGCCTTTAATGGCGCATTGGCCACCGGTTCGATCCCCTGGCGGGCCTGGCGCTCTCTGCCCAGCTCAGTTAGCAGGTATTCCCGTTCTTTGGCCGGTAGCCAGCGGGCTTCTTCCGGGCGATCGCTGATAACCAGCCACCAGATGGTCAGCACCACGATGGACAGCAACCCTTCGATAATAAACAGCCAGCGCCAGTCGAGGGCGGCAATAATCGCGCCGGAGACCGGGGCGGTGAGCATACCGCCCAGCGGGGCAAACATCATCACAAAGGCATTGGCCCGGCCCAGCTCTTTTTCCGGGAACCAGTTGCTCACCATGGTCAGTACCACCGGCAGCATGCCCCCTTCAGACACCCCGAGAATAAACCGCAGGGTCAACAGTTGATATTCGTGGGTAACAAACCCGGTGGCAATAGAAACAACAGCCCAGGCCACCAGTGACCAGGCAATAAAACGTTTACCGCTGCCGTAAACCGCAATGCGCCCGCCGGGTATCTGGAGAAATAAATAACCAATAAAAAATATCCCGCTGGCGACACCGGCCATTTGGCTGGTAATACCTAAATCCTGCTCCATACCGCCAGGTAAGGCAAAACTAATATTTACCCGATCCATAAATGACATAATACAGGCAATAAGGATCGGCGCGATAACCCGCACCCAGCGAGTCCCTGGTATTTTATCGTTCATATTAATTTCCCGGTTATATTTCACTACCACCGGAATAGACCGGTGGCAGCCGGTTAACATGGCCAGCAAGAATATGCTGTATTTTATTGGTGAGAAAAATACGGTTACTTAATCAGCCCGGGAATATCCTGGTGATTAAAATAGCCCGCTAAATTCGCCAGTACCGAAGCGCTCATGGCCTGGCGGGTTTCGACAGTGGCGCTGGCAACATGGGGCTGCAACAGCACATTATCCAGGTCATAAAAGGCCGCCGGAACATGGGGCTCATTTTCAAAAACGTCCAGCGCCGCCCCGGCGATAACATGCTGCTGTAACGCGACGATCAGCGCCGCCTCATCCACCAGGCTGCCCCGGGCAATGTTAATCAGCCAGGCGTGGTCCGGCATCACGTTAAACACGCTGGCATCAATAATGCCCTTATTTTCCGCACTGCCGGAGGCGGCCACCACCAGAAAATCGCTCTCGTGGGCCAGGGTGTGCAAGTCGGCGCACCACTGGTAATCCAGGGCGCCGTTGCGCTGACGATCGGTGTACAGAATGGTCATATCAAACCCCCGGGCGCGGCGGGCAATGGCCTGGCCAATATTGCCCATCCCGAAGATCCCGATGCGCTTACCGCTCACTTTGGTGGCCAGCGGCGGCGCGGCATTCTCCCAGCGGCCTTCGCGGACAAAGCGGTCCCCCTGGCACAGGCGGCGGCTGGCGGCCAGTAATAGCCCGAGGGCGAGGTCGGCAACGTCGTCGGTCAGTACCCCGGCGGTGATCCCCACCCGGATATTGCGCTGCCGGGCGTAGGCCATATCAATGGCATCCGTCCCGACCCCGAATACCGCAATCATCCCGACGTCGGGCAACTGGGCGAGGATGTCCCGGCTGATGCCGACATCCCCCCGGGTGACCACTGCGCTTATCCCGGCGCCGGACTGGGCCAGGAAAGCGGCAACGTCGGTTTGTTCGTACAGCCGGAAGACCCGGTAGTTAGCGTCCAGCGCAGTCTGTAGTGCGTCCATTACCGGGGCGACCAGTAATACCGTAGGCAGTGTGTGGTGTTGCGTTTCTGTGTGCATAGATGCGGTCCTGTTTGAAAGGCCAATAGCGTATGTCCTGTATCAAACGTTTTTTTACCGCTTATTTTTGCGATCTACATCACGCCAGATAGTGTTAAAAAACGCTGTTACCGTTGGCGTGATCTGGCAGGCAAAATCCGGACAGTTAACAGGGGTTAGCACCGGTATTAAATGGTCTCACCCATCGACAGCCGGTAGTGAAGATCAACCCGTTCGATGGTGGGCAATCCTTTGATTTTTTTAATCAACAGTTCGGTGGCGATTTTGCCCATTTCGAAGCGCGGGGTCAGTACACTGGCCAGGCGCGGCGTGGTAACCTGGCCGATTTCCAGGCCGTGGAACCCGGCAATGGCCAGCTGTTCCGGCACCGGGATCCCGCTGGCGCGGCATTCGCGCAGCACCCCAACCGCCAGATCGTCATTGGTGCACAATATCCCGTCCATGTCCGGGTACATCTGGCGCGCCAGGGTCATCATCCCGGTACCCATAGTGACTGAGGAGATCTTACCCGGCGTAATACGCCCGGCGCTTAACCCCGCTTCGCTCATGGCCTGGCAGTAACCGGCGTAGCGCTGCTCATCGCGCACGTCAGACATCGAGCCAAAGTAAATAATCTGCCGTTTGCCGCTGGCCAGCAGCATGCGGGTCATATCCAGCCCGGCGCGGAAGTTATCAAACCCCACGTTGATGCGCCCGGGGTTTTCCGCCAGCCCCATCACTTCCGCGATGGGGATTTTGGTGCTGCGCAGGTATTTTTCGGCGCGCACACTGTGCACGCTTTCAGTCAGTAGCAGCGCTTTCACATTGAACGCCAGCACCGTGGCAATTTGTTCTTCTTCTTTCTGGCTGTCGTAGTCGTAATTCACCACCAGGGTCTGGTAGCCCTGGGCGGCGGCGGCGGTTTCTACCCCGGCCAGCAGATCGGCAAAGATCTGGTTATTAAACGACGGCACCAGCACCCCGATGCGCTCAATGGCATTGCTGTTAATCGCGGCGTTATCCGGGTCCGGCTGGTAGCCCACCTCTTCAATGACGCTGGCGATGCGCTGGGCGGTTTCCGGTTTTACTTTATCCGGGGTGCGTAAATAGCGGCTGACCGTCATTTTTGTTACACCCGCCAGGGTGGCAATATCATTCAGTGTTATGCGCTGCACTTTCATTATGTCTGCCAGAGGTCAACGGGGGAGTGTCCCTCATTATGCCTGCCGCCGGGGTAAATGGAAATCACCGTTCCGGTGAGCATTAGTGCGGCCAGCGGCGGATTTTCTGCCGCAGATCACAGGGAAAGTAACGCCGTTCCGTAACATCTTTTTGAGTGATCTATATCACAGTTTTACCCGGGTAAAAAACGTGAGATAGACAGCAGATTAATTCGCCACGCTACCGATATCTAACCGGGCTGGCATTTATTCATCACCGTCACGGGTGATAACTATCCGCAAAATGGGTATTTATTTCCGCTGATAACCGCGACAAAAATGGGGCACCGCCATGAACGATCTTTTTAGCTTGCAGAATAAACGTATTTTAATTACCGGTTCTGGTCAGGGTATTGGATTTACCATGGCTCAGGGTCTGGCAAAATATGGCGCGGAAATTATTATTAATGATATTTCGAGCGAACGGGCCGAGAGTGCCGCCGCCAGTTTAAAAAACGCCGGTTATAAAGCGCATATTGCGGTATTTAATGTTACCGACCCGCAAGACGTTGACCAGGCCATTGAAAATATCGAAACCAATATTGGGCCAATCGACGTCTTATTTAATAACGCCGGTATTCAGCGGCGCCATAAGTTTACCGAATTTCCGGTCAGTGACTGGAACGCCGTGGTGGCGGTAAACCAGACCGCGGTGTTTTTAGTCTCCCAGGCGGTGGCCAAACGGATGATCGAACGCCGGCAGGGCAAAATCGTTAATATCTGCTCAATGCAGAGCGAACTGGGCCGCGACACCATCACCCCTTACGCCGCCGCAAAAGGGGCGGTGAAAATGCTCACCCGCGGCATGTGCGTGGAACTGGCGCGTTATAACATCCAGGTCAACGGCATCGCCCCGGGGTATTTCAAAACCGCCATGACCCAATCCCTGGTAGAAGACAGCGCCTTTACCGACTGGTTATGCAAACGGACCCCGGCGGCCCGCTGGGGCGATCCTGAGGAACTGGTCGGCGCGGCGGTGTTTTTGTCGTCTAACGCCTCTAATTTCGTCAATGGTCATCTGCTGTTTGTGGACGGCGGTATGCTGGTGGCGGTGTAAGGGGGCGACAACATGGCGGGTCAGTGCATTATCGTAATGGGCGTCTCCGGCACCGGGAAATCCACCGTTGGGCTGGCGCTTTCCCGGGCCCTGCAGGCCAAATTTATTGACGGGGATGACCTTCATCCCCGCACCAATATCGACAAAATGGCAGCGGGCCAGGCGCTGGATGACAACGACCGCCAGCCCTGGCTGGGCAGATTGTCTGATGTTATCTACAGCCTGGAGCAGAAAAACGAAACCGGGGTGCTGGTGTGTTCCGCCCTGAAAAAGTGCTACCGGGATCGGTTACGCGCCGGCAATCAGCACGTGCGGTTTTTATGGCTGCACGGGGATTTTGAACGGGTCATGGCGCGGATGCGCCAGCGTCAGGGCCACTTTATGCCGGAAGCGCTGCTCCAGAGCCAGTTTTCCACCCTCGAAGCCCCCGGGCTGGACGAGCCGGATGTGCTGGCGGTGGATATTGCCCCGCCGGTTGAGAACATTGTCAGCCAGTGTGTTCACCAGTTGCGCTAACCCCGCATTCACCCACGATCAGGACCTAAACAATGATTATTGATGCCTTAGCCACTGCGGCGACTAACCCACTCTACCCGGCGGCCATTCGCCAGATGCTGGCCACCATTATTGAACACCGCCCGGCCGAGCTGCCCGCCGGGCACTACCAGGTACAGGGGAAACAGATGTTTTTCAACGTGGTGGAGGGTGAAACCAAACCGCTTGAGAGCCAGAAGCCCGAATTCCACCGCCAGTATCTCGACATCCATATTGTCCTCGAGGGCAATGAAGTGATCGGGGCCGGGGTGCTGGGGCTGCCGCTGACCCTGAGCGAGCCTTTTAACGATGCTCATGACCTCGGCTTCTGCCCGGCTATCCCCGGTGAAACGCTGATCCATCTGCAGCCCGGTGAGCTGGCGGTTATCTTCCCCGGCGAACTGCACCGGCCGATGGCCACCTGCCAGACACCGGCCGCACTGCGCAAAATTGTTGCCAAAATCGACTGCGCGCTGCTGAGCTAAGCCGCCAGACACCCCGTGTGACTCCCCTGACAGACGCACAACTGCGGGCCACTCCCCCCTCTTGCGGGCAGTGGTCTGCCAGGTACCGCCCCTCCCCTTATCCCTGTAAATAGCCGGTGATTTATTGTGGCTTAAATCAATGCTGGCATACCAAAAATTTGATCAACCCGTCATTTGGTTGACCAATTTAGCGAAGTTGGTTGACAGCTTTTGCTAATTGGTCGATGTTAGGCCCCATCAGCGGTAGCCATGTTGCTCACCTGGTATACCGCCCCCCATTATCTGCTCTCTGGCCCGCTCCGGAGGCATCACTGAAGAAGGAAGGTAAGATGAAACAAACCTGGCGCTGGTATGGTCCTAATGATCCGGTCACTCTGTCAGACGTTCGTCAGGCCGGTGCGACCGGTGTGGTTACCGCTCTGCACCATATCCCTAACGGTGAGATCTGGTCGGTTGATGAGATAATGAAGCGTAAAGCCATCGTCGAAGCGGCGGGCCTGGAGTGGTCTGTGGTGGAGAGTGTGCCCATCCATGAAGACATCAAAACCCATTCCGGCCAGTACGATGTGTGGATCCAGAACTACCAGCAGACCCTGCGTAACCTGGCACAGTGCGGTATCTACACCGTGTGCTACAACTTTATGCCGGTGCTGGACTGGACCCGTACCGACCTGGCATACCAATTACCGGATGGCTCCAGAGCGCTGCGTTTTGACCAGATCGAATTTGCCGCCTTCGAGCTGCATATTCTGAAACGCCCGGGTGCCGAAGCAGACTACACCGCCGACGAAATTAGCCAGGCCGCCGCGCGTTTTGCCGCCATGAGCGCCGCCGACATTGAACGCCTGACCGGCAATATTATTGCCGGCCTGCCGGGTGCCGAAGAGGGCTACACCCTTGATCAGTTCCGCGCCCATCTGGATCGCTACCGCGATATTGATAAAGCCAAACTGCGCGAAAACTTTGCCTACTTTCTGAAAGCTATCACCGCCGTTGCGGATGAAGTCGGCGTGCGTATGGCGGTACACCCGGATGATCCGCCGCGCCCGATCCTCGGCCTGCCGCGTATTGTGTCGACCATCGACGATATGCAGTGGATGGTGGATACGGTGAACAGCCCGGCGAACGGTTTTACCATGTGCACCGGCTCTTACGGCGTCCGTGCTGACAACGACCTGGTCGATATGATTAAGCAGTTTGGCCCGCGCATTTACTTTACCCATCTGCGCTCCACCCTGCGGGAAGATAATCCAAAAACCTTCCACGAAGCGGCGCACCTGATGGGCGACGTGGACATGTACGAAGTGGTGAAAGCCATTGTCGAAGAAGAACACCGCCGGGAAGACGCCGGTAACCCGGATCTTATCCCGATGCGCCCGGATCACGGCCACCAGATGCTGGATGATCTGAAAAAGAAAACCAACCCTGGCTACTCTGCCATTGGCCGCCTGAAAGGCCTGGCCGAAGTCCGCGGTGTTGAGCTGGCTATCCAGCGCGCCTTCTTTAGCAAATAAGCCACGCGGGGGCCTGGCCCCCGCTGTTTTCCAGCCCTATTTTCCGCTTTTATTTTCGTGACTGTCCTGGCGGGCAGGGACGAAACACAGGAGTTACTCATGGAACAGAACGTCGCTAACGCCACCCTTTCTGTGGCCCGTCCGCAGTGGGATCGCAACCGTCTTGAGGCCCGTATTGTCCACCTGGGCTGCGGTGCCTTCCACCGCGCTCACCAGGCCCTGTATACCCATCACCTGCTGGAAACCACCGACAGTGACTGGGGCTACTGCGAAGTGAACCTGATGCCGGGCAATGACGCCCGCCTGATTCAGGCCCTGAAGGACCAGAATATGCTGTATACCGTGGCAGAGCGCGGTGCCGGGAGCACAGAGCTGAAAGTGATCGGCTCAATGAAAGAAGCCCTGCACCCGGAATTTGACGGCTGCGACGGGATACTGAACGCCATGGCCCGCCCGGAAACGGCGATTGTCTCCCTGACGGTCACCGAAAAAGGCTACTGCATTGATGCCGCCAGCGGCAAACTGGACCTCAATAACAGCATGGTCCAGCATGACCTGGCTAACCCGCACCAGCCGAAATCCGCCATCGGTTATATCATCGAGGCGCTGGCTATTCGTCGGGAACACGGCCTCAATGGCTTTACCGTGATGTCCTGCGACAACCTGCGTGAGAATGGCCATGCGGCCCGGGCGGCGGTACTTGGCCTGGCCGAGGCCCGCTGCCCGGCGCTGGCGGCCTGGATTGCCGAACAGGTAACCTTCCCGTGCACCATGGTTGACCGCATTGTACCGGCCGCCACCGACGAGGCCCTGCAACAGATTGCCGACCAGCTTGGGGTATACGATCCCTGCGCCATCGCCTGCGAACCGTTCCGCCAGTGGGTCATCGAAGACAACTTCGTTAATGGCCGCCCGGACTGGGATCGCGTGGGCGCCCAGTTTGTGGCCGACGTGGTCCCCTTCGAGATGATGAAACTGCGGATGCTAAACGGCAGCCACTCCTTCCTGGCGTACCTCGGTTACCTTGCCGGGTATGAGACGATCGCCGATACCATGACTAATCCGGCGTACCGCAACGCGGCCCGTGCCCTGATGCTCAATGAACAGGCCCCGACCCTGTCGATGCCGGAAGGCACCGATCTGGTGGGCTACGCTGACCTGCTGATTGACCGTTTTACCAACCCGTCACTGCGCCACCGCACCTGGCAGATTGCCATGGACGGTAGCCAGAAATTACCGCAGCGCATGCTGGACCCGGTGCGAATCCACCTGAAAAACGGTGACGACTTCCGCCACCTGACCCTCGGTGTTGCCGGCTGGATGCGCTACGTTAGCGGTGTTGACGAACAAGGCAATGCCATTGACATTCAGGACCCGCTGGCGGCACGTTACCAGGAAATTCACCGCCAGCACCAGGCCCCGGAAGCCCGGGTCCGGGCATTGCTGGATATTGATGCCATTTTCGGCCAGGACTTACCGGGTAACGCCCAGTTTGTCAGCGCCGTCACGGCGGCTTACCTGGCACTGCTGAGCAACGGCGCCCGCGCCACTGTTGAAGCGCTGGGCTAACCGCAAGCCCCTTACCGGTGCCCTGAACGCGGCACCGGTGTTTTTGATAGCGAACCGCCCACAGCGGTGTTATCGTCCGGCCGTTCTCTTATAACCGCCCCCCGGCAAACATTGCGCGACATAAAGTGATGCCATCATGAAACAGACCACGCTTCAACAACGCCCGTATCAGGAAGTCGGCACATTACTGCGGGCGATGATCGTTGATAACGCCTATCGCACCGGCGACCGTCTGCCCCCGGAACGGGAAATAGCCGAGCGGCTGAACGTCAGCCGTACCGTGGTACGCGAAGCGCTGATTATGCTGGAGCTGGAAGGGATCATTGATGTGCGGCGCGGGGCGGGCATTTATATCACCCGTTTGCC
This sequence comes from Shimwellia pseudoproteus, assembly GCF_016415625.1. GTDB lineage: Bacteria > Pseudomonadota > Gammaproteobacteria > Enterobacterales > Enterobacteriaceae > Shimwellia > Shimwellia pseudoproteus. The sequence goes on from NZ_WBXP01000003.1 coordinate 127,020, forward strand.
CGGTGATGCCACAGGCAGCGCCCTGCCAGCGGCACACCACCAGTGTAACAATGCCGGCCCGTTTGAATTACTCCAGGCCCGTCAGTTGCTGGAGAGCAATATTGCCGAGTTTGCCGCGCTGCAGGCCACCCGGGGCGACATTATGAAAATGCGCGCCGCCCTGCATATGCAGCAGCAGGATCTGGCCGCCGACAGCCACGAGCAGGGGGATGAAGCGTTCCACCTGGCCATTGCCGAAGCGACCCACAACACCATGCTGGTGGAGCTGTTTAAGCAATCCTGGCAGTGGCGGGAGAATAACCCGATGTGGATCCAGCTACACAGCCATCTGAAAGATACCCAGTACCGTCAGGAATGGCTGGTGGACCACCAGCACATCCTCGCCGCACTGATCAAAAAAAACGCCCAGGCCGCCAAGCTGGCCATGTGGCAGCACCTGGAAAATGTCAAAACCCGGCTGCTGGCGCTGTCTGATGTTGATGATATTAACTTTGACGGCTACTTGTTTGACTCCTGGCCGCTGGCCGCGCGCCGGCCGTAAGCACGCGGCCCGCCCCTCAGTGCCAGGTTAACTCCACACAGAACCCCGCGGTTTCACCATTGCGAAAACGGGTGGTCATCCCGTGCAGCGTCGCAATACGCTGCACAATCGACAGCCCCAGGCCGCTGCCGGTTTTTTCCTGACCCGGTGGCCGGAAGAAGCGCTCACCAATACGTTGCAAATGCTCGGGGCTGACCCCGGGGCCGTTATCTTGCACACTGAACCCTTGTGCATCCAGCGTAATGTTCACCGTACTGCCCCGGGGGCTGTAGCGGATAGCATTGTCCAGCAGATTGCGCACCAGCAGCGCCATTAACAGCGGCTGGCCGCGCCGCGGCGTCGGAACCTGGCGAATATCCAGCACCAGCTCAATGCCGCTGGCCTGGGCCTTGTGGTAGTTATCCATCACCCCGGTTTGCAGCACATCCTGTAACGCGATGTCCTCCATCCCCTCCATCCCGGAGAGCGAGTCCAGCCGGGACAGGGTGAGCAGCTGATCCACTAAGCGCGTGGCGCGGTCGATACCCTCGGTGAGGTTGGTCAGCGCATGCCGGCGCATCTGGGTATCATCGTCGGCAAGCTGTGCCACCTCGGTTTGCACTTTCAGGGCAGACAGCGGGCTGCGTAGCTCGTGGGCCGCGTCGGACGTAAAGCGTCGCTCCCGCACCAGCATATCCCCGGTACGGGCAAACAGGTGGTTTAATGATTCCACCAGCGGCTGTACCTCACTGGGTAACGAGTCCACCGGGATCGGGGTTTCATCCTCGGGCTGGCGCAACCGCAGGCGCAGGGCCAGTTGTTTCAGGGGCTCCAGCTCCCGGGTAATCAGCCAGATAAGCAGCAGAATCATCACCGGCAGCGCCACCAGCCAGGGCAATAACTGGGCCTGGACAATATCCAGCGCCATGTCCTGGCGATATTCCCACTCCTGCCCGACCGCTATCCGGTATTTGCCATCGGCGGTGGTCAGCCACACCAGGCGCCACAAATCCTTATCACCCTCTAATTGGCCATCGATAAACCCGTCACGCTGATAGTCGTACTGGATATCGGGGCCGTTATCCCCGTCGTTCAGAACCATTTTTCCGTCACGGGTAAAAATCGCAAACGCCAGGGCGTCATCATCAAGATCCCCGTGGCTGTGGCGGATGATTTTTTTACTGCGCGGTAGCTGCGGGTCCTTGATGGTCAGCTCACTGATATCCAGTGCGGTCAGCCGTTTGGCAAACTGCATTTGCTGGGTGTCAAACAGCTCATCAATCGTGCCCCGGCTTTGGTTCCAGGCCAGCAGGCTGGCGCTGAACCAACTCAGGGCAATCAGCACGGTAAGCCCGAAGATCAAACGGCAGCGCAGGCTGCGGGTCAGGGATTTCATTCCGCCTCTCCCAGGGTGTAGCCGATGCCGTGTACCGTGCGGATAAACCCGCTGCCAAATTTTTTACGCAGATGATGGATATGCACTTCAATGGCATTACTGGAGACATCATCATCCCAGTTATAGATTTTCTCTTCGATCAGCGCCCGGGGTAACACCCGCCCGGCGTTACGCAACAGCAGTTCTAACAGGGCAAACTCTTTCGGCTTCAGGTGGACCGGCTGATCGCCGCTGCTCACGGTGAGTTTTACCGGGTCCAGCGAGACCGGGCCGTGGGTTAATAACAGTTGCACCTGGCCGTGGCGGCGGCGGATCAGCGCCTGCAGGCGGGCGGCCACTTCAATCAGGGCGAAAGGCTTACACAAATAGTCATCGGCCCCCTGTTGTAGCCCGGCCACCCGCTGCTCCAGAGCATCCCGGGCGGTTAACACCAGTACCGGTTCATCGTGCCCGCTCTGGCGCCAGGACCGTAAAATATCCAGGCCGTCCATCCCGGGCAGGCTGAGATCCAGTACCACCGCATCATAGGGGGCGGCATCTAATGCGCTTAGCCCTTGTTTGCCTTCCGTGAACCAGTCGACGCTGAACCCCATTTTCATTAAACCGGCTTTGATACCGTCGCCGATGAGCTTGTCGTCTTCAATGAGCAGCACGCGCATGGTCGTCTCTCTTATATCCTTGTGTTATATCTGTCTATCTAACTATCTGGCGCCGGCATTGTACAGCGTAATGCCGCATTGTTCCGGCCTGGCCGGCAGTTTTGAAAAACACCCGCGCCGGGGGCTGATGCTTAAGATTTCGTTAAGAACTGTTTGTTGTAATGCATTCCGAAGACCACACACACCGATGACTGACTCTGCAATACGCAGGATAACCCGAGGGAAAAAACGATGAAAAAAACAGCAGCCTTATTAGCCATTCTCGCGGTCTGCAGTGCACCTGTTCTGGCACAGAATGGCGGCTTTGTCGGCCCGAACGCCACCGGGGCGACCACCACCCAGGCCCAGGCCAAAGGCGGTTTTAACGGGCCAAGCGCCGGGGTTTCCACCGTAGAAAAAGCCAAAACCATGAATGACGATAGCTGGGTAACCCTGCGCGGCCATATCGAACAGCGTACCGGCAACGATGACTACCTCTTTCGCGATGCGACCGGCACCATCAGCGTGGATATCGACGATAAACGCTGGAACGGCCTGACCATTACCCCGAAAGATACCGTTGAATTACAGGGTGAAATTGATAAGGACCACAACAGTATTGAGCTGGATGTCAAAACCATCACCAAAGTGAACTGAGTTACCCCCCTGACCGCGGGCCGGAACCGCACACATTAACGGCCCGCGAATCATCACCTGTCTGCCCCGCCTGTTGCGCCCCGGCAGCAGGAAATAAATGCGCATTTCCTCCCATCACCCGTTGCCGGTGATACACTGGCAGTATCTGCTGCAACCAGAGGCGTTTCGCTTATCCTGGCAACCACGGCGGCCATGCCGTCCGGTTATTGCTTACTCTCAGGAGGCATTATGGATACTGGATCATTCACTATTGGTGCAGATAACATCCGCTTCACCGTTCCCGGGGTGACCTTGCCTGTCGGGTATCACGCACTCATCCAGCGCTATTTTCACCACACAATACCGTCACCGGGTGAGGTAGAAATGGCCATCAACGCGATTGAAGACGCCCTCCAGGCCGCGCCACAGTTACACACTACCCCCAGCCGGACAACCTGCGCAGACCATTTCCTGAAAGAGATAGCCACCGTGGCCGGTGTCTCGGCCCGCCTGACCCAACAGGATATTGAGCAGGTGTTCAACCGGGTGGCGGATGTGATTGCCGGTAGCCCCCGCCAGCCGGGAGAATTTCCGGCAGACCCGGCGTTTATCGGCTATTTGTTAATCGTCCGGGAGCTGTCCCATCATCTGCATATTCAGGATATTTTCCTGACCCTGAATCAGCCGGCATTTGACGACTAACCCCTGGCCGCCAGCCCGGTGCGAATGAGACCGGGCTGGCCAAAAACCCATCATCCGGGCGGCAAATGGCGGCCGGGATCCGTGGCGGCGCCGGGTCAATAGGACAGGCCCCTATTACCGGCCGTAAAAACAGGCGAAACGTTGATCCAGTTACGGTTTGCCCGCAGAAAAATTTCAGACAACAACGCCAGGGATAGCCTATGGTTAGGCTGTTTGCATGAGATGCCCGCGTTATCTGGTGCCCCCGTCATCACACCGATTACGGCCCCCGGGGCGCGATACTCCCGGGAGAGCACGCGCGCGGCGGCGTCATTGCGTGTTTATTTTGTTAAATGGTGTGTTTCAGGCCCCAGGCCTGGCACCGAACCGACCCAACAGGATCATTTATGCTGTATGTTTTTGGCCATCTTAACCCCGATACTGACTCTATCTGCTCGGCCATTGTTGCCGCAGAGTGGCTGCATTTTCGCGGGGAAAAATGCCAGGCGTTTCGCCTGGGAGATATCAACCCGGAAACCCGCTTTGTACTCGAACAAGCAGGTGTCGCGGCCCCGGCGCTGCTCAGCGATGATCTGACTGACCGCAACGTGTGGCTGGTTGACTTCAGTGAGTTCGAACAGGGCCCTGATTCTCTGCCGCATGCCCAGATTCGTGGCATTATTGACCACCATCGCCTGGGTACGGTGATGACCAAAGAACCGGCCGATATTTGCGTGAAACCGCTGGGCTGCTGCTGCACCGTGCTGTGGCAACAGATCATGCTGGAGTCTGATATGCCGGTTTCCGGCCCGCAGGCTATCCTGATGCTGGGCGCTATCCTGAGCGATACCGTGGGGCTGACCTCTTCCACCACCACTGAGCAAGACCGCCACGCGGTAGATGCGCTGTTCGCCATTGCCGGTATCGACCGCACCACCTTTACCCGCCAGTTGCTGGATGCCAAAACCGATCTGTCCGGTTACAGCGCCGTTGAACTGCTGGATAAAGACGCCAAAAATTATCAGTTCGATGATAACACCGTCAAAGTGGCCCAGCTGGAAATCACCAGCCACAACGCCAACAGCGACCAGATGAAACAGACCATCAGCGCGCTGAAGCAAAGCACCCAGCCGACGGTGCTGATGCTAACCGAGATAGACACCCGCACTTCCCGCCTGTACTACTCCTGGGAGAGTGCCGATCAGCCGGTAGTGCTGGAAAATGCCATGAGCCGTAAAAAAGACGCCCTGCCGTGGCTGACCGAGAATAAACCCTGGAATAACCCGCGTTAATCTCCCCTGCGGGTGGCGCCCTGCCGCCCGCTTGCGTTATCTGTTAGCCACGTCCCCTTCCCCCGCGAGTGTCTGCTTCACCAGTTGGATCATCTGCTGAATACGGCGCGGCTGCGCAGAGTAACGCCGCTGCACCAGATAAACCGGTTCAAAAACCCGCTCCGCAAGGGGATGGATCCGGATATCCTGTTGCCGGTGAAAGGCTTCTGCCGCATAACGGGCCAGCACGGTAAACCCCAGGCCGTTGGCCACCGGCTCCAGAATCGCACTGATAATATTGCAAAACCCGTTGCGTTTCAGGTTATCCAGATGGTCAAACTGCGGGTAGTTGGCCTGCAATAACCGGGGAGCATTCCAGCCCGCATCCGGGTGGCTGATAAACCCCAGTTGCGTCAGGCTCTCCCAGTCCGGGGTGTGGCAACTGGCCGGTGTCACCAGCAGCAGCTCCTCCCGGGCAATCTCTTCGCATTGCAGTTCCGGCATCAGGGCGGGCCGGGTCAGCAAGGCCAGGTCTATCCGCCGCTCGACAATATCCCGCTCAATACTGTCATTGGGGCCGATGCGGTAATCTATCTCCAGGCCAGGGTATTCCGCCTGCCAGGCCAGCAGGTGCGGATAGAGTTTTAGCCCAAGACTGCCGGGGCTGGACAAGCAGCACACCCCGCGCCAGGGATCATCGTGGCGCACACTCAGGGCCAGGGCATCCAGCTCTGCCAGGATCTGGCGGCCTTTATGGAACACCGCCTCCCCTTCATGGGTCAGCATAAAACCTTTCCCCTGGCGGATCAGGAGATCTTTGCCGAGGCTATCCTCCAGCTTGCGAATATGCTGGCTTACCCCGGGTTGTGTCATATGGCGTTTTTCGGCGGTACGGGTGAAATGGCCGGTTTCTACCAGGGTGCAATAGGTCCTCAGCCAGTCAATATTCATAATAAAACCTTATTGAAATAATATTTTTTGATAATTATATCTTCTCATTCTGCCGGGGTATGCTGCTGCACACAAGTTAAGAATACCCATGAGGACATGATGAATCAGACCTATCCACGCAGTTTTTCCCATATTGGTTTGTCCGTGCCGGACCTTGATGCCGCAGTAAAATTTTATACTGAGGTGATGGGCTGGTATTTGATTATGGAGCCCACCACAATCCATCATGATGACAGCGCCATCGGCATCATGTGTGATGATGTATTCGGTAAAGGCTGGGGATCGTTTCGCATCGCCCACCTGGCCACCGGCGATAAGGTCGGGATCGAAATTTTCGAATTTCCTGCCGCCGAGACACCGGAAAACAATTTTGAATACTGGAAAACCGGGGTGTTTCATTTCTCCGTCCAGGATCCAAACCTTGAAGCGCTGGTTGAGAAAATCGTCGCCGCAGGCGGTAAACAGCGGATGCCGGTACGCTACTACTACCCGGGTGAGAAGCCTTACCGCATGGTGTATATGGAAGATCCGTTTGGCAATATCATTGAGATCTACTCCCACTCCTATGAGCTGACCTACAGCGCCGGAGCCTATTAATCTTATGGCCAGCGGGCGGGGCTAAATCACCCGCCCGCTGGCCAGTGCCCTGGCCCGGAGAATGAAGCCAGCTCACAACTCTGCATTTGTCCGCGCCCAAAGCGGATTTTCACATGGTAGGCTCCGCGGATGTCTTTTTCTGTTCCGTTGCCGCAGGTCATATGAAACGCAGATTGCCTTTTCAGGTGAAGCTTTTTTTATCTCTGGTGGTATTTTCCAGCCTGCTATTGGCCTTGCTGGGCGTGACCCTGTTCCATTTTATTGACAGGCAACTGCATCACGACCTCGGCCAGCGCGCCCGGGTACAGGCCAGTGAAATCGCCTTAATGCCCGGCCTCGCCGAACAGGTGGCCGCCCGCAATGTCGCGGCCATTGCCCGGCTTATCCAGCCACTGCGCAACCACAGTGACGCCAGTTATATTGTGATTGGCGATACCCGGGAACAGCACCTGTACCATTCCGAAGCGCCGGATCGCCTGCACCGCCCGATGATTGGCGGCGATAACGCGGCGGTGTTACAGGGCCAGACGATTATTTCCGTGCGCCAGGGGGGCATTGGCGTGTCGCTGCGCAGTAAAGCGCCTATCTTCAATGGCGCCCATCAGGTTATCGGGATTGTCTCCGTCGGTTATCTCACGTCGTATATTGCCCATATCAATGCCCGGCTGCTCTGGCAGGCGGCGCTCTACGGCGCGGTACTCCTGCTGCTGCTGTTCCTCTTTTCCTGGATTTTTAGCCGCAACCTTAAAAAACAGATGTTCCGCCTCGAACCGCGGGATATTGCCTTGCTGGTCCGGCAACAAAAAGCCCTGCTCGAATCCATGTACGAAGGGGTGTTTGCGGTGGATGACGAACAGCGGCTGATTTTAATTAATCGTGCGGCCAGGGAGTTGCTGGCCATTCCCCACAGCGAACCGGCGTTGCTCGGCAAACCGCTGGATCAGGTATTACAGCTACCGGCGCACTTTTTCAGCCCGCAACAGCACCACGATAAACCGGCCCATCACGATAATATTACGGTGTTCAACCAGCGCCCGGTTATCGTTAACCGTGTGGCTATCGAGCTGGAGCCCGGTAGCGCAAGCGGCTGGGTGGTGAGCTTTCGCGATAAAAACGACATTAACACCCTCAGCAGCCAGCTAAGCCAGGTGACGCGCTATGCCGATAACCTGCGCATTATGCGCCATGAACAGCTTAACTGGACCGCCACCCTGGTGGGCCTGTTACAGATGCGCCACTACGATGCCGCCATGCGCTATATTCAGGCCCAGTCTGAAGGTGCCCAGAAGGTGCTGGATTTTGTCTCCGCCCATTTTGCCTCCCCGACGCTGTGTGGCCTGCTGCTGGGGAAATATGTCAGCGCCCGGGAAAAAGGCATCGCGCTGATTTTCGACCCGGCTTGCCGGTTATCCCGGCTCCCGGCGGGGCTCAGCGAAACCGAGCTAATGTCGGTTATCGGCAATCTGCTGGATAACGCCGTGGAGGCCACCCGCAACGGCCCCACCCCCGGTGCGCCCATTGAGGTGTATATTTCAGACCGCAACCAGGAGCTGGTTATCGAGGTGGCCGACCAGGGGTGCGGCGTTGAGGACGCCATCAAACCACAGATCTTCACCCTGGGTTTTACCAGCAAGCCCGCCGTGGACGGGGCACCCGCTGGCCCGGAACACGGTATCGGCCTGTATCTGGCCGCCGGGTACGTTCGCCAGGCCGGGGGCAGTATTGAGATCAGCGATAACGCCCCCCAGGGGGCGATTTTCTCGGTATTTATTCCGTATAACACGGCCATATACGCAGGACAGGATAATGACTAACGCCCGGGCACTTGAGGTGGTCATTGTGGAAGATGAACCGCATCTCGCCGAGTTACATCGTGAATATATTGAGCAGAACTTTCATCTGCGCGTGGCCGGGATTGCCGGCACCCTGGAACAGGCTAACGCGTTGATTCGCCGCTACCGGCCACGGCTGGTCTTGCTCGACAACACCTTGCCGGACGGTAAAGGGGTGGATCTGATAGACAGCCCGCTGCTGAAGAGTACCGGCTGCGCGGTGATTTTCATCACCGCCGCCAGCGATATGCAAACCTGTAGCCACGCCATGCGCAGCGGCGCATTCGACTACCTGATCAAGCCGGTCTTCTTCCAGCGCCTGCATGCCTCCCTGGCGCGGTTTATGTTGCTGGAACAGACCCTGCGCCAGGCCACCGTGGTGGATCAGCACGCCCTCGATCGCTTGTTCAGCCTGCCCGCCAGTGATGCCCCATCAGGCCCGTCCACCAAAGGGATTGAGCCCACGACTCTGGCGCGCATTACCGGCTTTTTCACCGCTAACCCGGACGCGGCCTGGTCAGTTGAACAGGTTGTCGCGTACGCCGGGATCAGTAAAACCACCGGCCGCCGCTACCTGGAATACTGTGTGGAAACCGGGCTGGTCAGTGTTGAGATGCTGTACGGCAATATTGGCCACCCCCGGCGGCTGTACCGCAAAATCCCCGGCTGAGCGCCCTGCTCATCCGGGTTGCGCGCTGCGGTTTTAATGGTGTTAATTGCCAAAAAAACGCCGCCAGTCACACTTCGGCGCGATAACAATCCGCCCCCGCTTGCCTGGCTGACCCCATGCGCTATGTTGGCTTTTAGTTCATAAAATGTGACTAAAAGGTTAACTAAAATGTCGAACACTTTCCGTATTGCTCTGCTTAGCGCCACGGTTCTGGCTTCTGCTTCTGCCCTGTCTGCGGTTCCCCAGGGTTACCCGGCGGATTACCAAAAGGTTATCGATGCCGCCACCAAAGAAGGCAAGGTGGTAATTTACTCCACCACCGATACCAAAGCCGCAGACCCGCTGATCAAAGGGTTTGAGGCCGCCTACCCGGGTATTAAGGTTGAATATAACGACATGAACAGCACCGAGCTGTACAACCGGTTCATCAGCGAACAGGCGTCCGGTAGCGGCAGCGGGGATGTGGTGTGGAGCTCATCAATGGATACCGCCCTGAAACTGGCCGCTGACTACGCCGGGGAGTACCGGTCACCAGAGCAGCCCCAGTTACCGGCGTGGGCCGTGTGGAACCATAAAGCCTATGGCACAACCTACGAGCCGGTGGTGTTTATCTATAACAAACGCCTGATCCCCGCCGCTGAGGTGCCTGACTCCCACACGGCGCTGGCCAGGCTGATCGCCAGCCAACCGGATAAATTCAAAGGCAAAGTCACCACCTACGATATCGAAAAGTCCGGCGTCGGATTTATGCTCTCGGTGCAGGACGCCGGTGCCGATCCGCATTACTTCACCACCCTGGCGGACATCGCCAAAGGGGGGCTGTCAGTACAGTCCTCAACCGGCACCATGATGGAGCGCGTCTCGTCGGGTGAAAACCTGATTGGCTTTAATATCCTCGGCTCCTATGCGGAGGCCCGCGCCAAAACGGACCCGTCACTGGGGATTGTCTACCCGAAAGACTACGCTCTGGTGCTGTCGCGGGTGTCGTTTATCAGCCAGCAGGCGCAAAACAGCAATGCCGCCCGGCTCTGGCTGGATTATGTGCTCTCAGAAAAGGGGCAAAATATTCTCGCCAACCAGTCTGATATCCCGTCAATCCGTAACGATATTGACGGCAAAAATGATATCGCCGGAATGACCAACATACTCGGTAACGCCCTGAAGCCGATCCCGGTGGACACCTCACTGCTGGATTATTTGCAGCCGAAAAAACGCCTCGATTACATCAAGCAATGGCGCGCTGCCGCCGCCAAATAAAGCCCCTCCGGCGCGTGCGCGCGCCGTTTTCGCTGACCTGATCCCGCGGGTACAGGTCGCTATATCAGGGACACTATATGAATGCATTACGCAGAAAGTGGCAACGCCTGCCGCGCGGTATCGTGGTGTTGATAACCGCACTGGCGATTTATACGCCGCTGTCGTTTATCGTGATCCAGAGTTTCTTGTCCGCGCCGTTTTTCTCCCCGGCCAGGACATGGAGCCTGGAGTCCTTTGGGTTTATTTTTACCGATCCGGATTTTTATCAGGCCCTTAAAAGCGGTTTTATTCTGGCCTTTGGGCTGGTGGTTATCGCCATCCCCCTCGGCGGTATTCTGGCTTTTCTGATGGTACGCACCGATTTACCCGGTCGGCGCCTGATTGAGCCGCTGATCCTGGTGCCGATATTTGTCTCGCCGATGGTACTGGGGTTTGGCTATGTGGTAGCTGCCGGGCCGGTGGGGTTCTTCTCACTGTGGGCCCAGGCGTTGATCGGCTTCGTGCCGTGGAATATCTATAACATGGCGAGCATTGTGGTGATTGCCGGGCTGACCCATGTTCCCCACGCCTATCTGTATATCTCCTCGGCATTGCGCAGTGTCGGCTCAGATGTTGAAGAGGCCGCCCGCATCGCCGGGGCCTCGCCGCTTCAGGTGATGACCGCCGTCAGCCTGCCGATGGTTCGCCCGTCTATTCTGTATGCCGTGGTGCTGTTGTTCTTCCTCGGCCTGGAAGTCTTCGGCCTGATGCTGGTGCTGGGGGACCCGGAAGGCAATATGGTGCTGGCCACCTATCTCTATCAGCTGACCAATAAGCTTGGCACCCCGTCTTACCATCTGATGGCGGCGGTGGCGGTGGTGCTGATTTGCATCACTATTCCGCTGGTGATGTTGCAGCGCCAGCTGATGCGCACCGCCAATCGCTTTGTGACCATGAAAGGTAAAGCAAGCCAGGCCCGGGCATTGCCGCTGGGCAAATGGCGCTGGGTTGCCGGGGCGGTGGTGGCCGCCTGGCTGACGGTCACCATTGGTGTTCCCCTGATTGGGGTGGCGCTGCGGGCCTTTATTTCGAACTGGGGGGTCGGGGTATCCCTCTGGGATGAGATGTCGCTTAACACCTTCCGCACTATCTGGGGGCAGCCTAATCTGCTGCGGGCCATCGTCAATTCGATGAGTATCGGGGTGATTGGCGGCGCGCTGGCGGTTGTCTGCTACCTGTTTATTGGCATTGCTATGCACCGTAAGCCGGATAACACCACCCGCTTCCTCGACTATAGCGTGCTGGTGCCGCGCGCGGTACCCGGGCTGCTGGCGGGGCTGGCGTTCCTGTGGGTCTTTCTGTTTCTGCCGATGTGGCTGGATAACACGCTTAAAGATGGCTGGCTTTCCGGGTTCTCCGGGTCACAGTGGTTGCGCGATAACCTGGTCGTCTGGTTACGTTCACTGCGCAGCACCATTTTCAGTGTCTGGCTGGCCTATACCGTGGTGTGGATGGCCTATGGGTTGCGGTTGATCTCCTCCACCCTGCTCCAGGTGGGGCCGGAGCTGGAAGAAGCCGCCCGCAGCGCCGGGGCCACCCGCGGGCAGATTACCCGCCACGTCACCATGCCGCTGTCGCGCTATGGCCTGATAGGCGCCTGGCTGCTGATGTTCTTGATCTTTGAGCGCGAATACTCAACCGGGGTGTATCTGCTGTCGCCGGGTACGGAAACCATCGGTTCGATGCTGGTTTCGCTGTGGGCCGCTGGGGCCATTGATATTGTCGCCGCCCTGTCGTTTATCAATATTCTGCTGGTGGTGCTTGGTCTGGGAATTGCCCTTCGTTTTGGAGTCAAATTACATGATTGAATTAGCGGTCGAGGATCTGCACTTAACCTACGGTGACAATCCGGTATTAAAGGGCGTGTCGATGAACCTGAAACGCGGGGAAGTGGTCTCTCTGCTGGGGCCATCGGGCAGTGGCAAAACCACGTTATTACGCGCCGTGGCCGGGCTGGAAAAACCCACCAGCGGGGCGATTATCATCGGCAAGAGCCGGGTTTATAACGGCACCCCGCGCAGTGAAATCCCCGCCGAGGAGCGTAACCTGGGGCTGGTGTTTCAGTCATACGCCCTGTGGCCGCATAAAACCGTGTTTGACAACGTGGCCTACCCCCTCAAATTGCGCAAAGTAGCGGCCCGGGAGATAACCGAACGGGTGGAGAACGTGCTGGCGCAGCTTGGTCTTGGCCACCTGGGCAAACGCCATCCGCATCAGCTTTCCGGCGGCCAGCAGCAGCGCGTGGCCATTGGCCGGGCGCTGGTCTATAACCCGCCGGTTATCTTGCTCGATGAGCCGCTTTCCAACCTTGACGCCAGGCTACGGGAGGAGGCGCGGGTGTTTCTGCGTGAGCTTATCATCAGGCTCGGCCTGTCGGCGCTGATGGTCACCCACGACCAGAATGAAGCGATGGCGATTTCCGACCGTATTCTGTTGTTAAATAACGGCAAGATTGAGCAGCAGGGCACGCCCCAGGAAATGTATGACGCGCCGCAAACGCTGTTTAGCGCCGAGTTTATGGGCAGCAATAACCGGTTGCCGGGCAAGGTCACCGGGATACGCGACGGTAAAGCCTATATTCAGGGCAACGGCTGGGGGCTGTGGGGGATGGCGGGGGCCGGGCTACAGGTGGGCCAGCCTGGGGTGGCGGTGATCCGCGTGGAGCGCGTTATCCTGGCAGACGGCCCCGGGGAGAATCAACTGGCGCTGCCGCTGTTGACCAGCATGTACCTGGGTGACCGCCGGGAATACCTGTTTCGTACTCCGGGCGATGATATTGCTATCCGCGCTTATGGTCATGCACTGTGCGATCCTCAGCATTGCTGGCTGTCGTTCCCGGAACAGCAGTTGTGGATCTTCCCGCAGCCCTGAGCCACCCGCCGGTAGCCCGGGATGCACGCGGTTCCCGGGCTACCGGCGAAGGGGTTAGTGGCGGGTATTCAGCGCCAGGAAAACCTCATCATACTGCCCGTTACGTTCGGCAAAACGGAACAGCTTACTGCGCTCAACGTTAATCTCTTTTAACGGCTCCCCGGATTGCAGTAACGCCATCACTTCACTGACAAACTGATCCAGCCCCATGGCGATGCTGCCGTCTTTGCTGCCGTGGAGATCGGTTTGCACCATCGGCGGGGTTATCTCGATAACCCTGAGCGCGGAGGCCGCCAGCTGAAAACGTAAGGATTCGGTCCAGGAATGGAGCCCGGCCTTGGCGGCACAGTATGCCGGTACGGCGGTGTAGGGCATAAACGCCAGATCAGAGGTGACATTAATCACCGCCCCTGCCCTGGCCGCCAGCAGATGCGGCAGTAAAGCACTGGTCAGGATCATCGGGCCGGTCAGGTTAGTGGCGATGGAGGTCAGCATCTTGTGCGGTTCCGGGTGGGTTAGATCTTCCGGGTACTGGACCCCGGCATTATTGATAAGCATATTCAGCGCCGGGAAACGCGCGGTCAGCTGCCGGGCAATATCCGCCAGGCTGTCAATATCGCTGATATCCATCACCTGATATTGCATACCCGGGTTGGCCTCACACACCTGTTGCAGCGCAGATTCACGCCGCCCGGCAATAATCACCGTATTACCCAGCCGGAACAGTTCCTCTGCCAGCCCGCGCCCGATACCGCTGCCGCCACCGGTGATCAAAATGGTGTTGTCGCGTAATGTCATCATGTCAGATCTCACTCTGTTGATTGCCTGAATGGCGTTGCCAGTGGAATAGTACGCGGCAGATTATAGAAACAATCGCTGGATTATTTATCACCAAAAAACCAGAATATCAGTCTATTCGTCCTGGAATGTACCCATGAATACCCTCGACTACCTGCTGGAACAGCTGAAGCTCACCAGTTCGATTTTCTGCCAGTTAACGCTCAATGGCCGCTGGGGATTGGCCAAACCCCGGCACCACCAGGGGGCCCCGTTCCATCTGGTGTTGTCCGGCACGGCCTGGCTGCGTCTGCCGGCGGCCCGGCAGCTTATTGCGCTGAAACCGGATGATATGGTGATGATCCCCGCCGGTTATTATCATGAGTTGCTGAGCGATCCCGATGCGCACCCGGTGGATTTTACCCAGTTGCTGGCCGGGCACGGCCAGCCCGCCGCCGATCCGGACGCCCATTTTCAGTCGGCCCGTATCATCCTCGGCGAGCCCGGGGCTGACCAGACCAACGTGGTGACAGGTATTTTTAACTTTGACCAGGCCCTGCGTAATCCCCTGGTAAACGCCCTGCCGGACTATCTTCACCTGGGGGCAGCGGACAACCCCTGGCTGCCCCCAACCCTCGGGCTGCTGGTCAGCGAGCTGGACGCTCCGCTGCCGGGGATGCGCACCATTGCGGTCCGGCTGGCGGATATTCTGTTTGTTCAGGGGATCCGCGCCTGTCTTTCCCGGGGGGAGATTTTCAAAGCCGGGTGGCTAAATGGCCTGACTGACCCCCAGATTGCCAAATCCCTGGCCCTGATCCATCAGTCCCCGGACCAGCACTGGAGTATCGCGCTACTGGGCCAGGCGGTGGGGATGTCGCGCTCACGCTTTGCGGCGCGGTTTAAAACGCTGCTGGGGCAATCCCCGATGCGCTATTTAACCGAATGGCGGATGTATCAGGCGGCTGAGCAGTTGCGCGCCTCCACCATCCGCCTGAGCCAGCTGGCGGAGCAATCAGGCTATGAGTCCGATGTGGCCTTCAGCAAGGCGTTTAAAAAGTGGAGTGGCTGCACCCCCCGGGCCTTTCGCGCCGGTGAACAGACCAAAGAACATGCCCCGCGCTAGCGCGGTTATGCCGCCATCGCCTATGCTGTGGGTTTATATTATCCCGCGCATACCGCCGGGGCTGACTCAGAGGATGAACCGTTGAGAACACAAAAACGCTGTATGGGGTACGTCGCCATTGTGGTGGATGATTACGATCACGCCATTGACTACTACACCCAAAAACTCGGTTTCACCCTGGTAGAGGACACGCCGCAGCCGGGTAAGCGCTGGGTTGTGGTTACCCCAAACCCAGACAGTGACTGCAATTTATTGCTGGCCAGGGCGTCGAATGATCGCCAGCAAGGCGCTATCGGGGATCAGTGTGGCGGCAGGGTATTTCTGTTCCTGCAATCCGATGACTTCTGGCGCGATTACCATGCCATGAAAGCGGCGGGGGTGCATTTTTGTGAAACGCCCCGCGAGGAGGAGTATGGCACGGTGGTGGTGTTCGAGGACCTGTACGGCAACCGCTGGGATCTCTATCAGAAGCGATAATTGCGGGGAAAAACGCAGATCTTGCCGTGAAAACGACAATAATAAGCGGGGCATTCCCGGTAGATAACTATCTAAGACAAGGCGGAGAACACCATGAACAGAATAATGATAATCACCACGGGGGCCGTGTTGCTTGCCTCCTCGTTCAACGCATCCGCCATATCAGAAGCCTACCGCAAACAGCTGGCGCGCTCCGGTTGCACCCAGCTGACCGACGGTAATGGCTGCGATAGCCACAAAACCCGGGCTGAAAACTTTCCGCCTAAAAACAGTACCGCGCCCGCAACACCAGCCGCTACCGCCATGTCCGGCCCGGCGGCCGGTGTCGCCCATGATCTGGACAAAAAAGTGGTGGGTAAATACCAGGGCCAGGCGGTCGACGCCATGATAACCGACGGCTGGAAACGCCTGAATACCAGGGGGACCAAATGGTCAAAAGCGGGTTTCACTGCCGAGTTTGATATCAATACCAATGGCCAGGTCATGGGGACAGTGGTCCACCCGCAATAAGCCCGCGCCGGAGGCTGGCAGGGTTACAATGTGATAATCGTCTGAATTATCCGCGTGTTATCATCCGCGCTGTGCCCCAGGTCACCGTTTCACCCCCGCGATGGTTTACCATTAGGAATCAACACCCTACTCCTCTTTTATTTCTCCTTAAGTTTCATTATGGGATATATTGAGGGCACTATCGTCAAACAACCACTTTGTGACAGGTAACATTGGTAATGGCTCTGATCCCGAAAAACTACACGCGGCTGGAAAGCGGCTACCGTGAGAAAGCACTGAAAATTTATCCCTGGGTATGTGGGCGCTGCTCCCGGGAGTTTGTCTATTCAAACTTACGTGAACTCACCGTGCACCATATCGATCATGACCATACCAATAACCCGGAAGATGGCAGCAACTGGGAGTTGTTGTGCCTCTATTGCCATGACCACGAGCACTCAAAATACACTGAGGCTGACCAGTACGGCACCACCGTGGTGGCGGGGGAAGATGCGCAAAACGATGTTGAGCCAGCAACCTATAACCCCTTTGCTGATTTAAAGTCGATGCTGAATAACAAGAAATAGTGTTGCCGGGAATGGCGCCGGTAGCGCATTGTCACCGGCGCTGCGGGCATCAGTGGGTGTTATCGCCCTTTTCTGTACCCGCCCCTAAATCGTGATCCCGCCATCTACACTGAGAGTGGTTCCGGTAATAAACCCGGCCCCCCGGTGAGCACAGATAAAGCACGGCACCCGCAATCTCTTCCGGGTGGCCCGTGCGTTTCATCGGTTGCAGATTATTGAGAAACTCGCGGCCATGTTCATCGGCCCGCATCTCTGCGTTCATCGGTGTGTCAATCACCCCCGGGCACACGGCATTAATCCTTACCCCCTGTGAGGCAAACTCCACCGCCGCCGCTTTGCAATATCGCCGGGATTTCATATTTCATACAAAGCGCAGTACCGCGCACGTTCACGGCGAGGATGCGATCAATATCCCCGGCAGTGGTTTCCGTTACCGGTGCGGGCGGGAGGAAAATCCCCGCATTATTAAAGGCAAAATGTAAACCACCAAAAACATCAAGGGTGCGCGCTACCAGGCGATCAACCTCCTGTTCAATGGCGATATCGGCCGGGACAAAAAGCGCGCGGCCGCCGGCCTGTTCAATACGTGCAACGGTTTCCTGGCCCCCTGCCTCCCGCCGCCCGGCCACGACAACGCTGGCCCCTTCCCGGGCAAAGGCGAGTGCCGTGGTCCGGCCAATGCCAGAAGTGCCGCCAGTAACAAGTACCACTTTATCGGTGAACATTTTCATCGTGATTAATCCTGATTATCCGGAAGACGCGCCGCACAGGCATCATCTGTCCGGCCGCATTACGCCATAACGCGTTTACCAACAACGAGGAACTGACTATAAGGCGCTTTATTGTTTTGGATAAGCCGTGCTATATCGCATATATTGCTGGGTTATATTCATCAATAAGGCCGCTATCTGTATGCGTACCAATGAACTGGGTGAACTGACTGCATTTGTTGCCATCGCCGAAGAGCGAAGCTTCCGGCGGGCCGCCGCGCGGCTTAATTTGACCGCCTCGACGCTTAGCCACGCGTTGCGGGCACTGGAGGAACGCCTGGGTGTCAGGTTGCTTAACCGCACCACCCGCACCGTTGCGCCCACTGCGGCTGGCCTGGCATTATTGGAGAAAATCGCCCCGGCCTTTTCGGCTATTTCTACCGCCGTCGAAGAGGTTAACGACTTCCGCCAGCACCCCCACGGTAGCCTGCGTATCAACCTGTCTCGCATTGCCTACCACATGGTCGTTGCGCCCATTTTGACGCAGTTTTGCAACAACTTTCCCGATATCACCCTGGAAATATCACTTAATGACAGCTTTGTGGATATTGTCGAAGCGGGGTTTGATGCCGGTATTCGTCTGCGGTCTGATATTCCACAGGATATGAACGCGGTGCGGGTCACGCAAAACCTCACTGCGGCGGTGTATGGTTCACCGGATTATTTTCGCCGTTTCCCTTTGCCGCAGACACCACAAGATTTGCAGCAGCATTTATGTATTGGCAGACGCGAAATCGCCAGCGGCAACCTGTCGCGCTGGGCGTTTGCAAAAGACGGTAAGCACGTCGCAATACCGGTCCGCGGCCCGCTGGTGCTGGACACAGTCGACACGATGATCGACATCGCGTTACAAGGGATTGGGCTGGTGTATGCCGCTGACAGCGAAGAGAATCGGCAACATGTGGCTGCGGGCCGGCTGGTGCGCGTACTGGCCGACTGGTCGACAACCGTGCCCGGTTTCTACCTCTACTTCCCGGGTCACCGGCACCTCTCCGCTGCGCTTAACGCCCTGATTGCCACCGTGCGCGTGGGCAGCGACAGCTAAACCCTGACCGATTCAATCCGTTTATTTCAATGGCAAGACGGGTTAATGCTTCATCCGCTCCCCCGGTGGCGTTACTAATCCCTCTTGTCTGAGAGATTAAGCCAAAAGGGGGGCCTGCAGATCAACTAATAGGCAATAACGCCTTGTAAATAAAATAAGGGCTGCATAATCATCCGTGCAGAGATATACCATACACACCGAATGGTAAATTTTTATTTATTTTAATACTTCTATATAAAAGATACATCCTGACACTATTAACCCACCCATAAAAAAATGATCCGATGCTATCTTTGGCTCGCTTTTATATATTAATGGAGTGTCAGATGAAAGTTGGCTTTTTAGCAAAAATATTTTTATGTACTACGTTTATTTCTATCGTTGGTTGCTCATCAAAAGTGCCAGAAAAAAAATAAATACTCTGGTTTTCTCAGTGACTATTCAAAACTTAAAGAGACCGAGAGCAGTACAGGAAAACCGGTGTTGCGGTGGGTGGACCCAAATTTCAATCCCGATAACTATGACAGCATCCAATATAATTCACTGGTTTATTATCCGACACCAAAACCATCAACACAAATTGGTGAAAAGGTGCTTAGCCAACTGCTTACATACACTGATAATAAATTAAAACAGTCATTTTCTGAACGTAAGCCACTGGTAACCTCCCCCGGGCGGCGGACGTTAATATTCAGGGGGGCAATCACAGGCGTAAGTAGCGCAGAACAAGGCCTGCAATTCTATGAGGTCTTACCCGTAACATTACTCATTGCCGCTACTCAAGTCGCAACAGGCCACCGGACAATGGAAACGCATTTGTATATTGAGGAAGAGTTAATTGATGCATCAACCAGGAAACCCGTGCTGCAAGTCGTCAGGTTAGGTGAAGGAGAAGGTATCAAAAACCAGGATACCCCCATGAGCTTAGCCAACTTAAAAACAGTGGTAGATGGCTTAGGGACTGACGTAACGGCATTTAATATTAAAAAATAATTACATTCATTATCCTGGCCAACATATAGTGCGAAGATAAGCGCTGGCAAGCCTCGTATTGATACTCACCCTAATAATCCCGGGATGTGGTGATCAGTAAAATAATAAACACAGATGATAGTGATGAATAAAAAAAGCAACATCTCCCGCCGCTGGCGGGAGAAAAGGAACGCCATTAATGATCGAGGAAAACATAGTTTTCCCAGCTGCTCATACGGATGAGAATTTTACGTATCAGTGATAATTCCTTGAAATGACCGGAATAGACCGCAACGTTAACTTGCGTCCCCTGAGGCAGTTGATAACCATCCAGCCGCGGATCGGTCGCTTTCACCTTCACCAAAACGCGGCCCTGTTTAACCAGATCGGCAGTGGCCAGTAATTTACCTTGCCCCTGGAACTGGCTTTCACCAATTGCAGGTAACACATCAACCACCTCGCCGCTAAATACCGTCCCAGGAATGGAGGGGAACATAAGCTCTGCTTTATAACCCGGTTTAAGCCGCTGAAGCGAATTTTGCCGGAATGCCGCCACGTAGTTTTTCTTTGACTCGGTATCTCTTGGCACAAAGGTCATTACAGGTGCCAGACCCAATGCCGTAGACATCGCGCCTTTACGCAGACCAACGGTACTGACATAACCTGCCATGGGCGCCCGCACCACCGTGCTTTCGAGGTTAAACTCAGCCTTATGCAGCTGTGCTAACAGCGACGCGACTTTCGTGTTCTGTCCATTAACAACCGATTCGAGATTATTTTTCGCCTGTTCAACCTGAGCCTGCGCAGCGGCAACGCTGGCCTCTGTTGCCTTATAGGCCTGACGGCGGGTATCCACCATCTGATCGGAAAACGCGCCTTTGGTATGGCCTTCGCTATAACGCACGTACTCGCGTTGGGCTTTGTCCCTGTCGGCAATGGCTTTACTGAGATCTGCCTGCGACTGCTTCAGCCCGGAATCCAGCGATAGCGCATTTTGAATGGCTTCTTTAACCTGGGCACGGAGATCATCAACTTTCGCCTGGAATGGCGTAGGATCGATGCGAAACAACACATCGCCTTCTTTCAGCCATACGTTGGGCTTAACGGGCACCTCAATGACTCTGCCGCGGACCTGAGAAACAATCGGTACCGTCTGGTATGCTTGCTTGCCCATATCGCTAAAGGGGTAGTTATAATTCATCACCAGAATTATTAAAGAAATAAAAATAACGCCACCGAGTACTGCCGTCGGTACTGTCCATTTATTTAGCGGAATGCGGAAAATCTTAAAAATGGTGATGCAGAGTGCGGCATAGCAAAGTAGTAATAACGTTTCCATTATTTTTCTCGCTTATATATTGCCATAGCAGATGCGTCTGCTGTGGATTGTTTAAGCTCATTAAGTTCACTTTCTAACTGGTTAACCTGCATAAGAAAATGCGTCATCTGATGCTGAATATTCTGTTGTTCTTCGCTAATTTTTTGCATACCCCAGCCCCGGTCTTCGCGCCAGAGTGTGGCCCAAATCCATAGCAACGGCCACAGAACATGCAGCGTAAACAGGCTTACCCAGCCAGCATAATGGATGGCATCCTGATGGGGATGATTACGTTTTTTCGCAATTTCATAAGGGATATCGTGGATAGCAATAATCCCATAGAACAAGATGATAAGCACCGCAGTCAGTATTACCAGTGCAACATAATCCAGGAACATATGAAAACTCCAGCGGGGAATAAGTAGCAAGAATAAATAGATATAAAATCATTTGAGATTACAGAAGACCATAATCTGTTTAAGATCACAATGTCGCAGCAATCCAAAAATAAACTACAAAGTTAAAAATAAAATATGAATATTTAATTTAAAAATAAATTTTAATATCTGCCGTTCCCTATCGGTAAATATGTTACCCCCCTGTGGCGGTGTCGGTTCAAAGCCCCCGGAGTGGTTCCCGCGCGATCACGAATAAGCATTACAGGCCTGGGCCGCAAAGACAATGACGTGAATCCCCCGGCCTGCACGATCACTTCTACACTATAACTGATGAAAACTGGCACAGCGCGGTCATGTTTACTCGCAGAAAAGTGAGCGGTTCTTCACCAGGAAGGCAGGCTCCGGCCCCCTGGAGCTCTGTACCATGAACGTGGAAAGAGGCCTGAAACGGGTCTGTCACCGGTGATGGGTGAAAGATCGTAAGGTCACCGCCCCTCTTGCATAGTATAGGGGGGTATACTATATTGACGTTAATTCTGATTAACAGAGACATTCAATGCCGCATTCACCAGAAGAGAAAAAACAAGCGCTTACCCGGGTAAGGCGCATCAAAGGCCAGATTGCAGCGCTTGAACAGGCGCTTGAAAACGGAGAGGAATGTACTTCAGTTTTGCAGCAACTGGCTTCTGTCCGCGGAGCCGTTAACGGCCTGATGGCGGTTGTTCTGGAGAGCTATCTCCGGGAGGAGTTCCCCGATACCGGCGAACGGAATGCGTCACAGAAGAGATCAATAGACGACACCATTTCGATTGTCCGCTCTTATCTGCGCTAACGCTGCCAGGCAGGCGTCTGGCAGCGTTAGTAACAACAAATAATGAAAGGAAATAACGTATGAAATCACGTGCAGCGGTTGCCTTCGGGCCAGGTAAACCTCTTGAGATCGTTGAGATTGATGTGGAACCACCTCGTAAAGGTGAGGTTCTGGTAAAAATTACCCATACCGGCGTCTGCCATACCGATGCGTTTACCTTGTCCGGTGACGATCCGGAAGGTGTATTCCCGGCGGTACTGGGGCACGAAGGTGCCGGTGTGGTTGTGGAAGTCGGTGAAGGTGTCACCAGTGTGAAACCTGGCGACCATGTTATTCCACTCTATACGGCAGAATGCGGCGAATGTCTGTTCTGTAAATCCGGCAAAACCAACCTGTGTGTCTCGGTTCGCGCCACCCAGGGTAAAGGACTGATGCCGGACGGCACCACCCGCTTCTCTTACCAGGGACAGCCCCTTTTCCACTATATGGGCTGCTCCACATTCAGCGAATACACCGTGGTTGCGGAAGTCTCTTTAGCCAAAATCAATCCGCAGGCAAACCCCGAACATGTCTGCCTGCTGGGCTGCGGTGTCACCACCGGCATTGGCGCAGTACACAATACCGCCAAAGTACAACCGGGTGATACGGTCGCGATTTTTGGCCTGGGCGGTATTGGTCTTGCGGCGGTACAGGGGGCGCGCCAGGCAAAAGCGGGCCGTATCTTTGCTATCGATACCAACCCGGAAAAATTTGAACTGGCGCGTTCATTCGGGGCAACTGACTGCCTGAACCCGAAAGACTACGACAAACCTATCCAGGACGTCCTGATTGAGATGACGGGCTGGGGTGTTGACCATACCTTTGAATGCATCGGTAATGTGGACGTGATGCGTTCAGCGCTGGAAGCGGCACACCGTGGCTGGGGCCAATCCGTGGTGATCGGTGTCGCCGGTGCCGGTAAAGAGATCTCTACCCGTCCGTTCCAGCTGGTTACCGGCCGGGTATGGAAAGGTTCCGCATTTGGCGGTGTGAAAGGCCGCACCCAGCTCCCGGGTATGGTGGAAGACGCCATGAAAGGTGACATCGAGCTGGCGCCTTTCGTCACTCATACCATGGGCCTGGATGACATTAATGACGCCTTCGATCTGATGCATGAAGGCAAATCTATCCGTACGGTGATCCACTACTGATCCCCGGTGTACGGTTTACTCTCCGATGTAAAGGACATGATTTATGACCACTCCCGTGATTTCCGGTGACGGCATTTTCTCACACGTCTTTATCGGTGCCGTAGATGTTGAGAAATCAGCCGCATTTTACGACGCTGCATTAGGCGCTCTTGGCATCAAGAACCTCGGCCCTTTCGGTAATGGCTGGGTTCTTTTTGGCCGCGATAAACCGGCTTTCATCATCGCCCGTCCGGGCAATGGCGAAGCCCCGTCGGGCAATGGTATGACGATTGGCTTTGCTGCCGCCAGCCCTGCCGAGGTAGATGCTTTCCATGCCGCAGGCCTTGCCGCCGGCGGTACCGATGAAGGCCAGCCGGGTCCGCGAGGTCACCTGCCGGGCGCCTATGCGGCCTACCTGCGCGATCCGGCAGGCAACAAGATCTGTTCGTACACCTTCATCTAAAACCGTGACGCCGGGACAGCCCGCAGTCGTATCCGACTGCGGGCATCGATCCGGGACATCATGACAACCTGTCTGGCTGAACGGCCAGCGCATTGATTAATTATCCTGCCGATATACGGAGAAAACCATGGAACGTCTTGAACACCATGCCAGCTTTGATGGCTGGCAGGAAGTCTATCAGCATGCGTCGGGAACGCTTGGCTGCACCATGAAACTGGGTGTTTATAGTCCGCCTCAGGCCCGTGACGGCAATGTGCCGGTGCTCTACTGGCTTTCCGGCCTGACCTGTACAGAGCAGAATTTTATTACTAAATCCGGTGTGCAGCGCTATGCCGCAGAGCATGGGATAATGATTGTCGCGCCAGATACCAGCCCACGCGGGGCGGATGTTCCCGATGACGCTGATTATGCCCTCGGACAGGGTGCCGGGTTCTACGTTAATGCTACCCGGGAGCCCTGGGCGACCCATTACAGAATGTATGACTACGTGGTTAACGAACTCCCGGCGCTGATTGAACGCGAGTTCCCCGCCACTGACAAGAGAGCCATCAGCGGGCATTCGATGGGCGGCCATGGCGCACTCATGATTGCGTTAAGAAACCCGGGACGCTACCAGAGCGTGTCCGCATTCTCACCGGTTGTGGCGCCGTCTCAGGTTCCCTGGGGGCAAAATGCGCTGTCTGCCTATCTTGGGGACGACAGAGAAAGCTGGCAGCAGTATGACACGGTTGCGCTGATCCGCACGGCCCAGGAGCGGCTGCCCCTGTTGGTCGATCAGGGGCTTAATGATGAATTCCTTAACACCCAACTCCAGCCAGAGCGGCTAAAACGCGCCTGTGAAGAGGCTAATTATCCGCTAACGCTCAATCTCCGGCCCGGTCATGACCATAGCTATTATTTTATCGCCAGCTACATTGGCGACCACATGGCACACCATGCCGCGGCGCTGACACGCCAGGATCAGAAGCACAGGTAAGGGGCAAGCAACGTGCCGCTACTCATCCCGTCCCGCTGGCCGACAACGATGCGGTGGTGGTGCGTGGTGCCCGGGAGAACAACCTGAAAGAAGTGGATATCTCTATTTCTCGTAATGCGCTGGATGATAGACAGATTTCCCGTAACGCATTGATAATAAACAAAGTAAATATCCACTGTGAATGAGGTGCAGGTCAATGTGTTACTATAATAAAAATGGGGCCCTGGGGATTTAGGAAATATAAGTATATGCGATTTTATGGCATCGATTATCTACAAACACAGTCTAATATCAATGATTACCTAAAATATATCATCATATTTAGTGCCTTATTTATCCTGATCGTTGTTTTTAGCCTGTATATGCGCCATCGCTTGCAAACTAAATATCGTGACTTAACGATTATCGTCTTCTTATTTTTACTCTTCATTTCTGGTGTCCAGTATGCGGATTATACTGATAGCCAAAATATACACTCCCAATCATCACAAATGGTTAACTTTGTCAGAGTGTTATCACAAGAAAAAAAAGTGAATGTAAACTCGATATTCTCCAGCTCAGTACAGCTTTCGGATGGTATTATTGTTAAAATTAATGAATTTTATTACCGCGTCAACTTAAGCCCGGATCAAAAAACATACACCTTAGAAGAGGTTTCGTTAGTAAACCCAGAGATAGAAATCATAAAAAATTGAGGAGTAGAAATGATAATTTATATGCCCATCATTATAAAATTAGGTCTGGGGATCCTGTGTTTAATTGTTCAAATAAACCTGATGGGGAAGGGAAATCTGGCCCCTTCGTCCGCAATGGATCAGGTTCAGAACTATGTGCTCGGGGGGATCATCGGTGGCGTTATTTACAATGAATCAATAACGGTACTACAATTCGTTCTCGTGCTAATCATATGGACTTTCCTCGTCTTTGTTCTTAAATTCTTAAAAGAAAACAATCGATTAGTTAAACGAATTATTGATGGGAAACCTATTACTTTGGTACATAATGGCAGCATTAATGTTAAGGAGTGTTTACGCAACGGCGTTTCTGCAAATGACCTGATGTTCAGGTGATGCTGCCAACTTACTGATTTAGTGTATGATGGTGTTTTTGAGGTGCTCCAGTGGCTTCTGTTTCTATCAGCTGTCCCTCCTGTTCAGCTACTGA
>NZ_WBXP01000030.1 GCF_016415625.1 Shimwellia pseudoproteus
AGAGTGCCCACACAGATTGTCTGATAAATTGTTAAAGAGCAGTGCGACGGCGCTGAGCGCTCTGTCGCGAGGTGGCGTATATTACGCTTTCCTCTTTCAAAGTCAACTGTTTATTTTCACATTTCGTTACTCGTAAACTTTGTTTTCCTTTGCCTGACAGGCCGGTTTAGAAGCCGTTGTGCCGTGTCAGTGGAGGCGCATTATAGGGAGTTTCTGACGGCTGACAACCCCTGTTTTTAAAATAATTTACTGACCGCTCACATTCCAGGCAACCTGCCTGGAATTACGTCATTTTGCCTGGTAACTGCGCAATTTTTTGCGCAAAACCGGCCACGGCCTGCCAGTCGGTATATTCCACCTCTTTATGCACATCGGTCTCGCCCCCGGTCATCTTCATAATCAGGCGAATCATCATCCGGTCATACCAGGTGTAGTGCGGGTAACGCAGGGCGCCGGCAAAAACCTGGCACAGTTGCGGCTGCCAGGGCGATGCCTCAAGGAACTTACGGGTATAACTGTTCGTGTCCGGGGTTTGCTTCTCCGGCTTACGGGCGACCAGGTTCACAGTGAACAAGGCACCGGGCAGCGCCTTTAATTGCTGCGCGTAGGTATTCACAAATCGGCTCAAGCTTTTATGGAAATGCCCGTAGCGAATAGACGCCCCAATCACCACACACTCCACGTTGGCCCAGTCCGGCTCACGGCACTGGTGAAGGTCAACCAGCTCGCAGGTTTTCCCCCGGGCCTCAAGGATCCCGGCAATATGCCGGGCAATTTTATGTGTCTGACCATCCCGGGTAGAAAACAGCAGTAATGTTTTCACGCTATGCTCCATTTATTCGCGCCAAAAAGTCGGGGTAAACAGGACCAGCAGAGTAAAGACTTCCAGTCGTCCAAACAGCATGTTGGCAATCAGGATCCACTTCGCCACCGGGTTCATGGTGGTGAAGTTGTCTGCTACCACACCCAGCCCAGGGCCAAGGTTGTTCAGGGTCGCCGCCACCGCCGCAAAAGAAGAGAAATCGTCCACACCAGTGGCAATGATCGCCAGCATACTGACAATAAACACCAGCGCATACGCAGAGAAGAATCCCCACACCGCTTCCAGAATACGTTCCGGCAGCGCCCGGTTACCTAACTTAATGCTGTAAACCGCATTGGGATGCACCAGACGTTTCAGCTCGCGGTTACCCTGTTTAAACAACAGCAGGATACGAATCACCTTCAGCCCACCGCCGGTTGATCCGGCACAGCCCCCGATAAACGCCGAGCACAGCAGCAGTACCGGCAGAAACAGCGGCCAGCGGGCAATACTGTCGGTAGTAAACCCCGCCGTTGTGGCCATGGACACCACCTGGAAGAAGGCCTGGTTAACGGTTTGTACTATCGAGCCGTAGGTACTGTGGAACGCCAGCACAAGGGTGCAGATCACCACCAGCGACAGCTGCACGCCAATAAACATACGGAATTCCGGATCGCGCCAGTAGACTTTCAGGCTCCGCCCGCTAAGCAGCGAGAAGTGCAGGCCATAGTTACAACCCGAAATAAGCAGGAAGATAGCAATGATGGTGTTAATAGTAGGACTATTAAAATAGCCCACGCTGGCGTCATGGGTTGAAAACCCGCCGATGGCAATCGTCGAGAAGCTGTGGCCAATCGCATCGAAGGCGGGCATCCCGGCAAACCACAGGGCCACCGCACAGGCAATGGTCAGCAATACGTAGATCAGCCACAGGGTTTTCGCCGTCTCGGCAATACGCGGGCGCATCTTGTTGTCTTTCAGCGGGCCGGGCATTTCAGCACGGTATAGCTGCATCCCCCCTACCCCGAGGATAGGCAGAATAGCCACCGCCAGCACGATGATCCCCATCCCGCCAAACCACTGCAGCATCTGGCGATAAAACAGTATGGCGTGCGGCAGGGAATCCAGCCCCACCAGGGTAGTGGCACCGGTGGTGGTAAGCCCGGAGAACGATTCGAAGAACGCATCGGTTATCGTCAGATTGGGCTGTTCGGAAAAGATAAACGGCAGCGACCCCACGCTCCCCAGCACCGTCCAGAACAACACGACAATTAAAAAACCTTCCCGGGGTTTCAGTTCCCCCTTCTGGTGGCGGTTTGGCCACCACAGCAATACCCCAATGGTCAGCGCCACAAAAAAGGTTTGCGTAAACGCCCGCCCCGCACCGTCCCGATACAATAATGCCACCAGCCCGGGAACAATCATGGTTCCGGAAAACAAGATGACTAATAGGCCCACAATGCGGGTTATGGCACGAAAATGCATTTCAGCCGATCCTTAATAAATAACAAAAGAGAGGAAGCGTTATTCCTGTGGTGATAACTGCAATGCGCCCCGGCTGATATCCGCCAGTTTTTGTGAAAATCCGTCCACCTGGGGTTGTGGCAATGCGAGTATCAATTGCACATCAGACTGGTATTCCGTATGTACAATCCGCCCCTCAAATTGAGTAACCAGTGCGTCTACCGCAGAGAGCCAGCTGTATTCACACTGCAAAGTATATTCAGTCAGGGGAACTTTGCGCAGGGTCGTCAACTGGGTTAAGGCCAGCTGAACACCGCCGCCATAGGCTTTTACCAGCCCTCCGGTTCCCAGTTTAATACCGCCATAATAACGCACCACCACGGCGGTAATCTCACCAATACCGCTCCCCATCAGTTGAGCAAGCATTGGTTTTCCCGCGGTTCCCGCCGGTTCGCCATCGTCAGAAAACCCCAGTTGCTGCGAATCATCCGGTGCGCCAGCAACCCAGGCCAGGCAATGGTGTCTGGCGGCCGGGTGTTCCCGGCGTACCGCATCAACGAAAGCTTTCGCCGCCTCAACCCCATCGGTATGGGCCAACAGCGTAATAAAGCGGCTTTTTTTTATCTCTTCCGTCACCGTGATCGGCGCCGCCGGGATTAACCAGCTGTCCATCAGGCCAGCTTCAGGTCGCGGGTCATATTTTCGATACTGTTGGCATGGATCACCACGTTATCTTCGATTCGGATACCGCCAAAAGGTTTCAGGGCGTCAATTTTCTGCCAATTAAAGTGCTTGCTGTACTGGCCTTCACGCCACGGCGCCAGCAGTGACTCAATAAAGTAAATCCCCGGCTCAATGGTCAACACCATACCCGGTTCCAGCACCCTGGTGCAGCGCAAGTAGGGATATTTCGCCGGTGCTGCCAGATGCGTACCGCTATCATCCTGCATAAAGCCGCCGACATCATGTACCTGTAACCCCAGCGGGTGGCCAATACCGTGCGGCATAAACGGCCCGGTGATATCGGCATCCAGCATCGCCTCTTCACTGATGCCGGTAACCAGGTTGTGGTGCCGCAGCAGTGCAGCAATTCGCTGATGGAACTGCAAATGGTACTCGGTATAGCGCACACCCGCCTGCATGGTGCCAATCAGCGCCAGCTGTTCCTGGTTCACGTCTTTAATCAGCTGCGCATAGTCGTTATCGTGGCTGGCAGCCCAGGTGCGGGTCAGATCCGCCGCATAACCGTTATATTCAGCCCCGGCATCCAGCAAGAAACTGCGTATTTGCGCCGGTGCCGTGTGGTCCAGCCTGGTGTAATGCAGCACAGAAGCATGCTCATTAAGCGCAACAATATTGCTGTAGGGGACATCGGTATCCCGGTGGCCGGTGGCCGCCAGATAGGCGAGGTTGATATCGAATTCACTCATCCCGGCCCGGAAGGCGTCTTCCGCCGCCTGGTGGCCGGATACCGCCATTTTCTGCGCTTCACGCATACAGGCCAGTTCGTAGTCGGTTTTATAGGCCCGATAGTAGTGCAGGTAGTCGATAACCCCTTTGGGGTTCACGTTGCCAGCGGTGATATTCAGTTGCAGTGCGCGCTCGGGAACAGGCCCAATATAAGCGATATTGCTGCGGTTTGCCGGTAGCAGGCTGCCAATCTCGTCGGCCTGCGGCAGGGCAACCAGATCGATATCGCGGGTCCAGAACGCATCCGGCAGTGGCTCGACGTTGTGCCAGTAATCCACCGGCAGCCAAAACCACAGTTTCGGTTTATTGACGCCATCCACCAGCAGCCAGCAGTTAGGCACCTGAGTAACCGGCACCCAGGACTTAAACTGGGGATTCACTTTGAATGGGTAGGGATGATCGTCCAGGAAGACATTAAATAGCTCACCAGAATGGATGAGCAAGGCGTCCAGTTTGTAGCGCTCGAGGACGTTACGCGCCCTTTCCTGTAAGGTTTCCAGATGCGCCTTGTATTGTGCTGCCAGCGATTCCATAAATGACCCTTCTTATTTGAGCTTAACGCCGCATCTTAACACAGCGCCCTCAGCGATGCTGTTTTCGCTATCCGTGATCCCCTCTGCAAAAAATTAATCATCTGTTTGCATTTTATTAACATAAAATCCACACTCCGTTTCATCTGGTACGACCAGATCACTTTGCTGGATTCAGGAGACTGACATGCTCTACCAAGGCGAAACACTACATCTTAAGTGGCTGGATAACGGCATTGCCGAACTGGTGTTCGATGCCCCCGGCTCGGTTAACAAGCTGGACACCGCAACCGTGGCAAGCCTCGGCCATGCGATTGACGTACTCGAAAAGCAGCCTGAACTAACCGGCCTGCTGCTGACCTCTGCCAAAGCCGCCTTTATTGTCGGCGCTGATATTATGGAGTTCCTCTCCCTCTTCCAGGTACCGGAAGCGCAATTGTCCGACTGGCTGCACTTCGCCAACAGCGTGTTTAACCGTCTGGAAGATTTGCCGGTGCCAACCATCAGCGCCATCAATGGTTACGCGCTGGGCGGCGGCTGCGAATGTGTGCTGGCAACGGATTATCGCCTTGCGGCCCCGGATCTGCGCATTGGCCTGCCGGAAACCAAACTGGGGATCATGCCCGGGTTCGGCGGCTCAGTTCGCCTGCCGCGCCTGCTGGGGGCCGATAGCGCCCTGGAAATTATCGCCGCCGGGAAAGACGTAGGAGCCCAGGAGGCCCTGAAGCTGGGTCTGGTAGACGGTATTGTCGCCACAGAGAAATTACGCAACGGCGCACTGAACATGCTGCGCCAGGCCATTGCCGGTGATCTGGACTGGCAGGCCAAGCGCGCCCCCAAGCTGGCGCCGCTAACATTGAGCAAAATCGAAGCGACCATGAGCTTCACTATCGCCAAAGCCATGGTTGCCCAGACCGCGGGCAAACATTATCCGGCACCGCTCACGGCGGTGAAAACCATCGAAGCCGCCGCCCGTCTGGGCCGCGATGCGGCGCTGGATCTGGAAAACAAAAGCTTTGTCCCTCTGACCCACACCCCGGAAGCTAAAGCACTGGTAGGGATCTTCCTCAACGACCAGTATGTGAAAGGCAAGGCTAAAAAACTCGCCAGGGCGGTGGAAACCCCGGCCCACGCGGCGGTACTGGGTGCCGGTATTATGGGGGGCGGTATTGCCTACCAGTCAGCCTGGAAAGGCGTGCCGGTGGTGATGAAAGACATTAATGACAAGTCCCTTGAACTGGGGATGACCGAAGCAGGCAAGCTGCTAAATAAACAGCTGGAGCGCGGCAAAATCACCGGGCTGAAACTCTCCCAGGTGATAAGCACCATTCGCCCCACCCTGACTTACGACGGGTTTGACCACGTTGACGTCGTCGTGGAAGCGGTGGTCGAAAACCCGAAAATTAAAAAGGCCGTGCTGGCAGAAACCGAACAGAACGTTCGCCCCGGTACCGTGCTGGCCTCAAATACCTCGACCATCCCCATCAGCGAACTGGCGGGGGCATTACAGCACCCGGAAAATTTCTGCGGTATGCATTTCTTTAACCCGGTCCACCGGATGCCACTGGTAGAAGTGATTCGCGGGGAGAAAACCGCGGATACCACCATAGCGACCGTGGTAGCCTGGGCCAGCAAGATGGGGAAAACCCCGATTGTGGTAAATGACTGCCCGGGCTTCTTTGTCAACCGGGTACTGTTCCCCTACTTTGCCGGATTCAGCCAGTTACTGCGCGACGGGGCGGATTTCAGGCAGATCGATAAAGTGATGGAAAAACAGTTCGGCTGGCCGATGGGCCCGGCATACCTGCTGGATGTGGTCGGCATTGATACCGCTCACCACGCCCAGGCGGTGATGGCTGCCGGCTTCCCGGACCGGATGCAAAAAAGCTACCGCGATGCGGTGGACGTGCTGTTTGACACCGGTCGCTTTGGCCAGAAAACCGGCCAGGGGTTCTACCGCTATACCGCAGACAGCAAAGGCAAACCGCGTAAAGAAGCCGACGAGCACGTTGCGGCTCTGCTGGCTGACGTATGCCAGCCCGCCCGCAGCTTCAGCGACGACGAGATCATTGCCCGCATGATGATCCCGATGATCAACGAAGTGGTGCGCTGCCTGGAAGAGAACATTATTGCCAGCCCGGCAGAAGCGGACCTGGCGCTGGTGTATGGCCTCGGCTTCCCGCCGTTCCACGGTGGTGCATTCCGCTGGCTGGATACCCAGGGTAGCGCCCGTTATGTCGATATGGCGCAGCACTACAGCCAACTGGGCTCCCTGTATGCCATTCCAGCCGGGCTGGCTGAAAAAGCCCGCCAGAATGCCCCCTATTATCCCCCGGTGGAAACCGCTAAACCGGTCGACGCGCGGAAAAGTGCCTGAGGAGCGAATCATGGAAAAGGTTGTTATTGTTGATGCAATTCGTACCCCGATGGGCCGTTCCAAAGGTGGCGCCTTCCGCCATGTCCGGGCGGAAGATTTATCCGCCCACCTGATGCGTAGCCTGCTGGCGCGTAATCCGGCACTGGAAGCGGCGGCCATTGATGACATTTACTGGGGGTGTGTGCAACAAACCCTCGAACAGGGTTTTAATATCGCCCGCAATGCCGCCCTGCTGGCAGAAGTGCCCCACAGTGTGCCCGCCGTCACCGTCAACCGGCTGTGCGGATCGTCAATGCAGGCACTGCATGACGCCGCCCGGATGATAATGACCGGAGATGCCAGCACCTGCCTGATCGGCGGTGTAGAGCATATGGGCCATGTGCCGATGACCCACGGGGCGGACTTTCATCCGGGGCTGAGCCGTACCGTAGCCAAAGCCGCAGCGATGATGGGGCTCACCGCAGAGATGCTGGCCAGGATGAACGGTATCAGCCGCGAGATGCAGGACGCCTTTGCGGCGCGCTCGCATCAGCGGGCATGGGCCGCAACCCAGGCCGGGCATTTTGCGAATGAAATTATTCCCACCGGGGGCCACGACGCGGACGGGGTCCTGAAGCGCTATATCACGGATGAAGTGGTACGTGCCGATACCACAGCCGACAGTCTGGCAAGCCTGAAAGCCGCCTTTGATCCGGCCAACGGCACCGTCACGGCGGGTAATGCGTCGGCGCTGTCAGACGGTGCCGCCGCCATGCTGGTGATGAGCGCCAGCCGCGCCCGGGAGCTGGGTCTGAAACCCAGGGCGGTGATTCGCGCCACGGCAGTCGTGGGCTGTGATCCGTCAATTATGGGTTATGGGCCGGTACCGGCATCCCGCCTGGCGCTGAAAAAGGCCGGGCTGACGGTGGACGATATTGATCTGTTTGAGATGAATGAAGCCTTTGCCGCCCAGATCCTGCCGTGCATTCACGATCTTGGCCTGTCAGATAAGCTAGACGACAAGATCAACCTCAATGGCGGGGCCATCGCTCTGGGCCACCCGCTGGGGTGCTCCGGCGCCCGAATCAGCACCACACTGCTGAATCTGATGGAACGCCGTGACGCCCAGTTTGGCCTGGCCACCATGTGTATCGGCCTCGGCCAGGGCATTGCCACCGTCTTCGAACGCGTGTAATACCTTGCGGGCCGGTCCGCCCCGGCCCGGTGAGTTTCATTGCCGTTCTTTCCCGCCTGTCAGGGGCGGGTTTTTTATTGCCGTCACCAAAAAAACGCCCGCAGGATAACCCCGCAGGCGCATTGCTATATCGGGTGGCTGCGTCAGATAAACGCGAACGCGTCACCGAACATACGATCTTCCCGGGCACCGCGATCCTGGCAGAACATCTCGCGGGCAATTTTGGCCATTTCGAAACGGCCGGCGATATAGATATCGTGATCCGCCAGCGAGCCATAATCCTGTAACACCGCCGCCAGTACCGTACCGGTACGGCCACGCCAGGCATCATCCGGCTGCTCGACAACCGCTTCAACCCGCAGATTAGGGTGAGTCACCGACAGGGCTTCCAGCTCATCCAAATCATAAAGATGCCGGGCTTCTCTGCCGCCCCAGTAGATGGCTATCTCGCGGTTCGGGTTGCGGGACAGGGCCGTCAGCAAAATGGAACGCACGTAGGAGAAGCCCGTTCCCCCGGCAATCAGGATCAGCGGGCGATCGTCTTCATCGCGCAGCCAGGCGTCACCGTGGGGCATATCCACCAGGATTTCCTGCTGTTTGAGGATGCGATCCATCACCGCCATCGCGTACAAATTCAGCTCTGAAGCGCCAATATGAAGCTCGATAAAGTCCTGTTCAGCAGGTGTCGACGCCACTGAGAACGGGCGTTTATCCCGCTCATCCATTACCACCATCAAATACTGTCCAGCACGAAAGGAAAAAGCGGCTTCAGGCAGCAAACGGACACGGTAAACAGTGTCGGTGATCGCTTCTACTGAGGTCACTTTACAGCTTAAGGTTGTCATGCATCCCCTCTGTCGGGTCGTTAAGGCAAATATTAATGGCAGCGCTATGTGCCCTTACCATCCTCGAAGATACCCAGCTCATCCCAGATGGCATCTATGCGCGCGGTGACCTGTGGATCTTTCTCAATAGGTACCCCCCATTCACGCTGGGTTTCCCCCGGCCATTTATTGGTGGCATCCATCCCCATTTTTGACCCCAGCCCGGAAACGGGCGACGCGAAATCCAGGTAATCTATTGGTGTGTTTTCCATCAGCACGGTATCACGGGCGGGATCCATCCGTGTCGTTATCGCCCAGATAACATCGTTCCAGTCACGCGCGTTGATATCGTCATCGCACACGATGACAAACTTGGTGTACATAAACTGCCGCAGGAATGACCATACCCCCATCATGACGCGCTTGGCGTGACCGGCGTACTGCTTCTTCATGGTCACCACCGCCATGCGGTAGGAGCAGCCTTCCGGCGGCAGATAAAAATCAACAATCTCAGGGAACTGTTTTTGCAAAATAGGCACCAGCACTTCATTCAGTGCCGCACCCAATACCGCAGGCTCATCGGGCGGCCGGCCGGTATAGGTCGAGTGATAGATGGCATCTTCGCGGCGGGTAATATGGGTCACCGTAAATACCGGGAAGCTGTCCACTTCGTTATAGTAGCCGGTGTGGTCCCCATAAGGCCCTTCGTCCGCCATTTCGCCGGGCTCGATATATCCCTCAAGGACAATTTCCGCGCTGGCCGGGACCTCAAGGTCATTAGAGAGGCACTTCACCACTTCGGTTTTGGTGCCGCGCAGCAGCCCGGCAAAGGCATATTCAGACAGGGTATCCGGCACCGGTGTCACGGCCCCCAGAATCGTGGCCGGATCGGCCCCCAGGGCTACCGCCACCGGGAAACGTTCACCAGGGTGCGCCGCACACCACTCCTGAAAATCCAGCGCCCCGCCCCGGTGGGACAGCCAGCGCATGATCAGCTTGTTTTTGCCAATCCGCTGCTGGCGATAAATCCCCAAATTCTGGCGCTCCTTATGCGGCCCACGGGTCACTGTCAGCCCCCAGGTCACCAGCGGCGCAGCATCACCAGGCCAGCACTGCATCACCGGAATGCGGTTCAGATCGACCGCATCCCCTTCCAGCACCACCTGCTGGCAAGGGGCGCCGCGCAGCCGCTTCGTCGGCATATTCAGCACCTGCTTAAACTGCGGCAGCTTGTCGAACATATCGCGGAAACCTTTCGGGGGCTCCGGTTCTTTCAGAAAAGCGAGCAGTTTCCCCACTTCGCGCAGGGAGGAAACATCCTCCTGCCCCATGCCCATGGCCACCCGCTTCGGGGTGCCAAACAGGTTGCACAGCACCGGCATTTGGTAACCTTTGGGGTTTTCAAACAGCAAGGCGGGGCCCCCGGCACGTAAGGTCCGGTCGGCGATTTCCGTCATTTCCAGATAGGGGTCAACGGGTAAAGTGATGCGTTTTAATTCTCCCTGCTGCTCCAGCAGGGAAAGAAAGTCTCGTAGATCCTGGTATTTCATGCCGTGGTTATCGCGTCCTGATTAGCGCCCTAGTATACGTTTTTCGCTGCGCTCATGCTGTATTTTTGTTAAGTAAGCGTGAACAGCATGGCGAATAGTCACTTACGGGGTATAATACCCTTTCCTCTACCGTTACAGCGGGGGTTTTGATATTTTGCGCCCCAGTTGATGAGAAAAGAGTGCTTATGCAATCCTGGTATTTACTGTACTGCAAACGTGGCCAACTTGAACGGGCCCAAGAACACCTTGAGCGCCAGCAGGTTAACTGCATGACGCCGATGATCACGCTGGAAAAAATGGTCCGGGGTAAACGCACAGCAGTCAGTGAACCACTCTTTCCTAACTACCTGTTCATTGAGTTCGACCCCGAGCATATCCACACCACCACCATCAGCTCTACCCGTGGGGTGAGTCATTTTGTGCGTTTTGGCAATCTGCCCGCCACTGTACCGCTGGCGGTTATCCAGCAGCTCAGCAACTGGCCCCTTGAGGATGTGATTGATCCCGATACGCCGTGGCCTGGGGATAATGTCGTGATCACCGACGGCGCCTTCGAAGGGCTGGAGGCCATCTTCACCGAGCCTGATGGCGAAACCCGTTCGATGTTACTGCTCAATCTGCTGAATAAGCAGGTGGTGCAGAGCGTACGCAATATCGACTTCCGCAAAGCCTGACATCAGAAACGCACCTTAAATAACCGCTGCACATTCGCATCCAGCGTTTGCTCCAGCCACTGGGGATCTTCCCCGCGCCACTGGGCAACCTGGCGCAAAATGTGGCCAAGGAACGCCGGCTCATTGCGCCGGGAACGGGGCTTCGGCTGCATATCGCGCGGTAATAACCAGGGGGCATCGGTTTCCAGCAGCAGTTGTTTCGCCGGTATCACCGGTAACAGCGCCCGCAGGTCAAGCCCGCGCCGCTCGTCACACACCCAGCCGGTTATCCCTAAATATAACCCGCGCGCCAGACACTCCCGGGCTTCGGCTTCTGTGCCGGTAAAGCAGTGCAGCACCGCCGCCGGGAGTTTATCCAGCCAGGGATCCAGCAACGCCACAAATCGTGGATGGGCCTCACGGCAATGCATAAACACCGGCAAATTGAGCTCCGCCGCCAGCGCCAGCTGGGCGCTAAAAGCGCGCTCCTGTTCTGCGGGTGTCGAGAAGTTACGATTAAAATCCAGCCCACACTCACCAATGGCCACCACCCGGGGATCCGCCGCCAGCGCCGCCAGTTGCCCGGCGGTATCCGCCTGCCACTGGCTGGCATCGTGGGGGTGTACACCCGCCGTCGCCCAGCATGCCGGATAGTGATTCGCCAGCCGGGATGCGGCGCGGCTCTCCTCCAGATTGGTGCCGGTAATTAACATGCCGAGGACCCCGGCCTCCCGGGCGCGGGAAACCACCGCGTCAATATCGCCGGAAAACTGGCTGCTGGTCAGATTAACACCAATATCAAACATGCGCGCTTGCCTTAAAAAAACGGAAAAAAAGCCGCCTGAAAAGGCGGCTGATAATTAGTGTTTCTCGTCAGAGTCAGTGGTTTCTTCACCGGACTCCGCGTGCTCGTCGTCATCTTCTTGCTGCCTGCGCCCTTTACCGACGTAGAAGCGCGAGAAGAACACGCCGACTTCAAACAGGAAATACATCGGAATGGCCAGCAGAGTCTGGGAGAAGACATCCGGCGGCGTAAGCAGCATCCCCACCACAAAGGCCCCCACCAGAACATAAGGGCGTTTCTTGCGCAGATCCTCCGGTGTGGTTATCCCCATCCAGCACAGCAGCACAATGGCAACCGGCACCTCAAACGACACACCAAACGCCATAAACAGCGCCATGACAAAGTCGAGGTAATTGGTGATATCCGTGGAGATAACCACCCCCACAGGCGCGGTTTTGGTCAAAAAGCCAAATGCCAGCGGGAACACCACAAAGTAAGCAAATGCCATCCCGATATAAAACAGGCAGGTACTGGAGACCAGTAACGGCACCACTAAGCGGCGCTCATGCTTATAAAGCGCCGGGGCGATAAATGCCCACACCTGGTAAAGAATAACCGGGGCAGACAAGATAACCGACACCATAATGGTCAGCTTTATCGGGGTGAAGAACGGCGAGGCCACATCCGTAGCAATCATGGTCGCGCCCTGGGGCATCTGCTTAATCAGCGGTGCTGAGATCAGCTGGTAAATATCGTTGGCGAAATACACCAGGCAGAGAAAAATCACCAGAATCGCAATAATGCAATTCAGCAGACGCTTGCGTAGCTCAATCAGGTGAGTGATGAGCGGTTGGGTATCATCAACAGCCATTTTCAGGATTTATCGCCAGATTTGGAGGGTGCCGCAGCGGCAGCAGACACGTCATTTTCGGGCTGCGCAGGCGTCGCGCCTGGCGCCGACGGCGCTGGCTGCATTACCGGTTCAGGGTGAACAGCAGCTGGGGCTGTGTCCGCAGTTTCCGCTGGCGCAGCAGGCTCACCGGCCGCGGTATGAGGATGCTGAATCGCATGCGCTTCATCACTCGCTTTTTCCGGGTCATTCTGCGTATAGGAGCGCTTCATGGATTCCGCGGCTTCCCGCAATTCATCCATAGAGGCTTTCAGCTCCGGGGAGAGGTCGCCAAGGCTGGCTTTGCTGGCCTTTTCGACCTTGTTCAGGCTGTCCTGAAACTCCTGCAGCTTAAGCTCTTTGGTCAGCTCGCCCTGTACTGTGGTGGCCAGCGATCGTAACGCCCGGATCCACCCCGCCACCGTTCTGACTGCAACAGGCAGGCGCTGCGGCCCCAGAACCACCAGACCAATAACAAAAACCAGTACAAGTTCACTAAAACCGATGTCGAACACGAATTACACCTGCTCTTTATCTTTGCTCTTTGCTTCGTCTTTCTTTGCGTCGCCAGGTTTTTCAGAGAGCGATTTTGCTGTGAAATCCGCATCCGGTGCAGATTTCTCTTTATCGTCGTCATCATTCATGGCTTTTTTAAAGCCTTTGATTGACGCGCCGAGATCGGAGCCAAGGGAGCTAAGCTTTTTGGTCCCAAAAAGCAAAACAACAATGACAACAATAATTAATAATTGCCAAATACTAATGCCGCCCATAATGATCCTCTGAGAAAGTAGTGGTTCCGTCCCCGGCATTATACGGTACAGTACCGCAGAATGCCGCTTTAAATTCAGCCAGCACGCCGCCATCCGATGACCCAGCTAATCACGCCAACCGCCATGATTCCCGCTGGTGCCCACTGGAGATCGGGCCGGCTAATCAGCAATAATGTCCCGCTAATCATCAATATTGCGCCAACGCCAAATAAATAACGGGACTGGCCCTGGCGCCCGCGATGCTTACGCATCTCACCGGCAATTCTATCAATACTCAGCTGTAATTTTTTGCCCTGGCGCAGGCTGTCGTAAACCAGCTCAGGAATTTCCGGCATTTTTTCTACCCAGTAAGGGGCTTTCTCTTTAAATGCCCGTACCAGTGCCGGTAACCCCACCTGATCGCGTATCCAGGACTCAAGGAACGGTTTGGCGGTTTTCCACAGATCGAGCTGAGGATAGAGCTGCCGCCCCACCCCTTCCACATACAGCAGGGTTTTCTGCAACAGCATCAGTTGCGGCTGCACTTCCATATTAAAGCGTCGGGCAGTATTAAACAGATTCAGCAGCACGTGGCCGAAGGAGATCTCCGCCAGGGGCTTTTCAAAAATCGGTTCACACACCGTGCGGATGGCAAACTCGAACTCTTCCACATTGGTGTCCGGGGGCACCCAGCCAGAATCCACGTGCAGCTCCGCCACTTTGCGGTAGTCGCGGTTAAAGAAGGCGATAAAGTTTTCCGCCAGGTAGCGTTTGTCATTCTTGTTCAGGGAGCCGACGATACCGCAATCAATACCAATATATTGGGGGTCTTCCGGGTGCTCGTAGCTGACAAAGATATTCCCCGGGTGCATATCCGCATGGAAGAAACTGTCGCGGAACACCTGGGTGAAGAACACCTGCACGCCGCGCTCTGCCAGCAGCTTCATATTGGTGCCCATCTGGTGTAGCGTGGCGGTATCCGATACCTGCACCCCGTAGATGCGCTCCATCACCATCATGTCTTCATTGCAGTAATCTGCGTAGACCTCCGGGATGTACAGCATCGGGCTGCCTTCAAAGTTACGCCGCAGCTGGATAGCATTGGCCGCTTCCCGGGCCAGGTTCAGCTCGTCCAGCAGGGTCTTTTCATACTCGCGAACCACCTCAAGGGGGCGCAGCCGGCGGCCATCTGGCAGCAGGCGCGGCACCCAGCGGGCGAGGCGGTAGATAAGCTTCATATCCGCTTTAATGACCGGCAAAATGTCCGGGCGGATCACTTTGATGACCACCTCTTTGCCATTTTCTTTCAGGCGCGCCGTGTGTACCTGGGCAATCGAGGCCGACGCCAGCGGGGTCACTTCGAAATCATCAAACCACGCGGAAACCGGTAAACCGCCCATCGCCTGTTCAATCTGCTGCTGGGCCCGGGCACCGTCAAAGGGCGCAACCCGGTCCTGTAGCAGGGCCAGCTCATCGGCAATCTGCGGCGGAAACAGGTCCCGCCGGGTAGAGAGCATCTGCCCAAACTTGATCCACACCGGCCCAAGCTCTTGCAGCGCCAGACGCAACCGCTCACCGAGGGGCTTGTCTTTATGGCGATTCGGCATCCAGAACAGCAGCTTCCGCCCGAGGCGCAGCGGCAGCGTAATGCGCATTTTGGGTATCAGTTCATCGAGGCCGTAACTCAAAAAAGTGCGGACGATAAAATACAGGCGCCAAATTTCACCGGGCGTCATTTGCTCTCCAGTTTCTCGAGGCGGGCTACCAGTGACTGTGCGGAACGCTCCAGGGCATCGACTTCCCCGGCAAACCAGGCCACTTCCAGCGGGCCTGGGGCCATACGCCACTCTTCAGTGAGTGACTCCGCCAGATAACGCTGCTGGCGCGCGGCGCCGCGCTGCAAAAAGCGCCCGCCGCCCTTAATGATCCGGCTAATGCCTTCGGCGACAATATCACCGGTCCAGGGGGACAATACCTCGGCCAGGTCGAACTCAGCCAGGTCCAGCAATGCCACCAGGTTTTGTACCACCTGAATATCGCCGTGGACTTCCAGCTCGCCGCTACGGATAAGCGCCGTAAGCTGTTGGCGATCGCGCAATTTCGGCAGTGTTCCCAGTTGGGTGGTCACCCGGCAGTCGGCTTCCGACTCCCACTGGCCCAGCACATCCAGTTGTTGCTCACTGAATACCAGCACCAGCGGCCCGGGTAGATGCTGAACCTCAAGGCGCAGTACCTTACCCACCAGGCGCTGGCGCGCGGCCTTAAGTGCCCGGTTACGATACAGTGCGGCATTGAGCGCCCCTTCCAGGGCGGCGGTGATCACGGGTACGAGCGGCATGGGTCCTCCTGACTCAGAACTTAAATCCACGGTGTAACGCAACAATGCCTGCCGTCAGGTTGTAATAACTGGTGTTTTCAAACCCGGCATTTTCCATCATCCCTTTCAGGGTTTCCTGATCCGGATGCATGCGGATAGACTCCGCCAGATAGCGGTAGCTCTCTGCGTCCTGGGCAACCAGCTCGCCAATCCGCGGCAGCACATGGAAGGAGTACGCGTCGTAGACCTTACTCAGCGGATCAAAGACCGGTTTGGAGAACTCCAGCACCAGCAAACGGCCACCGGGTTTCAACACGCGGAACATAGAGCGCAGCGCTTTGTCTTTGTCGGTGACGTTGCGCAGGCCAAAGGAGATGGTGATACAGTCGAAGGTGTTGTCCGGGAACGGCAGCGCTTCGGCATTGGCCTGTACATAGTTGACGTTGCCAACGATGCCGATATTGCGCAGTTTTTCCCGGCCCATTTTCAGCATTGAGTCGTTGATATCAGCGAGGATAACTTCACCGGTTTCCCCCACCAGGCGGGAGAATTTCGCGGTAAGATCACCGGTGCCCCCGGCCAGATCCAGCACTTTTTGCCCGCGGCGTACGCCGCTGCAATCAATGGTAAAGCGCTTCCAGATGCGGTGGATCCCGAAGGACATCAAATCGTTCATCACATCGTACTTTGCAGCCACAGAGTGAAAGACGTGAGCCACCATGTCTTCTTTTTCGGCTTTAGCGACAGTACGGAAGCCAAAATGCGTCGTTTCTTGTGTATCCTCAACCATCTCAATGCCTGTTAATCAATAAATGTTTGTGAAGTGTAACAGATATGCGTTGATTGCCCTATGGTTCAGGCCAGCCCGTTATCCGGCTATATTCAACGATATTGCGCCTGATAGTGGTGCTCCGGCAGCGATGCCTGATACTCAACCTCGCCATCCTCAGAAGGCGAATTATCATCCACCTTCTGGCGCGCCTGATCCATCAATTCCGGGTTAATTTCCTGTTTTACCTCGACGCCCAGCTCACGAAACGCGTCCGCCTGAAGTAAAATATTGCCCCGCCCCTGGGCCAATTTGTTCATTGCTCCCTGGTACTTATCCCTTGCTTTATCAAGGCTTTGTCCCATAACGGTCATATCATCAACGAACAGGCGTATTTTGTCATAGAGGCGGGCCGCGCGTTCAGCTATTTGTTGCGCATTACGGCTCTGGTGCTCATAACGCCATAAATTCGCCACAGTACGGAGCGCCACCAACAGCGTGGTGGGGCTGACCAGCATAATATTGTGCTTCAGTGCTTCGCTAATAAGCTCAGGCTGACGATCAATCGCCACCTGAAAGGCAGGCTCCACGGGGATAAACATCAGCACATAGTCCAGGGAACGCAGGCCGGGAAGCTGCTGATAATCCTTACGGCTCAGCAGGCGAATATGGTTACGAATGGCGGCGATATGCTCATTCAGCGCCGCCTCTCTTATCTGGTCATCGTCGGCATTAAAGTAACGCTCATAGGCCACCAGCACCATTTTGGCATCCACCACCACATCTTTGCCCTGGGGCAAGCGCACGATGACATCCGGCTGCATGCGGGCATTGCCCTCCAGAGCAATACTGACCTGGGTCTGGTATTCATGGCCCTCACGCAGGCCGGAGGCTTCCAGCACCCGGGTGAGCACCACTTCCCCCCAGTTGCCCTGGGTTTTGTTATCCCCTTTCAGGGCGCGGGTCAGGTTCACCGCCTCCTGGGCCATCTGGGCATTGAGCTGCTGCAAATTACGGATCTCATACGCCAGGGTATGGCGCTCTCTGGCCTCCTGGCCAAAGCTCTCCTGCACCTGGCGGCGAAAGCCGTCCAGCTGTTCGCGCAGCGGGGTGAGTAACCCGGTCAAACTCTGGCGGTTTTGCTCGTCCACCCGGCGGCTGCTCTGCTCGAAAATACGGTTGGCGAGGTTTTCAAACTGCTCCGCCAGCCGCTGCTCGCTGTTGATCATCTGGCGGACTTTCTCATCTGCCCGCAGGCGGCCCTCTTCCAGCCGGGTGGCCATTTCCCGCAGATCCGCCTCCTGGGCGCTGTTGATCTCCAGTTGATTACGCAACTCGCGGTTCAGTTGCTCGCACTCCTCCCGCCAGTGAGTGTTCTGCGCCAGCGCCTGGCGGGCAGCCATCAGCTCCCCCCAGGTGTCACGCTGGGCCTCCTGATCGGCGGCCTTCTGGCGTGCCGCATTCAGCCCACAGGCCAGCCAGCCAATCGCCATACCGGCAGCCACCGCCACAATCAGATAAATAATCGTCAGATCCACAACGCCCTCAGTCCCGGAAATACCTGTCAGGAAAGCTAAGGTGATGCTGTATGAATGTCCAGATAAAAAATGGTGCGGAATGTTGTGTGGAAGAATACGGAGAGGATCAGGCCAGCGATGCTGGCCTGGGGAAAGTCATTGCTACAGCAGACGGCGGGCCGCTTCCACCACAATACGCACCGCGTGGCTTTCGGTTTGTTTCATGGTTTCGGCATTGGGGATCTCCTGCTGGGTGCGGTTAACAATCACCCCAGCCACCATCCCGGCGCGCAGCCCCTGGCTGGCGCACATGGTCAGCAAAGTGGCAGATTCCATTTCATAGTTCATCACACCCATGGACTGCCATTCCGCCATCGAGCCCTGGAACTCGCGGGTCACCCGGCCCGAGAAGGTATCGTAGCGCTCCTGCCCCGGGTAGAAGGTATCTGACGATGCCGTCACTCCGATATGGGTGGCAGCCCCCACCTCACGGGCCGCCTCTACCAGCGCGGTGGTACAGGAAAAGTCGGCAACCGCCGGGAACGCCAGCGGTGCAAAGTGCAGGCTGGCGCCGTCCAGACGCACAGAGGCGGTGGTAACCAGCACATCGCCGACATTAATATGCGGCTGAATCGCCCCGGTGGTGCCAACCCGCAAGAAGGTACGGATCCCCAGTTGGGCCAGTTCTTCAACCGCAATCGAGGTTGACGGGCCGCCGATACCGGTAGAGCAGATAACCACCGGCTTGCCGTCCATCTCTGCACGCCAGGAGGTAAATTCGCGGTGTGATGCCAGCTTAACCGGGTTATCCATCAGCGCGGCGATCTTTTCCACCCGCTCCGGATCGCCGGGAACAATTGCCAGCGTGGCGCCCTGTAAATCATTTTTCGTGAGACCAAGGTGAAAAACATCAGACTGAGACATGACTAACTCCTTCGCGGGTCATTTATCCGGTTAGCAAAACGGTACTCTACCGAAGCCCCCGGCAACATTTCGTGATTCACTTCACTTCAAATGAAACAAATTACATTAAGCGGCAAGTAAATAGTGATAATCATCACATTTCAAGACATGCACCATGCATCCTGTGCGCTCACCTGGC
This sequence comes from Shimwellia pseudoproteus, assembly GCF_016415625.1. Lineage (GTDB taxonomy): Bacteria > Pseudomonadota > Gammaproteobacteria > Enterobacterales > Enterobacteriaceae > Shimwellia > Shimwellia pseudoproteus. The sequence goes on from NZ_WBXP01000030.1 coordinate 18,972, forward strand.
GACTTTTGCGGCGCAAATAACACAGTCTATAGTTAACTCACTGCGCTATATCACAGATATATCACGAGTACATAACGGGTACGGAGAATGCCATGACAGACAATACAACCCATAATAAGGCCGAAGCGAACTTTGCACCTGCCGCTTCCCCTATCACCGCAGACACCATTCATACCTCCACGGACGGCATTACCGCGCATGAAACCAGCGTGCCAACCCGCGGAGACAGCATGCCAGCCTATGTGGCCGCCCCGAAGGAGGCCCATGGCCCGCTGCCCATCGTTATCGTCGTACAGGAAATTTTTGGCGTTCACGAACATATCCGCGACATCTGTCGCCGCCTGGCCCGGGAAGGGTATCTGGCCATCGCCCCGGAGCTTTACTTCCGCCAGGGGGACGCCAGTGATTTTGGTGATATCCAGACACTGATCACCGGCCTGGTAGCCAAAGTGCCGGATAGCCAGGTACTGGCGGATCTGGACCACGTGGCCAGTTGGGCGGGCAGAAATGGCGGGGACGCCTCGCGCCTGATGATTACCGGCTTCTGCTGGGGCGGGCGGATCACCTGGCTGTATGCGGCCCATAACCCACAACTGAAAGCGGCGGTGGCCTGGTATGGCCGGCTAACCGGCGATAAATCCCTCAATTCCCCCGAACACCCGGTGGATGTTGCCACGGATCTCAGTGCCCCGGTACTGGGGCTCTATGGCGCCCAGGATACCGGCATCCCGCTGGAGAGCGTGGAGACCATGCGCCAGGCATTGCGCGCGGCCAATGCCCGGGCAGAAATTATTGTCTACCCGGAGGCGGGCCACGCCTTTAATGCAGACTACCGCCCCAGCTACCACAAAGCGTCAGCCGAAGACGGCTGGCAGCGGATGCTGGACTGGTTCGCGCTGTACGGCAAGGCCAAATAACCCGGGCGCAGTATCCGAAAAAAAGCCCCGCAGCCGAATGGCGACGGGGCGATTATCACCCGTAATATCAGGCGTTACGCAGATTTTTCGCCGCGGTGACCATGTTTGCCAGGGCGGCGCGGGTTTCCGGCCAGCCGCGGGTTTTCAGGCCGCAGTTCGGGTTCACCCACAGCCGCTCCGCCGGGATCCGCTGGGCGGCTTTCTGCAGCAGGTTCTCAATCCACGCCACACTCGGCACATTCGGTGAGTGAATGTCATAGACCCCGGGCCCTATCTCATTTGGGTATTCAAATGCCTCAAAAGATTCCAGCAGTTCCATATCGGACCGCGAGGTCTCAATCGTTATCACATCGGCATCCAGGGCGGCAATCGACGTCATGATGTCGTTAAACTCGCAATAACACATATGGGTGTGAATCTGGGTATCGTCCTTCGCCACCGCGGCATTCAGGCGGAATGCATCCACCGCCCAGGTGAGGTACGCCTGCCAGTCACTCTGGCGCAGCGGTAACCCTTCCCGCAGTGCCGGTTCATCAATCTGAATAATCCCGATACCCGCCGCTTCCAGATCCGCCACCTCGTCACGCAATGCCAGCGCTATCTGTTTGGCGATAGTCTCCCGGGAGACGTCTTCCCGCGGGAAGGACCAGCACAAAATGGTCACCGGCCCGGTCAGCATGCCTTTTACCGGCTTGTCCGTCAGCGACTGGGCGTATTGCGCCCACTCCACGGTAATCGGTGCCGGGCGGCTAATATCGCCGATCACCACCGGGGGTTTTACACAACGGGAACCATAGCTCTGCACCCAGCCGTTCTGGGTGAAAATAAACCCGTCAAGATGCTCACCGAAATACTCCACCATGTCGTTACGTTCCGCTTCGCCGTGGACCAGCACATCCAGACCCAGGCGCTCCTGCTCCTGAATTGCCTGTTTGATATGCCCGGCAATAGCGGTGCGGTAGCCGTTGCTGTCCAGTTGGCCGCGTTTGAAATCGAGGCGCAAACCGCGGATCTCGGTGGTCTGCGGGAAAGAACCAATGGTCGTGGTCGGCCAGTCCGGGAGCTGAAAGCGGGCGCGCTGGGCCTGTGCGCGCTGAGTATAAGGCTGATGGCGCTCGCTATCCCGGGGGGTGATCGCCGCCAGGCGCGCCGCGACCGCCGGGTTATGTACCCGGCTGGAATGGCGTCGCGCCCGGATGGGCACACTCCACGCATCAATCGCGTCTGTATCGCCGCTGTTCAGGGCATCACGCAGCAGCGCCAGCTCAGCGCATTTTTGCAGGGCGAAGGCGAACCAGCTTTTCACTTCGTCATCAAGACGGGTTTCGACACGCAGATCAATGGGGCTGTGCAGCAGGGAGCAGGAGCTGCCCACCCACAGCGGCCGCTGGCCCACCAGCGCCTTCACCTGAGCGAATTTTTCACGCAGATCCGCCCGCCACACGTTCCGGCCGTTGATCAGACCGGCAGACAGCAGCCAGCTCTCCGGCAGGCGCTGGTGCAGGGTGTTCACATCATCATGGCCGTGGACCAGATCCACATGCAGCCCCTGAACCGGCAGCGCGGTGATCACGTCCAGATTCGGGGTAACCCCTTCAAAATAGGTGGTCAGCAGCAGTTTGACCTGCCCGGCCAGCGCCTGGTAGGCCTCCTGGTATGCCTGGCGCCACGCCTGCGGCAGCGCCAGCACCAGGATAGGCTCATCAATCTGTACCCACTCGATACCGCGCTGGGCTAGCGCCGCCAGCACCTGCTGGTACACCGGGAGGATGGACGCCAGCAGATCCAGACGGTCGAAAGCCTGCCCTTTCACTTTCCCCAGCCACAGGTAAGTAAGCGGCCCGAGGATAACCGGTTTCACCTTATGACCAAGGGCGAGGGCTTCGTCTACTTCATCCAGCAACTGGGTCCAGGTCAGGGCAAACGACTGGCCTTTGGTGAACTCGGGCACGATATAGTGATAGTTGGTGTTAAACCATTTGGTCATTTCGGCGGCGGCAGCGGGCTCGCCGGTGGGAGCACGGCCACGGCCAATGCGGAACAGGGTATCAATATCAACCTGGCCATCGGCATGTTGGTGGCGGGCCGGGATATTACCCAGCATCAGGCTGGTGGTCAGCACATGATCATACCAGGCAAAATCCCCCACCGGCAGCAGATCAATCCCCGCCTCTTGCTGTTGTTGCCAGTGGCGGGCACGCAGCTCGCGGCCGGTATTGAGCAACGCCTCACGGGTGCAGTTACCTGCCCAATAACGCTCCTGGGCTTTTTTCAGTTCGCGGTGCAAGCCAACACGGGGGAAACCAAGGGTGTGGTTAATGATTGTCATGTTCTTTTTCCTGTTAGCACGATGAAAGTGACCGGAAAGCCTCAGCACACTGCAACACCCGATTATTGTTTGATAATAATGGGGTTTTATTGATAACCGCGGAATAACGCACGCGGTCAGCCCCGTTATCGCCCCCGAAAAATCGATCTATTCAGGTAAATTGGGATGTTTAGCCGTCCAGATGTTTACACATCCATAATCAGCAGGTACTGTATATTCCTCAAGCGCAATATCTTCATAGCCGGGTGAACAACTTTCATGATCGAGATAAAACACTTGCGGACCTTACAGGCTCTGCGTAACTGCGGCTCGCTGGCAGCAGCGGCGGCCTCATTGCATCAGACCCAGTCTGCCCTCTCTCACCAGTTTTCTGACCTTGAGCAGCGCCTCGGCTTTCGCCTGTTTGTGCGTAAGAGTCAGCCGCTGCGTTTTACCCCTCAGGGCGAGGTACTGCTGCACCTGGCAGAGCAAGTGTTGCCGCAAATCACCCGGGCACTCCAGGCCTGCCAGGAGCCCCAACAGGCCAGGCTGCGGATAGCCATTGAGTGCCATAGCTGTATTCAGTGGCTGGCGCCGGCGCTGGCGCATTTTCGGGCAAGCTGGCCCCATGTGGAGGTAGATTTCAAATCCGGTGTGACCTTTGATCCGCAGCCGTCGCTCCAGCAGGGCGAGCTGGATATTGTGCTGACATCGGACATTTTGCCGCGCAGCGGCCTGCACTACTCGCCGATGTTCGATTATGAAGTGCGTCTGGTATTGGCGACGGATCACCCCCTGGCGGAGCGGCGCCATATCACCCCGGAGGATTTAGCCAGCGAAACCCTGCTGATCTACCCGGTTCAGCGCCAGCGCCTCGATATCTGGCGGCATTTCCTGTTACCTGCCGGTGTCAGCCCACAGTTGAAAAGCGTGGATAACACCCTGTTGCTGGTACAGATGGTGGCGGCCAAAATGGGGATCGCGGCACTGCCGCACTGGGTGGTGGAGTCTTTTGAACGCCAGGGTCTGGTGGTGACGAAAACCCTGGGTGATGGGCTATGGAGCCGGCTGTACGCTGCCGTCCGGGACGGGGAGCAGCGCCAGCCGGCGGTCGATGCGTTTATTCGCTCTGCCCGGCAGCACGCTTGTGATCATCTGCCGCTGGTACGCAACGCGGAGCGACCCAGCGCCGATGCACCCACAGTGAAGCCAGGATCACTGACCCTCCCACAATAAACGCGGGCCAGTTTGGTCGCTCTTGCCAGATAAGAAAGTTAACCAGCAGCCCGGCCGGGATATGGACGTTATTCATGATCCCGAGGGTGCCGGCGTCCACCTGGGTGGCGCCATAGTTCCACATAAAGTACCCCAGCCCCGAGGCCACAACCCCCAGCCAGGCCAGGATCCCCCACTGTAAGCCGCTGGTGGGCAGGTGCTGCGGGTTACCCAACATAAACCAGGCCAGCGCGGCTACCAGCAGGGCGCCCAGGTAAAACCAGGAAAACGCCGTATGCTGCGCAATGGGATAGAGCTCCATCAGGCGTTTATAGCCCACCATGCCGATGGCAAAACAGATATTGGCCAGCTGGACCAGCAGCAAACCAAACAGGAAGTGGTCACTGAGCTTGTCATAGCGAATGATTGCCGCCCCGATAACCGCCAGCAAAGCGCTGAGCGCATAACCCCAGCGCAAGGTGCGGCCGCTTATCAGATCGTAAATCAGGGTAACGTACAGCGGGGTAAAAATAGTGAACAGCAGGAACTCCGGCACCGTCAGGTACAAATAGGCCCGGAAACTGAAAATATACATCACCCCCAGTTGCAATGCCCCCACCAGCATATACAGCCCGAGGACCCGGTATTTTTGCCCGGCAATGCGCAGGAACGGCAGGAACACCAGCGCCGCCAGCCCAATCCGCACCAGGGCAGAAAAATAGCTGTCGACATGGCCTGCCAGATACTCGCCAATCAGGCTGAACGAGAAGGCCCACAAAATAGTGGTGATTATAAGCAATGGCACAATAGCGTGTCTCAGTGGTGGGGAACAGCGGCCATTGTAGCGGGAAATACGGTTGACGAGTGATGATAAAATCACCACTCGTCGCGGTGGCAACCGGGGGTCAGGCGATAGCGTACAGCTTACGTAAATAGCGGGGTACGGCGTCATCGCGGTTTGAGCCTATCACTTCCAGCGTTGGCAGGCGATCCTTGAGGCGCTGATGGGCGTTCCCCATAATGCAGCCCTTACCCGCCATGGTCAGCATCTCTTGATCGTTCATGCCGTCACCAAAGGCGATACAGGATGCAAGGCTCTCGCCCATTCTGGAGGATACCGACGCCAGCGCATGGCCTTTAGAAACCCCGCCGGCCATCACTTCCAGACAGGTCACGGTCGAAAAGCTGACATTCACCCGATCCCCCCAGCGCGCATTAATTGACGCCTCCAGCGGGAGCAGGGTTTCATGGGTGTCGCTGGTGAAATAGACCTTACTTACGCCGTCGGTTTTCAGCGTTTTCGGCTCAAACACCTGATAATTAAACACGCTCTCTTTGAAATAGACCATGTCTTCCGGGCGCGGACGGCTGATGTGCCAGTTATCCCCCCGGTAGACGTTGGTGGCGATATCCGGGCGGTTATACACCATGCCGTACAAGTCACTGGCAATATCTTCAGCCAGGTCGTGGGCGAAAACCAGATTACCGGCGGTATCGTGAACCCGGGCGCCGTTGGAGGTTATCATAAACGCATCAATACCAAGATTATGACGCAGTTGCGCCACATCGATATGGTGGCGTCCGGTGGCAAAGACGAAATGCACGCCCTGGGCCGTAAGCTGTTGCAGCGTCTCTTTGGTGTAGGGGGTTAACAGGTGGTCAGGGGACAATAATGTGCCATCTAAATCAGATGCAACAATCTGGTACATAAGATGAATTTAACCTCTGGTAGTAAGATACACGGCGGTCTATCCGCCAGGCGAAGCGCTTAATGCCGTTTGAAGAAATCAACAATGGCAGTCAGCGCAGCGGCGCGCATAGTGTCCTTTTCAAACAGGATCTCGTGGTACGCCCCGGGTATAACTAACGGTTTCTCCCCCTCACAAGGGTGGCCCGCCGCGGCCATCGCCTCACAGAACCGGTCGTGGGCACTGTTGTCCACCACATGATCCTCTGCGGCCTGGAGTAATAATACCGGCGAGGTGATGTCAGTGGCCCCTGTCATCACCTGTTCTCCTGCAAGCAGGCTTTCCCGTACCCAATGATTGGTCGGGCCGCCCACCCGCAGCTCTGGCTCATCCGCGTAGAAGCGCACATTGCGCCGGTAACGCTCGCGGCTGTGGGTCAGAATATTGAGACCAAACCCCAGCGCCCGCCAGCGGCCAGTGCCAATGGCATAGCCATCGCGAAAACGGGCGCGTTCTTCGGTCCAGTCAAGAATATGGCGCACCATCCAGTCCGGGAAGCGAATAATAATCCCGAACATCGGCGCGCTCAGGGCAACAGCATCTGCTGCGTCCGGGTGGCGTTGCAGGAACAGCACGCTCACCGCCCCCCCCATAGAGTGGGCCAGTAAATAGCGTTTACGCCACGGGCCGGGTGCCACCTCCCGGGCCCAGAATTGCTCGAAGTCATCGACATAATCGCTGAATTTAACCACATGGCCGCAGTCGCTGTCCGCCAGTAACCGGCCAGATCGCCCCTGCCCCCGGTGATCAATAATCAACACGTCGAAGCCGTGCTGGTAGAGGTCATAGGCGACCTCCGCGTATTTAACGTAACTTTCGATCCGCCCGGGGCAAATCACCACGACCTGTTCATGGTGGGAGGCGCAGAACTTTACGTAGCGTATCGGGACCCCCTCTACACCAGCAAATTCACCTTCCTCCCGTAACTGCCAGAAGTCAGTCAGCGGGCCAACGGAAAACGCGGCGAAGCATTTTTCCCTGTAAAACCAACTATTTTTGCCTTTTAACATAGGTGGTCATCAACTTCCGTGCTTATAAAGTCGTGTTTTGAGCAACTGGGCAGCATGTGCGCCTTCAACAACAATAGCGCATTGTGGCATAAAAGTGTTTACCCGGGGGAGTTTCCCACCCTCACAGTAAGACATTGCGAGAATGGCTGCATCACAACACGATGACCCAATAACAGACCGGGAAAGCCAGGCATCACAGCAGGCGGGGTTAAAACAGGCGCGCGGTGCGTTCCGGCGCGCCAACATGATGTTGCGGTAGTTAGCAGGCGATGATTAGCGGGAGATGATCAGATGAATACCGAACAGGGTAAATAACCCCCCGGCCATGCCGTCAATCCACTTCGCCGCGCGCTGATAACCGCGGCGCATCGCCGGAAGGGCAAACAGGCAGGCCACTGCACTAAACCAGGCGCAAGTCTCCAGTGCAATCATCACAAACAGGCCAATACGCGCAGAGTGGCCAACGCTATCGCCCACAAACAGGGAGAACACGCTACCAAAGTAGATAATCGCTTTCGGGTTAGACAGATTGGTCAGCAGCCCTTTCAGGAAGCTGCGCCAGCCGTTATGGGCCAGCTCCACCACCGGTGCTTCAGTCTCGCCGTTTTTTTTCTTTAAGGCGCCGCGCAGCATATGGTAGCCCATCCAGCACAGGTACAGGCCACCGCCGACCATAATAGCGCTATGCAGCCAGGCCATTTTTTGCAGCAGGATGTGTAACCCCAGCAGCGCCACCGCCGCCCAGACCATAATACCAACCGTGATCCCCAGTACCCCCAGCATCGCTTCTCTGCGCGAGCGGCTTACCGCGGTTTGGGAAACAAAGAAAAAGTCAGGCCCCGGGCTCATCAGTGCAATCAGATGCACCAGTGCCACCGTTAAAAAAAGCATCAACATAGCAGACTCTGAGAAAGGAAGAGGAAGATCAGGACGCGTATATTGTCACTTTTTATCGGCGCTGACTACTCTTCATCATCGCCATCAACATGCTGCCTGATCAGAGTCATAAACGGCTTACCAAAACGCTCCAGTTTGCGCGTGCCCACCCCGTTAACACTCAGCATTTCGCCGGGGCTCACCGGCATTTGCTCGGCCATTTCAATCAGTGAGGCATCGTTAAATACCACGTAAGGCGGAATATTCTCTTCGTCGGCAATGGCCTTGCGCAGTTTACGCAATTTGGCGAACAGTTTACGGTCGTAGTTGCCCCCGTAGGACTTCTGCATCACCCGGGGTTTCAGCGCCACAACGCGCGGCACGGCCAGCATCAGCGGGTTTTCACCCCGCAGTATCGGCCGGGCGGCTTCCGTCAGTTGCAGCGCCGAGTGCTGGGCAATATTCTGGGTCGCCATTCCCAGGTGAATCAACTGGCGGATCACGCTGACCCAGTGCTCGTGGCTCTGCTCCCGGCCAATACCGTAGACCGGCAGCTTATCGTGCTGGTTATCCCGAATACGCTGGCTGTTAGCCCCGCGCAGCACTTCCACCACGTACCCCATACCAAAGCGCTGGTTAACCCGGTAAATGGCGGACAGCGCCTTCTGGGCATCTTTCAGGCCATCATACTGGCGCGGTGGATCAAGGCAGATATCGCAGTTGCCGCACGGCGCCTGGCGCCCCTCACCAAAGTAATTCAGTAACACCAGACGCCGGCAGGTTTGCGCCTCGGCAAAGGCGCCCATGGCGTTCAACTTATGGCGTTCAATATCCTGCAAGGGGCCGGTGGGTTTTTCATCCAGGCAGCGGCGCAACCAGGCCATATCAGCCGGATCGTAGAACAGCATCGCCTCCGCGGGCAGGCCATCACGCCCGGCGCGGCCGGTTTCCTGATAGTAGGATTCAATATTGCGCGGGATATCAAAGTGCACCACAAACCGCACATTGGGCTTATTGATGCCCATGCCGAAGGCCACCGTCGCCACCACGATTTGCAAATCGTCCCGCTGGAATTGCTCCTGCACCTGGGCACGCACCGCGTTTTCCAGCCCCGCATGGTAGGCCGCCGCGCTGATGCCGCGGCTCTGTAACCGGGCGGCAGTGTCTTCAACTTTCGCCCGGCTGTTACAGTAAATAATGCCGGACTTGCCGCGTTGCTCCTGGACATAGCGCATCAGTTGGTCAAGGGGCTTAAATTTTTCCATCAGCATATAGCGGATGTTGGGGCGGTCGAAGCTGCTGACCTGGATTAGCGGATCATTTAACCCAAGCAGCCGGGCAATATCCAGCCGGGTGGTGTCATCCGCCGTGGCGGTCAGTGCCACGAACGGCACCGCGGCAAAGCGGTGACGTAACTGGCCAAGGAGTGCGTATTCCGGGCGGAAATCATGGCCCCACTGGGAAATACAGTGCGCTTCATCCACCGCCAGCAGCGCTAATTTCCACTGGCTGAGCTGGTCGATAAGGCTGTCCATCATCAGCCGCTCCGGCGCCACATACAGCAAGCGGATCTCCCCGCGCTGGCAGCCGTTCATCACCTCCAGCTGCTGCTCCCGGCTTTGGGTCGAGTTCAGACAGGCGGCGGCAACACCGTTCGCCAGTAACTGGTCAACCTGGTCTTTCATCAGAGAGATCAGCGGGGAGACCACCACCGTAAGGCCGCCGAGGATCAGCGCCGGGATTTGGTAGCAGAGCGATTTTCCCCCGCCGGTGGGCATTACCACCAGGCTGTCCTGGCCGCTGAGGATCGCGGCAATAATCGCTTCCTGCCCCGGGCGGAATTGCTGGTAGCCAAAGGTCTCCTGCAAGACCTGCTTCGCCAGCGATACCTGATTTAACACTTCCGCCTCTGCCACGTTTACTCCGCCTGTAGAAAATAAAACAGGCGCTATTTTCAGCGCCCGTTTCCGAAACTGCAATGGTTAAAACAGATCGTTAAGCATAACCCCGACACCGATCCGGGTCTGATTAAAGTTATAATCAATCATCGACTCGCCATATCCACTGTATAACTGACTGTAAAGCCGGACATGTTTGGTTATCGGGTAGCTGACCCCCAGCTCTGCGCCGCCATAGCCGGTATTCCAGTTATATTGGCCTTTGGCGCTGAATATCCAGTCCCCCAGCTCATAACCCAGCTTCAACTGGTAGTACCCCATATATTTGGTGATGTCCGGGTTATCATTGCTGTTACCCAGCACATACCAGGGTTTGACCTCCACCAGAAAGTGGCCGTTCTCCGCCATCAGGCGCGCATAAGCGCGGTTCCAGCTGCGTGAGGTCGGGTCGGAACGTCCGTTGGACTGGTGGTTATAGCCCACTTCGATATCGCGTAATGTCCAGTCCCCAAGGCGGTACGCCGTCGCCCAGCCGAGAAACAGTTGCGGTTCGTAGTTGGTTTCGCGAAAGGGCGAGGATTCGCTGCTGTTAGACAACTGCCACCAGGAGCGCTGGGTATAAGACGCTGCCAGTACCGAGTTATCCCCGACAATACCGCGCCACAGCGGGAACGCCAGGCTCAGCTGGAATTTCACCTCATCTTTGCGGGCATTGTCAGACCAGTTATACGAGCTGATGGCCTCTTTATTGAGATCGCTAGTCCAGGTGTAGAGGACATAGTTACTTTCGTAAGGATAAATAACGAAGGGGTTATCGTGGTCCTGCAACAGATTATAAATAATACTGCCTTTTACCGGTAACGCATCGTGCACAGTGCTTTCAGATGCCCCAAAAACAACCCCTGAGCCAGACAGCAAACTTGCTGCCAATACTTTTACCACCAACTTTCGCATCCGCCCGGTTCTCCTGAACATATTTATAATCTGAATTTCCCTCAGGGCATTTAACCATTAACCCTACAAAAACTTCAGTTGCTTTACTAATCCTTAATAACAACATTTGCAATTCAAAAAATAAACAGCATTATAACATTCAGACTCATCCGACCACTCTGGAGGTTATTTTGTCCGCCACCCTGTTAACCACTGAAATCGTCATGAAAATTGTTGGCGAGCTGTTTATTTACCAGATGCCTTTTAACCGGGCACTGGGGCTGGAGCTGGAGCACTATGATGCGCAGTCTGCCCGCGTGGTCTTTAACCAGCAGCCGATGATGATAGGCAACTGGGCCCAGCAGATCCTGCACGGCGGGGTGATTGCCTCTGCCATGGACGTGGCCGCAGGTTTGGTCTGTGTCGGTAATGCCCTTAGCCGCCACGATACCATCAGTGAAGATGAGTTACATCGCCGATTATCACGGATGGGAACCATTGATTTACGGGTGGATTATTTACGACCGGGGCGCGGAACGCGGTTTACCGCCAGCGCCACGCTATTGCGGGCGGGGAATAAAGTCGCGGTAGCGAGAGTGGAATTACATAACGATGCGCAGCTACATATCGCCAGCACCACCGCAACCTATATGGTGGGGTGATAGCCGTAATCCTGTTACACTCCGGCTACTTTTCTCTGGTTAATGTTGTGGATTATGGATCCGAAACAAACGCGGCAGGGTATTATGCTCGCCATTGCCGCCTATTTTATCTGGGGTATTGCCCCGGCGTATTTTAAATTACTCCTGGCCGTCCCGGCGGATGAAATCCTGACCCACCGTATTATCTGGTCATTTTTCTTTATGCTGGTGCTGATAACCCTCAGCCGTCAGTGGCATCAGGTCAGTAAAATTCGCCAGATGCCCAAAAAGTTATTGGCCCTGGCGCTCTCTGCCATTTTAGTTGGCGGCAACTGGCTGCTGTTTATCTGGGCGGTCAATCATAACCATATGCTGGAAGCGAGCCTCGGTTATTTTATTAACCCGCTGGTGAACGTATTGCTGGGGATGTTATTCCTCGGCGAGCGCTTTCGCCGGATGCAGTGGCTGGCGGTGTTACTGGCGGCCACCGGGGTGATAGTCCAGCTGTGGACCTTCGGCTCACTACCGCTGATAGCCCTCGGCCTGGCTTTCAGTTTTGCCTTCTACGGCCTGGTACGTAAAAAAATTGCGGTCGATGCCCAGACCGGCATGCTGGTTGAAACCCTGTGGCTACTGCCGGTGGCGGCCATTTATCTGTTTGGGATTGCCGACAGCCCCACCAGCCATCTGGGCAGTAACCCCGCCAGCCTGAATATACTGCTGCTGGCCGCCGGGGTAATAACCACCGTGCCGCTGCTCTGTTTTACCGGTGCCGCCACCCGGTTACGGCTCTCCACCCTCGGGTTCTTCCAGTATATCGGCCCGACCCTGATGTTTGTGCTGGCAATCCTGTTCTACGGTGAGGTTCCCGGCCCGGACAAGCTGGTCACCTTTGCCTTTATCTGGGCCGCACTGGGGATTTTTATCGCCGATGCCCTGTATACCCAGCGCCGCACCGCCCGCGCGCGATAGATCAGCCAGAACGTAAAAAGGCCCGCGGCAGTGGTTACCTGCAACGGGCCTTTTTTGACCGTCTGAGGCTTACAGCCAGTTGCGGCGTTTAAAATAGAGATAAGGCGCCAGCCCGGCGAGGATCATAAACACAATCGCCCCGGGATAACCAAAGCTCCAGTGCAGCTCAGGCATAAATTCAAAGTTCATCCCGTAGCTGGAGGCAACCAGGGTTGGCGGCAGGAACACCACCGAGACCACCGAGAAGATTTTGATTATCCGGTTCTGTTCGATATTGATAAACCCCATCGCCGCCTGCATCAGGAAGTTCACTTTCTGGAACAGCGACTCGTTATGGGGCACCAGGGATTCGATATCCCGCAGGATCTCCCGGGCCTGTTCCAGCTGGCCACCCGGCAACCGGGCTTTACGCACCAGGAAGTTCAGCGCCCGCTGGGTATCCAGCAGACACAGCCGCACTTTCCAGCCGATATCTTCCTGCTCTGCCAGAGTAGAGAGGGCATCGTCATACTCATCGCCCTGCTGCCCTTCCATAATTACCCGGCTGAGCTTTTCCAGATCGCTGTAGATGTTTTCGATTTCGTCTGCCAGCTGTTCAATTTTGGTTTCGAACAGATCCAGCAGCAGCTCATAAGCATTACCGTCGACCATTTCCTGGTTACGGGCGCGCATGCGGTACAGGCGAAAAGCCGGTAATTCACGCTCGCGCAGGGTAAACAGACGGCCATTACGGATGGTAAAGGCCACCGTGGAGTTACCCGCATGATCATCCGCATCTTCATAAAAGAAGAATGAGTGAATATGCAGGCCGTCTTCATCTTCAAAAAAACGAGCGGATGCTTCGATGTCTTCCAGCTCCGGGCGTGTCGCCAGGCTCTGGGCAAGCTCCGTTTGTACGCGTTCACGCTCGTTATCATCCGGCTCGACCAGATCAACCCACACCGAACTGGTCAGTGTCTCTGACCCATCCAGCTCGATGCGGGACAGTCGATTATTTTCTAATTGAAATGCGCTCAACATGACCGGGACTCCCAATACCAAAAAGTAAGGACGGAACCTGGGCACACAGAAACGAGAGGGGTTTCAGACCAAACAGCCTGACTCAATGCGACGGGGTATAGACCGCCGACAACCACTAAGGCTATCGGCACATGAGGATAGCCTTAGAAGTTGTACCTGGATAACAGGTAGTTGAGCCAGCATCTACTGGGTGTGTCCAAGGCATGTGTCCTCTTTGTGTAATCGTGGGCGCATGTTACGCCAGCCGTAAAATGGCGTCAACACGCAACCCAACGGCTGTGGATAATTTATCCCCGGATCGATGACAGGAAGATGAAGGGGGTGGCGGCTACCCCATCACACCGTTTCCAGCCGGGCATAGGCGGCCACCAGCCATTTTATCCCCTGGCCCTGAAAAGCAACCTGCAAACGGCTGTGTTCACCGCTGCCCTCCAGATTGACAATGGTCCCTTCGCCAAACTTAGCGTGGCGCACCCGCTGGCCCAGCTTATAACCGGTGTCGTTCTCTGCCAGCGGTGTTCCCATGCGCTGATGGCTCGCCGGGCGGCTAATACTGGCGCGCAGGCGCACTTCCTCAATACAGTTCTCCGGCAGCTCGCCAATAAACCGCGATGGCCGGTGATAGGCCTCTTTGCCGTACAACCGGCGGGTTTCAGCATAGGTAATAGTCAGCTTCTGCATCGCCCGGGTAATACCGACATACGCCAGACGGCGCTCCTCTTCGAGGCGTCCGCCCTCTTCCAGGGACATCTGGCTGGGGAACATGCCTTCTTCTACCCCCACCATAAACACCTGGGGGAACTCCAGCCCTTTTGCCGAGTGCAGGGTCATCAGCTGTACCGCGTCCTGCCAGGTATCAGCCTGGCCTTCTCCGGCCTCCAGCGCCGCATGGGACAGGAACGCCTGGAGCGGCATTAAATCTTCGTCTTCATCCTGGTAGCTGAACTGGCGCGTGGCGGTAACCAGTTCCTCAAGGTTTTCGATGCGGGTCTGGCCTTTTTCGCCTTTTTCCTGCTCATACATCACCTTCAGGCCGGAATCATGAATCACCCGGTCAGTCTGGACGTGCAGCGGCATGTCGGCGGTTTCCCGGGCCAGGGCCTCAATCAGCTCCATAAAGCGCTGTAGCGCGCTGGCAGCGCGTCCTGCGAGGGCTTTTTCCTGCAACAGCACCCGGCACGCCTGCCACAGGGTGAGTTGCCTATCCCGGGAGGTCTGGCGCACCACATCGAGGGTGCGATCGCCGATGCCGCGGGTAGGGGTGTTCACCACACGCTCGAACGCCGCATCATCATTACGGTTAGCCACCAGACGCAGGTACGAGAGCGCATCTTTGATTTCCTGGCGCTCGAAGAAGCGCATCCCGCCATAGATCCGGTACGGCATACTGGCCTGGAGCAACGCCTCTTCCAGTACCCGGGACTGGGCGTTACTGCGGTATAAAATGGCGCACTGTTCAAGGGCGCCGCCGTTTTCCTGCCAGGTTTTGATCCGGTTAACCACAAAGCGCGCTTCATCCAGCTCATTGAACGCGCAATACACCGAAATGGGCTCACCGTCGCTGCCGTCGGTCCACAGCTCTTTACCCAGGCGCCCGGCGTTATTGGCGATCAGGGCATTGGCCGCGCTGAGGATAGTGTTGGTTGAGCGGTAGTTCTGCTCCAGGCGGATCGTTTTTGCCCCGGGGAAGTCGTTGAGAAAACGCTGAATATTTTCTACCTGGGCCCCGCGCCAGCCATAAATTGACTGATCGTCATCCCCGACAATCATCACCTTGCCGGTGTCGCCCGCCAGCAGGCGGATCCAGGCATACTGAATACTGTTGGTGTCCTGGAATTCGTCCACCAGGATATTGGTAAAGCGCTCGCGATAGTGGTTGAGGATATGGGGTTTATTGAGCCACAGCTCATGGGCGCGCAGCAGCAATTCGGCAAAATCCACCAGCCCGGCGCGATCGCAGGCTTCCTGATAAGCCTGGTACACTTTCTGCCAGGTTTGCTCTACCGGGTTGCCGTAGCTCTCAATATGGTGCGGGCGCAGCCCTTCGTCTTTTTTGCCATTGATAAACCACATCGCCTGGCGGGCCGGCCACTGCTTTTCGTCCAGATTCATCGCCTTGATAAGCCGCTTCAGCAAGCGTAGCTGGTCTTCACTGTCGAGGATCTGGAAGTCCTGGGGCAGGTTGGCGTCCATATGGTGGGCGCGCAGCAGGCGGTGTGCCAGGCCGTGGAATGTCCCCACCCACATGCCGCCCTGGGTGGTACCCATCAGTTCACCAATACGGTGGCGCATCTCCGCCGCCGCTTTGTTGGTAAAGGTCACCGCCATAATCGAATACGGCGAGCAGTTTTCTACCGAGATAAGCCAGGCAATACGGTGAACCAGCACCCGGGTTTTACCACTCCCGGCCCCGGCCAGCACCAGCATATTGCTACGGGGTGCCGCGACGGCCTCTCGCTGTTTATCATTCAGGCTATCAAGCAGGTAAGAAACGTCCATTGGCACCGCCGCATGAGGAGTAAAAGGGGCAAATACCCCTGGAATTATATACAGAACTGGCGAGAATTATATCAGTGCAGTAAGGGATGCCAAGGCGGAAATTTCCAGATGCGGCACTAAACGGCTATCACTAATATGCATCAGGTTCCCGCCGCGCAGGTTGATCCAGCATGCCTGAAGGCCGCTGCGCACCGCGCCGGCAACGTCGGTAGTAAGATCATCCCCCACATGCAGCAACCTGCCCGGGGCCATATCCAGCCGCGCTGCCGCCAGCCGGTACATATCGCTATAAGGCTTAGCGCGGCCATCGGGACCGGCCCGCAGGACAAACGCAAAATAATGGCCCAGGCCACATTTTTCCGGGTCCGCATTGCCGTTGGTGATGGCCACCAGAGGCCATTTGGCCGCCAGGGCTTTCAGGGTGTGGTGGGTTTCTTCGGGCACCGCAATACGGCTGCGCCAGCGGGCAAATTCCGCCATCGCCCGCGCCGCCCCGAGCAGCGCCTCCTGGCGGGTAACCCCCACATTGATGAGCGCCTGCTCAATCGCCCGGCGGCGCCATTCGGTAACGTCGTGATAAATCTCCGGCTCGGCCTGGCGCAGCGCCTGACGCAGCTGTAAAAAATCCGCTGACTGCATCGCACTGAGCCGGGGATGGTACTGCTGCAGGAAGCGCATGGATTCCTGCTCAGTACGCAGGATTACCGGGCGGTTGTCGTAGAGCGTATCGTCCAGGTCAAAGGTGAGTGCCCCAATGGGCCCCAGTGGGCGATAAAAATGCATTATGATTTCCCCCGTTTCGCACGCGGATGTGCCGCATCGTATACCGACGCCAGATGTTGAAAGTCCAGATGGGTATAGATCTGGGTGGTAGACAGGTTGGCATGGCCGAGCAGCTCCTGTACCCCGCGCAAATCCCCACTCGACTCCAGCATATGGGTGGCGAACGAATGGCGCAGTTTATGGGGGTGCACGTGGCTACTGAGCCCCTGTTTTACCCCCCACTCGGCAAAACGCTTCTGCACGTTACGCGGGGAAATACGCCGCCCGAGTTTTGAGACAAACACCGCGTCATCTTCCGGGCCGAACAACTCACGCAGATCGAACCAGTGCTCCAGCCAGCTCACGGCACTGCGGCCAATGGGCAGGCGCCGCTCTTTGCTGCCCTTGCCCATCACCCAGACTTCGCCGCTGGCCAGATCCAGGTGTTTGCAGTCCATATTCACCAGTTCGGATAAACGCAGCCCGGCGCCGTACATCACCTCAAGCATTGCCCGGTCACGTACCGCCAGCGGATCGTTAATGTCGATATCCAGCAGCTGGTTGATATCATCTACTTCAATATTCTTGGGCAGATGGCGCGGGGCGCGCGGGGTGGTTATCCCTTTCGCCGGGTTCGCCTGTAGCTCTCCCTGGCCTATCAGCCAGTCAAAGAAACTGCGCAGGGCCGATAACCGTAATGCCAGGCTGGACGCCTGGAGGCCGGCACGCCGGCTGCGCACCACCAAATTACGCACCATCGCCGCATCGCACTGGGCCCATTGTTGTAGCCCCGCCGCGCTTGCCAGCGCGATCAGTGCCGCCAGCTGGCGCTGATAGTTAATTAGCGTCACCGGGCTGAGCTGGCGCTCCACTTTGAGGTAGCGCAGAAAGCGATCGACGGCGGGCTGCAATGCTGAGGGGGTCATACGCGTTCAATCCAGCGTTCAATCAACCCCGGTAACATCAGCGCCACTTCCCGCAGAAATTGAGTCCCCTGCCCGGCCTGATAGTGCTGAGGATCCCGGCTGCTGAAAATAAGCACGCCATCGTTGCCGTCGCGGCCCAGGAGCGACATTGCCACGCTACCGATAGCTTTGCCCTGGGGCAGCATCGTCAGCAGTTCAGGGCCATGCAGCGGGCCAAGGTAGTGTTGCTCATCGCCGAAACGCTGAATACGCAGCGGTTCAAAATTTTGGTGGCTAAGCCCAAGATGGGTGAAATCAGAAGGGGCGCCGATGCGCCAGCGGTCCGGAAACAGACGCACATTGGCCCCGGCAAGGCCAAGATCCCGGGCCCAGCGGTGGAGCCGGTTAAGCATATCCTGCAGGCTGCTCGCCGCCACCAGCAGGCTCTGTAAACGCAGCAGGCTGTAAAATAGCCCTTCGTTTTCCCGGGCCTGTTCCAGTAACAGGCCAATATCTTCTTCCATCTGGCTTATCTGGACCCGCTGGCGGGCCATATGCCATTCCACCAGCGATACCGTACCGCGCACCGGGTGCGGGATACGCATCTGTTCCACCAGACGGGCATTACGTATAAAGAAATCCGGGTGCTGGCTCAGATATTCACAGACCTCACGATCCGTGATGAGCTCTGGCTGTTCCTGAGTTTCTCCGGCATTACTCATAAGTGTATGAATCCATCGTAGACATGGGTGGCAGGCCCGGTCATGTAAAGCGGATTTCCCGGCCCTTTCCAGGCGATATCCAGGCGCCCACCGGGTAAGTCGACACGAACCCGCTCAGCCAGAAGCCCTTGCTGAATACCCACGGCCACCGCGCCACAGGCGCCGCTGCCGCATGCCTGGGTTTCACCGGCCCCGCGTTCGAAAACGCGCAGGCGGATATATTCGCTATGCATCACCTGCATAAAGCCAATATTGGCCCGCTCCGGGAAGCGTTCGTGGTTTTCCATCACCGGGCCGAGGGTTGCCACCGGCGCGGTGTCGACGTCATCCACCTGAATCACACAGTGTGGATTGCCCATGGAAACCACACCACACAATACTGTCTGCTCCGCCGCACGCATGATATAAGTTTTTTCCGCTTTGTTTGCCCGGAAGGGGATCTGGGATGGCTCAAAGCGCGGTTCGCCCATATTGACAGTAACCAGTTCATCTTCCGACACACTCAGTATCATACGCCCATTGGCGGTGCTGACCCGAATGTCCCGTTTATTGGTCAGCCCTTTGAGGCGCACAAAACGGGCAAAGCACCGGGCGCCGTTGCCGCACTGGGCGACTTCGCTGCCGTCAGCATTGAAGATCCGGTAATGAAAATCGAGATCCGGATCGTAAGGCGGCTCGACGATCAGTAACTGATCAAACCCGACACCATGATGGCGATCGGACAATTTACGGATCAGCTCCGGCGAAAAATAGACGTTCTGCGTGACCGCATCAACGACCATAAAATCATTACCCAGACCATGCATTTTAGAGAACTGCATTTTTTACTCCGTTACTGCGGCCATGAACGATGTATTACTGGTAATCGACCTGAGTTGGGCCGCTGCTAACGCCGCGATCGTTACGGGTAGGCTCGTCTGGCCGTGCGGTCTGCGTCGCTGTCGGCTGCTTCGCGGGCTTACCGTCTTGCGGTGGAAAGTAAAGCGGCCCTTTTAAGCCACAGCCCGTGAGGTTAAACAGAACCAGCATTACCGCCAGCGTTCTAAACGTATTCTTCATGCCTGCTCGCTTGTTATTTTTTCTGGTGGCTACTACAAACGTTCTCATTTATGGCGCAGGCAACCCGTTACGCCGCAAATGAGGTGATGGCTATATCATCGCAGGTGATCCCCGAAAAGCAATACTTCGATGCAGCAAACAGCTGGATATTCCTGACACTTATCGCTCAGCACCGTATACCATTCCTATTCCCCGGCGCAGCTTTTATACTGCGGCGATACCCTTCAACAGGAAATGACCATGAACGACAGTGAATTTCATCGTCTGGCTGACGAGCTATGGATGACCATCGAGGAAACCCTGGATAATTATGACGGCGATAGCGACATTGATTGTGAAATTAATGGCGGCGTACTGACACTGAGCTTCGAAAACGGCAGCAAAATCATTATTAACCGCCAGGAGCCACTGCATCAGGTATGGCTGGCCACCAAAAACGGCGGCTACCATTTCGATCGCCAGGGCGATGTGTGGATCTGCGACCGCAGCGGCGACACCTTCTGGCACCTGCTGGAAGAGGCCTGTAGCGCCCAGTCCGGTGAGAAGGTCAGCTTCTCCTGAGGGTTTTACTGGTATTGCTGTAACAGCGGGGCTGCTTCACCAGCGGCCCCTGCCGCGGCAGCAACCCGGCCGGGCTGGCTGCGAAACGGGATCACCTGGCTATGACCATCGACGGTCACAATCTGGTAGAACTGCGGCAGGTTAAAGTTGATAAAGCTGGAGCCGTAGGTGAAACGGTCGTGTGACGACGAATAGAACCGGCAGACATCCCTTACCAGATCTTCCACGCTGCCTTCGCAGTGGTGGTAAATCTCCGCCCGGTTGCTCTCATCGAGAATATAAATCGTAAAGCCTTGCTCATCGGGGCTCTCTTCAAAGAAGAACTGGATAATCCCTTCACTGGCAAAACCATCCACTACCGCCGGGAGCTGGACATGGTGGGTTTCCACCTGTACTGACAGCCCGTGCAATTTGTTGTTGGAAATCGCCCCGTAAAACTCCACGGCATTTTCCAGTTTTTGTACCGACACATTCAGCCGTTCAAAGAACAGCCCCCAGGTCTGGCCAGCCACCCGCAGTGCTTTAAAGCGCCCGGGCTCCTGACGCGTGCTGGAGGAACATGTCAGCCGCAGATCGATGCATTCGGAGACCAGTTGCTGTACCCGGGTGCGGATCAGGCCGCGCAAATGCTGGCTATAACAGAAGACTTCCACGCTATCCGGCGGGGCCGCATCCTGATGCATTTTACCGAGGATGGTTTTCAGGGCTTCGATCATCGCCTGCTCGCCGTTAAAGTGCAGGGTACGCACCTCGTTCCAGGAGTTGCGATACAGCAGGTCCACACTGCCCACCAGGCACTGCTGATCCTCGCCGAAACTGAACACATCCAGTTTGCGGAAATCAAAATGTACCACCTGATCCCGGAACGCCGCAGTGGGGTCATATTCCAGGTTAACAATCAGCGCCAGATGGCGAATCTCACAGGGGCTGTAGAGCGCTTTCGGGGTCGGAGACGGCAGCCGCAGCGGGAAATGGCTCGACACGTCTGACACCATTTCCTGCAATTTTGGTAAATCGACGATGCCGTTGCCCTTAATAAACAGCCGGGTGCGCGAAGTCAGCAGGCCGCTAAACCAGGCCCAGGCCACCAGCTTATTCAGATAACGGTTATATTCCAGCGGCTGCTGGCTAACAATCGAGTTCATGTCCGGCGAGCGGTTATACAGGTACCACCCGGTACGGTTAGCGCGCCCCGGCGGCACATGGATAAAGGTCAGATTCGGTTCGGAGAGGTCCGGTGATATCTGCGGGTTAACCAGAGTCACTTTCCCCGGCAGCGCTTCAAATGCCGCATACAGCTTGCGCGTCAGCACCCCGATATCCTGAGGGCTGGCGCTGACGCTCAGATTATTGCGCCGTGCAAAGCGGATCAGGTTGCGGTAGCTCTGCATCATGGCATCGAGCAGTTCATTATGGGCGTCGCGAACTTCTTTAATTTTCCAGTTGGCGCGGTTATCCAGCATCGCCAGACGTTGCTCATCCCAGCCCCAGTCCTTGACCAGCTGGCTCAGCACTTCACGGCGCCAGCCAACGCAGGCCCGCTCCCGGGAGAGTTTTTCGCACACCTTCAGGTAGAAGCAGCGGCGGATCAGATCGAGGCGCGCGTCGTCGTTTACCTCTATCAAATAACGGGTTACCCGATCCAGCATCATGCAATAGGGATCCAGACCGTATGACACGATCTCCCCGTCATGCAGATGTTGTTTAATCTCTTTTGCCAGCAGCTGGGTATTGGGGTACCCCCAGGAATACGCCTCCAGCAGCAGGGTTTTCAGCACGGCTTTATAGGGGGAATCAATGCTCTTATACAGCTGCCACAGGCTGGCACCAAAATACTCTTCGGCGGACAGTGAGCTTAAGCCCCCCAGATCCAGCCACTCATTCGGTGTCAGCACCCCCTGGGCATACAGGGTCATGACGTAATCGTCGTAATGGTCTTCTTCCTGCCCCGGCACCATATTCCACAGGATACGTTTCCCGGCCAGGCGTACCGCGGTGCGGTAAAATTCGTCCAGTAACAGAATATGCTGGGTTGAACCGCAGTCTTCCCCACCCAGGCTGCCGCTCTCATTGTGGCGGAACCGGTTTTCATCAATCAGGAAGAAGCTGACTTCAACCCCAAGGGAAGCGGCCCAGCTTTCCAGCAGGCTGCATTTACGCTGTAACAGCTGACGTTCGTCGGCATCCAGCCATGCCTGATGGCACACCCAGATATCTAAATCGGAGGAACAGCTTTGGCCCACGGAGGAGGTACTGCCCATGGTATAGACGCCGGTTATCGGCAGCTCCCCGGCTAATTCCGCCTGGGGCGGCATACCGCGAGTGAGCTCCAGCTCATCCAGATAATGACGTTGTGTCTCATCCGGCGTATAGAGGCAAATCCCGTGGGGAACGTTACCATCAATGTAGCCTGGCATCAGCGAATGATGATAATGCAACAATGTAGGCAGCAGACTGTAAACCTGTTGGAAGGCAGGCCCCATAGCAGCCAGTGCGCGATCGACACGCAATTGGTTGATGGCATCCAGTCTCTGTTTCAGAGTCTCAATATAGAGGTACAAGACGTATCGCCTGATGGTTTCAGTATTTCTCAGAAGTAACCCGCTTCCATACGTCTACCGTTGTGTTTGTGATAAGTCAGGTAGACAACTGCTGGAAACGTGATCAATTTAACACCTTGCCTGTTGACCGTAAAGAAAGATACGTTACAAAGTCAATCCGGCCACGATCTTTACACCTTTATATCATCGTATGTGTCTCGCCCGTCGCACCGGCAAAAACAGGCACATTAACAGCCTTTCATCGGCAATGATGTTAGGATGGGCAAAGAATAAATAGACGGTAACTAGCATGTTAGACAAAGTATTAAGAATTGCCACTCGCCAGAGCCCTCTTGCATTATGGCAGGCGGAATACGTCAAAACGCGCCTGGAAGCTAGCCACCCAACGCTGACGGTGGAGCTGGTCCCCATGGTCACCCGTGGTGATATTATCCTCGATACCCCGCTGGCCAAAGTGGGGGGCAAGGGGCTGTTCGTCAAAGAACTGGAACATGCCCTGCTGGATGGCCGTGCAGACATCGCGGTTCACTCAATGAAAGATGTGCCGGTGTCCTTTCCGCAAGGGCTGGGGCTGGTAACAATCTGCGAGCGGGAAGATCCGCGCGATGCGTTTGTCTCTCATGATTACGCCAACCTGGATGCGCTGCCTGCGGGTAGCATTGTCGGCACCTCCAGCCTGCGCCGCCAGTGCCAGATTGCCGCCCGCCGCCCGGACCTGATTATTCGTTCACTGCGCGGTAACGTCGGCACCCGGCTCAGTAAGCTGGATAACGGCGAGTATCACGCCATTATTCTCGCCGCCGCCGGGCTGAAACGCCTCGGGCTGGAATCCCGTATTCGTTCATTACTCTCCCCGGAAGAGTCTCTGCCTGCGGTGGGCCAGGGCGCGGTGGGCATTGAGTGCCGGCTGGATGATCACAACACCCGGGATTTACTGGCGGTATTGAATCACGATGCCACCGCTACCCGGGTCACCGCCGAACGCGCCATGAATATTCGCCTGGAAGGGGGATGCCAGGTGCCAATTGGCAGCTATGCTGAACTGCAGGGGAATGAAATCTGGCTGCGCGCCCTGGTGGGTTCACCAGACGGTAGTGTGATGATCCGCGGTGAGCGTCGCGGGCCAGCGGCGCAGGCCGAAGCCCTGGGGATTGACCTGGCAGACGAACTGCTGGCCAACGGCGCCCGGGATATATTGGCCGCGCTATCGGACGGAGAAACATCCGCATGAGTATTCTGGTCACCCGCCCTTCTCCTGCCGGAGAGCAACTGGTCGCGCGCCTGCGCATCCTGGGGCGGGAGGCCTGGCATTTTCCACTCATTGAATTCTCACCGGGCCGTGAACTGGCTGGCCTGCCCGCCGCCCTGGCCGGGCTGGCGCCGGGCGATCTCGGATTTGTCCTGTCACAACATGCGGTAGAGTACGCGCGCGGTGAACTTACCCGCCGTGGCCTGGCGTGGCCTGCTCAGGTTAACTGGTTTGCCATCGGCAGAACCACCGCCCTGGCCTTTCACCGGGTCAGCGGGCTGGACATTCACTACCCACAGGATCGGGAAATCAGTGAAGTCTTGCTACAATTACCTGAATTACAAAATATTGCCGGTAAACGCGCGCTCATTTTGCGCGGTAATGGCGGCCGCGAATTGCTGGGGAACACCCTGGCAACCCGCGGGGCGCATGTCACCTGGTGCGAATGCTATCAGCGCAGCCCAAAATGCTATAACGGCGCAGAAGAGGCTTACCGCTGGCAACAGCATGGCGTAAGCACCCTGATCGTCACCAGTGGCGAAATGCTGCGCCAGCTTTATACGCTCACACCGGAATGGTACCGGGCGGACTGGTTGCTGGCCTGTCAGTTGGTTGTGGTCAGCGAGCGCCTGGCCTGCCTGGCCCGGGAGCTGGGCTGGCATGATATTTATGTCGCCGACAATGCGGACAATGATGCGCTATTGCGCGCGTTACCATCACAGTAACTATGGGATGTCAGAATGACGGAACAACAAAAAGAGCCCTCTGCCGGGGTTGAAGAAACCACCACTGCCGTGGGGTCATCAGCCGCAAAAACAAAAAAAAATGCTGCCCCTACGACACCTGCAGCAAAATCCTCCCGTAACGGCATGGCCGGTATCGCCCTGGGCGCCATTGCTATCGCCATCGCGCTGGCGGCTGGCGTCAGTTTATATACATGGGGGAAACACCAGGCGTCATCACAGCTGGCGACCAACGATACACTCAGTAGCCAGCTGGCCGCCCTGCAACAACAGCAAAAGCAGCAGCAGGAGACCTTTAACACCCTGCTCAGCCAGCAAGCTACACAGCTGGCCGCCGCCAACACCGCCCGGGATCAGCTCGCCAAAGCGTTGAACGACGTGCAACAAAAAGTGGCGATGATCTCCGGCAGCGATGCCAAAACCTGGCTGCTGGCCCAGTCGGACTTTCTGGTCAAACTGGCGGGCAGGAAACTGTGGAGCGATCAGGACGTGACCACCGCGGCGGCGTTGCTGAAAAGCGCGGATGCCAGCCTGGCGGACATGAATGATCCGAGCCTGATCGGTGCGCGCCGGGCGATTACCGAAGATATCGCCACCCTCTCCACCCTGACGCAGGTCGACTATGACGGCATTATTCTGAAGCTCAATCAGTTGACCAATCAGGTCGATAACCTGCACCTGGCCGACAACAATACTGATGATTCACCGATGGATTCCGACGGTACCGAGCTTTCCAGTTCGCTGACCGAGTGGCGCCAGAATCTGATGAAAAGCTGGGACAGCTTTATGGATAGCTTTATTACCATTCGCCGCCGGGATGAAACCGCCGTGCCGCTGCTGGCGCCTAACCAGGACATCTACCTGCGGGAAAATATCCGTTCACGTCTGCTGATTGCCGTCCAGGCCGTCCCCCGCCACCAGAACGATGTCTATAAACAGTCGCTGGAAAATGTCGCCACCTGGGTACGTGCCTACTATGACACTGATGATGCCAGCACCCGCGCCTTCCTCGAAGAGCTGGATACCCTGAGCCAGCAGAACATCACCATGGATGTTCCCGACGCCCTGAAAAGCCAGCCCATTCTTGAAAAACTGGTGCAAACCCGGGTACGCAACCTGATGGCCCAGCCGTCCAGCGCCTCCGCAGCCCCGGCACAGGCCCATAGCGCGCCGGCGCCGGAAAGTACCCCTGCCGGGAAACCCGACGCTGCCGCGCCTGCACCTGCTCCGGCAGCCACGCCCGCAGCGCCTGCTGCCGCTCAGGGAGAGTAATCATGATCAAAGTCCTGTTACTCTTCTTATTGTTGATTGCCGGTATCGTACTGGGGCCGATGCTGGCGGGCCACCAGGGTTATGTGCTGATCCAGACCGATAACTACAACGTGGAAACCAGTGTCACCGGGCTGGTGATCATTCTGGTGCTGAGCCTGGTGGTGCTGTTTGCCCTTGAGTGGCTGCTGCGGCGGATCTTCCGTACCGGCGCCCGCACCCACGGTTGGTTTATGGGCCGCAAACGCACCCGCGCCCGCAAACAAACCGGCCAGGCACTGTTAAAACTGGCGGAAGGCGATTACCAGCAGGTTGAAAAACTGATGAGTAAAAACGCCGACCACGCCGAACAACCCGTGGTGAACTACCTGCTGGCCGCAGAAGCCGCGCAACAGCGTGGTGACGAGATGCGCGCTAATCAGCATCTGGAGCGCGCCGCAGAACTGGCGGATAACGACCAGATCCCGGTAGAGATTACCCGGGTTCGTCTGCAATTGGCCCGTAATGAAAACCATGCGGCCCGCCGCGGGGTCGATAAGTTACTGGAAGTCACCCCCCGCCACCCGGAGGTTCTGCGTCTGGCAGAACAAGCGTATATCCGCACCGGCGCCTGGAGTGCGCTGCTGGATATTATCCCGTCGATGGAAAAAGCACAGCTGGGCGATGAGCAACACCGCGATGCGCTGCGCCAGCAGGCGTGGATAGGCATCATGGAGCAACTCATGGCCGAACAGGGCAGCGAAGGGCTCAACCTGTGGTGGAAAAATCAGAGCCGTAAGACACGCCAGCAGACTGATTTGCAGGTCGCCATGGCAGACCATCTGATCGAGTGCAATGATCACCAGAGCGCCCAGCAGATTATCCTTGATGGCCTGAAACACCAGTATGATGACCGCCTGGTCATGCTGATGCCGAAGCTGAAATCTGATAATCCACAACAGCTGGAAAAAGCGCTGCGCCAGCGGCTGAAAGCCGATGAGCACAACCCGCTGCTGTGGAGCACCCTTGGCCAGTTACTGATGAAGCACGGTGAATGGCAAGAGGCGACCGTCGCGTTTCGCGCGGCGCTGAAGCTGCGCCCGGATGCTTATGACTACGCCTGGCTGGCGGATGCCCTTGACCGGCAGAACCAGCCGGAAGAGGCCGCGACCATGCGCCGAGATGGGTTATTGCTCACCCTGAAGAATGAAAACCCCTCCTGAACGACAGGAGCTGAGCAGTAAAAAGGCGAACATCGGTTCGCCTTTTTTTATGCCGCAATTCCCGCCCTGCCGCCGCTGACCATAAAAAAACGCCCGCTAATAAGCGGGCGTTGAAACAGGTCATTCAGACAACAAAGGTGCTTCACTCAACGTTGTGTCCATGGTGTTTGATGAGGCGTTAGCGACATCTCTCTGGTGGACGATAAGCACCGTAAACAGCTCTGCGTCATTCCTGGGCATTATGAGGCGTTACCGCGAACATAAAAAATGGAATGAGCATCTACCCGCGTATTATTGCACTTTGCGTGCCAGTCTTACAGCCGATTTGTAAAAAATAAATACCGCTTAAATTCATTATCTTAGCACCGGGATCTCCCCTGGCCGGGGCGGGCACCGGGCTGTGCGCCGGTAAATTGTCGCTGGCGGCTTTGTTGAATAAATCGAACTTTTAGCCGAAATTAGGATCAGATCACCACACTCCTGACCCTGTAGCGACATCCTGTGACAAAGCAAAAGTTCAAA
>NZ_WBXP01000031.1 GCF_016415625.1 Shimwellia pseudoproteus
GACGAAAGCAGGTATGCCTGAAAGTGTGCGTATTGCCTGAAAACACAACCCGCTACGGGGGAGACTTACCCGAAATCTGATTTATTCAACAAAGCCCCGCAGATCGTCAGCAGCGCCAACGCAGACAGTATTGTGGGCTCTGTCTACGGGGATTCGCTGGTTTACCATCTGCTGGCGGATAACGATGATGGGGGTAATGGTCACGATACCTGGAATAACTTCTCTGCCGCCCAGGGTGATCATATCGATGTCTCGGCGCTGTTGGTTGGCTGGAATGGATCCAGTGATTCCCTGGGGAGCTTTATTTCGCTCTCCTACGTTAACGGTAATACGGTAGTGAGTATTGATCGCGACGGTACCGGTAGTACCCAGCATCAGTCGACACCGCTGATTACCATTAATGGGGTCCACACCCTGGATGAACTGTTAGACAGCCATCTTTCTTCATAAATAAATATGATCTGTGTGGCACATATGGATTTGTGCCACCCAGTTAAATGACGGATGCCATTGTTCAGGCTATAAAAATAAAGGGAGCAAATTAAATGAATAAACCCAAAGGGTAATACCTGGCGCGGTATGCCTGAGTCTTATTATTGTTTTTAACAGGGGTAGGCATTAATGGGGCTTTTAAATAAAATTACGCCTGCATTTTTATGTGGGTATTCTGGCTTGTTATTTTTTTATGGAATAAGTAATAGCGTTTGTGCTGAAGAGCTTTCGGCGATGCCCGGGAATATCAGCGCAAATGATATTTATAACAATCAAGGTCAGGCGGTGACTTATGATGACAAAAACTTATTGAATAAAAATGCCCATATTACGGGTGAGTTAACTATCCAGACTGCGGTGAAAACCGCGGTGGACTGGCATCCGACAGTGGCACAGGCTGTCGGGAAATTAATGGAACAGGCCCAAAAGGTGGATGTTGCCAAAGCAAAATATTACCCACAAGTCAGTGCGGGTATGAATAATGGTTATAGCAACACCTATCAGGGGGCAGGGTATTCACCGTCTCTGGTGGTGTCTGTTTCCCAAATGCTTTATGACTTTGGCAAAGTCTCAAGCGCTGTCCGGCAGGCGGACGCCGGTGTTGCACAATATCAGGCGAACGTGATGCTCACCATCGATCAGGTTGCCCACGATACCGCTTCCGCGGTGGTGCAAGTTCAGGGCTACCAAAAATTAGTGGCGATTGCCCGCCAGCAAATGACATCACTGAAAGGTATTGGTGATTTGATTCGCCAGCGCAATGATGCCGGGGCGACATCGTTATCGGATGTGTTGCAAACCGATACGCGTATCGAAGGCGCGCAGGCAACGCTAACTCAGTATGAAGCCGCGCTACAGCGCTGGCGGGCGACCCTCGCCACCTATATTGGTACCGCGGAGATAGGCACCGTCGCCGATAGCGCCCCGCAGGGGATGACCCAGGCCTGTGGTGTCTCCGATATTAATTACCATGCGGTACCTGCGGTACTGGCGGCCATTGCCCAGGTGAATCAGGCCCAGGCGCAGGTGGATAACGCCACGGCGCAAATGCTGCCGACCATCTCTCTGGAGCCCGAGGTCACCCACTACCTGAATGATAACTATGCCAACAGCGCGGCATTGAACAAAACACAGTATTCGGCCTGGGTAAAAGTTGAAATGCCGATTTATCAGGGCGGGGCATTAACCGCCAGCCGCGAAGCCTCACTGCAAAGCCTGGCCGCGGCCAATGCATCGGTCAGGGCTGAACAACTGAATGCCCGGCAAAAGCTCACCGCATCCCAGGATGAGGCGGTCAATCTTATTCAGTCAATACGCATTCAGCAGCGCCAGCAAGTGCTGGGTGAGCAGACCCGCGCGCTGTATCAGGATCAGTATTTACAGCTGGGATCGCGGCCCTTACTTGATTTACTGAACGTAGACCAGGAGATTTTTCAGGCCCAATTCAGCCAGGTACAGACTGAGGCTCAGTTGCGTTCACTGCAGCTGGACTGCCTGTTCAGTACCGGAAAAACGCGCAATGTATTCGCCCTGGATAATCATAATATTCAGGGCGTGGAGATCCGCCCATGAGTACATCCGCTAACCATAGCGATATCTATAACTTACCGGACTGGGCCACGGCAATTTCTTTTATTGCTAACCACTACCGCCAGAGTTTTTCTCCCGGGACATTACAGGCGGCGGCAGAGTGAGGCAGCAGCCAAAAAACCTTAGCTGAGGCACTGCAATACCTCTCGCGC
Organism: Shimwellia pseudoproteus; assembly: GCF_016415625.1. Taxonomy (GTDB): domain Bacteria; phylum Pseudomonadota; class Gammaproteobacteria; order Enterobacterales; family Enterobacteriaceae; genus Shimwellia; species Shimwellia pseudoproteus. The sequence goes on from NZ_WBXP01000031.1 coordinate 2,235, forward strand.
CATGCCGGGCTGCATTGTCTGGTCTATCAACGCAGCGGCTACACGCTGTCGGCCTGGCGCCTGCCGGTGGTGGTGGAGTTAAAAGACGGGCAAATAGGGATAATTGAAAGCTTCAGTGAGGACAATATCGTGGCCATCCGCCTGGTGGCCGAAATGTCCCTCGTCAGCCACTATCCACTCCAGGCTATTCTGGACAACATTGAACACCTGGTGGCATTCCGGCCATCGGCACCGGCCCGGGATGTCCGGACTGAACGGTTCCTGAGCCGTTATCAGCCTGACTGGCTGCGCAGTATTATTTTTCAGGATTATCGCCCCTATGCCCATATTATGCTGGCCTCTCTGGCCACCAATACCCTGGCACTGACGGGGATTTTATTTTCCATGCAGGTTTATGACCGGGTGATCCCGGCCCAGTCTTATCCCACGCTGTATGTCCTGTTCAGCGGGGTGTTACTGGCATCGGTGTTCGGTTTTATCCTCAAGATAACCCGTGGTCATGTGATGGATCTGCTGGGTAAGCGCGCCGATATTCGCGTGTCGGATCGGGTATTTGGCCATGCGCTGCACCTGAAAAACTCCGCCGTTCCCCGCTCGACGGGAACGTTTATTTCACAAATACGGGAGCTGGAGCAGGTTCGCGATATGGTCACCTCCACCACGGTGACGATTATTGCCGATTTGCCGTTCTTTCTGTTGTTCCAGCTGGTGCTGTTTATTGTCTCCCCGTGGTTGAGCTGGATTGCGCCGCTGGCTATCGTGCTGATGGTGGTCCCGGGGCTGTTATTACAGAAGAAGCTGGCGGCGCTGGCCAACCAGAATATTCATGAAGTCACACTGCGCAACGCCATTATGGTGGAGAGTATCCAGGGACTACAGGATATTAAAATGATGCAGGCGGAGAGCCGCTTTTTGCAGCAGTGGAATAACTATATCAGCATTACGGCGGAGTCCGGGGTGAAGACCCGGCGCTTAACCCACGGGCTGATTAGCTGGGGGATGACGGTCCAGACCATGCTGTATGCGGTGGTGGTATTTGTCGGTGCGCCGCTGGTTATCGATGGTGATATCACCACCGGGGCAATGGTCGCCGCATCACTGCTTTCCACCCGGATGGTGGCGCCGATGACGGCGCTTTGTGGGGTACTGGCCCGCTGGCAGCAGGTGAAGGCTGCGAAAGCCAGCCTCGATAATTTAATGTCATTGCCGGTGGAAAACGGCGGTGACGAACAGCGGGTTCATCGCTCGGTGTTACATGGCCATTATGAGTTTACCCAGGCGATATTTCGTTATGCGCAGGAAGAGGGCACCTACCCACTTAAAATTGAGCGGCTCTCCATTCAGGCCGGGGAAAAGATAGCCATTCTTGGGCGTATTGGTGCCGGTAAATCCACCTTATTGCAGTCCATAATGGGCAATATGGAGCTGGTGTCTGGTGAGTTGCGGCTGGATGATCTGAGTGTCCCGCAGTTGGATATGGCCGATATCAGGCGCAACGCGGTATTGCTCACCCAGGAGGCGCGGTTATTCCACGGTACCCTGCGGGAGAATCTAACCCTCGGGCGGCCCACCGCCAGTGATGATGATATTTTCGCGGTGCTGGATATTTGCGGGGCGGTGGAGTTTGTGCGCCGCCTGCCTCAGGGGCTGGAGTATCCGGTGATGGAGGGCGGGGGCGGGCTGTCCGGTGGCCAGCGCCAGTCATTATTGCTGGCCCGTACCTTGCTGCGTGACCCAAATATCATTTTGCTGGATGAACCTACCGCCTTTTTTGATGAGCCAACGGAAAAAGCGTTTATTGAGAAGCTGGCCCTGTGGGCCGGGAAGCGCACCCTGATTATTGCCACCCACCGGGCGGCGGTACTAAAAATTGTCGAGCGGGTGCTGGTTATCAAAGACGGGCAACTGGTGATGGATAAGCCGCGGGAAGCACTGTTCGAGCAGGAAAAAGCCCGCGGGCAGGTGGTGAATATATGACAAAGTCCACCACCACAATGATGGGGATTGTGCCGCAGGATGATCCGGTGGCGGCTATCCCGGGCAAAGAGGAAGATGAAGCCCATCTGGTGGGATCCCAGCGGCTGGTACAGATCCTCGTGGCGTTATTAATTGCCGCTTTTGTCTGGGCATGGTTTGCGGTGCTGGACGAAGTCTCGACCGGTACCGGGAAAGTGATTCCCAGTGCCCGTGAGCAAATCCTGCAAACTCTGGACGGCGGTATTCTGACTGAGCTGGACGTGCAGGAGGGAAGTAAAGTGAAGGCGGGCCAGATAGTGGCGCGGCTGGATCCGACCCGCAGCGAGTCAAGCGTGGGGGAGAGCCAGGCGAAATATCGGGCGTCCCTGGCGGCCAGTATCCGGCTGACCGCAGAGGTCAGCAACCAGCCGCTGGTCTTTCCCGATGCCCTGAAAGCCTGGCCCGCGCTAATTGCCGAAGAGACCCGCCTCTACCATAGCCGGCGCGACCAGTACACCCGCTCAATGCAGCAGCTTAACCAGTCCCTGGCGCTGGTGAATAAAGAGTTGGCTATCACTGAGCGGCTGGCGAAAACCGGGGCGGCCAGTAATGTTGAAGTGCTGCGCCTTGGCCAGCAGCAGTCGGATATTGCGCTTAAAATTACCGATGTTAATACCCGCTATTATGTGGACGCCCGGGAGCAGCTTTCGAAAGCTAATGCCGATGTCGCCAGCCTGGAGGAGGTAATTAAAGGCCGGGCGGATTCAGTTGCGCGTCTGACGGTGCGTTCACCGGTGCAGGGGATTGTTAAAAATATCAAAGTTACCACTATTGGTGGGGTTATTCCGCCTAACGGGGAGCTGATGGAAATCGTCCCTGTGGATGGCCATTTATTGATAGAAGCCCGGATTTCCCCCCGGGATATTGCCTTTATCCATCCTGATCAACCGGCACTGGTGAAAATAACCGCTTACGACTATGCCATCTACGGTGCGCTTGATGGCGTGGTGGAGACGATTTCGCCGGATACTATTCAGGATGAGGTTAAACCGGAAGTGTATTACTACCGGGTGTTTATTCGTACCCAGACGGATTATTTGACGAATAAACAAGGCAAACATTTTTCTATTAGCCCCGGGATGATTGCCACGGTAGATATCAAGACGGGTGAAAAAACCGTGATGGATTATTTAATTAAACCATTTAACCGTGCAAAGGAAGCACTCAGAGAACGTTAACCAATAAGCAAATGTTATTTAATCCGCATATTTCATTACCTGATGGGACCACGGAGACATAAAAATGGCACTGAGCGATTTACTACAGCCGGCTTGTTTCAGGGCAAAGCATCTTAAAACAACGCCGCTGCCTGGCGGCTATCCGGGGTGGGTTATTTTTTTTAGTGTCAGCAGTGGGAAAACCCGGGCCCATGTACATATCGCGACCGGTGCTTCTTTTGAACAGGCATGGCTGGCGGGGGCCAGAGCATTACAGCAGTGGCGCAAAACCCAGCAGCGGGAAACGCAGTGGCTGCGGGTGGACATTGTCGACACCCTGGAAGCCATTGAGTGGGGTAAGCTCAAGGCGAAATTTGCTATGACCAAGCGTAATTATTTCCGCTTTGGGCTGGCGTTTGATCCGCAATTCTCGGTGGCAATGCTGGAGCAGGAGATAGCCGGGAATGCGCTGCTCTATGACGGTAAAAATGGGGTGGTGTCACCCAATGATACCAACCTCCATAATTACGGGGTGCGCCGTTTTGGCGAGCCGCTGGCCTGGCCAGAAAACGATGAGCATATTATCTGGCGCTTTAAAACCCGGGCGGTCTATTGTGACCGTTTTGGTACTTACCCCATTGAAAGCGACGGTAAAGACGCCGGGTTCAGAACCTTGCCGGATAACTGGCAGGAGGCCTGGCTGGGGGACGTTATCAATAAAGGAACGGCGTATTTATCAGGCCAGGTTAAAGCGGATGGGCTGTACAACTACGGCTGGTTTCCCTGTTTTGACCGGCTGGTGGGTTCTTATAATGCCCTGCGTCACGCCAGTTCAACCTACGCGCTGATCGAGGGCTGGGAGGCGACCCGCCAGGAGCCCGCCCGCCGGGCTATTGAACGGGCGCTGGAGCGCCTGACCGGGGAGCTTATCCACACGGCGCGGTTACCGGATAATCGCGAGGCGGCGTTCCTGCATGATACCGGTGATGAAATCAAGCTCGGCGGTAATGCGGTTTCTATTCTGGCGCTGGCAAAATACACGGAAGTCACCGGGGATAAGCAATATATTCCGCTGATGGAAAAACTCGCCGCCGGGATTGGTTATATGCAGGATCCGGCCAGTGGCAAGTTTGTTCATGTGCTGAACAGCCACGATCTGTCGGTAAAAGAGGCGTTTCGGATCATCTATTACGACGGGGAGGCGGCCTTTGCGCTGATGCGTTTGTATCGTATCAACCGCGACCCGGCATTGATTGCCATGGTGGAGAACGCCTTTAGCTATTTTATTGCCAATAAGCACTGGCAACATCATGACCACTGGCTGAGTTACTGTGTTAATGAGCTGACCTATTTCCGCCCGGAGGAGAAATATTTCCAGTTTGGCCTTGATAACGTCAGTGGCCATCTGGATTTTGTGCTCCAGCGGGTGACGACCTACCCGACCTTGCTGGAATTAATGATGGCGGCCGCGGATATGGTGGCCCGGCTGGTGCGCTCCCCGGACCATGTTCATTTGCTGGCCGCCTTTGATACCGACAAGTTTTACCAGGCCCTGGAGTACCGGGCGCGTTATTTACTGAATGGCTTCTTCTGGCCGGAACTGGCGATGTTCTTTAAAAACCCGGCCCGTATTGCTAACAGTTTCTTTATTCGCCACCACAGTTACCGGGTCAGAATCGATGATGTTGAGCATTATCTTTCCGGCTATATCGCGTATCAAAAATATTATCAACGTCAGAAAAATAACGCGCTGGCGCAGGGGATTGTGACCGGTGACGCTGACAGTACCACGGTTTTTTTGCTGGAGAATTTGCGTGACGTGGGCAATGGCATCGAAACCGCCGCCACCCGGCGCGCCGCGCTATTTTGCCAGCACCTCGCCACCCCGCCGGTGATAATTACCTCCGCCTGGAGCCCGGAGCTGGCCGATAATATCGCCGGCCTGAAAAAGCGCGGCGCCCTGCCGGAGCAGGTACAGGTGCATAACCTGTATTACGGTTTAGTGCAGTGCCGCCAGCAACAAAAAATTGTTCCGCTGGCGTCCCTGGCGGGAGATCTGGCCGCCCGTAAAGTGGTGGCGGCTTCGGCCCGGGTGCCGGTGGGGATGCATAACTATCAGTCCGCCGGGGGGGCGATTTTTGAAGAATACTGTGATGAGAGCGGCGCCGTATTGCTGCGGCGTACGTTTGATCACACCAAAGCCAATTTGCAGCTTAGCCATATAGAACTGGGGCTGCCGGGCGGGGAGATTAAACGGTTTCAGCGTGAGGATGAGCTGGTCGCCTGGTTGCTCTACAACCAGCTGGATAATCGCCACCAGTGGCATTTTATCGTCGATAAAAACCGGGCTTACCGGGCGTTTGTCTGCTCACATCCGCAGGAAAGGCTCAACTGCACGCTGAGCGCCATTATTCACGCTCACCATCAGTTGCTCAATGGCGGCATCAAGTACAGCTACCAGCATTTACTGCGCCTGCCGGAACTGGTGGATAAATTGATTATACTTACTGAGGAGCAGCGCCAGGACTTGATCGCCGCCGGGTATCCGGCGGAACGCATGCTGGTTATCCCGAATCATGTGGAGGAGCACAAGATCCCGGGTGGGGTGGAGAAGTCGCCATCGCAGACCATTCTTTACCTGGCGCGTTATGCAGAAGAGAAACAGCATGCGCTGTTGATCCGGGCATTCAGCAAGGTTATTCAGCGCTGCCCTCAGGCGCGGTTACATACGCATGGTGTTGGGCCGTTACGTCGCCAGTTGATCAAACAGGTCGAAGAGATGGGCCTCTCCTATGCGGTTATCATTGACGGTTTTACTGCCGATATCGCCGGGGCGCACCGCCAGGCCTGCTGTTCTGTGCTGTGTTCCCGCCAGGAGGGGCAGTCTATCTCGGCGGTGGAGTCGATGATCTACGGTACGCCGCTGGTGAGTTTTGCCATTAAGTATGGCCCCCGGGATATTCTGGGTGACAGCGGCGCCGGGATACTGGTGGCACCGGATGATGAACAGGCCTTTAGTGAGGCGTTAATTGCCGTGGTGAGCGATCCGGCCCGTCAGCAGCAGATGCAGCAGGCGGCAGTTGATAATGCCCGGCGTTATCACGGGGCGACGCTGGCGGTCCGCTGGGCCCAGTGGCTACAGGCCATGAACGACCAGGGGTCACCCGCCGTGGCGGCGGATAACGTCCATTCACTGAGGTCAGCCGTGCGTAAATCTGCCGGGGGCTAGCCCCGGTGATAACAGCGCAAAACAGGTGGGGCGGAGGGGTTATGCGGGCTGGGGTGGTCATCAGTGTGCTGGGGAGTGCGGCTATCTGGAGCCAGGGGGCCAGTGCGGCCAACGTGGTGCTGGCGGAGCCCTGTAAAAATGGGTCGTTACTGCAGCAGCATGTGCTGGATCAGCAATACAGGGCGGGGGATTTTCGGATCTTCTACGCTAACAGCGGGCCCGATGCGCTGCTGAATACTGACGACAGTAACCACAATAAGGTGCCCGATAGTATTGAAAACATCGCGATCCAGCTGGCTGCCGCGCGCTATTTTTATTCGACAATTCTGGGGCTGCGCTTCCCGCTGAAGCAGCCCATATTTCACAATGCCCGTCAGGTCAATGTCTATGTGATGGCCCTGGAGAAGGGCCACGGATCAGCCTTTGACAAGGTGGCCAATGACACCATGGGCGATGGCCAGCGCACGGGGTGCGGTATCAAAATCGTTATCAACCGTACCCTGGATCCACTGCAGAATGTGACACCTGCCCATGAGCTATTCCACCTTTACCAGTATGGTTACGCAGTATTTAAACAAAAATGGTACCTGGAAGGGATGGCGCGCTGGATGGAGAACCCGTTTAAACCGTCGGCGCAGAATACCCGTTACCTGGCAGACCCGGGCCCGTGCCAGAATAATTACCCGCTGAGTTATCAGGCCGCTGATTTTTGGGCCAGTTACAGCCAGAATTACTTCCCTGCGGCCAGGTTCGACAAGAAGGCTGAGCATTGGCAATACCTTAATGGTAATCCGGTATTTCATAATAATATTTTTCCGGGAGGGCGATTCCTGAAGCCGTTTTTTGAGCAACTGGCCATAGCCAGCCAGCAACAGTCGGCGCAAATTAATACGGCAAATATTTACTGGCGCGAGCAACAGCAGCGCGCCGCGCAGTATAACGATGTGATTTGTGCGGTGGTGCAGGCGGTGAAACCCCGCTAGCCGCGGTGTGGATCGGCGAGTAGATGATAATAGTTTATTAGAGCGCTATTTATTTCTCTGGGTTTGATACTGAGAGTTATTATTTTTTATTTCAACGACAGGCAGCGAAAGTAAGTCCGTCCCGTGATTTATTAGTATCAATTGAGCAACGGTTTATATATTGCCCGTATATTCGTCAGGATATTCTTAATTACAAAATAAAAATGACGCTGCGGCCGAATTAATGTCTGGTAGGGGTGTCAAATCAGCTGCCCCCTCACTGGGGCGTGCTTAGTACGTGCAATAAGTACGCAGCGCTAAGTACAAACAGGCACACCGCTTATTTTCACAGGATATCTTTTTTATGCTATCGACATTGCCTATGGCTTTCAGCTGGGCGTCATTGGGTTGGATGCTGGTATTCTTCTGGTATTTTTCCACGTCATTGCAGCTTTTTATTCTGGTTACCGGGCACAGCGGGACCAACGGGTTTCGTGACTCACTGTTGTTCAGCTCGTTGTGGTTGATCCCGTGCTTTTTATTCCCTGGTTATTCTATGGTCATCGCCACGGTTATTGGGGTGATATTATGGGCAACCTCGCTTTGCTCCCTGGCCTATTACGTTATTTACCGTCAGGAGTTCTCCCAGAGCGTATTGTTTACTATGTTTGAAAGTAACGCGACGGAAGCACGGGAATATTTCAGCCAGTATTTTTCCGCCAAATTGGCCATCGTACTGGTGCTGTATACCCTGGTCGGCGTGGCGCTATGGCACCAACTGCAACCAGTCTATATTCCCGTTCCGTGGCGTTATGGTGTGGCGCTGGTGATTTTCTATGTGTTGCTGGGCCATATGTTACTGCGCGATATTGTTATCCGGCGCCGTAAAGCGCCCCGAATTATTGCCCACGTGATGTCGCGTATTGAACCGGCCGCCCCCTGGCAGATGGTGAGTGCCTGGTACCAGTACCGTAGCCAGCTTGGCAGCCTGCAGAACCTGATGCAGGAAAATAACAGCCTGGCGCCGCTGGCAGATCTTAACGACCGTACCGGTGATGAGCCGCGGACTCTGGTGCTGGTGCTGGGGGAGTCCACCCAGAGCGGGCGGATGAGTCTGTATGGTTATGGCCGTGAGACCACGCCGCTGCTGGATGCGATGCGCCAGCAAGATCCGCAATTGACGGTGTTTAACGACGTGGTGTCTGCCCGTCCTTATACCATCGAAATCATGCAACAGATCCTGACTTTTGCCGATGAGCTTAATCCCGAGCTGTATCTGACCCAGCCATCCCTGATGAACATGATGAAGCAGGCTGGCTATAAAACTTTCTGGATCACCAATCAGCAGACCATGACCAAGCGTAATACCATGCTGACGGTGTTTTCCAGGCAGACCGACAAGCAGTATTACATGAACAACCAGCGCACCCAGAGCGCCCGGCAGTATGATGATGTGGTGTTTGCGCCATTCCAGGAGGCCCTGGATGACAGTGCGCCGAAGAAGCTGATTATCGTGCATCTGCTGGGGACGCATATTAACTACAAATACCGCTTCCCTGAGCAGTATGCCAAATTCAGCGGCAGCGATGATGTCGTACCCAAAGGGCTCAATGCTCAGCAACTGGAGTCCTATAACGATTACGGCAATGCCAACTTGTATAACGACTATGTGGTGGCCACACTAATCAACCAGTATAAAGCGACCCAGCCCCATGGGTTTATGGTGTTCTTTTCGGACCACGGGGAAGAGGTCTACGATACGCCGCCCCATGATATCCAGGGCCGTAACGAAGGGGCGCCCACCCGGCCAATGTACACCGTGCCGTACTTTCACTGGGTATCGCCTTCCTGGCAGCAGCATTACCCCCAGGACTATAGCAACATGACCGATCGTCCCTACAGCCTGTCGCAGTTTATCCATACCTGGTCCGATATGGCCGGGTTGCAGTATCAGGGCTGGGACGCACAGAAAAGCCTGGTTAATGCGGCTTTCCAGCCTGAGACGCGCTGGATTGGCGACCCCTATAAGAAAAATGGCTTATGGGATTTTGATAAATTGCCGTCAGATGCTGCCGTAACCGCCAGATAATCAGGCAGCGCGACAGGATGTGACGTAAATCGGTGGCCGAAGGTGATGGGCCGCCGATTTTTTTGCGTATTTATCCGGGATACGCTGGATGGTGTGTTATGTGCGTGACGCACGTTACTGTGGCTGCTTTTCTGCCACACTGTTCAGCTAATGGTATGGAAATCAATGCTGAGGACGTGCGCATGACAAAATATTCCCTTGCTCTGGTTATCTCGCTGGCGGCCGGTTTTTCTGCCCAGTCGCTGGCGGATGACATTCCCGATGGCTACCAGCTCCAGCAGGTGCTGATAATGAGCCGCCATAATTTGCGGGCGCCGCTCGCCAATAACGGCAGTGTGCTTGAGCAATCGACGCGCCACGCCTGGCCCCAGTGGGATGTGCCCGGTGGCCATCTGACCACCAAAGGCGGGGTGCTGGAAGTCTATATGGGGCACTATATGCGCGAGTGGCTGGAGCAGCAAAAGCTGCTGACCCCGGGAGAGTGCCCGGCGGCATCCCGGGTGTATGCCTATGCCAATAGCCTGCAGCGTACCGTGGCGACGGCGCAGTTTTTTGTTACCGGCGCCTTCCCGGGCTGTGATGTGCCGGTACACCATCAGCCGCAGATGGGCACCATGGACCCAACCTTTAACCCGGTTATCACCAATGATGATCCGCAGTTCAGCGCCCGGGCGGTTAGCGCCATGGCGCAACAGCGCCAGCGCGATCAACTGGATGACAGTTACCAGTTGCTGGCGCAGATTGTCGATTATAAAAATTCACCGGCCTGCACTGTGCATCAGCAGTGCGACCTGGCCCACGGCAAAGACACCTTTAGTGCGCGCCTGAATGAGGAGCCCGGGGTCAGCGGCCCGCTGAAAGTGGGTAACTCCCTGGTGGATGCGTTTACCTTGCAGTATTACGAAGGGTTCCCCATTGCGGATGTGGCCTGGGGGAATATTCGCAGTGAGCAGCAGTGGCGCGTGCTGTCGGCGCTGAAGAACAGTTACCAGGATTCGTTATTCACCTCACCGGCGGTGGCGCGTAATGTGGCGGCGCCGCTGATACGCTACCTTAATCAGGCCCTGGTGAAAGAGGCCGGGAAGGGGCCTGCGGTGACATTACTGGTGGGGCATGATTCTAATATCGCCTCGCTGCTGAGTGCGCTGGAGGTTGAAAACTACCAGTTACCCGGGCAGTTTGAGCGCACCCCCATCGGCGGCAAGATCCTGTTTGAGCGCTGGCATAATGCCAAAAACAATCAGGACAACATTAAGCTGGAGTATGTCTACCAGAGTACTCAGCAATTGCGCGATGGCGCGCCGCTTAATCTGGCGCACCCGGCCCAGCGTGTGACCCTGTCACTGAAAGGCTGCCCGGTCGATAGCCACGGATTTTGCCCGGCGGAACAGTTTGCCCGGTTGCTGGGCCGCGACCAGAACTGAGAGGGACAGTTATCCCGGCGATTAAACCATAAAAAAACCCCGCAGCAGCGGGGTTTTTGGGTGGCAATACCGCCTCACACGTCTTTGCGTTCGATGGTTTGTTCATCCCAGAACAGCGTGTCTTTATCCGTTTTGCTGAAGGCAAGGGGCAGGACCTCATCATTACCGTCTTCCCACACTTGCTCAGCTTTTTTCTCGTCGTAATTACAAAGTTCGAAGATGGCCTCAGCAATTTCCAGTGAGGTATTACGTAAGCGCGCCCATTCTGCAACGTGGTGGGCCTTGTTCTGCTGATCTGCCATGGACTTCTCCTCAGATAATTAAGCGGTTAATTTCACTGCTAAACCAGCCACATATTCCCCCTGATAGCGGGCGATGGCAAGTTCTTCCTCACTCGGCTGGCGTGAACCGTCGGCACCGGCAATGGTGGTGGCGCCATAGGGCGTGCCGCCGCGTACCTGGGAAATATCAAACAGCTCCTGGGCCGCATAACCAATCGGCACAATTACCATGCCGTGGTGCGCCAGGGTGGTCCAGGTGGAGGTAATGGTCTGCTCCTGGCCGCCGCCGGTACCGGTGGAGCTGAACACGCTGGCCAGTTTGCCATACAGGCTACCCGCCGCCCACAGCCCGCCGGTCTGATCGAGGAAGGTGCGCATTTGCCCGGACATATTGCCGAAGCGGGTTGGGGTACCAAAAATGATGGCATCATAGTCGACCAGTTCTTGCGGTGTGGCCACCGGCGCGTTCTGGGTTTTCCCCCCGGCTTTGGCGAACGCTTCCGCATTCATGGTTTCCGGTACCCGTTTGATGACGACATCCACACCATCAACTTTGTTGGCGCCTTCCGCCACGGCCCGGGCCATGGTTTCGATATGTCCATACATGGAGTAGTACAGTACCAGTACTTTTGCAGCCATTGTTATTCTCCTTAATTAACCTATTAGCAAGCCTGAAATACACCCTGGTAAGGGTAGTACAGATCAGCGGTGATGTACTAAATGACCACCGGCTGGCGGAATAAAACGTTGCGCTGATTGATATATCGCACGTTTAATCCCCGCAGGGCGGGTTGTAGCATCAATTCACACTTTTCTGGTGCTGTGCTTCGCTAATGATAAGAAGGCGTTAATGGGCCACCCGCGGGCCTGCCGGGCCATTGCCGTAGGGGGATATGTCAAATTGTAACCATCTGCCCGGCGGGGCTGCGCCTTACGCTACCCTTAACCTAAGCGGTATGTATTGGCAGGCGCCGTGCTGCCGCCCGAACAGCCTGGAGACGCAAGGCAGGCTTATTGATTTACCGGCCCGGAGGTACAGACAGTATGGCAAACCATCGTGGAGGTTCAGGAAACTTTGCGGAAGACCGTGAGCGCGCATCAGAAGCCGGTCGCAAAGGCGGGAAAATGAGTGGCGGAAACTTTAAAAACGATCCTCAGCGCGCCTCTGAAGCGGGGCGTAAAGGTGGCAGAAACAGCCACGGATCTGCCCGCAATAAATAATCCTCATTTTCACTCCCCGTAACATCAGGATACGGGTGCACCGCCGGACACTTCCGGCGGTTTTTATTGATAACCATCACTTGAATATCCGGCCCGCCCCCCGCACACTGTGGTGATTATCTTCTTCGTCTGCGGTTGTCATGTCAGTTACTCACGCGCGTTTTTCTTTATCGCCTCAGGAAGCCATCCTGATGCTGATCACCCTGTTTTGGGGGGCCACCTTTCTGGCGGTCCAGTATGCGGTCACCATGAGTGGCCCGTTATTTTTTGTCGGCCTGCGTTTTGCCACTGCGGCGGTAGCGGTGGCGGTTGTCTCCTGGCGCTGCCTGCGGGGGATGACCTGGCTGGAGGTCAAAGCCGGGGTGGTTATCGGTATTGCCATCGCCTGCGGCTATAGCCTGCAAACCTGGGGGCTGACCAGTATCTCCAGCAGTAAATCGGCCTTTATCACCGCCATGTATGTGCCTTTGGTGCCGTTATTGCAGTGGTTATGTTTGCGGCGGATGCCCAGTCTGATGTCGTGGATAGGTATTGCGCTGGCATTTGCGGGGCTGGTGTTACTGGCGGGCCCGGAAGGCAGTAGCCTCCATTTGGGGCACGGTGAAATTATTACCCTCGTCGGGGCGGTCGCGATTGCGGCGGAGATTATTCTTATCAGTACCTGGGCGGGCAAGGTGGATATCCGCCGGGTCACGGTGGTGCAGCTGGCGACCGCGTCGGTGCTGGCATTTGCGGCGACGGTGCCCACCGGGGAGGCTATTCCGGCCACTCTCCCGCCGGGGCTGGTGGGGGTGGCTGTTGGCCTGGGTATTTTTAGCGCGATTATTCAGGTGACCATGAACTGGGCCCAGCGCAGCGTCTCGCCGACCCGGGCGACGGTTATCTACACCGGTGAACCTGTCTGGGCGGGGATTTTTGGGCGTATGGCCGGTGAGCGTTTACCGCTGCTGGCGGTTGCCGGGGCGGCACTGATTGTTTGTGGGGTGATCGTCAGCGAGATTAAGCTAAAAAAACGCCGGTCGCTGGATATTGCCACGGAAGAACACTGATCTGCCTCGAATTTGCCCGGTGCTGTTTGCTATGCTTGAGCCACATTAGTCAAGGAGTGGATTATGCAGCAAGAGTCATCAGCACCGGGTGGCCGCCGTTCGCGGGCAGTAGCCGCCAAAAAAAAGGCGATTTTATCTGCAGGGTTGACGCTATTTTCCCGCTATGGGCTGCATGGCGCGACCCTGGAACAGGTGGCCGAGCATGCACAGGTGTCGAAAACCAATCTGCTCTACTATTTCCCTTCTAAAGAAGCGCTCTATGTCGAGGTATTAAAAAACATCCTCGCCATCTGGCTGGCGCCCCTTAAAGCGTTCCGCACTGATTTGCAGCCGCTGACGGCGATTGCTGAGTATATCCGGCTGAAAATGGAAGTCTCCCGTGATAATCCCCAGGCGTCCCGCCTGTTCTGCCTGGAGATGCTCCAGGGGGCGCCATTACTGATGGCGGAGCTGTCCGGGGATTTGAAAACGCTGGTGGATGAGAAATCGGCGATCATTTCTGGCTGGGTGCGCGAGGGGAAACTGGCGGCAGTCGATCCCCATCACTTGATCTTTATGATCTGGGCCACCACCCAGCACTATGCGGATTTTGCTACCCAGGTTGAGGCGGTCACCGGCACTGATCTGAGCGATGCGGCGTTTTTCCAGCGCACGGTAAGCCATGTTCAGCAGATGATTATTGAGGGTATTCGCCCGCGGCAGACGGCTTAATGCCCCCGGAGCGGGCAGCTTAAGTCCCCTTCATCACACTGGGTCAGCGAGGCGAGAAACGCCTCCCGATCGCGGGTTTTATCGGTCATACACTGGTTACGGATCATCGGCTGGACACTGCCGCCTTCGGTGCCGGAGGCCAGCAGAGCGCAGTCGGCATTCCGCAGTGCTATCCACGCATTCTGTGCTTTTTTGAGTAATGCTTTCTGGTTGTCGTCGGCCAGGGCGCTGACGTTTTGCCAGGTGGCGTTGAGCTGACGATCGGCCTGCTGATACTGTTCTGCGCTACAGGTGTTCATTTCGGTCTGGGTGGCGGCCTGGTCGCAATTTGCCGCCAGGGCGGCGCCGGGCAACAGCAGGCTAAGGGCGAATAACGTAACCGGTTTCATAAGCTATCCCTTGTTGCGGTACATTGCTGCGATACCTTGTCTTAAAAAAAAGGCCCCGGCATCCCGGGGCCTGCCTCAGGGTAGCGAACCCTTAGCCAATTGTCATCAGGCTGGCGTTACCCCCGCGGCGGCGGTGTTGACGCTGAGCGAGCGCTCCACATACAAACGCTCCAGCAGCAGATTGGTTTCCCCCCGGGCGAAACCCTGTACCGAGATAATCGCCCCCTCTCTGGCGGCAACCTGCTGGCAGATTTCCAGTAATTGATCGGAGTCGCCGTGGAAGATGACCGCATCAAATGGCTGAGCAAACAGCCCTGCTGGTTCCCCGTAGCTGATGTGGTTAATGACCGCCGCCGGGAGCTGTTTTGCCAGCGCCCGGTACTCTGGCTGTGCCGGCCACAATACCTGGCTACCTGCCGCCAACGCGGTGGCCAGTTGCACCAGGCGATCGTCGTCGTTATCGGCCATACACAGCACCCGCGCTCTGGGGAGTAGCAGGTAGGTGTTCCGTTCACCGGTGGGGCCGGTAAGCAAACGCTGCCTGCCGCTTTCGCTCAGGGTTAACAAGGTCTGGCACAGGGCCTGTAATGCGGGGCGATCCGCAGACCAGGCCAGTAACGCCTGGATACCCTGTTGCATACCGCTGTGGAGCGAGCTGTCCACCACCTGGTGTTTATCCAGCCGGGCAAAGGTGCGTTGCAGGGCATCCTGGGGACGGCTGGAGAGCAGGCGGTAGAGATAGAGCGGGCCACCGGCTTTCGGGCCAGTCCCCGAGAGGCCTTCCCCGCCAAAGGGCTGAACTCCGACCACCGCCCCGACCATATTGCGGTTGACGTACATATTACCGACATGGGCATGACTGGTGACCTGAGCGATGGTTTCATCAATCCTGGTGTGAATGCCGAGGGTCAGGCCATAACCACTGGCATTGATTTGCGCCACCAGCGCTTCCAGTTGATGGCGCGGGTAGCGCACCACGTGCAGCACCGGGCCAAACACTTCGCGCTTCAGCTCATCCACGCTGTTCAGTTCTATCAGGGTTGGCGGAATAAAGGTGCCGCTTTGCCATTCGCGGGTGTCTTCGCTATTTTCCTGGGCGGCCTGGAAAATACGGTGCCCCTGGCTGCGCATCTCCTGAATATGGCGTTCGATATTGGCTTTGGCGTCGCTATCAATCACCGGCCCGATATCGGTACTCAGGCGTTCCGGGTTGCCCATCCGGCACTCGGCCATGGCGCCGCGCAGCATTTTCAGGGTGTGCTCGGCCACATCGTCCTGAATACACAGAATACGCAGGGCAGAGCAGCGCTGGCCAGCGCTGTCAAAGGCAGAGGCCACCACATCCACCACGACCTGTTCGGTCAGGGCGGAGGAGTCAACGATCATCGCGTTCATACCGCCGGTTTCCGCGATAAGCGGGATCGGGCGCCCGTGCGGATCGAGGCGGCTGGCCAGCTGGCGCTGGAGAATAGCGGCCACCTCGGTGGATCCGGTAAACATCACCCCGCGAATACGGTTATCCGCCATCAACCGGGCACCGACCACGTCGCCACGGCCGGGTAACAGTTGTAGTACCCCCGCCGGGATACCGGCTTCCAGCAGCAGGGCGATGCCCCGGGCGGCAATCAGCGGTGTCTGTTCCGCCGGTTTGGCCAGCACGCTATTGCCTGCGGCGAGGGCGGCGGCTATCTGGCCGGTAAAAATCGCCAGCGGGAAGTTCCACGGGCTGATGCAGACCACCGGGCCTAACGGACGGTGGCTGTCGTTATCCAGATCATTGCGTGCCTGCGCGGCGTAATAGCGCAGAAAATCAACGGCTTCGCGCACTTCAGCAATGGCGTTGCTGAAGGTCTTGCCCGCTTCCCGCACCAGGATACCAATCAACCCCTGGATATCGCTCTCCATTAACTGGGCGGCGCGTTCCAGGATGGTCGCGCGCTCTGCGGGTGGGGTGGCAAACCAGATGGGGGCCTCGCTGACGGCATTGTCCAGCGCGGCGGACACTTCGGCGTCGGTCGCTTCGCGGGTGTACCCGACAATATCGCCAGGATCTGCCGGGTTGATAACCGGGAACATGTCACCGTCCGCCACCGGGCCGCTAAGCACTGGCCGGGCGAGGATCTTGTGGGTGGCGCTGGCCAGCAGGGCAGACGACAGTGACGCCAGCCGGTGTTCGTTAGCCAGGTCCAGCCCCGCGGAGTTAGTGCGGCTGTCGCCGTACAGCTCACGCGGCAGGGGGATCTTCGGGTGCGGTATGCCGACAGCACCTTCTCTGACGGCCAGCTGTTCTACGGCCTCGACCGGATCGGCAACCAGCTCATCCAGGGAGAGGCTGGTATCCGCAATGCGGTTAACAAATGAGGTATTGGCGCCGTTTTCCAGCAGGCGGCGCACCAGGTATGCCAGCAGGGTTTCGTGGGTCCCCACCGGGGCGTAAATCCGGCACGGACGGTTCAGTTTACCGTCTGCGACTTTACCAACCACTTGATCATACAGCGGCTCCCCCATGCCGTGCAGGCACTGGAATTCATACTGGCCCGGGTAGTAGTTTTGCCCGGCAAGCTGATAAATCGCCGCCAGGGTATGGGCGTTATGGGTGGCGAACTGCGGGTAGATCAGGCTGGGGACGGACAGCAGCTTACGGGCACAGGCCAGGTAGGAAACGTCGGTGTAGACCTTGCGGGTGTAGACCGGGTAACCTTCCAGACCATCCACCTGGGCGCGTTTAATTTCGCTGTCCCAGTACGCCCCTTTAACCAGGCGAATCATTAACCGGCGGTGGCTGCGGCTGGCGAGGTCAATCAGGTAATCAATTACGAACGGGCAGCGTTTCTGGTAGGCCTGGATAACAAAGCCGATACCGTTCCAGTCACCCAGCTCGGGTTCGAAACACAGCGTCTCGATAAGATCCAGCGACAGCTCCAGGCGGTCGGCCTCTTCGGCATCAATATTAATCCCGATATCATACTGGCGGGCCAGCAATACCAGGGATTTTAAGCGTGGGTATAGCTCGTCCATTACCCGCTGGTACTGGGCGCGGCTATAGCGCGGGTGCAGGGCGGAAAGCTTAATCGAGATCCCCGGCCCTTCATAAATGCCGCGGCCATTAGAGGCTTTTCCTATGGCGTAAATAGCCTGCTGATAAGAAACCATATAGGCATCCGCATCGGCGGCGGTCAGGGCGGCTTCCCCCAGCATGTCGTAAGAGTAGCGGAACCCTTTCTCTTCCAATTTACGGGCGTTGGCCAGGGCTTCGGCAATGGTCTCGCCGGTGACAAACTGCTCGCCCATCAGGCGCATTGCCATGTCTACCCCTTTGCGCACCAGGGGCTCGCCGCTTTTACTGATTATCCGGTTGAGGGCGTGTGACAGGTTGGCCTCGTTGTGGGTGGCCACCAGTCTGCCGGTAAACAGCAGCCCCCAGGTGGCGGCATTGACAAACAGTGACGGGCTGCGGCCGATATGGGACTGCCAGTTGCCGCCGCTTATCTTATCGCGGATCAGTGCATCCCGGGTGGCTTTGTCCGGGATACGTAATAGCGCCTCCGCCAGGCACATCAGCGCGACACCTTCCTGAGGGGAGAGGGAGAACTCCTGCAACAGGTTTTGCACCATCCCCGCACGGCCACCGGCACTCTTCTGATTACGCAGTTTGTCCGCCAGTTGCCAGGCGAGCTTATGGGCCTGGGCGGCCATGTTTTTGGGGAGCCGGGCGCGTTCAAGAAGCATCGGCACCGCGTCGGTTTCCGGGCGACGCCAGGCGGCGGTGATCGCGGCCCGGGTCACGGATTGAGGGAGGATCTGCTCGGCAAAATTCAGGAACGGGGTGCGGGGCTCTTCCGGGAGCGCCGGGGACTCTTCCGGCTCATTGGCCGCCCCGGACAGCAATGCCGGTAATTCTGGCAGTGAGTCACTGGTTTCCAGGCGCTCGAGATAGGTGAAGATTGCCTGCTTAATTAGCCAGTGAGGTGTCCGGTCAATTTTTGCTGCTGCGTGCTTAATGCGATCGCGGGTGGCTTCATCCAGCTTAACCCCCATGGTGGTGGTCCCCATGTTTCCGCTCCTGATGTGTTATTGGAATTGTTTAAATGCTGATGGCTACTATTATGCATGTTGCAACTTTGTGCAACTTTGTGCAACTTTGTTAAATGTGATGTGGTTAACAAGGTTGATAATAGGCGAGGGAAAATAAGGAAAAAGAATTACCGCAGGATAATAAAATGGTGTACCTCCTTTTATATGCGCCACTTAACGTTTTTTTATGGTACAACCTAAAAAACTGTGAGCGAGTGCAACCTCCGCAAAGTTTGCGTTTGTCCCGGTAATAGCTCATGTAAATATTATGTTAACTTATTTGTAAATAACGTCCGGGCACGGCAGGATAGCCGCTTAGCAATTACGACAGGGTGTCGCGTCGTTTTTTGCGTGTTTTTGGCGCTTAAAAGCAACAGCACAACATTATTCGGAGAATCTGCATGACCGTAAGTACACCGCTACTGGTGACTTTTTTTGTCTATATCTTTGGCATGATCCTGATTGGGTTTATTGCCTGGCGTTCGACAAAAAACTTCGACGATTATATTCTGGGCGGCCGTAGCCTCGGCCCGGTTGTTACCGCATTATCTGCCGGCGCCTCTGATATGAGCGGCTGGTTATTAATGGGGTTGCCCGGGGCGATTTATTTATCCGGTATTTCAGAAAGCTGGATTGCCATCGGTCTGGTGCTGGGGGCGTGGGTTAACTGGAAGCTGGTGGCCGGGCGGTTACGCGTCCATACCGAGGCCAACAATAATGCCCTGACGCTGCCGGATTATTTCACCCATCGCTTTGAAGACCGCACCCGTATTTTGCGGATTATTTCGGCGCTGGTGATTTTACTGTTCTTCACTATCTATTGCTCCTCCGGCATTGTGGCCGGGGCGCGGTTGTTTGAAAGCACCTTTGGGATTGATTACGGAACAGCCCTGTGGTTAGGGGCGGCGGCCACCATTATTTATACCTTTATTGGCGGTTTCCTGGCAGTAAGCTGGACGGATACCGTTCAGGCCAGCCTGATGATTTTCGCCCTGATTTTGACCCCGGTGATTGTTATCTTCGCGGTTGGCGGGGTTAGTGACTCGCTGGTCATTATTCAGCAAAAAAGCATTGAGAATGTCGATATGCTCAAGGGGCTGAATGTGGTGGCGATTATCTCATTGATGGGCTGGGGGCTGGGTTACTTTGGCCAGCCGCACATTCTGGCGCGCTTTATGGCGGCGGATTCTCACCACACCATCGTTCACGCCCGCCGTATCTCTATGACCTGGATGATCCTCTGCCTGGCCGGTGCCGTGGCGGTAGGGTTCTTTGGTATTGCCTATTTCAACAACCACCCGGATCAGGCCGGGGCGGTAAACCAGAACGGCGAGCGGGTGTTTATTGAACTGACCCAGTTGCTGTTTAACCCGTGGGTTGCCGGGGTGTTACTCTCCGCGATCCTCGCGGCGGTGATGTCCACCCTGAGCTGCCAATTGCTGGTTTGCTCCAGCGCCATCACCGAGGATTTGTACAAAGCCTTCCTGCGCAAAAATGCCGGCCAGCGTGAGCTGGTATGGGTCGGGCGCCTGATGGTGCTGGTGGTGGCCCTGGTAGCCATTGCCCTGGCGGCAAACCCGGAAAACCGCGTGCTGGGGCTGGTGAGCTATGCCTGGGCTGGCTTTGGGGCGGCCTTTGGCCCGGTGATTTTGTTCTCGGTACTGTGGCCGCGCATGAACCGCAATGGCGCACTGGCAGGGATGATTATTGGCGCAGTGACGGTGGTGGTCTGGAAACAGTACGCCTAGCTGAACCTGTATGAAATTATCCCCGGCTTCGTGTTTGCCAGCCTCGGAATTGTGCTGGTCAGCCTGTTGACCCGGGCTCCGTCGGCCAGTATCCAGCGCCGTTTTGCCCAGGCAGACGCCCACTATAACGGCACGGCGGCAACGGCCACGGTACAGCCGGAATAACGTTTTACGCTGCGGCGAAATCCTCTACGGGCGCACTGTCAATTGCGCCCGTTTTTTTTACATTTAAAGTTATTTATTTTTACATCCCCCTCTTGAATTCCCGCTGCGCATAATGATAATCGCTATCACTATCATTTACGCTTCTTTGCGTCCATTTAGCTTTCTTTTCATTAAAAGGTGTGCGGGATGTTTGTGCCGTTTCTGATTATGTTGCGCGAAGGGCTCGAAGCTGCGCTGATTGTCAGCCTGATCGCCAGTTATCTGAAGCGTACCCAGCGCGGGCGCTATCTGGGCGTAATGTGGGTTGGGGTATTGCTGGCGGCGGCGTTATGCCTTGGGCTGGGGATCTTTATTAATCAAACCACCGGTGAGTTCCCGCAAAAACAGCAGGAGCTGTTTGAAGGTATTGTCGCCGTGGTGGCGGTGATAATCCTCACCTGGATGGTGTTCTGGATGCGGAAAGTCTCGCGTAATGTGAAGGCGCAACTGGAGCAGGCGGTGGACAGCGCATTACAGCGTCACGGCGGCCATGCCTGGGCGCTGGTGCTGATGGTATTTTTTGCCGTTGCCCGGGAAGGGCTGGAGTCAGTCTTCTTCCTGCTGGCGGCCTTTCAACAAGATGTGGGCATCTGGCCACCGCTTGGGGCCATGCTGGGACTGGGGGCCGCCATTGCGCTGGGCTTTTTGATCTATATCGGCGGTGTGCGGCTGAATTTGGCGGCATTTTTCCGCTGGACCAGCCTGTTTATTCTGCTGGTGGCGGCAGGGCTGGCTGCCGGTGCGATCCGCGCCTTCCACGAAGCCGGGCTATGGAACTATTTTCAGGATGTGGCGTTTGATCTCAGTAATCACCTCTCCACCCACACCCTGTTCGGTACCTTGCTGGAAGGGATTTTTGGTTACCAGGAGTCCCCTTCGGTTAGCGAGGTGGTGGTGTGGCTGGCGTATTTACTGCCGGCGTTATGGTGCTTCTTCACACCGTCACGTCTGGCGGCGCAGGCCGCCGGGGGCGGGCGCTAATTTACTGCTGTACTATTTGATAAAGGGAAAGTCATGATAAAGATCTATCCGCCTAACGTAGTGTCGGTTGCGCTGGCTTCGCTGTTGGGGTACAGCAGTATGGCGCTCAGCGCCGAGGATATTCCTGAGGTAAAAGTCACTGTCACGGACAAACAGTGCCAGCCAATGTCCCTGACGGTAAATGCCGGTAAGACCCGTTTTGTGGTGCAGAACAATAGCCAGAAAGCGCTGGAATGGGAGATCCTGAAAGGCGTGATGGTGGTGGAGGAGCGGGAGAATATTGCCCCGGGATTCTCCCAGAAGCTGACGGCGAACCTCGCCCCCGGCGAATATGATATGACCTGCGGTTTACTGAGTAACCCGAAGGGGAAATTGATTGTTCAGGCCGCAGGCGGGAAGGCGAGCAGTGCCAGCGCCAATCTGCTGGCCCTCGCGGGCCCGATTACCCAGTATAAAGCGTATGTCACTGCCGAGGTGGCGGCACTGGTCAGCGGCACCAAAGCCTTTACCGATGCGGTAAAAGCCGGGGATATCGCCAAAGCCCGGGCACTGTATGCGCCCACCCGCCAGCATTACGAGCGTATCGAGCCGATTGCCGAGCTGTTTTCTGATCTCGACGGCAGCATCGACGCCCGCGAAGATGATTATGAACAAAAAGCGGCGGACCCTAAATTCACCGGTTTCCACCGCCTGGAGAAAGCGCTGTTTGGTGATAACAGCGTGAAAGGGATGGACAGCTATGCGGATCAGCTGAATCACGACGTGCTTGATTTGCAGCAGCGGGTTGCGGAGCTGGCGTTCCCGCCGGGCAAAGTGGTTGGCGGGGCGGCCGGGCTGATAGAAGAAGTGGCGGCCAGTAAGATAAGCGGTGAGGAAGATCGCTACAGCCATACCGATTTGTGGGATTTCCAGGCGAATGTGGACGGCGCGCAGAAAATTGTCGAGTTGCTGCGCCCGCTACTGGCGAAAGACAACGCGCCGCTGCTGGCCAAGGTGGATGGTAATTTTAAAACCGTCGACAGTATTCTGGCGAAATACCGCACCAAAACGGGTTTTGAAACCTATGACAAACTGACCGATGCCGATCGCAAATCCCTGAAAGGGCCGGTGACGGCACTGGCGGAAGATCTCTCATTATTGCGCGGTGTGCTGGGCCTGGATTAAGCCAGATGAAGGATAAAACCAAACCGGGCGTGCCGCAGCCGGCGCGCCGCCAGTTGTTAAAAGGGCTGGGGATTATGGGGACTGCGCTGGCGGCCGGTGGCGGCTGCCCGCTGGCCCATGGCAGTGCGCCTGTGGCGCCACCCACGGCTGAGCGTCGCGATCAGCGCCAGCCGTTTTATGGCCGCCATCAGTCCGGTATTGTGACCCCGCAGCAGGCCTCAATGCTGCTGGTGGCGTTTGACGTGCTGGCCAGTGACCGGGCCGGGGCAATCCGCCTGATGAAGCTATTAACCCAGCGGATTGCCTTCTTAACCCGGGGCGGGGCACCACCACCAACCCCGAACCCGCGGATGCCGCCGATGGATTCGGGTATCCTTGGGGGAGAGATCCACCCGGATAACCTGACCATGACGGTCTCAGCCGGTTATGACTTTTTTGATAGCCGCTTTGGCCTTGAGGCGCTGCGCCCGAAAAAGCTCGTCACCATGACCCGCTTTCCTAATGATGCGCTGGACGCCAGCCAGTGCCACGGGGACATATTACTCCAGATTTGTGCCAATACCCCGGATACGGTGCTGCATGCGCTGCGGGATATTATTAAGCACACCCCGGACTTACTCAGCGTGCGCTGGAAGCGGGATGGTTTTATCTCGAACCATGCGGCCCGGAGCGAAGGCCGGGAAACGCCGATTAATTTGCTGGGCTTTAAAGACGGGAGCGCGAACCCGGATAGCCACGATACGGCGCTGATGGACCGTACGCTGTGGGTAACGGCGGACCAGCAGGAGCCCAAATGGGCCACCGGCGGTAGCTATCAGGCGGTGCGGATTATTCAGTTCCACGTTGAATCATGGGACCGGACCCCATTGAAAGAGCAGCAAACGATTTTTGGCCGCGACAAGCTCAGCGGTGCGCCGCTGGGAATGGTCCATGAGCATGATGTGCCGGACTATAGCCGCGACCCGGACGGGGATATTATTGCCCTCGATGCCCATATGCGCCTGGCGAACCCGCGAACGCCGGAGGCCGCATCAAGCCTGATGTTACGCCGGGGATATAGCTACTCTGCCGGGGTGTCGGCCTCCGGGCAACTGGATATGGGGCTGCTTTTTGTCTGTTATCAGCATGATCTGGAAAAAGGCTTCCTGGCGGTGCAGCGGCGGCTAAATGGCGAGGCGCTGGAGGAGTACGTGCGCCCAGTGGGCGGCGGCTATTTCTTTGTCTTCCCCGGTGTCCCTGATGCCGATCACTACCTCGGCCAGGGGTTACTGGAGTCCTGACCCCTGGGACAGACCGGGTTGTGATATTCACGACGGCGATTAACCGGCTGATATTTTTCTGTAATATAACTGTGCCACAGTTCTGTCATCAGCCGGGCATCATGTTTGGTTAAAATAAAGTATAAATATTGTTGCATTTTAGTGTTATTTGGGTGTATTAAAACAACAGCGGTAGTTCCCGGTTGTGACATCGTTTCACTATGGAGATCGCGAATGCTTGTATGTTGTACCGCATATCGAAATAAAAACTCGTCAACCTGGCGCGCTATTAAACGCCCCGCCAACAACTATCCTGACTTTTCTCTGCGACATTTTACGGCAATCATCACGCTTACCGGTGTTATACCCGCGGTGCAGGCGGCGTATTGCATTATTTCGTCATCAGGCAGTATCTGGCTTACAAGGAAGCCAAACCTCATTCGTTAGTAAGCATAATCGCGCCATATGATGCGGTGCGGGGAATGAAACCAACAAGTAGGGTGCCATCTATGGGAAGACAAAAAGCAGTGATCAAAGCCCGTCGTGAAGCGAAACGTGTATTACGGCGGGATTCACGCAGCCATAAACAACGTGAACACGAATCGGTCACTTCGCTGGTAGAAATGAGTGGTGTTGAATCTATCGGTATGGCGCGGGATAGTCGCGATACCAGCCCGATTCATGCTCGTAATGACACACAACAATCTTACCTTGATGCCATTGAGACCAAACAACTGATATTTGCCACCGGCGAAGCCGGGTGCGGCAAAACATTTATTAGTGCCGCCAAAGCGGCGGAGGCATTAATACACAAAGATGTTGAGCGTATTATTGTTACCCGTCCGGTATTGCAGGCGGATGAGGATCTGGGTTTTTTGCCCGGTGATATCGCCGAGAAATTTGCCCCGTATTTTCGCCCGGTCTATGACATATTGCTGCGCCGCCTTGGCTCCTCGTTTATGCAATATTGTCTGCGGCCGGAAATAGGTAAGGTGGAAATCGCGCCGTTTGCCTATATGCGTGGGCGTACGTTTGAAAATGCGTTTGTGATTTTGGATGAGGCGCAAAATGTCACCGCAGCGCAAATGAAAATGTTTTTGACCCGCCTGGGGGAGAATGTCACGGTTATTGTGAACGGTGATATTTCCCAGTGTGATTTACCGGCGGGGGTGAAATCTGGATTAAGCGATGCGTTAGCGCGCTTTGATGATGACGAGATGATAGGCATTGTGCGGTTCACTAAAGATGACTGTGTACGCTCGGTGCTGTGCCAGAGAACGCTTCATGCCTATGACTGAGTGCGTTTCCCGGTATTGATTAACGCCAAAAGGCCCGTCAGGGCCTTTTGCTTTATGGGGGGAAATAAACCAGCTGGCCAGCCTTTTTCCTGATTCGCCAGCCGGTGAAAAATTCGCTATGATCCGCCGCTACTTCCTGTTCGGGCCGCCTGATGTCGACGATTATTGATACTTTTATTGCTCCACCGTGCCGCGAGGAGATAGTGGTCCTTTATCAGGATGCGCACCTGGTGCTGATCAATAAGCCTGCCGGGCTACTCAGCCTGTCGGGGAAAAATCCGCAAAACCGGGATTCGGTACACCACCGTTTATTAGCGATATTCCCCGGTTGCACGTTGGTACACCGCCTCGATTTTGGCACCTCCGGGCTGATGCTGGTTGCCCGTAATAAGGCTATCAATGTGGCGCTGTGCCAGCAGTTTAGCCAGCGCACCGTCAGTAAAGTATATAGCGCATTGCTGTGTGGCCATCTGGCTGACGATGACGGGGTGATCGACGCTGCTATCGCCAAAGATCCGGCGTTATTTCCGCGTATGTCGCTGTGCGCCATCAACGGTAAGCCCGCGCGTTCCCGCTATCGGGTGGTGGAGCGTGTTTATCGCAAGCAGGAGGATGGCACATTACTGCCGGTGACGCGGGTGCAGCTTACCCCGGAAACGGGCCGTACCCATCAGTTACGTATTCATTGCCAGCATCTGGGCCATCCGATTCTGGGCTGCGATCTGTATGGCGGGCTACTGCCACCCGGCACCGGACAGACACCGCGGCTGATGCTGCACGCCAGTGAATTGCGGTTTGTCCATCCCGTCAGTGGCGCGCCAGTCCATATTTGCAGCCGCAGCCCGTTTTAGCGGCGGCTAGTCGAGATGCAGCGTACTGGACGCCGCACCAGTTCGCCGCCGCAGTTTGGGCAATGGCCGTTAAGCACCTGGGTCACGCAAGCAATACAAAACGTGCATTCGAATGAGCAAATGTAAGCGTCAGGGGCGTCCGGCGGCAGATCTTTATCGCAGCATTCACAGTTCGGGCGAAGTTCGAGCATAGCCATCTCCTATTGTTAACGTTTGCCTCAGATCGGGCTGCGGTTTTTTTTTTGTTAATGTTGGGGATATCACCTTGATAGATTAGCTGAACTGTATGAGTTCGACCTTTTTGTTGCGGAGAACGCACAGCGGGCCAGGGGAAAGGCATTGGCAACATTACTGTGTAGTGTGGACCAATGGCATAAAGATAACCTGAAAGACGTTGATGATTGTCTACTGCTTGATAAGATCGGCGTGTCTTTCGTTCATCTAACCCCCTGTGATTGAGTGCATCGTGATTAGCCAGAATGGGCCGGGTTATCAGCTGATAGGCTACGGAGATTCAGTGGGGTGAATATACCCCTCTCTGAGGGTGAGTTGGTGGAAATAGCGCGGTGAGGAAGGGATGGATTCGCTGCGCTCACCCTGCGGGCGATGCCGGGGGCATAGTCCAGCCGCGGGGCGGCTGTCGAACCCGGTCAAGGGTTCTCACCTTTCCTCGCGGAGAATAGGCAAAAAAAAGCTTATCCGACAGGATAATCTCTTCTTTTCTATACCTTAACCGCGCGGTGAGGAAGGGATGGATTCGCTGCGCTCACCCTGCGGGCGATGCCGGGGGCATCGTCCAGCCGCGGGGCGGCTGTCGAACCCGGTCAAGGGTTCTCACCCTTCCTCGCGGAGAATATGCGAAAAAAAAGCCCGTCCGTCAGGACGAGCTCTTCTTTAAATATGGCGGTGAGGAAGGGATTCGAACCCTTGATACGTTGCCGTATACACACTTTCCAGGCGTGCTCCTTCAGCCTCTCGGACACCTCACCATATTGTCATCCCCGCAGCGCCGCTGCTGGAACGGGCGCTAATTTAGGGAAAACCACCCCCGGCGTCAACGCCTTTTTTCAGCTTAATGCACCGATTAGCCAAACTTCAAACAGATTGCCGGTTTTAACATCTATAATTGTCACTTTTTGGCCGTGGCCGGGATGTGGCACAATAGTCGCGAGACAAAAATACGTAAAAATCAGGAGCCTGTATGGATATTATTTTTTATCACCCAACATTTGATTCATCCTGGTGGGTGGAAAACCTGCAACACGCTATTCCCGGTGCCCGGGTTCGGGTCTGGCAACCCGGCGATGACCAGCACGCCGATTATGCCCTTGTGTGGCATCCCCCCCTCGAGATGCTGCGCGGCCGCAGCACCTTAAAAGCGGTATTTGCCCTTGGCGCCGGGGTCGACAGTATCCTCAGCCAGATGAAAGCCCACCCAGACATGTTGCCCGCCGGTGTCCCGCTATACCGCCTGGAAGATACCGGGATGGGGCTCCAGATGCAGGAGTATGCCGTGAGCCAGGTATTACACTGGTTCCGCCGTTTTGACGATTACCAGCGCCAGCAGGCCGCAGGACAGTGGCAGCCGCTGGCAGAGTATGATCGCGCCGGGTTTACCATCGGGATCCTCGGGGCCGGGGTTCTGGGGGCAAAAGTTGCCGAAAGCATGGTGCAGTGGGGCTTCCCGGTGCGCTGCTGGAGCCGCAGCCACAAAGACTATCCCGGTGTCACCAGTTTTGCCGGCCAGCAACAATTACCGGCTTTTCTTGATGGCACCCGGGTACTGATTAACCTGCTGCCTAACACCCCGCAAACTGTCGGGATCATTAACGCCGCGCTGCTGCGCCAGTTATCCCCCGGCGCGTTCGTGCTGAATCTGGCGCGCGGGGTCCACATGGTGGAGGATGATCTGCTGTCCGCCCTCGATGCCGGACATATCAAGGGCGCAATGCTTGATGTCTTCAGCAAGGAGCCGCTGCCGGTATCCAGCGCGCTGTGGCAGCATCCGCGCGTGGTCATGACACCGCATATTGCCGCAGTCACCCGGCCATTAGAGGCGATTGCGTTTATTGGCAAAACTATCGCCAGCATTGAGTCAGGGCGCTACCCGCAGGGTGAAGTGGATCTGGTCCGTGGATATTGATTGGGCCACAGGCTAAAAAAGGCGAGTAATAACTGTTATTCTGGCGGCGTGACAATAAGGAGAACGCCACATGTACCCTGTAGATTTGCATATGCATACCGTCGCCAGCACTCACGCCTACAGCACACTCCATGACTATATTGCCATTGCCCGTCAAAAGGGCATTGCGCTGTTCGCGATTACCGATCATGGCCCTGAAATGGCGGATGCCCCGCACCCGTGGCATTTCATTAACATGCGTATCTGGCCCCGGATGGTGGATGGTATTGGGATCCTGCGCGGTATCGAAGCCAATATCAGAAACACCGCCGGTGAGATAGACTGCGATGAACGGATGCGCGGCAGCCTTGATCTGATTATTGCCGGTTTTCATGAGCCGGTATTCCCCCCGAGCGATGCAGCAACCCATACCGCGGCGATGATAGCCACCCTTGCCAGTGGGCAGGTACATATTATTAGCCACCCGGGCAACCCGAAGTACCCCATTGATATCCGGGCGGTTGCCCAGGCCGCGGCAAAACACCATGTGGCGCTGGAAATTAACAACTCGTCGTTCACCCACTCCCGCAAGGGCAGCGAGCAGAACTGCCGCGCAGTGGCGGAGGCGGTGCGCGATGCCGGTGGCTGGATAGCACTGGGATCGGATTCCCATACGGCATTTACTCTGGGGGATTTTGGCGAATGCCGTAAAATCCTCGACGCGGTGGGCTTCCCCGAAGAACGTATTCTGAACGTGACGCCCCGGCGCTTACTGGACTTCCTCGAATTCAGAGGAATGGCCCCAATTACTGAATTTGCTTCACTTTGACGTGTTAACTGGAAATCTCCCATGAATGAATTTTCTTTGCTGTGCCGGGTATTGGGTTCTTTGTTCTATCGCCAGCCTCAGGATCCGGTGCTGGCCCCGGTGTATGACTTGATCCGCGGGAATAAGCTGGCGGCAAACTGGCCGCTGGAACAGGACGAATTACTGGCGCGGCTGGCGCAAAACGCCGATGCAGAGGCACTCTCCGCCGACTATAACGCCCTGTTTACTGGCGAGGACGCCAGCGTGTCGCCTTATCGCTCTGCCTGGGTGGCGGCGGATGATGCGCTGGATGTGCGCCAGTATCTTACTGCCCGCGGTATGCCGCTGCCGGAAGGGGCCGTTGATCACTTCGGCATGCTGTTGCTGGCGGCCTCCTGGCTGGAAGATCAGCGCCTGGAGGACGAAACGGAAGCGCTGACGGTGTTCTTCGCCGATTATCTGCTGCCCTGGTGTGGGACCTTCCTCGGCAAAGTTGAAGCCCACGCTACTACCGCGTTCTGGCGTACCATGGCGATGTTAACCCGGGATGCCATCCAGGCCATGTGGGATGACCTGCAGGAAGAAGACGAAGAGTGATTTAGATCACTAAATATCTGCAATCTTGCATTTCTGTTTCTTTAAGTTGCGGTTTAACTCCCAATTTAATGCGGGGGCTTTGTTATGATAAGCCCCATGAACATGAATAAACTTCTCGCACTGGCACTGACCACCGGGGTGCTCTCTGCATTATGGGGCTGGGTGGCGGTTGCCCTCGGCCTGCTGAACTGGGCCGGTTTTCTGGGGTGTACTGCCTATTTCGCCTGCCCGCAGGAGCGGCTAAAAGGGTTGGCCATTTCGGCCTGCACGCTGATGAGCGGGGTGCTCTGGGCCAGAGTGATTATCGCGGGCAGTGCAGTCGCGCCGCACAGTGATATCCTTGGCTATGGGGTGACCGGCGTGGTGGCTTTCCTGATGTGTCTGCAATCGCGGCAGTTGCTGCTCTCCTTTGTGCCGGGGACCTTTATCGGCGCCTGCGCCATCTTTGCGGCAGGCGGCGAATGGCGTGCGGTGGTGCCAGCGCTGCTACTGGGGCTCCTGTTCGGCTTCGCGATGAAAAACAGCGGGCTGTGGCTGGCTGCCCGGGGCAGTAAAACCGTGGTGAGTGAATAATTATGCTTGCCCGGTGCGGCCTGGCCGGGCGGTGACTGGCTTCCCCTCCCGCTTTTTCTAGCGCATATTTTTATCCGCCCAGAATACGGCCTGGGTGCGGTTTTTTACCGCCAGCTTTTTGAATAAATTATACAGATGTGTTTTTACCGTATTTTCACTAATAAACAGTAATTGGGCTATCTCCAGATTGGAGGCCCCCTGGCGCAGTTTATTCAAAATTTCTTTTTCGCGGTATGTCAGCGCGACGGTACTATTCCATTTCGGCTGGGATAAATTAAGTTGCTGGATGATATAATTGCTCATCGCCTTCGGGAAGCATTGTTCACCGCGCTGGACATTATGGATCCCGTCAATTAATTGCTGTTCATTAATGGCGGTATCAAAAGCCGCGCTCAGGTTTGGCCAGCGGCTTATATCCCGGTATTGTGATGTCTGCGTGGTATTAAATATTATGGTTCTAAATTTTTTATCACTCCGGGAAAGAATACGGCACCAGTGCTGGGCCGCATCATCATCGACAGCGGCGATATCAAAAAGCAGAATATCATTATCAGCAAAGGGGGTGGTATCAATAATGTGGCTTTCAATTAGCTGGCTATTATTATAAAACTGTTTCTTCAGCGCGGTTAACAACAGCCCGGATTGCAGGGACGGCTTAGTGATCAGAAACAGAACGCCTTTATCATGATGATTATTATCAATTGTCATAAGGCTCTCCAGAACTGTGTGTAATTTGGAATGAGCAATTAAATAAAAAAAGCGTAGAGGAATAGCGGCGATTGTACAAACTTTCACCAGCATAAAGCGTAGCCAGAGAAATAGACGCTGGCAAAAGGAGTATATGTAACCTATTGTAACAATTGTTTTGCTGGCTAATAATTAAATCCCTCAAAATAGGATTCGTCACCTGTACAGCCTGTCGAAAAGCCCGCATAAAGAGAGCAATGGCCGTCTGGGATCAGACGGTGTATGGCGTATTAATAGTCTCAGTCCCGGTGCTCTGTCCGGCAATCAAGGTGCTTATCAGGTATTATTGCCTGCCGGCCGGGAGCTATCTGGCCGGTATGGTTGATAAGCGGTAATTCTGGAGTTAAAAATGGCGAATAATGAGGCGAATATGCTGCAACGCATGTGCGCGTGTCTCGGCGATATTACTCAGATCCCGGTGGACGTTATCGTGAATGCGGCAAATCCGTCCCTGATGGGGGGCGGCGGTGTTGATGGGGCTATCCATCAGGCCGCGGGGCCGACATTGCTGGCCGAGTGTAAGCTGGTGCGTCAGCAACAGGGGGAGTGCCCGCCAGGCCATGCGGTGATAACCGGGGCAGGGAATTTACCGGCAAAGGCGGTTATCCATACTGTGGGGCCAGTCTGGCACGGCGGGGAGCAGCACGAAGCGGACCTGCTGGCGGAGGCCTATCACCACAGCCTGGAGCTGGCCACGGCCAACGATTATCACAGCATCTCGTTCCCGGCAATCAGCACCGGTGTTTATGGTTACCCCAGCGCGGAAGCCGCCAGAATAGCGGTCGCCACGGTTAACCGTTATGTCACCCGGCGCGGGCACCCTGAGCGGGTGCTATTTGTCTGTTTCGATGCGTCAACCTTGGCACTGTACCAGCAGTGTCTGGCAGATCTGGCGGCCCATAAAAGCTTATAATGGCGTTTCGCGCGATAACGCGTGAGATACACCATGCCACCGGCAGCGCCCTCTGCCGGTAACAACGGCGATCACACGGATACCGCTTTATTTTGTGGTTTACCGGAGAACAGAAAACGCAGTAAGGGAATGCGCAGATGGATTTCATACAGGATCAGCGCAATACCGACCACAAATACCAGCCCCGCCGCGAAGCCCAGCAAGTTGGAGTGGATATAAGGGGTTATCCATGCGCCATACACCAGCGTTAACGGGTGGTGTACCAGATAAATAAACAGCGATGCATTGACCAGATAAGTAACCCGACGGGAATGGCTGTTCAGAAAACGATGCCCGAAGGCAAAAACCACATTCACCATCCACAGCCCCATCACCATGGTAATCACGCTTTCCGCCTCATACAGCCATTTATCACCACTGCCATAGCGCTGATTAACAATGTAGACAACCAACAGCAGCGTTGAGCCAATCAGACATCCGCGTGACGGCGTCGTAAATAGCGCTTTGAGCTTATCATACTTAAACATCAGCGCGCCGAGGAGAAAGAAGGGCAAATAAAACAGGGTTTGCATGACGGCAAAATTAAAAAGGCCGTCACTGAGTATTGATGGGGTGAAGACAAACAAGGCGTGGCGTAGGGCGGCATAGCACAAACCGAACACCAGAAATAGCACTGAAAGTTTTCCCATCGTTAGCGGTTGGCTATATGCTGACAACTGCGCTAACCGGTTATTTTTCTTCAGTCCCTGGAAAATAGCCATCCCGAGGGTGGTCAGGATAACCAGCACCAGGAGAAGCCAAAGATGCGATATCAGATCCCAGACTAATGTATTGTATTGCTGGTAACCGCTCAGATTATGCCAGTTATTCCACTGGCCCTTTACATGTTGCAACATAATAAATTGCGGCAGGGTCAATAAAGGAATTGCGGTTAGCATCGGAATACCGACCCGCTCTACCCGGACTTTCCACCACTTTTGACGCGGGTAGCGCAAAAATAGCATGTATGAAAAATAACCGGAAATAGCGAAGAAAACTTGCATCCTAAAGGCATGAATAAAATCGTTGAATAGCGTTAAATACCAGGAGGCATCGGTACTATTTACATGCCAGCGATGCGATGAATAGATTAAGGATATGTGGAACGGGATACCCAGCAGCATGAGCCAGGCGCGAATAGAATCAAGGAAAAATTCACGTTGTGGGGTGGTCTTACTCATATCACTCCGGAGAATCTCAGACAATTCGCCTTATGCTTACTCTCAGTGGCGTTAGAATCAGTCAACACTACACGAAAGTTGGTGAGCTGTCTTTGAGTAGCGTTCTGAAAGGTCGTCACACTCTCTTTTATTTGCTTAAAGCATGAGCCAGTGAGCGCCGCGAGGGCGGTATCTGGTTGTGGGATTGCAGCACTGCCATTAAAATGGATCGGATTGATTTAAGCACACAAAGGGGGATGTGCTGGTTAATATGAAACACAAACAACCAAAAATGATGAAAATGGGTTGGCTGAGTGCAGCTGTCGTGCTGTCTCTTTATACTACTTCAGTGTGGGCCTTCTCTATTGATGATGTCGCAAAACAAGCGAAATCACTGGCAGGCAAAGCCTATGAAGCGCCTAAGAGCAACTTGCCGTCCCTTTTCCGCGATATGAAATATGCGGATTATCAACAGATCCAGTTCAACCATGATAAAGCCTACTGGAACAACGTTAAGACCCCGTTCAAGCTCGAATTCTACCACCAGGGGATGTACTTCGATACGCCTGTGGTTATCAATGAAGTGACCGCCAATACCGTGCGGAGAATCAAATACAGCCCGGATTACTTTACCTTCGGTGACGTTAAACACGATAAAGACAGCGTCAAAGACCTGGGTTTTGCCGGGTTTAAAGTGCTGTACCCGGTAAACAGCAAAGATAAACAAGATGAAGTGGCCAGCTTCCTTGGCGCCAGCTATTTCCGCATGATCGGCGGCGGGCAAACCTATGGTCTGTCTGCCCGTGGCCTGGCCATTGATACGGCATTGCCTTCTGGCGAAGAATTTCCGCGTTTTCGCGAATTCTGGATTGAGCGCCCGAAAGCCAATGAAAAACGCCTGACCATTTTCGCCTTGCTGGACTCCCCCCGCGCGACGGGTGCGTATCGCTTTGTGGTAATGCCGGGCCGCGATACTGTGGTGAATGTCCAGTCGAAAGTTTACCTGCGTGACAAAGTGGGCAAACTGGGCGTTGCGCCGCTGACCAGTATGTTCTTGTTCGGGCCTAACCAGCCGTCGCCAACCACCAACTTCCGTCCGGAACTGCATGACTCTAATGGTCTGTCGATCCAGGCCGGCAATGGGGAGTGGATCTGGCGTCCGCTGAACAACCCGAAACGTCTGGCTGTCAGCAGCTATGCGACCGAAAACCCGAAAGGCTTTGGCTTGTTGCAGCGCGGCCGCCAATTCTCCCGCTTCGAAGATCTTGACGATCGCTATGACAAACGTCCAAGTGCCTGGGTAACGCCGGTAGGTGATTGGGGTAAAGGCCGGGTTGAACTGGTCGAAATCCCGACTAACGACGAAACCAACGATAATATCGTGGCTTACTGGACCCCGGATCAATTACCGGCCGCCGGTAAGGAAATGAACTTTAAATACAACATCACCTTTAGTCGCGATGAAGACAAACTGCATGCGGCAGATAATGCCTGGGTTGTGCAGACCCGTCGCTCTACGGGGGATGTTAAACAGTCAAATCTGATTCGTCAGCCTGATGGCACCATCGCGTTTGTGGTGGATTTCGCCGGGCAGGCGCTGAAGAAACTGCCGGAAAACGCGCCGATCACCGCCCAGGCCAGCATTGGCGATAATGGCGAAATCGTTGAGAGCAGCGTGCGTTATAACCCGGTTATCAAAGGCTGGCGTTTAACGCTGCGCGTGAAGCTGAAAGACGATAAGAAAACCACGGATATGCGCGCAGCGCTGGTCAATGGTGATCAGACGTTGAGCGAAACCTGGAGCTACCAGCTACCTGCCAATGAATAAGTCGACTGAAACGATGCCCGATTATATTGAGTCTCTCCCGCTTTCTGCTGAGCAGAAAGCGGCACTGCCGAAATCGGATTTACAGGCTGTCCATCAGGCGCTGGATAGCGAACACCGGCACTTTCCCCGGGAGGATGATGCGCCTCTGGGGTCAGTGGCTGCGCGGTTAAACGCCAGCTGGCCGGATTCACTGGGTGGCCAGCAGTTGATCAAAGATGCCGAAGGCCGCGATCAGCTTCAGGCGATGCCGAAAATCCATCGTTCCGCGATGATCCCTGATCCCTGGCGGACTAACCCCGTCGGGCGTTTTTGGGATAGGCTGCGGGGTAAAGATAACTCCGCAAACTATCTCAGCCGCCTGAGTGATGAGGAAAAAGCCCATGAAACCGGGTGGCGCACCGCGGGGACCATTCGCCGCTATGTGCTGTTGATCCTCACCCTGGTGCAGACCGTGATTGCCACCTGGTATATGAAGACCATCCTGCCCTATCAGGGATGGTCGCTGATAAGCCCGGCGGACATGGTGGGCCAGGATCTGTGGATTTCGTTTATGCAGCTGCTGCCTTATGTGCTGCAAAGCGGGATACTGATCTTGTTTGCTATCCTGTTTTGCTGGGTTTCCTCCGGTTTCTGGACTGCCCTGATGGGCTTTCTGCAATTGCTGATCGGTAAAGATCGTTACAGTATCTCGGCCTCCACCGTGGGGGATGAGCCCATCGATCCGGCCCACCGCACCGCGCTGGTGATGCCTATCTGTAATGAGGACGTCAACCGGGTGTTCGCGGGGTTGCGGGCGACCTGGGAGTCGGTGAAAGCGACCGGACAGCAACAGCATTTTGATGTTTACATCCTGAGTGACAGCTACAACCCGGATATCTGCGTTGCTGAGCAGAAAGCCTGGATGGAGCTGATTGCTGAAGTCGGTGGGGAAGGGCAGATTTTCTATCGCCGTCGCCGTCGCCGGGTGAAACGCAAAAGCGGCAACATTGATGACTTCTGCCGTCGCTGGGGCTCCCAGTACAGCTATATGGTGGTGCTGGATGCTGACTCCGTGATGAGCGGTGACTGTCTGACTGGCTTGGTGCGGCTGATGGAAGCCAACCCGAATGCCGGTATTATTCAGTCCGCGCCGCGTGCCTCCGGGATGGATACGCTCTATGCCCGCTGCCAGCAGTTTGCTACCCGGGTTTACGGGCCGCTATTTACTGCCGGCCTGCACTTCTGGCAATTGGGCGAGTCCCACTACTGGGGCCACAATGCGATTATCCGGGTGAAACCGTTTATTGAGCATTGTGCGCTGGCGCCGCTGCCGGGCGAGGGGAACTTCGCCGGGTCTATCCTTTCCCATGACTTCGTTGAGGCTGCGCTGATGCGCCGTGCGGGGTGGGGGGTGTGGATAGCCTACGATCTGCCGGGCTCTTATGAAGAGCTGCCGCCTAACTTGCTGGACGAGCTGAAACGCGACCGCCGCTGGTGCCAGGGGAACCTGATGAACTTCCGGTTGTTCCTGGTCAAAGGGATGCACCCGGTACACCGCGCGGTGTTCCTGACCGGGGTTATGTCATACCTGTCAGCCCCGCTGTGGTTTACGTTCCTGGCGTTATCCACGGCGTTACAGGTGGTGCATGCGCTAACTGAGCCGCAATACTTCCTGCAACCGCGGCAGCTGTTCCCGGTGTGGCCACAGTGGCGGCCGGAGCTGGCCATAGCGCTGTTTGCCTCGACCATGGTGCTGTTGTTCCTGCCGAAACTGCTGAGCATTATTCTTATCTGGTGCAAAGGCACCAAAGAGTATGGCGGCTTTATTCGGGTCACGCTCTCCCTGCTGTTAGAAGTGCTGTTCTCTGTGCTGCTGGCACCGGTGCGTATGCTGTTTCACACCGTGTTTGTGGTCAGTGCCTTCCTCGGCTGGGAAGTGGTGTGGAACTCTCCACAGCGTGATGATGACTCCACCCCCTGGGGCGAGGCGTTTATGCGTCATGGCTCGCAGATGTTGCTGGGGCTGGTGTGGGCAGTGGGCATGGCGTGGCTGGATCTGCGTTTCCTGTTCTGGCTGGCGCCGATTGTGGTGTCGCTGATCCTCTCTCCGTTTGTCTCGGCGATTTCCAGCCGCGCTACGGTGGGCTTGCGTACCCGGCGCTGGAAGCTGTTCCTGATCCCTGAGGAATATCAGCAACCGGCGGTATTGCAGGCGATGGACAGCTATCTGGTGCTCAACCGCAGCCGGGAACTGGCCAATGGCTTTATGCACGCGGTATTTCACCCGTCGCTGAATGCCTTGTCCTGTGCCATGGCGACCGCCCGCCACCGGGCCAGTCATGTGCTGGATATTGCCCGGGACCGTCATGTTGAGCAGGCGCTCAACGAGAACCCGGATAAACTCAACCGTGACCGCCGTCTGGTGCTACTGAGCGACCCGGTGACCATGGCGAGAATGCACTACCGCGTCTGGTCTAACCCGGAAAAATACTCCTCCTGGGTTGAGCAGTACCGCCAGTGTCCGCTGGATCCGAATATCCTTCGCACCCGTGGCTAATTAGCGGCAGTGCCGCGCACAGTTGAGAAATGCCGTCCGGTGCCCCGGGCGGCATTTTTTTATCGGCCGCTTGCCCGTTATACTGGCAAAAACAGACCACAGGGGAACCCCGTGAAAGCAGTGATTATCGTGCTCATTAGCCTGATGCTCTCAGGATGCGGCAGTATTATCAGCCGGACAGTACCGGGCCAGGGGCACGGAAACCAGTATTACCCCGGGGTACAGTGGGATCTGCGGGATTCCCCCTGGCGATACGTGACGGTGATTGATCTGCCGTTTTCGCTGATCTTTGATACCCTGCTGCTGCCGGTTGATGCCAGCCACGGGCCGTATGACTGAGTATTAACGCTCGTCCCACTCATCGGCGGCGGCTTCACCTTCTTCGGTATCCAGCGGCGGTTCGAGCTGAAATTCGCCGTTGTCCCACTCGTGCAGGGTGTTTTCTTCTTGCCATTGCTGGCGGATTTCGCCTATCTCATAATCCCCGTCGAACACACTCTGCGCCGCCACACCGGAGAGTAACGGGATGCAGTCAGCGGGATCTTCATCGTCGTCGCCGAGGAATTCTGCCCGCCACATCTCGTCGCCATCCTGCATGATGTACTTCTGCACCGACAGCTGCTCTACGTTGGCGTCGCTCTCTTCCAGAGTATGGGCGGCAAGGAACGCCTCCCGTGCGGCATCGATGGCCTCATCAAGGGTATAGTAGAAAGTATCGTCATGGCTGGACATTGGTCACTCTCCTGATCTGATTGGCAAAGGGGGTAATTCAATCTATAGACGGGCGCAACCTGAGCGTCAATATAAGACAGCCTTTCAGGATTGATATGGCAAAAAAAATCCCTACCGGAGTAGGGAGCATAGGTGCGAAGGATGATAAAAGGATAAGACAATGAGTTCGTGAGGGGGATATTCGCATTAACCGGTAAAAATGAGAATATTGAAATTCTCATTATGTGATATCAAACGACATGTTGTGCGGATATTAACAATAAGTACGGAAGTTATTTGCCTGGTGCTTGTTAATCAATAACCTGAGTAAAATAAATTTCACATCATCTTTCAGTTATACGACAAAATACGCACGGTTAAGCGCTGCTTATGGGGCATTGACTGGCTTTTTATTGCGTAAGCTGACCCAGGAATAGAACGCATTAAATAATACTACTACAGCGGTGACACAAAACACGGTACGGAAACCATAATGGGCGGCCACCGCAGAACCGATCAGTGGCCCGGTGACGTTGCCAATATCCCGGAAGGACTGGTTGTAACTGAAAATTCGCCCGGAGATCTGGTTAGTGGCGTTATACACCAGCAGTGTCTGCACCGCCGGAAGTAACGCACCGTCTGCTGCACCCAGCAGAAAGCGCAAGATCCCCAGCTGCAGAGGGGTTTGTACCCAGGCCATTGGCAACAGCAGCAGAACTGAGACTATCAGCGCCACGATGAGGATTTTCTCCGGCC
Organism: Shimwellia pseudoproteus; assembly: GCF_016415625.1. Classification (GTDB taxonomy): domain Bacteria; phylum Pseudomonadota; class Gammaproteobacteria; order Enterobacterales; family Enterobacteriaceae; genus Shimwellia; species Shimwellia pseudoproteus. Next base: position 41,132 of record NZ_WBXP01000031.1, read on the forward strand.
CGATACGGTCGCCGAGTTTCCCCAGCCGGGGGGCGCTTATCAGGGCGGCCACCCCGGGAACCGACGCTATCATGCCGCTGATAAACGCCAGGTTGGCGACATTTCCCGCCAGCTCCCGCACATACAGGGTGAGGATGGGCGCAATGGACCCTGTGGCGACCTGGATAATCATGGTGGTAACAAACAGGCTAAGGACCAGCCGCGGGCGCTTCAGGGAGCTAAAAACCTGGCGCGCGCTGAGCATTGCCTGGCGGGATACCGGTTCAAAGCGCTCCTCGATAAAGAACCAGGTGAGCAGAAAACAGCACAGCAGTACGCTGGCGGTAATAAAAAATACCGGGCGCAGGCCGTAGCTGTCTGCCAGCAGCCCGCCGGCTAGCGGACCAAGTAGCGCCCCGGCTACCCCGCCAGTAGATAGCGTGCCCAGCGCCCAGCCGCTTTTCTGGCGCGGCACCTGGGTGGCAATCAGCGCATTGGCGTTGGGAATATAGCCCCCCAGTAAGCCGAGCAGGGCGCGCAGTACCAGGAATTGCCAGATATTCTGCGCCATCCCCATCAGTAGCATCACAATGGCCATGCCGAGGGCGGAGCGTAACAGCATCAGCTTACGGCCTTTACGATCGGCCAGGCTGCCCCAGAACGGGGAGGCGATGGCGGAGAATAAAAAAGTGATGCTGAATACCAGGCCGGACCAGATATTGAGTGATTCATGGTTATGTACCCCCAGCGCCTCGACATACAGCGGCAGGAAGGGCATCACCAGGCTGAATGCTGCGCCGGTTAAAAAACAGCCAAACCAGGTAATGGTCAGGTTACGTTTCCAGTTCAGCGGATGGGCTGGGCTATGCATAAGGGTCGACGCGTTCGCTATGCCGGGAGGGGCAGGGTGGATAGTTAGAGGGCTAATTATGCGCCCAGAGGCTAATGGCGCGCAAATTATAAGGAAATAAACGACGGGGATTTATCATACCAGCCAGTGGCGTTGTGACTAAAAAGCCGCCCGTGGGCGGCTGTGCAGATCGGTTAATAGCAGGGCGGCACGCCCTCTGGCCGGGTTTTAAAGCGCCGGTGGAGCCACATATATTGCGCCGGCGCCATCATGATGCAGTGCTCGACAATTTTATTCATCCAGGCGGCGGTCTCTTCCGGGCTGCCCAGCGGCGGATCATTTTCCGGCGGCAGCATAATCAATTCATAGCCTTTACCGTCCGGTTTACGGCGCGGAACAAACGGTACAATACTGGCTTTGGACATTTTCGCCAGCATCCAGGTGCCGGAGGTGGTGGCGGCCTGCTCAACGGCAAACAGCGGCACAAATACGCTGTTACGGGGGCCATAATCGTGGTCCGGCGCGTACCAGATAACCTCACCGTTTTTCAGTGCCCGGATCATCCCTTTGAGATCTTTGCGATCGAGCATGGTCTTGTTGGAGCGGGTCCGCCCCCAGGTCTGTAGCCAGCCGATGACTGGGTTATCATTGGGACGGTAAACCCCAATGCCGGGGGCGTTGATACCGAAAATACGCGCCCCCAGTTCGAGGGTCAGAAAATGCAGGCCAATCAACAAAATACCGCGTTTCGCTGCCTGTAATTTGTGTACTTCGTCAAAGCCGATAACGTCAAACCAGCGTTTTACCCGCCAGTCTGGCCAGAACCAGGCCATGCCGGTTTCCATCACCCCCATACCCACGGAGCGAAAATTTTCGACCACGTGGCGCTTGCGCTCGGCGTCTGACATCGCCGGGAAGCACAGTTCAAGATTACGGTAGGCGATTTTTACCCGTCGTTTAAGAACCCGCATGGCAAGCCAGCCCATGGCGGAGCCAATGCGGTAAATAATCGGGTAGGGAAGAAGTACCACCAGATACAGCACACCGATCCCCAGCCAGGTAAGCCAATAGCGGGGATGTAAAAGGGAGCGGGTAAAACGCGGTAAATGGGTCATGAGATCCTGTAGTTATAAATAAGGTTCCTGTTTGTCCATTGTGACACCATTTTATGGCGGACCAAAATGTCTCTGTGGTGACCGGTTACTTCATCAACAATGGTTGCGGATAGATTGATATTCCGAATGAAATGTAGCGCAAATTAAATAGATGTAAAATATGGCGTGCTGCTATAAGATGCGGCCACTTTTTTTCATCAGGAGCGTACACCATGCCAGTGTTACACAACCGGATTAATAATAACGCCCTCAGGGCGCAGGTTCAGGCGGACAATGTCCCGCGGACAACAATCTCATTTTACAAATACCTCACCCTTGAGGATCCCCAACAAACCCGGGATGCGCTGTACACTGCATTTAGCGCCCTTGGGGTGCTGGGGCGTATTTATCTCGCCCGGGAAGGGATCAACGCGCAAATTAGCGTGCCCACGGCCAATGTCGACGCGCTGCGCGACACTCTCTATCAATACGATCCCCGGCTGGATGGGTTGCGGCTGAACATTGCCCTCGATGACGACGGAAAATCCTTTTGGGTGCTGCGCATGAAGGTCCGGGACCGGATTGTGGCCGACGGTATTGATGATCCGACATTTGACCCCGGCGCCGTAGGGGAATACCTGGATGCCGCGGCGGTGAACGCCATGGCGGACAGCCCGGACACGGTGTTTATTGATATGCGTAACCACTACGAATATGAAGTGGGCCACTTTGAGAATGCCCTTGAGATCCCGGCGGACACCTTCCGCGAGCAGTTACCCAAAGCCGTAGAGATGATGGCACAGCACCGGGATAAAAATATCGTGATGTATTGTACCGGGGGCATTCGCTGTGAGAAAGCCAGTGCCTGGATGCGCCATAACGGTTTTAACAAGGTGTATCACATCGAGGGGGGGATTATCGAATATGCCCGCAAGGCCCGGGAACAGGGGTTGCCGGTGCGGTTTATCGGTAAAAACTTTGTTTTCGACCAGCGGATGGGGGAGCGTATCTCACCGGAGGTAATTGCCCACTGCCACCAGTGCGGCGCCCCCTGCGATAGCCATACTAATTGTGTGAATGATGGCTGCCACCTGCTGTTTATCCAGTGCCCCCGTTGCGCTGAAATCTATCAGGGGTGCTGTAGCGAGCGCTGCCGTGATGAGCTCTCCCTGCCAGAAGAAGAGCAGCGCCGTCGCCGGGCCGGGCGTGAAACCGGCACCCGGATTTTTAATAAATCCCGCGGGGCGCTTAATACCATGCTGGGTATCCCGGACCCGGAAAAAGACGCCTGACACCCCGGAGCGCGCCGTGCGCTGGCCGGTTAGCCGTTATTGCGCTGCGGCAGAGGCAAACCTGTCCAGCCGGAAGCGGCGCAGATCAAACGCCACCGGCTGTGATTGGGCAAACTGGCTGGCTATCTCGCCCAGCACGCTGGCAAATTTAAAGCCGTGGCCGCTGAGCCCGGTAATCACCATCCCGTTGGGGATGCCGGGCAGGGTGTCGACAATAAAGTCCTCATCCGGGGTGTTATCGTAGGTGCAGGACTCCCCATACAGACAGCCGCCGATGCCGGGCAGGATCTGACGCAGGAAAGGGAAGGCTTCTGAACCGTCACCGGGGCACTGGGCAAAGGGCAGCCGCTGCTCTGGGTGGCTAATCGCCTGGCCGCCATTATGTTTGCCTATCTTCAGGGTGTCGTTCTCCGCCGGGAAACCGTAAAACTGATCGCCATTGGGCAGCTCGCCGGTAAACGCCGGGAAGCGGTTACTGGTGGCATAGCGCCCGTCTGCCTGGAACCAGGCAAACACTTTACGCACCGGGGTAACCGGCAGTGTCGGGGCCAGCGTTTTCACCCAGGTACCGGCACTGAGCAACAGTTTATGTCCGGTGAATTCCCCTTCCGGTGTCGTTACTACCGCGCCGTCGTCCAGTGCCTCAATGGCTGTCACCGGGCAGTTAAATAATTGGCTACACCCGGCTTCCCGGGCGAGGGTTATCCAGGTACTGATGGCCTTTTCGCTGTACAGCACCCCGGCATTGGGCTCAAACAACCCCAGATAGTTATCCGGTACGCTGATTTGCGGCCAGCGCTGGCGAAGCTGGCTGGCGGTTAACGGCTCCAGAGGGAGATCCCAGCGGCTGGCGCTGTTGCGGACACCCGCCAGAAAGGCTGAATCTTGTGGGCCAAGGTTCAGTACGCCGGTTTTATCAAAAATGGGCTCGTTGCAGTGGGCCTGTAATTCCCCCCACAATTGCTGGGCGCGCAGCACCAGCGGGACATAGTATTCGCCTTCGCCGTAGGCATGGCGAATGAGCCGGGTGTCGCCGTGGTGGCTTCCCTGCTTGTGGGGCGGGTGAGCGCTGTCGATCATCAGCACCCGTAAACCGGCCTGGGTGGCATAATAGCCAGCGGCGGCCCCAACGGAGCCACTGCCCACAATGATAAAATCATATTCCATAATGTGAGACTCATTATTCGGTAACGTAGTTAGCAGGGTAATTAACCAGCCGTTAACAGGCAATAGGCAACAATAAAAAAGGCACCCCTGAGGGTGCCTGGTGAAAATGGTGCCGGACTAATGCTTACGATAATCATTTTCGTGGTAGTCGCTGGACTCTATTTTTGCAATACCGGCTTCAAGAATAGAAATAAATTGTCTGGCGACGTCCGTGGTAAGCCACAATGTTTGTCCGACTTCGGTTTCTTTCTCGTCTGGCTTGTTCAGTGTCAGGTAGTGCAGGCGTAGCATCAGCGCATCATAGCTATCTACTGTGCTGATATCCCATCCGACGAGGGGATGTGTGTGGATGACTTCGTTATTTTTTTCCATCATAACCCCCTTAATACGGCTTTGTTGAATAAATCGAACTTTTAGCCGAAATTAGGATCAGATCACCACACTCCTGACCCTGTAGCGACATCCTGTGACAAAGCAAAAGTTCAA
>NZ_WBXP01000032.1 GCF_016415625.1 Shimwellia pseudoproteus
GAAACGCCCAGACGGTCAGATACTTCGGCAACGGAATAACCGCGTTCCGTTATCTGACGGACGGCCTCTTCCTTAAATTCAGGTGTAAATCGTGGTGTGCCCATATGCTCCCCCTATGCTCAAACTATAGGGCAGGATCGTCTACCCGGGTGGGGTCAGTCCAAACTATAGGGCAGGATCGTCTACCCGGGTGGGGTCAGTCCAACTATAGGGCAGGATCGTCTACCCGGGTGGGGTCAGTCCAACTATAGGGCAGGATCGTCTACCCGGGTGGGGTCAGTCCAGTCTAAATAAAATTTGTTATCTCATGAGGTTTTAACGAATCTCATAAGAATCTTAAAAAATCATAAAATCCACGCGATTGCGTGGATTTTTTATTTAACAGCGTTTCAACTTACTCTCGTCACAGCACAGTCAAAAATAAGTACGCCGCAGAATATTTCCGCCTATATACGCTGCCCCTTCCCCATATAAGCTGGCTGGTTAACCCCGCCTGCGGGTGAACTGCTGCTCGGTCATCGTGCTGCCCCACTGGTCCCCTTGCCACTCTTTCGACAACGCAAAACCGAATGATTCATACAGCCGTCTTGCCGCCGTCAGCTTATTAAATGTCCATAACTGAACGGCAGAGAACTCCCGGGCATCGCAAAAGTGCATGGCCTGCGCAATTAGCTTTCTGCCCACCCCGCTCCCCCGGCACCCGTCATCGAGAATAAACCAGCGCAGATGCGCGTCGTTATTTCCCAGGTCCTCGCCATCAATGGCAACAGCGCCGACAATACGATCGTTGGCCATCGCTAACCAAATCTGGTTACACGGTTTATCCAGCCGGCCGGCAAACTCCGCCAGACCGGCAGCCACCTTACCTTCAAAAAAGCTGCCAAAATGATGCTCCCTGGCATAATAGTTGCCGTGCATCTCGGCGATACGGCCAATCATACCGGGGCGATACCCCGTGACGATATCACACCCGCTCTGCGCAGTAAGGTCGCTATTCTCCCGGCAGGCTTGCAGCGCGCTGGCATAAGACGTCAGCCCCAGGGAAACCGCGTGTTGCCTAAACGGGTCGAGCTTGTTTAGCGCGGCGGCAACGCGCTCGTTACTGTATTTATTAATCGCCCGCACCGTCGCCTTCCCTTTTTCGCTAAGCGCCAGCCGTTTTGTTCTGGCATCTTCCGGGGAAGGGATCTCGGCGACTTCTCCGGCGTCAATAAGCTTTGCCAGCATGCGGCTAACGCTGGATTTCTCAAGGCCTAAAATCTGAACCAGTTGGGCGGCAGTCATCGCCCCCTGTCTTTCCACTTCGAGCAACGTATGCACGGCAGACGGCGAATAATCCGTTGTCGCCAGGGTCTGGTTCATAAAACCCAGCTCCCGCACCATCAAACGCGATGCTACACGGATCTGTTTAACCATGGATGATTCAGTGTTCATGACGATGACCTAAGTAATATGGTTGCATAATACAACCATATTGCCTGGCCCGCTGTCAATCTGCGCCCTTTATTCAGCATCACGCCCAGGCAGCACTAAAAAAAACGGCCCCCACACCAGAGCATGAAGGCCGGTATTGCCACTTATTTGCTTACCCGGGCCACGGATAATAGATATGTTGCGCATGGTCACGCACCGGGGCCTCGTCCCCCCGTAAACGCGCGGCCACCGTCAGGGCAAAATCAAACACCTTACCCAACCCCCGGCCGCTAATCAGATTACCGTCCTCCACCACATCGGCATCCACATAGACCCCATCGCTCACCTGCTGCCATAACGCCCTGGAGCATACATAGCGCCGCCCCTTCAGCAGCCGGTTGCCGCCTAAAACCCGGGCGGCGGCAGAACACAGCGGGCAGATATAGCGCCCCGCGTTATCATGGCGGCCAATCATCCCGATAACCCCGGCATGTTGCGCCAGATTCAGGCTACCTTCCGGCCCGCCGGGTAAAATAAGCGCATCAAACAGGGTCGCCCCGCATTCACTGAGCAGCATATCGGCCACCAGCGGAATGCCGTGATAACTGACCACCGTCCGGTTATCGGCACAGGCCACGGTCTGCACCTGAATATCGAGCCGCCGTAAAATATCAATCACCACGATGGCTTCCCCCTCCTCAAACCCCGGGGCCAATAGCACAGCTGCGGTTTTCATCATCGCCTCCTTGCGGCGCATCACCAGTAGGGGTACCAGACCTGGCGCAGGCGGGCCAGCGCCTCCAGATAAAAATAGTCCCCCCAACTACAGCACTGATCGACCCCTTTACCGCTGGCCATATGGTAAACCGAGTGCTTCAGCAGCCCCTCGGTAGGGTCACTGTCGCAGGCCAGATAGTTGTCGGTCAGGGAGCCGACAATACGCAACGCCATCTCCTCATAATGGGCCCGGTGCGGATCAAGGGTCGGCAGCGCTTTTACCAGCTCCAGCAGGCCACAGGCGGCAATGGCTGCCGCCGAGCTGTCCCGGGGCGCGTCGCTACCCAGCAGCGCCAGATCCCAGTGGCAAACGTCATCTTCCGGCAGCCGGTTGAGGAAGTAATGCGCCAGGCTGCGCGACAGCGCCACCATGCTGCTGTCACCGGTGTACTGGTAACTGAGCAGGAAGCCGTAAATGCCCCAGGCCTGGCCCCGGGACCAGCATGAGGTATCGCTATACCCCTGGTGGGTGTTGCCAAAACGCGGTTCGCCGCTGACAACATCCATATAATAGGTATGGTAGGTAGAGGCATCCTCACGGACGATATATTTGGCCGCCTGCCGAGCGTGAGCGGTCGCCGCCCGGGCGTAGCGCGGGTTACCCGTCTGTTCACTGGCCCAGTAAAGCAGCGGCAAATTCATATTGCAGTCGATAATCATCCGCCCCTGCTGTTCCGGGTCCTGCAAATCCCCCCAGGCCTGGATAATACCGGCAACCGGATTAAAGCGCTCCATCAGTTGATCCGCCGCCTGGAGCGCGGTGGCCCGGGCGGCCTGGTTCCCGGTGAGCCGCCAGGCGCTGACACAAGACAAGGTATACAGAAATCCAAGGTCATGGGTGGCAGTATCGATCCGCTGCTCAATACGCTGCGCGAAAGACGGCAGGTAGCGCTCGGCGGCGGCCCGGTATTTATCGTCACCGGTCATCTCCCAGGCCAGCCATAACTGACCGGGCCAGAAACTTGTGGTCCATTCCACATTCTCAGTACGCGGCCAGACCCCATTCTCACAGGCTTCACCGGGGAATTTATCGCCAAAAGCGTCAATATTGCGGTCCAGTTTGCGGGTTACTCGCGTCAGCGCGTGGTCAAGTTTTTGGCGCAGAGCCAGCCGGTCAGTCTGGTACAGTTCAACCGGACGCAAGGCTTCGGTAATAACAGCACGGGTCATAACAACTCCTGAATTATGGTTTAGCCGGTTCTGCTGGCGTGGTATCCAGCACCGGGGAAAGGGAACGCTGCGCATCATAGGTTGAGCGGCAACGCGACAGCGTAAAAGCAGAGAGCACGGTGAACAGCAAGGCGCAGCAGCCCATCAGCAGGTAGGTATGCGCAAAGCCTATCTTGTCGTAGAGGTAGCCCGCCGGTGGGGCAACCACGATGGAGCCCACATAAATCATCGCCTGGTAGCCCAGCAGATACATGGTGGCATTGACCCGCTTATCGAAATGCTCGGCGATATATTTGAATACCGAGATCAGCAGCAGCGCGATTTCAACACCATAGAACGGCTTGATAATGGAGATCATCAGCGGATCGCTGGTCAGCCCGCAGGCCAGCAGCCTGGCCCCCACCACACAGCCGCACATCAGCAGGCCGCGTTTAGCGCCATAGCGGTTAACCAGCCACGGAATCACCATCATCATCATAAATTCCATGCCGGACTGTACGGTGCTCAGGTAGCCATACCAGGCATTGCCCTGCTCCCGGGTGGCGAAGAACGACACGAAATAACGCGGGAACTGCTGCTCCGCGATAAACATCATCCACGCCACCCCGGCCACATACAGGCTGAACATCCAGAACTTGCGGTTTTTCAACAGGGCTATCACATCAGCAAACACAATTTTGCTTTCGCTGAGGACGTTGTTATCCCTCAGCTGCCCGGTGCCGATCTTCAGGCTGATCAACACCAGCAACATCACTACTGACGTGCCGCTACTGAGCAGGAAGTTAGCCAGCGGGGTGAAATTAAACAGCAGGCCAGATACCGACGCCGCCATCGCCCAGCCGAGGGAGCCCCACATCCGGATACGGCCAAACTCCAGGCCATACAGGCGGCTGAAACGGTCGGTATAGGACTCGGACGCCGCCACCCCGGCATACCAGCCGAGGCTCAAATAGAGCGCACCGGCAATGATCCCCAGCGTGGTATGGCTTTGCAGCAAAGGCTGATAGACGATGACAAAGAACGGCGCCATCAGGGCGGATATCACACAGACAAAATAGAGCAGCCATTTGCTCATCCCGATTTTGTCCATGATGTAGCCATATACCGGCTTCAGGACCACCGCAAAGACCCCGTTAATGGCAAACACACTGCCAATGGTCATGCTGTCGAGCCCCACTTTCTGGCTGAGCCACAAGGCATACAGCCCAAAGCTGGAGGACCAGGTAAAGAAATAGAGGAAAATAAAACTGCTCATTTTCAACTGCGCGCCACGTACAGCGGATGATGTACTCATAATGGTATCTCCGGGATCAACGCCAGGCTGAGAGACGCCTCTGCCGCCACAATGCGCAACTGGTCACCGTCAATAGCAACCTGTGGGCAACTTTCGGGGATAAAGTCTGCCGCATCACCGGCCCAGACCGCCGTGATCAGCAGGTGCTGCCCGCGGGATAACGCCCCGCGCAACACCGGCACCGCCGCCCTCTCGGCATAGAGCAGGTTGCTGTTTGGCGGTGTCAGCACCAGCGCCCCCTGCCTCAGTTGCGGGCTTAAACAGTGGATAGTGGAGATATCCGTTGCGCTACGCAGCCGGCAGCCCCCCGATGTCTGGAAAACTTCCGGCTGGGGACGGTTTACCAGGCTGAATCCCCCTTCGGCGCAATCCAGCTCCCGGGCGCTATCGATCCGGTGCACCCGCAACTGCCACACACCCAGCGCCAGCAGCCAGCTATCAATGGTGACGTCATGCCACGGCCGCCAGCGGCTGTAGATCAAGCCCTCCCGGGTGGCTACTGCTTCGCAATCGCGCCGCCCGCGCCAGTAATTGTCCTTTTCAGACAGCAGCAGCATGGCGTCCACCGCGCTGTGATCCAGGCCATAGCGCCCGCGTTCACAGGTAAAACCGTAACGGCTGGAATAGGCAAACTTGCAGTATTTCGCTTCGGTATTAACAAAGTTATTGCGCTCGATCTGGCCGGCGGTCAGCATCCACAGGTGGCCTGGCTGGCGCACCACGAGCTGATCCGCCCGGGGGATGCTATGGCGGGCCGCCAGCGGTGGCAGCGCTTGCTCAGTGGCCTGCCAGAAGGGGTCATCCTCCCCCAGCGCCAGCACCAGCATGGTCTTTAATCCCCAGTAGGGGGAGCCCGGCGCATTATAATCCTCCGCCATCACCAGATTCGGGTAGCTGTACCCCACGCTCAGCACCCCGTCCCTATCAAACATTGGCTGTTTCAGCCACCAGCGCAGATGGCGCAGCACGATCCCTTTGATGACCCCCGGCGAGAATACGTCCAGCCGGGCAAAGGCCGCGGCACTCCAGAATGCCGCCTCGGCAAAGCGGTAGGTCAGGCTGCGGCCAAACGGGATAGCGGCACCGTCATCGGCAAAGAAGTAGATAAAATCCTCAGCGAAACGCCGGGCGCGGCGGCGTAATTCGGCGCAACGCAGCGGATCGATATCCGCCATTAACTGGGCGTAAATCAGCCCGTAGAAATGGAACCCCATCGAAATGTAATAGTCCCGGGGGCGATCCGGGCCGTCGGAATACCAGCCATCCCCGAGGTAATAGCACTCCATGGCGGCAAAATGCGTCTCCAGCACGTCGCTATCAACCGCCATGCCGCAGTAAGAAAACCCAACCTGGACCAGGATAGGAAAGAAATGCCAGTTATTGTCCGGTATTGCCTGGTGTTCGCTCTGGGCCAGCCAGTCCCGGAGGTTGGCTTTTTCACGCGCCGTAAAGTGGGCCAGCACCGTATCCCCCGCCAGGGCCAGCAACAAACCATAGGCGGCCATCTCCACAATCCGCTGATCATAAGGGCCTGCCGGCCCCCAGTAATCCGGGTGCTGTGGATCAGTGCCGTTTTTTATCGCCTGTAAATAAAACGCAAACTGCGGTGGCTCACACCCGCCCGCCAGCAAGGGGGTTGCCCCCCACAATAGCCGGGAAAATGCTTCTATACCCGCCACATGCTGCCCGTAATGGGCCGTAAAGTTAGCCAGATCGACACGGCTGGTCTCATTTTTAAAATACGGCGTAACGGCATTCAGCAGTTCGCTGACCAGCTGCTGAATATCGTTCCGGGTGCGTAGCGGATTTGCCAAATCAATATTTTCAGGTTGCACGAGGTCCTCCCGTTATGACACGAGAATTATTTAAGTTATTGTTATTTAGGTTTTATAACGCTAATGCATGTTCTACCGGGATACAGAGTAGCCGCTTTTATTCCGCGGGCTGAGTGAGCAGGTTCACATATTTAAACCGCCATTTCATTTTCATGCTGTTTTTGCCACAGAGAAGGGAATAAATTGCAAATGATGGCGTAAAAATTTAAATCCATTGCCCTGGAGTGAAAATGAGCGCACCCCAATTACTTGAACGAATCACCCTGGATAAGCGGCCCATCTCATTTAACCGGATGCGCACCACCAGCGCGGTTTACTACCACTGGCACCAGTGCGTTGAATTACTCTATATCTCCAGCGGCTACGGCATTGTGGTGGTGGATAATCAGCACTACACCGCCCGGCCCGGCAGGCTGTTTATTTTCCCACCCTTCCGCCTGCATAAAGTCCAGGTCGATCACCATGAAAAAAATCCCTACCACCGCACCACCATGCATATTGAGCAATCGGCGGTGGAGAGCGCCCTGAACGGCTTCCCCCGCCATCAGGCGCAGTTTGCCGCGCTGTCCGCCAGTAACGTCCCTGCCCAGATTTACGATCTCAGCACCCAGGGGCCGTTTATGGAGCGGATCCTGGCGCAATTTGCCGCGCTGGACAGCCAGGGGCCGGTGCCGGCCAGTGAAGTGGCCTTCCTGCTGATGCAGATAATGGGGGTGCTGCCCGGGCAGCCACAGCACACCATGCCCCGCCAGCAGACCGCCGCGGCGCGGATCATGGGCTGGGTGGAGGCCAGCTATCAGCATAAGTTTTCGCTGGCGGCCCTGGCCTGCGACCTCGGCCTGTCGCGCAGCTACACTTCTAGGATCTTCCGCCAGCAGACCGGCGGCAGCATCCATGAATATTTGCTGACCCGCAGAATAAAGCGCAGCTGTGAGCTGCTACGCCACACCGCCGGGAGTGTTGATGATATTGCCGTCAAGGTAGGGTTTAGCGAGGTGACATACTTTATTACCTGCTTTCGCAAAATGATGGGCCAGACCCCGCTTCAGTACCGCAAGGGCAGCCAGAACAGCAACCAGGCTACTGACCATACCGGGCAGTAGCCTGACATATCGCCAGATATCAGTTCACGGGTAGCCCGCTACGATCCCAGCACCCGCTGGATCTCCTGTAACGCCCCGGGATCGTCAATGGTGGTCAAATCCCCAGGATCACGGCCTTCACAGATGGCCTGCATCGCCCGGCGCAGCATCTTGCCGGAGCGGGTCTTGGGCAACTGGGAGACAAAATAAATCCGCGCCGGACGGCCAAAATGGCCGAGCTGATGGTCTACCCGGTGCTGGATGGCCTGCTCCTCCTCCCGGGCCACCTCCTGCAACAGCAGGCTGTCCCCCTGTTTGGGGATCACAAACGCCACCGCCACCTGGCCCTTCAGCGCATCTTTCACGCCAACCACCGCCACCTCCGCCACATTACCGTGGCCGGCGATGCTCTCCTCAATCTCCCGGGTTCCCAGCCGGTGCCCGGCGACATTAATCACATCGTCGGTGCGCCCGAGGATAAAGTAATAACCGTCTTCATCCCGGATCCCCCAGTCGAACGTGGCATATACCGGGCGGTCGAACAGCGACCAGTAAGTTTGTACAAAACGCGCGTCGTCCCCCCAGATGGTCTGAATACAGCCCGGCGGCAGCGGGCCTTCAATAACCACCATGCCCTTTTCATTGGCCCCGCAGGGTTGGCCGGTATTTTCATTAAGCAACTGGACGTGATAACCAAACACCGGCACCCCGGGGCTACCCAGCCGCCCCGGCCGGTCATCCAGCGCCCGGGCAAGGGCCATAATGGGCCAGCCGGACTCGGTCTGCCAGTAGTTATCGATAACCGGAATCCCCAGGGTATCCGTGACCCACCGGGCAGTGGGTTCATCCAGGGGCTCCCCCGCCAGGTACAGGGCCTGCAGGGAAGCGATATCGTGGTTGCGGATCTGCGCCGTGGGGAATTTTTTCAGCACCCGGATTGCCGTCGGGGCGGAAAACATCTGGCTGACCCGGTATTTCTCGACAATCTGCCACCAGATACCGCAGTCCGGCCAGGTGGGTGTCCCTTCGAACACCACCGTTGCCATCCCGGCCAGCAGCGGCGCATAAACAATGTACGAATGCCCCACCACCCAGCCAATATCCGAGGTACAGAAAAAAACGCCGCCCGGCTGGCCACCAAAAATGGTCGCCATGGTGGTGGCCAGCGCCACCCCATAGCCCCCGACATCGCGCTGCACCCCTTTGGGCTTACCGGTAGTGCCAGAGGTGTACAAAATACAGGAGGTCGCGCTGGATGCCAGCCACACCACCGGCACTTCAGCCTCAAGGTGCTGCTCCCGCAAATGGGCATAATCCACATCGCGCCCGGGGACCTGCGCCATCCGCGCCAGGCCACGATCTACCAGCAGCACGTGGCGCGGCGGGTTATGGCTCAGGCTAATGGCATCATCCAGCAACTTTTTATAAGGGATCACTTTCCCCGCCCGGGAGCCCGCGTCCGCCGAGACTATCAACACCGGCCGGGCATCATCAATACGCGCCGCCAGGCTGTGGGAAGCAAAACCCCCAAACACCACTGAGTGGATGGCGCCAATGCGGGCACAGGCCAGCAGGGTGATATGCGCCTCGGCAATCATCGGCATATAAACCAGCACCCGATCGCCGCAGCCAACCCCAAGGGCCTGCAACATCGCGGCAGTGCGGTTCACCTCCCGATGCAGCTCCCGGAAGCTAAAAGCCCGCTCTTCACCGGTCTCCGCCGAGACGGCAATCAGCGCCAGGGCCTCTGGCTGGCTCGTCAGCCAGCGGTCAACGGCGTTATAACATAGGTTAGTGGTGCCGCCGCCGAACCAGCGGGCAAACGGCGGGTTGCTATAGTCAAGCACCTGACTGGGCGGGGTCTGCCACGCCAGGCGGCTGGCCTGCTCCCCCCAGAATCCTTCAGGATCATCAATGGAACGCTGGTAAAACGCTGCATAAGACATGGGATCTCCTTGATAACACCGTCAGATCTGCCCCCGCCTGCGTCAGATAACGTACAGGTCGAGGTATTCGTTTACCGGCATCTGCTCCAGGCGCTGCCTGTCCAGGGAGACTTCCAGAATGCGCTGCTGCTGGCGGGCCGGGAACTGGCGCGCCAGGTTCGTGGTGAATTTCTCAATCAGTAATGGGATCCCCTCATCCCGGCGGCGGGCGTGGCCGATGGGGTACTCCACCACCACTTCGTCAAAGCGGCTGCCGTCGTTAAACACCAGGGTGATGGCATTGGCGATAGAGCGTTTCTGCGGGTCATGATAATCCCGGGTAAACATAGGGTCTTCGTGGCAGGTGGTTTTATCCCGCAGGGCGTCGATACGCGGATCACTGGCGATATTATCTTCATAGTCTGCCGCAGTGAGGCGGCCAAACAGCAGCGGCACCGCCACCATATACTGGATACAGTGGTCGCGATCCGCCGGGTTATTCAGCGGGCCGTGTTTATCAATAATGCGGATACAGGCCTCGTGGGTGCGGATAGTCACTTTTGCGATATCTGCGGCGGTCTTACCGGCGGCCTGCATCTGCCGGTGCAGCGTCATGGCCGCTTCTACCGCCGTCTGGGAGTGAAACTCCGCCGGGAAAGAGATTTTAAACAGCACGTTTTCCATCACATAAGCGCCGTAAGGGCGCTGGAAACGGAACCGCTCGCCGTTAAAGGAAACATCATAAAAACCCCAGGTTTTGGCGGTCAGGGCCGAGGGATAGCCCATCTCCCCGGTGCGCGCCATCAGCGCCAGGCGCACCGCCCGGGAGGTGGCATCCCCCGCCGCCCAGGATTTACGGGTGCCGGTATTGGGCGCGTGGCGATAGGTGCGCAGGGACTGGCCATCCACCCAGGCCAGAGAGACGGCATTGAGGATCTCATCCCGGGTCAGGCCCAGCATCCCGGCCACCACTGCGGTGGAGGCAACTTTCACCAGTAATACATGGTCCAGCCCTACCCGGTTAAAGGCGTTCTCAAGGGCGATACAGCCCTGGATTTCATGGGCTTTGATCATCCCGGTCAGCACCTGGCCCATGGTCAGTGGCGGTTTACCGCTGGCCACCGCATTACGGGATAACCAGTCCGCCACCGCGAGGATGCCGCCGAGGTTATCAGAGGGATGGCCCCACTCCGCCGCCAGCCAGGTATCGTTAAAATCCAGCCAGCGGATAATGGCGCCAATATTAAATGCCGCCTGTACCGGATCGAGCTGGAACTGCGTGCCCGGTACCCGGGCGCCATTGGGTACCACGGTCCCCGGCACAATCGGCCCGAGCAGTTTTTTACAGGCCGGATACTCCAGCGCTTCCAGCCCGCAGCCCAGGGTGTCCAGCAGGCAATAATGGGCGGTGTTGTAGGCCACATCAGAGTCAATGCGGTAATTCATGACGTAATCGACAATATCGACAATTTCCCGATCGAAGGGCGCGCGCTGGGTAGAGATCGCTTGAGACATGTTGTTTTCCCGTTATGGTTATATTCAGTGAGAAGCCGGTATTCACCGGTTCCAGGCGCTGCTCCAGCGCCACTTATTCTTTGTTATGGGCGCTGCTCCAGCGTCACGAATGGCCGCTCATCGGGCCCGGTGTAATTGGCCGACGGACGAATAATTTTGTTATCCAGGCGCTGCTCAATGATATGGGCAGACCAGCCAGCTACCCTGGCCATCACAAACAGCGGGGTAAACATCGCGGTGGGCACCCCCAGCATGTTGTAAGACACCGCAGAGAACCAATCGAGATTGGGGAACATTTTTTTGGTTTCCCACATCACGGACTCCAGCCGGTCAGCAATGTCATACATCTTCATCGAGCCCGCCTCCAGGGAGAGCTGCCGGGCGATGGTTTTAATCACCTGATGGCGCGGATCGGAAAGGGTATATACCGGGTGACCAAAACCGATAATCACCTCTTTATTGTCAATGCGACGGCGAATATCGTGCTCTGCTTCATCGGGGGTCTCATAGCGCTGCTGGATCTCCAGCGACACTTCATTCGCCCCTCCGTGTTTTGGCCCGCGCAGGGCGCCAATCGCACCAATAATGGCGGAGTAGATATCCGAGCCGGTTCCGGCAATCACCCGGCCGGTAAAGGTCGAGGCGTTAAATTCATGTTCGGCGTAGAGGATCAGGGAGGCATGCATGGCCTGCACCTGGCCGGTGGCCGGGCGGTGGCCGTGCAGCAGATGCAAAAAGTGGCCGCCAATGGCGTCGTCATCGGTTTCTGGCTGGATACGTTCGCCGTTATGGCTGTAGTGGTACCAGTACAGCAGGATAGACCCCAGGGAAGCCAGCAGCTTATCGGCAATGTCCCGGGCGCCGGAGACGGTATGGCCCTCTTTTTCCGGCAAGGTACAGCCCAGCGCCGATACCCCGGTGCGCATCACATCCATCGGGTGGGAGGCCGCCGGCAGGGACTCAAGCACCGTACGCACGTTAGCCGGCAGCCCGCGCAGCGCTTTCAGGCGCATTTTATAGGCGTGTAATTCATCGCGGTTAGGCAGTTTGCCGTGGATCAGCAGGTAGGCGACCTCTTCAAATTCACAATGCCGGGCGAGATCATGAATATCGTAGCCGCGATAGTGTAAGTCGTTACCGCTCCGGCCCACCGAGCACAGGGCGGTATTCCCGGCGGCAACCCCGGACAGGGCAACGGATTTTTTCGGTTTACTGGCGCTCGTGTTCTGCAAAATGGTCGTTTCGCTCATACTGGCCTCGTTGTTATTGTGTGGTGTAGGGGAAAACCGGATACGGACAAACTGGCGCTACTGGCCGCGCTTACCGGTGGCAAACAGCGCATCCAGCTTCTCTTCAAACTGGTAGTAGTTAATGCTCTCGTACAGCTCGTTGCGGGTCTGCATTATGTCGATAACGCTTTGCTGGGTCCCCGCCTGGCGCAGCACGTTAAACACCTGCTCGGCGGCGCGGTTCATGGCGCGAAATGCCGACAGCGGGTACAGCGCCATCGCCACGTGGGCGCTGCGCAGCTCGTCGGTGGTAAATAACGGCGTGGCGCCAAACTCGGTAATGTTGGCGAGGATCGGGACCGGTACCGCATCGGCAAACTGGCGATACATCCCCAGCTCGGTGATGGCTTCCGGGAACAACATGTCGGCACCGGCGGCGATATACGCCCGGGCGCGCTCAATGGCGGCCTCCAGCCCTTCCACCGCCAGCGCGTCAGTGCGGGCCATGATCACAAAGTCCGGATCGGTGCGGGCATCCACAGCGGCTTTGATGCGGTCCACCATTTCAGCGGTGGAGACAATGGCTTTATTGGGCCGGTGCCCACAGCGCTTGGCCCCCACCTGATCTTCAATATGCAGGCCACCGGCTCCGGCTTTTATCACCGATTTCACGGTGCGCGCCACATTAAATGCCGAGGAGCCAAACCCGCTGTCGACATCCACCAGCAGCGGCAGCGGGCACACATCGGTAATACGCCGGATATCGGTCAGCACATCGTCGAGGGTGGTTATCCCTAAATCCGGCAGGCCGAGGGAGCCTGCGGCCACACCGCCGCCAGACAGATAAATCGCCTGGAAACCGGCCCGCTGGGCCAACAGTGCATGGTTGGCATTAATGGTTCCGGCAATTTGCAGCGGCGTCTCTTTACTCAGCGCCTGGCGGAATGCCCGCCCCGGTGACTGACTGGTCATGGGTTACCTCTCTGGTTATTGCGTAATGATTCCATAGCGCAATAGGTAGCAAAGGCTGTGCCAGAAAATCCCCCGGCCATCACCAGCAACTTCATAATTTAAAAAAACCAATAAAATCAATCTTATAAACTGAATGTATCCACCCCAGAGCGGCAGCGATGTGCGCCAGTTAACGTTTCACGCACCGTTTCAACGGCGTTACTTGAAACATTTATGAAACACAATTACAACAATAAAACCACTTCCCCCTGAGTTACGCGATAATGACCGGCACCTTCTCCCCGCCAGCCTCTGCCACCGCCAAACCGGTGATCTGGACCGTTTCCGTCACCCGGTTGTTTGACCTGTTCCGGGATGTCAGCCTCGAATTTGATCACCTCGCCACTATTACGCCGATCCAGCTCGGTTTCGAAAAAGCCGTGCAGTACATCCGCAAAAAACTCGCCACCGAACACTGTGACGCGATAATCGCGGCGGGCTCAAACGGTGCTTATCTGAAAAGCCGCCTGTCCGTACCGGTTATCCTGATCCGCCCGGGCGGGTTTGATCTGTTACAGGCGCTGGGTAAAGCCCGCCGGGTGGCGGACAGGATTGGCCTGGTGACCTACAAAACCCCGCTCCCGGCGCTACAGGAATTTCAGCACGCCTTCCAGCTACCGCTGGAACAGCGCAGTTATGTCACCGAAGAAGACGCCCGCGCCCAGATTAGCGAGCTTAAAGCCGCCGGTATTAAGGTGGTGGTGGGGGCAGGCCTTATCACTGAACTGGCCGAAGAAGCCGGGCTGGCGGCGATATTTATCTACTCTGCCACCACGGTGCGCGACGCCTTCAGCGATGCGCTGGATGTTACCCGTCTGGCGCTGGCGGCGGGGGCAACGCGCCGGGATCATCCGTTACACCGCGACACCCTGCGCCCGCGTTACGGGCTGGAGGATCTGTTGGGCGAGTGCCCCCCGGTAGCCCAGCTGCGGCGCACGATCATGCTGTATGCCCGCTCCCCGGCGGCCGTGTTAATCGAAGGTGAAACCGGCACCGGTAAAGAGCTGGCCGCCCAGGCGCTGCATCAGGAATATTTTGCCCACCGCGGCGGTCACAGCAGGCGGCCGCACCCGCCATTTGTGGCAATTAACTGCGGCGCTATTGCTGAGTCCCTGCTGGAAGCGGAACCGTTCGGTTATGAGGAAGGAGCCTTTACCGGCTCACGGCGCGGTGGCCGCAGCGGGCTGCTGGAAACCGCCCAGGGCGGGACGCTGTTCCTCGACGAGATTGGGGAAATGCCGCTTCATCTGCAAACCCGGTTACTGCGGGTGCTGGAAGAGAAACGCGTGACCCGGGTGGGTGGCCAGCAGCCGGTGGCGGTGGAATTTCGGGTGATCAGCGCCACCCACTGCGATCTGAGCCAGGCGATTGCCCGCGGGCACTTCCGGGCCGATCTGTTTTACCGGCTGAGCGCACTGCGCCTGCGGTTGCCCGCCCTGCGCGAACGCGGGGACGATATCAGTATGCTGGCCTGGCGTTATCTGACTCAGGCGCTGGCGGCGCTGAACATACCGCTCAACGAGCCATTACACCAGCAGATGTCCCGCTGTATTCCCCTGTTGCAGCGTTACGCCTGGCCGGGCAATATCCGTGAGTTACGCAATATTACTGAGCGGCTGGCGTTGCTGCTCAGCAGCGCTATGGTGAAGGATCACGCCGATCTGCGTCTTCTGGTACCGGAGCTGTTCACGGTAAACGACGAAGCGCCCGCGCTGCCGGCCCCCTCGCTACAGGAAGTACTGGCGCGCTACGGCGGCGATCGCAGCGCCGCGGCACAGCATCTGGGGATCAGCCGCACCACATTATGGCGGCGACTAAAAAAATAGTATTCATACCATATGATGGCTTGCTGTTAGTGTGTACAGTGTGTATAAATTAACTAACGGATAGCGACCAGGAGGGAGCCTGAAGAGCTCGGAACTGATATCACTACTGGAGAAAAATGGCTGGATCCTGGCGCGCATCAAAGGCAGCCATCATCAGTTCTCCCACCCCGATTTCGCTATTGTCATTACTGTTCCGCATCCCAGAAAAGACGTGAAGCCAGGAACGCTCCGTCAGATCCTGAAGAATGCGAAGCTAAAATGATCAGAAAGATGCACCGGCATTTTTCACACAGGAGTAGATATGTTATATCCCGCATTCGTTGAGGTTGATAAAGATGGTACCGCCAGTGGCTGGTTTCCTGACGTCCCGGGATGCCTGTTCGCCGGCGACGATATGGAAGCCGCATTTGCCGATGCCCGCAGCGCCATAGATGCACACTTTGAGTTGCTGAGTGAAAAGGATCTGCCTATTCCCGGGGCTCACCCTATGGAAGAGCATGTTGTGAATGAGCCGGGCACTTATAGCGGTGGCCGCTGGTTATACGTTGACGTCAACATGGATAAGTTCGACGGCCGCGCTGAACGCATCAACATAACCCTTCCCCATCGTCTTCTTGAGCGCATTGATTCAACGGTTAAGCACAAACCAGAGTACGGCAGCCGCAGCGCCTTTCTTGCCATTGCAGCAAGGAACGAACTCCACAAATCGGATTGAGCGTCCCCGGCAGCGGCGAACACGCGCGCTGCCCGGGAACAGCCGCACTCAGCGATACGGCTTAAACAGCCCTTTTACCTCATGGGGCTCACAGCGCAGATACTGCTCCGCCACCGGGATTTTATCCCCCAGCGCCGCAGCCGCATGCGGTTTTCCAGGCTGCCGCCATACTCATCGTCCCGCTGGTTAGCCAGCGGTGACAAAAACTGGTGCAGCAGATAGCCGTGGGCCGCGTGAATCTCAATTAAATCAATACCCAACTGGTGGGCCCGCCGGGCGCCGGCAACAAACTCCCGCTTGATTTCATCAATGCGCGCGAGGGTTAACGCCGCCGGTGCCGGGTCGCCTTCATGGAACGGCAGCGCGGAAGGGGCCACGGTCTGCCATCCTCCCTGGGCCGGGTCCAGATGTCGCCCGCCCTGCCACGGCGCCGCCGTCGAGGCTTTACGGCCCGCGTGGGCCAGTTGAATACCGACTGCCGCCGGTGACCAGGCCCGGATATCGTTGATAACGGTCCCCAGCGCCTGCCCGGTGGCATCATCCCATAACCCGAGGTCAAAAGGGCTAATCCGCCCCTGGGGCTCCACCGCCGTGGCTTCAATAATCACCAGTCCGGCACCGGATAGCGCCAGATTGCCCAGATGGATCCGGTGCCAGGAGGTGGCCTTGCCCTGTTCAGCGGAATACTGGCACATCGGGGCAATCACAATGCGGTTGTCCAGCGCCAGGCCACCAAGCCGGATGGGGGTAAACAGCGTGCTCATACCATTTCTCCTGTATCAAATAGCCCTGAGTAGAGCGCCGCATTCCTGCCTTGTCGGGGGGCTACGCCGACCTATGGCGGCGTTTTTTATTCAGCATCGCCCCTAAATCCAGCTCTGAAAAAATAATCGACAGCACAATAATCAGCGTCGCGACGGCGTCCCGCAATTTAATACTCTCCCCGAAGAACAGCGCGCCACTCAGCATGGCCGCCACGGGGATTAACGCCACGCACATCCCGACGGAGGCGGCAGATATTTTGTGGACCCCCATAAAAAACAGGATATAGGTCAGCGCCCAGACAACCACACCGTAGTAGATCATAATGCCGATTTCGCCGTGGGTAATGCTGGACAAATGGTAGGTTTGCCATTCATGCAACGCCAGCGGCAGGCTAAATATGGCCCCGGTCAGGCACACCCCGGCAGACATAGTCAGCGGTTTCAGGCTGGCGTGGATTTTATTGGCTATCACCAGGTTCAGCGCGTTCACCAGGGTCGACAGCATCAGGAAGATCAATCCGCCGGTGGTATTATGCCCCCCCGGTTGCGCGGGTTGCAGGGTCATAATCACCACGCTTATCACCGCCAGAACCACCGACACCGCCGCATTGAGCCGCAGCTTATCCCCGAGGAACACCACCGCAATCACCAGCACCGCAGCCGGTGCGGCACTGGTAATCACCGAGGCGGTCAGCGCCGTGGTAGAGGCCAGCCCATAGAGCAAAAAGACGGTGTACAGCACCGCCCCGAGGAACGACAGAATACTGACAATTAACCAGTCCCGCAGGCTGATACGCCGCCAGTTGGTTTTCTCTTTAATAATTGTCAGCGGCAGCAGGAAAATAAACCCGATAACCAGCGTAATAAATGCAAAAGTCCAGGTTGGTATCGAATCCATTGCTTCTTTTGCAACAGGGTAACTGGCGCCCATAATAATAAAACAGAGCGCCACACAAATAAGCCCTGAGAGTTTTTCCAACATCTTCCTGCCCCTGATAACCCGGACTACCCCGCGGGGAGTCCGGGCACTACATTATTTATATTAACCATACCAACCGCCGCATGACATGCACGGTTCAGCGCCCACATGCTGCGCCATGACCACAACATCCGCTGCTGTCAGATAATAATCCCGCGACAATAACCGGTAATGACATTTAATGCCGCTACCGGCCGCAACAATACCAGTAAAAATAAAACGCACCGGGATCTTGTATTGCTTTGCAGCGGTTATTAACCATTGGTTACTTTTCCGGGGATACACCACCACCGGCCTGCGTCTGGCCATGGCAAAAATACCCCTGCAGCAACAACGTCAATTGCGCCACCAGCGCCCGCCCGGCAGCCGGCGGAAGTTGCCCTTCAAGCTGCGCCCGTATCGGCCCGGCAATCGCCCCCAGCGCAATCTCCGCCGTCACCGCTGGCGCGCTAAAATGCGCATCGGCGGCGCTTTCCAGCATCTGGCAAACCGCGACCGCCATACGCTGATGTATTCTGGCGGCAATCGCCGCCCCGCCCCGTTCCCCGGCAATGCGATAAAGCGCCTGCGAGACCTGTGGGTTATCCAGTTTCGCCGCCACCACCGCCGCCACCAGGTCCGCCGCCATCTGCGCAACGCCCTTGCCCCTGGCCGCCTGCGCCGCGGCTTCTACCGCACTGGCGACCCCGTCAAGATGCTGTTCAAGTACCGCCGCCAGCAATGCGTCGCGATTGGGGTAATACTGATACAAACTGCCGACGGCGATCCCGGCACGGCCCGCAACCCGGGTGGTGGTACAGCGCGCCAGCCCCTCGCGGGCTAAAATCTGAATCGTTGCGGTGTGCAAGGCCGCAACCGTGGCAACGGACCGGGCCTGAACCGGGGATTTACGGGGCCTGAGAGGTGCAGACATACGTCTCCTGAATGCGAATTCTAAACCTGAAGGATGCTTCATATACTGTACACCCTTATCAGGCAACCTCAGAAAGGTAAATATGACCAACAGCAACCGCAGCGGGACGTTTTCACTTGGCAGCCGCACGGTAAACCGCATCGGTTACGGCGCCATGCAACTAACCGGCCCCGGCGTATTCGGCCCGCCAGCCGATCGTCAGGGGGCACTGGCTGTGCTGCGCGCCGCAGTGGACGCCGGTGTTAATCATATTGATACCAGCGATTTTTACGGCCCGCATATCACCAATCAGCTGATCAGCGAGGCGCTATATCCCTACCGGGACACTCTGACCATCGTCACCAAGGTGGGGGCCCTGCGCACAGGCGATGGCGGCATTTATGCCGCGTGCTCCGCGGCGCAGTTAACGGCGGCGGTCCATGATAATTTGCGCAACCTGCGGCTGGATGTACTGGATGTGGTGAACTTTCGCTACATGGCTGGCGGCATCCCCCCGGACGGGGGCGCCATTGAAGCCCCGGTGGCTGCCCTGGCGGCGCTTCAGCAGCAGGGGCTGATCCGCCATATTGGGCTAAGCAACGTCACCGCCAGCCAGCTGGCTGAAGCCCAGAAGATAACCCCGATTGTCTGTGTGCAAAACAGGTACAACATTGTTCAGCGCCATGACGATGCCCTGCTCGACGAATGCGCGCGTCAGGGGATTGCCTGGGTGCCGTTTTTCCCGCTGGGCGGCTTTACCCCGGTACAATCCTCTGCGTTACAGCAGATTGCCGGGCGCCTTGGGGCGGCCCCGATGCAGATAGCCCTGGCGTGGTTATTACAGCGCTCAGCCAATATTCTGCTGATCCCGGGCACCCGTTCCGTTGCCCATCTCCATGAGAACCTGGCCGCCGGGGCGCTAATACTGCCGGCGGATGCTATCGCCGTCCTGGACCAGCTGGCCCTGTGATATTCCGTTTTTACCGGGCGTCTGGCACCGGGGGCAAATTTTCGCCCCCGGTTTACCGACAGGTGCGATAAACTTTATCTTTCAGTCACCTCGTTCGTTACGGCCCGTTGGTTATTCATCGTGGAGGGGTAAATGCATCGTTATCGTATTCTGGATCGGGACACCCGGTCCCGCCGGGAGCTGTTTCATTTCTACCAGACCTTTGATAACCCCAGCTACAACATCACTGTCCCTCTGGCGGCGCAGCCGCTGTATGACTGCGCCAACGCCCGGGGCGAATCCTTCTTTCTGCTGGCGCTGTACGCCATCCTGCGCGCCGCGAATGGGGTCCCCCAGTTGCGCCAGCGCCTGCTCAATGACCAGGTTATCGAATTTGAACAGATCGCGGTGATGAGCCCGGTGATGACGGACCAGGAGAGCTTTCGCCAGATATGGTGTGAATACGCGCCGGACTTCCCCCGCTTTGCCCGGGTTACCCGGGAACACGTCCGCGCCGCACAGCACGGCACCCCGGCGCCGATGCTCGATCACGGTGATGACTTTTTTTGTGCCAGTTGCCTGCCCTGGACCCACTTCAGCGGCATGACTCACGGTGAATACCACTATGGCCAGTCGGTACCGGCGATGACCTGGGGAAAACTGCAAAATGGCATTATTCCGGTGGCGGGGAAATTTAATCATGCCCTGGTCGACGGCCTGCATGTCAGCCGCTTTTTTGCCTTGCTGGCGCACAGCTTCGCTAACCCACATACGCTGTGGGAGCCCGTCGATACCTTCCCGACCGGGGCCTGATGGCCGGTAACGTCGGGGGAAAATACGCTAAAAAACAGGAAGAACCGCAATGTGTGCAGCTATTACCAGGCTTGATTCAACAGAAATTTACCGCAATCCCTGGATGACCCTGAAAGAAGACCGGGTGCGCCGGGCGGACGGTAGCGAAGGGATTTACGCGCTGGTGGAAAAACCCGACTTTGTGGTGATCCTCCCGGTAGAGGATGGCCAGATTTATCTGGTGGAGCAGTACCGCTATCCGCTGGGCAAAACCACCCTTGAACTGCCCCAGGGCAGTTGGGAGCACCGGCCTGATGCCGCGCCGGACACCGTGGCCGCAGGCGAGTTACGCGAAGAAACCGGCCTGGAAGCCGCTACCCTGACCCGGGTGGGGTACCAGAAGCTGGCTCAGGGTTACTCTGCCCAGGGCTACCATATCTACCTCGCCACCGATTTACAGTACCGCGGCCAGCAACTGGATGCCGAAGAGTACGGATTAACCGCCCGCAAAATGCCGGTCGACACCTTCCTGGGGCTGATCCTTGCAGGCGAGATCTCAGATGCGACCTCGGTAGCGGCTTTTCTGCTGGCCAGAGCCAGAGGGTTAATCTAATACCCGCCGCAGCACCGCCAGCCCATTGATATCCCTGTTATCAGCCGGGCTATTGTTATTTTTAGACGATCGGTCTATTATTTTCACCATGAACACAACCCCGACAACCACGGCCCGCCCCCGGGGCCGGCCGCGTAAAACCGACGGCGATCACCAGGATGTCCGCGCCGCCCTGCTGCGCGCCGGTATTGAAGCGCTGACCGCCTCGACCTTCTCTGGCAACGGGATCGACAGCATCCTGAAACGGGCCGGTGTCCCTAAAGGATCTTTTTACTATTACTTTGCCAGTAAAGACGCCTTCGGCATGGCTATCCTCGACGCCTATGACGCGTTTTTTCGCCACCTGTTGCAGAAAATCCTCGGCGATACCCAGCGCCCGCCGCTGGATCGCATTCGCGCGTTTGTGGACAGCGCCGCCACCGGCATGGCCCGCCATGACTTTCAGCGCGGCTGTATTGTCGGCAATCTGGCCCCGGAAGTGGGCCTGCTGGCAGCACCCTTTCGCTGCCGCCTGAACCACATCCTGCAGGGCTGGCAACAGCAGTTTGAAGCCTGCCTGCGGGCGGCACAAACCGCCCGGCAAATCCCCCCCGACAGCGACTGTGCCAGCCTGGCCGCGTTTTTCTGGACTGGCTGGGAAGGTGCGGTACTGCGCGCCCGTCTGGAGCAGAGCCGCCAGCCGCTGGACAGCTTCCTCAGCCACTATTTGCGGCTGCTGGTGGGGTCACTTTTTGATGATTAATCAGACTATCGGTCAACGTTTTAAGGACGCAGCATGTACACATCATTATTGATTGAGAAAGACGACAACGGTTATCGCACCACCCTGTGCGAACGCCAGGAGCAGGATCTGACTGAAGGCGATGTCACTGTCGCCGTAGATTACTCATCGCTGAACTATAAAGACGCCCTGGCCATCACCGGCAAAGGGCCCATCGTGCGTAAATTCCCGATGGTGCCGGGTATTGACTTCACCGGTACCGTCACCGCCAGCGCCCATCCCGCCTGGAAAGCCGGGGACAGTGTCGTGCTGACCGGCTGGGGCGTGGGTGAAAAGCACCCCGGCGGCCTGGCGCAGGTCGCCCGGGTCAATGGTGACTGGCTGGTCCCCCTGCCCGCTGGCGCCAGTGGCTGGCAGGTGATGGCGATTGGTACCGCCGGATTAACCGCCATGCTGTGTGTGGATGCCCTGGAGCGTAACGGCATCACCCCGCAATCCGGCACCGTGCTGGTGACCGGCGCCAGCGGTGGCGTGGGCAGCTTCGCCGTTGCCCTGTTGTCCCGCCTCGGGTACGACGTTACCGCATCCACCGGGCGCACCGCGGAACAGCCATGGCTGACAACCCTCGGCGCCACGGCAGTAATCGACCGTAATGAGATAAGCCAACCGGGCAAACCGCTGCAAAAAGAGCGCTGGGCGGCGGTTATCGATACCGTGGGTAGCCACACCCTGGCAAACGCCTGCGCCAGCGTTAACTACGGTGGCGTTGTTGCCGCCTGCGGTATGGCCCAGGGGATGGATTTCCCGTCCACCGTGGCACCGTTTATTTTACGTGGCGTGACCCTCGCCGGGGTGGACAGCGTGATGATCCCACTGGCTCAGCGTCAGCAGGCCTGGCAGCGGGTAACGGATCTGCTGGATACACCGCTGCTGGCGTCACTGGCCACCACCTATCCGCTGGCCGACACCATTGCGCTGGCGGATAAACTGTTTGCCGGCGAGATCCGCGGCCGGGCCGTGATCCGCTGCCGCTAAGCGCAGTAGGCGGCGCCACTGCCTGCCCAGGACAGTGGCGCCGGCGTCGGGACTACTGTCCGCGCCGGGAACGATAATCCCGGCGCGGCTCGCCCACATAGATCTGCCGCGGCCGGTAAAGGGTCAGTGGCTCGCTGTGCATCTCATTCCAGTGGGCGACCCACCCCAGGCTACGCCCGACGGCCACCACCACCACAAACATGGCGGACGGCAGCCCCATCGCCCTGAGTAATACCGCCGTGTAAAAATCGACACTGGGTGCCAGACCATGCTCAATACAGAAATCGTCCTTCAGCGCGGCCTCTTCCAGCGCCATCGCCACCTGCAATAACGAATCCGACAGGCCTAATTCCGCCAGTACCCGGTGGCAGGTTTCACGCAGGATAGCCGCCCGGGGATCCCGGTGCCGGTAACGGGAGTTGCCGAACCCGAGACGGCGAAATGCCGCCGGGTCCCGGGTGGCCTGGCGTAAAAACGCCGGTACCTGGTCAACATGGCGGATGGTCTCCAGCATCTGCATACTGGCTTCATTGGCGCCGCCGTGTTGCGGCCCCCAGAGGGACGCCAGCCCGGCGGCGACACAGGCGAACAGATTCGCCCCCGATGACGCCGCCGCCCGTACCGTAGTGGTCGAGGCGCACTGCCCGTGGTCCGCATGTAGCACCAGGATCTGGTTCATGGCCTGCCCGATGATCGGGTTCACCACATAGGGTTCGGCGGGGATCGCAAACAGCTGGTGTAAAAAATTGTCCGCGTACGAGAGCGAGTTGCGCGGGTAACTGGCCGGTTGTTCAACGGAATATTTATAACTCATGGCGGCCAGGGTGGGCATTTTGGCCAGCAGCCGTATTGCCGCCAGCGCCCGGTGCTCCGGGTTACCGACATCCAGCACATCGTGGTAGAACGCCGCCAGCGCCCCGACCAGGGCACACATCAGCGCCATCGGGTGTGAATCGCGGCGGAAACCGCGGCACATCCGCGCCATCTGCTCATGGACCATGGTATGGCGGGTGATAGTATCGCTAAAGGCCTGGTACTGCGCCTCATCCGGCGCCTCGCCATTTAGCAGTATCCAGGCCATCGCCAGAAAATCACACTGGCGGGCCAATTGCTCAACCGGGAACCCCCGGTGCAGCAGGCAACTGTTGTCGGGATCTATCCAGGAAATGGCGGATTTACACCCTGCGGTGTGGGTAAACCCCGGGTCATAACTGGTGAGCCCCAGCACATCAAGCCCGGCAATATTTACCCCGGGCTGCCCGCAAGTGGCGGATGCCAGCTCCGGGGCGTGAATGGTCTGGCCGTCCAGTGAAATCGCTACCTGTTTGGTCATAATATTGACTGTCCTTCTGCCGGATAAGTGGTCAATACCCGGGATAATCGCCGCGGGTAACCACCAACATAACCATGAGTCAGGCGTCATTCTTTGATATCACTACCGGCTGTGGGCAAAAAGTATCCCATTCAGTGCGGATCCGCGTGGCGCGGTACCGGCGCAGATGCTCACGCCCAACAAAGCCCCGCGAGGAGTGCGGCGCAATCAGAACACAGATAACGAATATTCGAGTAACGTCGTTGCCATCATCAAAGACAGCATCGTTTCGGGCTTAATCGTAGAAAAATAATCAGCTTTCTTAAACCGGATTGAAACAAGCTTCATTATCTTTTACCCCACAAAAAAGAGAATGATTATCATTTTCATCACAAGACAAAACTACACTCTCACCACCAAAAGTCAAACCCGAATGTCAGTGTTCTGGCGTCATCGGTTCCCGCCCTTCAACGGGCATTATTGATATATCTGAACAGGTTATTTAGCCACTCACCCCGACGGCCCATCATGATATGACGTAAAGTATTTTTATTATTAATAGCGCCTGAAGATAGCGGTTATTTCTTATCGCCGGCATCCCACCGCTATATTGCTGCCCGCCCCCCGCGCTTCTTTTGGTTATTCTCCCGCAGCAGGCCACCGGGTAAATTCATTCTCCGGGGGCCTGCTATTACCGCGCGGGGTTTTATGGCCGGTGCTACTTACTCCCCCGCCGGGCGGGGTTCAGCTACCGGCTCTTCCCGTTCCAGAATCACGGTATGGGGCACCGAGATAGTGATATTGTTCTCCCGCAACTGGTGGAGGATCTCAAACAGTAAATCGCTTTTGGTACTGAAAATCTGCCGGGCAGAGCTGACATAGCCGGTCACGCTAATGGTTATCCCCTCCGCCGACAGCCCGGTGCACGACACCGACGGCTCCGGGTTACTGTAGATCTGCTCGTGGTTATTAAAAATATCCAGCAACAGGGTGCGAATCGCCTTCGGGTCACAATCCAGCGGATAGGTTAATGCTATCGACACCACCCCCAGGGTATTGCCCCGGGTAACGTTACGGACATTCTGGGAGATAAACTGCGAATTAGGGACGATCATCGTCGAACGATCGCCTAACTGTATCTCGGTGGCGCGCACGCTTATCTTTTTAATGTCCCCTTCAATCCCGCTGATGCTGACTAAATCGCCCACCCGGATCGGCCGCTCGGTCAGCAGGATCAGGCCGGAAATAAAGTTCTTCACTATCTCCTGTAAGCCAAAACCAATCCCCACCGACAGCGCACTGACAATCCACGCCAGATTGCTCCACTGCACCCCCAGGCTGGCGAGGGTCATCATGATCACCGCCACATAGCCGAGGTTGGTAAACAGCGCGCAAATTGACGCCTGCATCCCCAGAGACATGCGGGTTTTCGGCAACAGCGTATCGCTCAGCCAGCGGTTAATTTGATGCAGAACCCACGCAGAGACCAGGCACGTCATCAGGGCGGTGAGGACATGGGAGGGCACGATATTAAGCTGGCCAATGGCATTGCCTGACCACAACGCATAAATGCGCGACAGCCACTCGGTGGGGGTACTGCTGCCAAAGGTGCCGTAAAACAGCGCCAGCACCATGGTCAGCAGAATAATCACCCGGCCAATGGCCGACGATATAATCGCCAGCAGCGACAGGTGGCTATCCTGGAGTTTGAGAAAACGCTCCAGAAAACGCCCCGCCCGGTTATTGGCGAAAAACAGCAAATCGCAAATGCCATCCCACAACCGGGTGAGGAAAAACGCCCCGGCAATCACGATAAACGCCCAAATCATTTTATAGGTCAGATAGCGCGCAAAGCCGATATAGCCGGTGATCAACGCAATCAGCTCCACCAGCGCAAATACCGCACTCAGCAGATATACCACCCCGTGCACCGAGGTGTTCTGATGTTTGTTATCTTTATCGCCCTCTTCGGTCTTGGCGTTATTCACCCGCACAATCATGACTATCACACAGATCAAGATAAGCAATGAGGTTAACCCGGAGGCCACCACACTGGTTGAGACCGATGCCCCAATGGTGTTGTTCATTATCTCAACCGATCCAAACACCCACAGCAACCCGGCGACAATACGCGGGAATGGGTTGAGCGCTTTGGCCACAGAATCAGAAATCCGCGCCAGGCGCCACGACGGCTGGCGTTTACTGATAAGCGCCCTGCCCAGCCCCAGCATCACCCCCACCAGGCTACACAAATCAAGCCAGTCCGCAAAAAAATCCCCGAGGATGCCGGCGTGGACCGGTAAGCGTAAAAATATCCACGCAAAAGACCAGGCCGCCAGACTGATAAGCAACGTATTGGTGAGGATCAGCGCCATAGCGTAAAAGCTGCGGATAAATTTCCCTTCCGGGATCCACCTTACCGTCGCCCGGGTGATGGGCAGCTCCAGGCGCTTGCGAAACAGCGGCAGGCAGATGGCTATCACCAGCAACATCAGGGTCCCCGGTACCCGCGCCGGGGACATTGCCATGCTGCCCGCATCCTGGAGGGCGTACCAAAATTGCAGCACTCTGCCGCGGTTATAGTCAGAAAAAGAAAGCAGCGGCGCCCAGAAACCGGGCATCAGGATACTGCCGTTATTCAGGCTCAGCTCTTTGGTCAGAATATTGCGCCGCACCCCGGAAATTTGCACCGCCAATTGCTGGGCGCTGGTTTGCAGAATGCTGGTTTGTTGCAGGCGCCCCTCAAGGGCGGCTTTGGTTTCCGACAGCGACTGGCGCCGGGCCGCCACTTCCGGGGTTTCCGGGGTCGCCTGGGGCTCCGGCGGTGGCCCAAGGATATTTAACTGGGTAACCACGGGGACTAACTGCTGCTGAATATCCCCGGACAGTGCGTCAATACGCAGCAAAATCTGCTGATTTACCGCGCCATACTCCTCCAGTTGTTTATCGCTGGTGGTTCTGGCCACCTGCTGTTTTAGATCATCCAGTTGCCCCTGGAGTAACGTCAACGACGCATTACCCGCAGAGGGTGCGCCTGTCGTCTGCTCCGCATTCCCCCCCAGGCAGACCAACAGCAACACCACCGCCGTCAGCCAGCGCAAGAAACCACCCTGTAACATCAACATTCAACGACTCCCAAAACGTCATGTGCATCAACCACCTGTACTGGCGGCATCGTTATCGCTTAAGTATAGACAGCCTCCCGACGGGGTCTGTTTTCCTTTACTCACCACTGTCTTGCCAAAAACAGGTTGTGATCCCGGCCACTAAATTGAACTGCACTTCTTGTATGGTAGTCACGCTGGTATATCTATTATCAGTATGCCACCGATTTCCGTGGCTAATACAATGATAATTAACATTATTTATTATAGGGACAATTATTATGACTACAGATATGCTGGACAGTCGCCCAGGGGAAAAACCCGGGCGTATCAGGCGGCTACAAATCATAACCCTCACCCTGCTGTTTATCGCCGGCATTGTTAATTTTCTTGATCGTTCTTCCTTAAGCGTCGCCGGGGAAGCTATCCGCGGCGAGCTGGGCCTGTCCGCCACCGAATTTGGCGTGCTGCTGTCGGCCTTCTCCCTGTCTTACGGTTTCTCGCAGCTGCCTGCCGGGTTCCTGCTGGACCGTTTTGGCCCACGCATCGTGCTGGGGGCCGGGTTGGTTTTCTGGTCGGTGATGCAGGCCATGACCGGGCTGGTCAACAGCTTCAGCCACTTTATCTGGCTGCGTATCGGTCTGGGGATTGGCGAAGCGCCCTTTATGCCTGCCGGGGTGAAATCGGTTAACGAGTGGTTTGTCCAGAAACAACGCGGTATGGCCATGGGTATTTTGAACTCCTCCACCGCCCTCGGCCAGGCCGTCGCCCCGCCGGTGCTGGTAGTCATGCAGCTAGCCTGGGGCTGGCGGGCGATGTTCGTGGTGATTGGTCTGGCGGGTATCCTGGTGGGGATTTGTTGGTATGCCTGGTATCGCAACCGGGCCCAGTTCCCCCTGAGCGATGAGGAGCGCCACTACCTGAGTGCCCCGGTCGCCCCCCGCCCCCGGGTGCCGGTGAGCGAATGGCTGGCGCTGTTTAAACAACGCACCACCTGGGGCATGATCCTCGGGTTCTCCGGGGTTAACTACACCGGCTGGCTCTATATTGCCTGGTTACCGGGTTACCTTCAGGCCCAGCAGGGGTTCAGCCTGGCAAAAACCGGCTGGGTGGCGGCGATCCCCTTCCTCGCCGCAGCTATCGGGATGTGGGTGAACGGCCTGGTCATGGATGCGCTGGTGAAAGCCGGTTATGACCCGGCCCGCACCCGGAAAACCGCTATTGTGGCAGGGCTGATCCTGTCCGCGCTGGGGACGTTGCTGGTGGTCCAGTCCAGTTCCTCTGTCGAAGCCGTCGCGTTTATTTCCATGGCGCTGTTTTGCGTCCACTTTGCCGGTACCGCCTGCTGGGGGCTGGTGCAAATGATGGTGCCGGAAGCCAAAGTCGCGTCCGTGGCCTCAATTCAAAATTTCGGCAGCTTTGTGTTTGCCTCCTTCGCCCCGATCGTTACCGGCTGGGTGGTGGACAGCACCGGCTCTTTTAACCTGGCGCTGGTCATTGCCGCCTGTGTCACCTTCGCCGGGGCAATGAGCTACCTGTTTATTGTCAAACAGCGGGTGGTATAGCCCATGTACCTGGCCCGGGCACCGGGCCAGGTACACATCACAGCACCGGCTGCCAGTGCCGCTTCGCCTCTTCCCGCACCCGCTGTAACACCTGATGTTTGATCTGCTGGTAATCCGGTTGCCGGGCAAGGGTGTCAATATCCCGCTCCCGGCCAAAAGGCAATACCACCTGATCCACAATCCGCCCGGGCCGGGCCGACATAATAAGCACCCGATCCGCAAGGAACAGGGCTTCATCCACATCGTGGGTGACAAACAGCGCCGTGGTGCCGGTGGTAAGCCAGGCCCCGCGCAGCAACTCCTGCATCATCATCCGGGTCTGGGCATCCAGGGCACCAAACGGCTCATCGAGCAACAGCACATCCGGCTGGGGTAACCAGGCCCTGGCCAGCGCCACCCGCTGCTTCATCCCGCCGGACAGTTGCCAGGGGGCGTGATGTTCAAACCCCTCCAGCCCCACCCGGGCCAGCCATTCTCTGGCCTGTTTATCCAGCTGCGCTTTATCATGCTTGCCCAGCCGCGGGCCAAAGGTGACATTCTCCAGCACCGACAGCCACGGGAAGAGGTGCGACTGCTGAAATACCATCCCCCGGGAGGGATGAGGCCGGGAAACCGGTACCCCCTTGCAGCTAACCCGGCCCGTATCCGGCTGCTGAAACCCGGCGGCCATGTTCAGAATGGTGGATTTGCCACAACCGGAAGGCCCCAGCAGGACCACGAACTCCCCGGGGTGCAGGGTTAAGGAGACATTATCCAGCACCTGTAGCGGCCCCTGTTTACTGATAAAACGTAGTGAAACGTCCTCAATAGCAATTTGTGCCGTCATGCCTCTCTCCCGGCCCAGGGCACCAGCAGACGCTGTACCCCAAGCAATAATAGATCCAGTAAATAGCCGACAGCGCCCAGCATCAGGATACCGAGCATCACGATATCGGTGCGTAAATAGGCGCTGGCATTCATCACCATCCACCCCAGGCCGGCGGTGGCGGCCACCATTTCGGCAGCAATCAGCGAGGTCCAGCCAATACCGATGGCCAGGCGCACCGTGGTGAACAGCTCCGGCGCCGCATCTGGCAGCACAACCCTGGTAAAAAGCTGCCAGCGGCTGGCCCCCAGGGTCTGGGCTACCCGCAACCGGGCGGCGCTAATACGGCTAACGGCGGCATTAGCCCCGACCACCACCGTCAGGAAGGTGGCAATAAAAATCAGAAAAAATTTGCTCGCTTCACCAATCCCCAGCCACACCACCGCCAGCGGGATCAGGGCAATTTTCGGTATCGGCCGCAGGAATTGAATAAACGGATTAAGCGCCGCGGAAAGCTCCGGGGACATCCCCATTAACAGGCCAAGGGGAATACCCAGCACAATCGCCACCGCGAACGCACTCAGCGCCCGGGCCAGGCTGACCCACAGATTCACCAGCAGTGGCACCTGACGATAACCTTCGGCCATCAGCTCCCGGGCGGTTTCGGCAATATCAGTCAGCGACGGCAGTAACAGTGGGTTGATCCACTGGCGCACCGCCGCCACCTGCCAGAGGATCAACACCACCGCGACAGCGCCAGCGCTGATGGCAATATGGCGACTGGCTTTCATGGTTTGCTCTGCGCGGCGCGGCGGACAAACTGGCTATTGATGGCAGAATCCCAGTTCGCCGGAATATCGCGCTGGCGCAGCTCGCCAATGCTCGCCAGGAACCCGGCGGTTTTGGTCAACGCCTGGCCAATCCCGCTTTGGGTGGTCTGGCTACCGTTACCCAGCCAGGCGGCGGTGCCCTGCTCACTGAGGCTGGGGTACTCCAGCCCGGCAAGGGTATTGGTGGCGGTGGTCACCGGCGCGCCCACTTCCCGGGCGACGATCTCCGCGGCTTTTTGCGGATCCTGACGGAAGGCGTCCACTTTCTGCTGATGCACGTTTAAAAATGCGGTCACCGCCTCGGGATACTGCTCCGCAAAGGCTTTGCGCACCACGTAGTTGTTGTAAATCAGATAGCCCGATTTTTGCAGCTCCCTGGTGGTAAACACCTGGTGGCCACCGTCTGCCTCCAGTTGCTGGGCAAACGGCGCCCAGACGTAGCCCGCATCAATATCCCCCCGCTGCCAGGCCGCCACCATTTCTGCCGGGCGCAGCGGTAATAAGGTGATTTTACTGCGGTCGAGGTGGTTGACACTGATAGCCGCTTCCAGCGCGTACTGGGCGGTGGAGTTCGGCGGATACGCCACCCGCTTGCCTTCAATATCGTGAATATTTTTAATATCGCTGCGGCCAATCAGGCGCTCATAGGTGGCAATCACCCCGGAGATGCCGATAATCTCTACCGGCAACTTACGCACCAGCCCCGCCGTGGCCGGGCTGGAGCCGAAATTAGCAATATCAATGCTATTACTGGCGAAATAATTCAGCGCGTCCGCCCCGCTGGCAAACTGCACCCACTTCACGTTGGTGTGCAGGGCCTTTTCCAGGGTGCCATCCGCTTTGGCCAGCATAATAACCTGCGAGCCGCCGCTATAGGCGATGCGGACTTCCGGCGGCACTGCCGCCTGGCTGGCAATGGCCCATAAGCTCGCGCTGATCATCAGTGTGGCGGTGATTCTATTCATCATCATTATCCTGTGGTGATTGTCTTGTTGTTTCTGTTATTGGTGACGGGCTTCCTGCCACAATTGCGCACAGTGGCGCGCCAGCTGCCGGGTGGGGTCCAGGGTGCGGGCCATAAACGGGGCATTGACCGCCCGCAGGGCCAGCGGCACTTCCGTACAGGCGAGGATCAACTGGCTGGCGCCCTGTTCAAATAACTGCGTCGCCTGGTGGCTTAACGCCACGCCGCCCGCGCAGAGATCCCCACGCTTTACCGCATAACAGCCGGGCACAAACCAGCGCGCCAGCGCATCGTCATCGGGCACCAGCGCAGACATCCCCAACTGGCGCAGCCCCTGCTGGTACCAGCCTGCCTGCAGGGTGCCCGCCGTGGCGATGATGCCAATCACTGCCCCCCGGGGGATGCCCGGCGGCAATGGCGGCCAGCGCGGTATGGGCAATATGCAGCACCCGGGCCCGGCTTGCGTCGCACAGCGCCTGATACCAGTGGTGGGCGGTATTACAGGGGATGGCAATATGGCTGGCACCGGCCTGGTTGAGCTGGCGGATACCGTGCAGTAATGCCGGTAACGGCGACGGGCCCCGCCCCGCCAGTGCCGCCTGGCGATCCGGGATCTGGGGCACATTCCACACCACTGTGGGGATCTGTTGCTGATCCGTCGCCGCGCTGCACGCCTCCAGTAGCGCCTGCAAAAAATCGAGGGTGGCCAGCGGCCCCATGCCGCCCAGCACCCCGAGTAGAAACCGCTGGCTCATGGCGCCAGTGCCTGGCGGTAACCAAATAACCCGGCGGCACCGCCTGTGTGAATAAACACCAGGTTATCCTGCGGGCGGAACTGCCCCTGGCGGACCAGATCGATAAGCCCGGCCATACCTTTACCGGCGTATACCGGGTCCAGCAGGATCCCTTCATGACGGGCCAGAAGTTCTACGGCTTCCTGCATCGCCGGGGTGGGTAAACCGTAGCCATCCCCCACATAGTCGCTGTTGACCACCACCGCGCTGCGCGGCAGCTCCCCGGGGACACCGAGCAGCGCCCGGGTGCGGGAAGCCAGTTGCCAGACATTCTCCTGCTGGCGCGCTTTGGGGGCCCGGACACTGATCCCCAGTACCGGAATATGGCTGTTGGTGGCGGTGAAACCGGCCACTAATCCCGCCTGGGTGCCGGTACTGCCGGTGGCGTGGATCACGTGGTCGATTCGCAGCCGCTGTTGGGAGGACTGGTACAGCAGCTCTTGCGCACAGGCCACATAGCCCAGTGCGCCGATGGGGTTAGAGCCGCCACCCGGGATAACATAGGGATTTTTCCCCTGAGCGCGCAGCGTGGCGGCGTAATCCTCCATCACCTGCTGCATGTCGGTGCCGGGAGGCAAGTGGGCCACAATCTCACCGCCGAGCAATTTATCCAGCAGCACATTGCCCGACTGTTGGTATTCGTCGCCAAATCCGCTAACCCGCTGTTCGAGGAAAACCTTCGCGGGCAGGCCCAGCACCGCGGCGGCGGCAATGGTCTGGCGGACATGGTTCGACTGGGTCGCCCCCTGGGTGATAATGACATCCGCCTGCTGCGCCAGAGCGTCGGCAAGCAAAAATTCCAGTTTGCGGGTTTTATTCCCCCCGGTAGCCAGCCCGGTGGCATCGTCCCGCTTGATCCAGATGGCCGGGCCCCCCAGCAGGCGGGATAAATTTTCCAGCGGTTCAAGTGGCGTGGGGAAATGGCCCAGCCGCAGCCGGGGGAAACGCGCTAAATGCATAAGGGCTCCTTGAAAGTGCCGCAATATAGTTAAAAGTTATTCGCTATAACTAATCTGGTATTTACTATACTGATGCCGGGCACCGACAATAAACCAATTAAACCGCAAAACCATTTGCGTAAATTATCTAAGCGGGTATTCAGCGTTATTATCTGCTTACGGCATCGCTTTTTATTGTGGCGCGCCCCATAAAAACACCCGCGCCCCTGTGGCTCACAGGGGCGCGATTGAGGGGGATATCACCGGTTATCAGTCGTCAGTTGGTGGCCTCATTAATACTACCGGCAACAACAATTAACCCACCATAGGTCAGCATAAACGCATACTGTACGGCACATTCGATAGCTTTCACTTTGATATCCTGGGTCATGGCGATGGGAAATTCCAGCGTTCCGCCAAGATTAAATGAAAAATTGGCAATCGACTCTGGGATCAGCGATTTATATGTTGTATTCCATTTACTTTTATTATTAATAATATTTAAAATAACAGGGACATTCCATGCGATATTAATTGTTGACTCCACAAAAGCGGAGACTCTGGGCAGCACCTGGGTGGACGACTGCGAAGACAGGGCGATATTAGCAAATCCTTTCAGGATACTGATTCCGGTCAGCGCATTATTCATTTGCTGCCACCAGGTGGCCGTTTTCGCATTAATCAGCGTGGCAATATTCGGTGATACATAGGCGATATTCGCCACCGCCCCGGCAAGCGCCAGCATTCTGATGCGCCCGGCAAGTAAAATATCCCCGGGGATCAGATCCAGTACCCGCTGTATCGCGGTGATAACAATCAGCCCCACACTCCCGGCAAGGGCAAAGAAACCCGAGGCGAAGCCAAACACTTTCAGGCGGTTATCATCAAGCACCGGTGCCGTAGCCGCCAGCATTAACTCCCCCCTGGCAGATGAAATCGTGCCGGTGAAGAACTGGCTGCGCACCTGGTCAAAATTCTGCGCGGCCAGTAATCCGTCGGTAAACCCATCGCCAGTACTGAACGGTGTTTTGCCATTAATAATTTTATATACCAGGGTCGCCGGTATTGCCGCGATAAAACAGAATAAATCGAGACACGACAAATCATCCCCGGTCAGCTTTTTATACAGCCAGGAAATAACCGGTATATCAATAGTGGTGGTTAACAGATCCAGAAAGCCTCCGGCCAGCTGGGTAAAAACATCAATCACCGCACAGAGTATATTTTCCGTCGTCTGTAGCAGCGTATCGGCAACAATCGCCGTAAACTTCTGGATAATTTGCGTTACCGACAGGTTATCAAAGTTATCGATAATATCGGTTTTGATGGCACCACAGGCGGCGCTGAACGTCTCCCCTTCGTTATTCAGAAAATTGACTAAATCATCAAATAACGCCGTTG
Source organism: Shimwellia pseudoproteus (assembly GCF_016415625.1). Classification (GTDB taxonomy): domain Bacteria; phylum Pseudomonadota; class Gammaproteobacteria; order Enterobacterales; family Enterobacteriaceae; genus Shimwellia; species Shimwellia pseudoproteus. The sequence goes on from NZ_WBXP01000032.1 coordinate 34,251, forward strand.
TCACCGCAGGGGCATTCACCGTTGCCGCCGCGTTACTCATATTTCCCTGAAAATGGTGGATACCCAACTGGGCCGGGGCGCTATTTTGGCCACTCAGTGGTGGGCTGGCGGCACCGGTACTTTTTGGGGTCTGGGCAAAACCGGGAATATCCGCCCATTTATTTACATCATTCTGTAAAGTGGTAAATGTCGAAATAACATCAGCCTTGAGATCGGCAATACTGGCGATGCTGTGTTTCACCAGTTGAATATACACATTTTTCATTACGCGATGCGTCACCAGCACATCGTTAAAATTGAGCAAAAATTCAAGGAACAGGATCAGATCCTTAATCGCTGTTTTAATCGTAGTAAAGATCCACTCTGCCGCCGCCACCACTTTTTCTGCCACATCCAGCACCGCAGAGTAAACACTGCCCGCAATACGGGCCACAAAGTTCCACACCCCGGTGGCGGCGTCCTTAACAATCTGAATAATCGCCTCCACGCCGGAGGCCAGCCAACTCACCAGATCGCCAAGGTCAACAATAATCGCATCAATACCCGCGACCCGCAGCGCGGATGGCACAGGGGTGGCCAGCAGCCGCTGAGGTTGGCCAACCGAACGCGCTGCCAGTGAATGATAAACTGTCCCCAGTTGCCCATTCGCGGTGGCGACCGCCTGTAAGTCAGCGTCTGATACGCTGCTGCTCACCAGCGGCGTTGTTGTGCCATCATCCCCGGTGATAACCGCACTTCGCAAGCCGGAAACGCTATTCAACTGGGCAAGTTTGGCCATCGGTTTTGCCATCGGATCCACTGCGGCTGTATTACCGGACGCATCGCGCACGCTCAGCCGTGTGCCGGTAAGAGAATTAACCCATTCAATGACCGTAATACTGCCCAGATCATCGGAGCACACCTCCACGCCAGTCGCATCAATCACGTAATAGAGATGGTTGATATAAACACCGGTACGGCCGGGGGCGCTGATCACCACCGGTAAATGGCTGAGCGGCTGGTTGCTGTCATCGGTGAGCTGGATCCGCGTGGTATACGAGCTGTATTGCTGGGTATCCGTCGTATCCGGGGACGGTAGCGTAATGTACTGGGCATTCCACAAGGTACTGTCGGTGGATTTTATCCATTTCTGCAGCGTGCCCCCGGCCACGGCAAAAAAGGTATTACCGTCATCTATCTGGTTCAGATACGGCGAGAACAGGTCCACCCCGGTCACAATCGGCAATGGGTAACTCCAGGCCGGAGGGGTCGCGGCCTCCTGCCCCTGCGGACAGGAAACATAAAATATCTGGTTATTACTGTTCAGGCCCCACACCACCGTGCGCTGATTCGACTGGGCGGCGTACATTTTTCTTACGCCGTTGAACAGCGAATTTTGCATGAGCAACACCCCCGTCGCGCTATCGGCTTGATTAGCGCTGGCAAAATAGTAGAGCCCACCGCCGCCGCAGACGTACAAATCGCTGGACAAATTGCTGTTGCGACAGCTGGCAAGACAATCAGCAATGGTATTTCCCGGTAATTGTAAGCGGGCCACCGCTGCCGGGATGGCCGGATTGAACACGTTATACAGCGGCTGAAATATCAGTTGGGCAGCCCCATCGACCTGGCCACAGGTATACAGGCCATCAATGGTGGGCTGGTGTGGGCTGTTTGGTAGATATTGCCGCCCGAGGCAACTGGTATAACGGTTCGCCTCCAGATCGATCGCGACATCATGAGGTTGCCAGGCCGGTGTATGCTGCTGGTCAATATAGTAGCGAGAAATTAATGGCTCATCGCTGGCCGGGTCCCGGAGAATATCCACCACAATAAATTGCGTGTTATTCGCCGTCTCACTGATAAAAACCCCTTCGATAACCACATCTTTAGCTGGATTATCGAAGGGGTAGTGAACCCACACCGGCGATTGTCGCCAGTCGGTGTCACCACTGGCGTTGCCCACACTTAAAAACAGGTGATCGTAATGGCCATCACTGATCACCAGGGCCAGCCCGATAGTGCCATCAACAACGCTTTGCCCGACGGCAAACCGTTTGCAGGCCATATTTTGCTGGCCCGGAAAGCTGGCGGCGATTTGTTTACTGCTCAGGTCATTTTTCTCCCATCCGGTATCGTGCCCGGGGGCTTCACTTGTCAGATAGAACACATTATCGGTGCCAATCGAAAAAAACAGCGAATGGCCATTATTGGTTTGCAATGCTTCAAAATCTTTTTCCGGTGACATTAATAGTGTCTGTTTATAATTTTTCATTAACTCAACGGAGATGCTTATTGTAGGTGCAGACATAATATGCCTCTCATCAGAATTGTGCCGGTTTGCAGTTCAGCCCCGGTTGGGTATAGGTAATATGTGACACCATGTCCTGGTAGTCAGAAAACGCAACATCGTTAAAAGCAAATGTTTTCCCGCCCGGGAACACAAAACGTTGTGCGGCGTTCAGCGGCATACTGTGAAAGGATGTTTTCTCAAAATCTTTGGCCCAGTCCGCAACATCACCAACCAGATCATTTAGCCCGGTAAAAAGTTCGATAAACCAGTTGGTACTGGGTGTCGAATCCGAATTATCTTTTGTGACAGTATTCAGGCTGGCGGTCAGGTGGCCGGTTTGATCTATTGCCAGAGTATAGGTATCCGTTATTGTATTGTTAATAGCATTCCAGCTTTCTGAAGATTGCATAATACGGATATAAATGGCCACCAGATAATTTTGCGTAATAACAATGGTACTACCACTAAATGTCACCGTCGCATTATAAGTAGTGCTGATGCTCATTTTCCCCATATCCCCATTTAATCCGGCATCGTCCTCTGCGGATCCGCTGTATGAAAATACCAGCACATTATCGCCATTATCGGTCACGGTGACCGTGGGCGTCTGCCGGGGAGTCATCGACCAGCTATAATTTACCGTTGCATCCAGAAACCCGGATAGCCAGACCCGTACCCACGGCTTATAACAATTGTTCGCCACAGCACCGGCTAACTGGTCTTTAAAATAGTTGGCAAACGTATTTCGGTTAATCGAAATTACCCCATCAAAATTGGATTGGTCGCCTGGTTCCAGCCAGTTCCACGGGAAAGGTACCGGTGGCGGAAGGTTACCGCCATTCACCTCACACAAATAATTTAAGGTATTAAAGCTATCGGTGGCAGGAGATACGGGCGTATAAGGGCTAACCTCCAGTTCCATTTTGGTTAACGTTAAGGTCGAACTATCATTAGCGGGCACATTTTGCAAAATAGAATAGTTAAGCACCGGCTGGGCATTGGCCTTCATTGCTGAGAAGTAAGCCCCCAGGAATACTGACGACAGCAAGGTATACAGCGGCGTGCCCGGCTGGATACCACTGATGGTCGGGGTTGATTCGAGTGCGGCATTATCGAGGTCAAAAAATAACTGCTGAACGCTGAATGCCGCAGGTCCGAGGTTGTTTAACTGCTCCTGAACGTCAGGAGGCAAGTTGGTGTTATCAATAATTTGCCTCAGCGCAACGATTGAGGTAAATAGCCAGGGCGAATCCGCAGGCTGGCTGGCGCTAAAAAAACTGGTCAGCCCGTGGCGGCCAAAATTACAAGTCACGACAGTAAACTGTGCGCAGATAAGATTAAAAATAACTGACTGGCTGGCCGCCTGGAACGTAACAATATCGGGAATGTTTTGCGCTGGCATATCCGCAGGAATGCCTATCGCGGCTTCAAAGGCAAAATAAAAATCACTCTGGTTGATATTTTCAATATCTGGCGTCATGGGTTCACTGTCGTTCCATGAGGGTACCAGCAAAGGGTCAACGCCATTTGTTTGCTTAAGCAAATCCGCCTGAGAGATGGCAACAGGATTGCCCTGCGCATCCTGATTCCAGTACATCCTGACCGTGGGGAAGACCGAATTATATAAATACTCTTTCATTGTTGCATTAATACTGGCCTGGGTGGCGGCCACCACAAAATCATAACCATAATGGGCATTGGATAAATCAGATTGATTTGAACTCATTATAAACACCTTCTCAGCGCTAATGTCAAAAAATGAGCGCCGTGCTGTGGAGTGATAATAAATAGCCATTGCATAAAATAGGCAATAGCATAATTCACAATCAATAAATTGTGGCGCCAACAATTACCGCATGATTTGTTTATAAAATAGTCATGTATATAACAATAAAAATCCGCCATAAAATCGGGCAGATAAAATAGCAGACATATGATTTGTATAAATAATTTTCATAATAAACCCAATAAAATAAAAGAAGACAAATAAAAATTTGCTCCATAAAAACAGAAATAATGCCATATAAATCAAAATAAACCAGTGAACATCACATTGAGTGTTATTTGAACGGGTAAATGAAGTGTAGAACACCGGATGTTCACACACAAGATTATTTTTTAGCCTGGGTTATTATTGATAATAACAAGTATAGATCAGGGGCTTATCCACAATAATATTCAAGCAGTGGCTGCCGTTGCGAATATAATCTCAAGAGACAATCAACAACCCCAGCCGGAAATAAATACAGGAAAGATAACGTCATTACGGGCAAGTATATGGGCAACGACTAGCAGGCAACACGGTGTAAGCGGCAACCCCCCTCACACCGTGTGCAACCACTATCCCCCGAGGTACATGCGTTTGATCTCCGGGTTGTCCAGCATCTCCCGGGCCGGGCCGGAGAGCACCGTTTTGCCGTTCTCCAGCACGTAGGCCCGATCCGCTATCCGCAGGGCGGCGCTGGCATTTTGCTCCACCAGCAAAATGGTGATGTTGTCATTCCTGAGCTGTTCAATGGTGGCGAACAACTCCCCGACAATGCGCGGGGCCAGCCCGAGGCTGGGTTCATCCAGCATCAGTAATACCGGCTCGCTCATTAGCGCCCGGGCGATAGCCAGCATCTGCTGCTCCCCGCCGCTCATGGTGCCCGCCAGCTGCCCGCGCCGCTCTTTAAGGCGCGGAAACAGGCTGAACATTTTGTCCCGCAGGGGCCCGAACCCCGCCTGATTATGGTACGCCCCCATACGCAGGTTCTCTTCAATGGTCAGGTTGGTGAAAATATGGCGGCCTTCCGGTACCAGGGCCAGGCCCCGGCGGACAATCTGGTGGGTCTGGCGGCGGGAAATATCCTCATTGAGAAAGCGCACCTCCCCGGTGGAGCGCACCAGATTGACAATCCCGTGCAGGGTGGAGGTCTTCCCTGCCCCATTACTGCCAATCAGGGTGACAATTTCCCGGTCCCGCACCTCAATATCGACCCCTTTCAGCCCCTGGATAACCCCATAAAAGACGTTTAACTGCCGGGCATTAAGCATACTTCAGGTCCCCCAGATAGGCAGAAATCACCGCCGGATCGTTGATTGCGGCGGCCATTGAGCCGCTAAACAGCGGTTTACCGTACTCCAGCACCATCACCCGCTCACACAGGGTGTTCACAAAGGGCATGTCGTGCTCGATCAGTAAGACACTCAACTGGTGATCCTCACGCATACGGAAAATTAACCGCGCCAGATCCTCGGTCTCTTTGGGGTTCATCCCGGCGGCGGGCTCATCCAGCAACAGGATGTTGGGCCGGGTGGCCAGCGCCCTGGCAATTTCTACCCGCCGCTGGTTGCCATAACTCAGCCCGGTGGCCGGGGTATCGGCAAATTGGGCAATTCCGATATAGTCGAGGATCGCCAGCGCCTCTGCCCTGGCCGCCCGCTCCGCCGGGAAGTAGCGCCCGATGTGCAGCGCCGCCTCCAGCAGGGAGTAGCGGCTACGGCTGTCGAGGCCGATCATCACGTTCTCCAGTACCGACATACTGGGGAACAGACGGATATTCTGGAACGTCCGGGCGATCCCGGCGTGCACCACTTTATGGGGCTTCAGCCCGCGCATACTGCGCCCGTTAAGCCGTACCTCACCGCCGGTAGGCCGGTAATGGGCGGTTATCACGTTAAACAGAGTGGTTTTCCCGGCACCGTTCGGGCCGATCAGGCCGAAAATTTCCGCGGGCTGGATCTCAAAACTCACCCCGTCGATGGCTTTCAGCCCGCCGAATTGCATGGCGATATTATCGATGGCTAACACCGGGTTATTTACTGTCATACGGGGCCCCTTTACGGCGTAATTGCCACACCTCTTTCTTACCCAGCAGCCCTTCCCGGGCGAACAGCATAATTATCAGCAGCACCAGTGAGAACACCACCATCCGCAGCCCCGGGAAGGCGCCCAGATCGTAACCAAACAGCGACAAAGGCTGATCTAGGAAGCGCAGCCACTCTGCACTGCCCACCACCAGTACCGTCCCCAGCAGCGCCCCGGTAGTACTGCCCAGCCCACCAAGCACAATAATAATCAGCAACTGGAACGTGAGCATAAAATCGAACAGCCCCGGGGAGATGGTGGTCAGCAGGGAGGCCATCAGCCCACCGCCGATACCTTCAAAAAAGGCACTGGTGGCAAAGGCGCAGGTTTTAATACGGAACGTGTTAACCCCCATGGCAATGGCGGCGTCTTCATCATCGCGAATGGCTTTCATCATCCGCCCGTATTTGGACCACACCAGTTGCAGGACAAGACCCGTGGCAAGCAGCGCACTCAGCCCACACCAGAACAGCAGATGCGGTTGCTGGGGAATATCATTAAGCCCGATGGCCCCGTTGGTGATTTGCGGGTTATTAATGGCGAGGATTTTAATAATAAAGCCGAAGCCGAGGGTGACAATCGCCAGATAATCCCCCCGCACCCGGAACACCGGAAACGCCAGGCACACCGCCACCAGCGCCGCACAGATCCCGCTCAGCAACAGTGCCGGTAAAAATGACGCATGTACCGCCAGCACCACGGCGCTGGGGGTGGCCATTTCATACATATCCAGCTTACTGTCGCTGCTGAGGATCAAGATAGCCGTGACATAAGCGCCAATGGCCACAAAGCCGTTCGGCTCCAGAGAGAGCTGCCCGGTCACCCCGTTAATCAGGTTGTAGCTCACCGCGAGGATCATAAAAACAAAGATGGTACTGGTGACACGAATAATATAGTCATTAAACAGCGCATTAATGGCCATCAGCAGCCCAATGCAGAGGATAATAATCAGCAGGTTACGTAACTGTGCCGTTATTGTCGTGGTGGCGTTTATCATCAGAAACGGCTCCTTTCCAGACGTTCATCACCCATAATGCCCACCGGGCGAAACAGCAGCACCAGAATCAAAAACAGAAAAGCAAAGGCGTCTTTGTAGCCCCCCAGTTCCGGGAATAGCGCTACCGCCACCACCTCGGTAAAGCCGAGGATAAATCCCCCCAGCACCGCGCCGGTGACACTGCCAATCCCCCCGAGTACCGCCGCCGCAAAGGCTTTCAGCCCAATCAGCACCCCCATCAGCGGATCAATCGTCGGGTAACTGATGGCGTAAAACACCCCGCCCAGTGCCGCCAGGCTACTGCCGAGGGCAAACACCAGTGAAATAATCCGGTTGGCGTCCACCCCCATCAAGCGCACCGTATTGACATCAAACGCCACCGCCCGGATGGCAATACCATAGCGGGTGCGGTAGAGCAGCCACAGCAACGCCAGTAACAACAGCACGGTGATAACCGGCATGATCAGCGCCACATTGGTGACCACGATCCCGGCAATATCCCGGGTCTGGTTAAAAAAATCCGGGGAAGAGAAATAGCGCGTACTGCCGCCAAACAGCACATTAAAGGTGTTCTCAAGGAAAAAGCTCACCCCGATGGCGGTGATCAATATGGAGATTTTCGAAGCCTGGCGCAGTGGCCGGTACGCGATACGGTCAATCAACATCCCGGCCAGGCCGCACAGTAACAGGGTCAAAAAAATGGACAGCCAGAAGGGTAACCCCACGGCAGAAAATAAAAACAAGGTGGCGAAAGCACCGACCATCATCACATCGGCATGGGCGAAATTTATCAACCGCAGCACGCCATATACCATGGTGTAGCCAATGGCGATCAGGGCATACATTCCGCCGAGACTCATGCCATTCACCACCTGCTGTAAAAACAGAGATACATCCATTAGCGCATGTCCCACCGGTGTTATTATTTATAAGCGCTCTGGTTCGTGCCAGAACGGTAACTAAAATAGCCTGCCGAAGCAGGCCATTATTAGTTTGTATTATTAAGGATTAACCACTGTTTTAAATGCCAGCTTGCCGTCCTGTACTTCATTAATTACTGCACTGCGTACCGCATCACCATTATTCAGTGTCAGGGTACCGGTCACCCCCTGGAAATCTTTGGTAGCGCGAATTTTATCATTCACACACACCCGATCTTTAGGATTACTGCACTGGTTCATGGCGTTAACAATGACATTATATGCGTCCGCCGACATGGCCCCCCAGGTGTGGGTTGGTTGTTTATATTTAGCTTCCCAGGCTTTAATAAATGCCTCTCCGGCCGGGGTCTGTTCTTTGGCATTAGGTGAATAATAATCGGTGGTCATATAACCGTTTACGGCGTCTTTACCGACATCAAAAAATACCTGATCCGCTGCCAGGCCATCCCCCCCGACCACCGGTTTTTGCAGGCCCATCTGTTTGGCCTGGACCGCCACCAGCGCCCCTTCGGTGTAATAGATAGGCATATAGATCATATCCACATTGTGGGATTTCACGCTGGCCAGCTGGGCTTTAAAATCTTTACTGCCGGTGGGGGCCTGAACCTCAATCGGGATCTCACCGCCGTTCTTCTTAAACTGATTACGGAAGGCTTTTGCCAGCCCGACGGAGTAGTCGTTACTGCTGTCAAAAATAATCGCCGCGGTTTTGGCTTTCAGATCCCGCGAGGCCAGATTGGCCCCCACCACCCCCTGGAAACTGTCCGAAAAGCATACCCGGCTCACATACGGATGGTTGCGGGTAACCCGGTCATTGGTAGCGGTGGGCGACACTAACGGGGTTTGGGTATCGTCGGCAATTTTGGTCATCGACAGGGTATTGGTGGAGGTGACCTCACCAATAACCGCATCGACTTTATCGCTGGACACCAGGCGCTGCATGGCATTGGCCGCTTCCACTTTATCGCTTTTGTCATCAATAATAATCAGCTTAATGGTGTCGCCATTTTTCAGGGTCGGCGTCAGGCTCTGGATAAGCTCCAGTCCTTTCTGAGAGGGCTGGCCGTAGCCGCTCAGCGCCCCGCTCAGGGGCAACACCACCCCTATTTTAATCTCCTGCGCGGCAACACCCGAGGCGCTCACTGCGCCGGAAAGCAACACTGCCAGGGCAGACAATTTCCCGCAAACGCTGTTCATTATTACCTCACTCTGTGCTTGTTATGTAATGACGGTTACCCATATGACTTACAGGGATAATAAAGGCCACGTGCAGAAGCGCCGTTAATGTTAATTATTTCAGCAACATTTCCTTTTTATTTTTATTAACCAAAAGCGCCAGGAAAACAACTAATAGTTACCGGTTTACCATTGGGGATTCTTATGCAAAATAGAAAATTAATACCTGAATCGCTAAAGCCAGACGGAAATAAAAATACGCCCCTGATAAACCATTAGCGCAGTCAGTATCTGGTGGCAGGAACACTAAATAACGGAATATTACCGGAAGGGAGCGGCCAAAAAAGTGTGTTTATCACAATAAAAAATCGCCGCCCCAGTATATAACACCAGAGAACAGCCAAATTAATGGCAGAGAACGCTATCTTTTAGCCCGTTATTATCCATAACAATCCCGGTAAAAAACGCCCCGTGTTATAGCGGCGGGTGGCTTTGTTGAATAAATCGAACTTTTAGCCGAAATTAGGATCAGATCACCACACTCCTGACCCTGTAGCGACATCCTGTGACAAAGCAAAAGTTCAAA
>NZ_WBXP01000033.1 GCF_016415625.1 Shimwellia pseudoproteus
ATGACGAAAGCAGGTATGCCTGAAAGTGTGCGTATTGCCTGAAAACACAACCCGCTACGGGGGAGACTTACCCGAAATCTGATTTATTCAACAAAGCCGTCAGGTGATTGAAACACGCCGCCAAGATATTCAAGCGGCAGGAGGAATCATCAATGCTATTCATGACGGCAAAGAAAAGGTTCGAAAAGTACAATCAAATGGTGGCAAAAATGGTGGCCGCCCAGGGATATTTGAGTCTTATATCAGAACATATCTTGACGCGATTGAAGAGGGTACGCATGCGCTGCCCAAAAAAAAGCCAGAAGATGATTTTATTAACTGGCTTAAAGAAAAATATAAAGATGCCGTGACAGAAAAGCCGGATGGCCTAGTTGAGCTGGCCGTTGAAGATGATGATGTGAGAACCGCACAGAAAGATTCGATAAGGCAATCGATAACGAGAGTGAAAAAAAAAACGGGAGGCGGACGATAACTGACTTATCTCGATATCTGGGGTGGCATTCTTAGCTCTACGGACTACCCGTGATACTAACAAGCTATCGAGGCATATATGTTAAAACCGAGCTATATCAGACCGAAAAATCTTGCTGAAGAATTAGGTATTTCAATGCCGTCATTATGGCGCTGGGTTAAAGCTGGAAAGATGCCGAAGCCGGTGAAACTATCCCCCAGAGTGGCGGCGTTCTCAACTGCGGAAATCAACTCATGGCTGGCGGCCAAAAAATGAAGAACTGGGAGAAAATCCTGATTACTGCGCCGTTGCACACTATCCCTAAGCCAGGCACAAAGGCATATCGAATCTGGCGCGCGCTGGTTGATGGCCCTGTTTGTGAAGACGAATTACTTCAAATAGCAGGTAAACACTATCGCTCACCATTGCAGCAATTAATGAACGATAAGCATGGCTGGTGGTTCATTCATGAGGATACGGATGAAAGAGGCGTTATCGTAAGCAGGTATCTAGATGGCCGCCACCTTTCATGCGATTGGGAGTTGGATGCTCAAGCCAGAGCCGAAAGGCGCGAACAGTTAGCCAAAAAATCAGCCGACAAAGCTGAAGCAGAGGCAGCGCGGACAGCAAAGGCAATCAGAGAATTGGTTAAGGCTGAAGACTTGCTGGAGGAAATTAATGACCGGATAAAGCAAAACGGCACCCCAAAGGATGCCGATTAGCACTACTAAAAACATATTAATTCATTCGCTGGCGGTGAAGTTTGGCGACCAATCCGCCAGCGCATAACAGGTAAAAGTATATATGAGTACACTTCAAAGACAATCACTGTCTGACACCATGCGCGAAGCTGGTGTAATTCCTTGCGAGCTGCCGGAACTAATACCCGGTAACGTAGTCCGCTTTCGTATCGAGGGCGATAAATCCGGCTCACTTAATGGCTGGGCTTACCCATTCCCTGATGGCGCGGGCTGTGCTTTTGGTAGCTGGAAAACTGGCATAACCGCGTGTCACTTTGCCGATGGTGTACAGGTCAACAGCATTGAACGTAAGCGCGTGATGATGGAAGCACGCCGGGCAATTGGAGCGATACAGCGTAAAGCTGAGGTTGCCGCCGCTGCCGAATGTAGAGCCAAGATTAGTAGCGCAGTTCCCGCCAGTGATAATCACCCTTACCTATTGCGCAAAGGTGTTGGGGCGCATGGCATTTATCAATCTGGTGACTGGTTACTGATTCCAATCCATGATCAGTACGGAAGTGTACAGTCCATTCAGTACATTATGCCGGACGGCACAAAGCGCTTTAAATCTGGCGCACTATTGAAAGGTGGACGCTATTGGCTGGGCGGGTTAGTCGTCAATGACAAAACCATTTTCATCGCTGAAGGCTATGCCACCGCCGCCACCGTTCGAGAAGTAACGGGCTGCCCGGTCTGTGTCGCCTTTACTGCCGGAAACCTGCGAGAGGTATCTGAGAGTGTGCGCAGTGAATTTCCACGCGCCCGCATCATCATTGCTGCTGACAATGACGCCAATACTGACGGCAACCCCGGCTTAACTAAAGCGCTGGACGCCGCACGGCGCTACCGTGCGGAAATACTCACTCCATCATCTAACGGCGACTGGAACGACCATAAAGACGAACTGGCGGAACAATGGAAGGTGATGGCATGAGCACGAACAACGTGATTGATTTATCAGTCCACAAAGACAACCCGCCAGCCGAAAAGCTGCCGCCGTTTTACTGGGTACATCGGGAGTACGACAGGGAACGCGGGGATGCTGGCGTTTACTTCTACAGAGCACCAACGGAGAAAAACCCCAATCCGGCACCCGTCTGTATATCTGATGTTATTGAGGTCACTGCGGAAACCAGAGACAACGATAACGAGTCGTGGGGCAAACTTCTGTCATGGTGTGACCGTGACGGGATGCCAAAGAAATGGGCGATGCCTGCGACTTCACTTTACGCAAATGGCGGAGCTGAAGCCATTAGCATTCTGGTTAACGGCGGCCTGCGTATCTGGGATGAGAAGGCTTTTATCCGTTACCTCAAAGGGCAATCCCACCAAAACCGATTAACCTGCGTTACGCGCTGTGGCTGGTTTAAGCCTGCTGTATACGTGACCCCGGTACGGACATTTAACCCAATCGATAAAGATATGGTTGTCTATCAGGTGAATGCCCGCGTCAAACCAGAGCCATTCTGCGGCACGCTAGATACATGGCGTGATGAGGTAGCGGCGTTGTGTGTTGGCAATAGTCGTCTGGTTCTGGCTGTGTCTACTGCCTTCCTGTCCCCTATGCTCACCATGCTGGGAGTTGATGGGTTCTGCTTCCATTATGTAGGGGCGTCATCTTCAGGCAAATCCCGCTCAATGACAGTTGCTGCTTCCGTTTTATCTGACCCTAAAGAATATATTCGCTCATGGAGGGCTACCGATAACGGGCTAGAAGGTATCGCCGCACGCCATAATGACGGCCTTCTGTGCCTTGATGAAATCGCACAAGTAGACGCAAGCAAAGCCGGGGAAATCGCGTACATGCTTCCGAATGGGAAAGGCAAGCAACGAAGCACCAAAAACGGAACAGCCAAAGAGATTCAGCAATGGTGTTTAGCGCTATTATCCAATGGTGAAATTGATCTCAAATCCCATGCTGATTCGGTTCGGAAAAGTACATATGCCGGGCAGGAAATGCGAGTGATTAACATACCTGCTGATAACTGCGAATTTGCCTGTTTTGAGCATCTTCACGGGGAAGCTAACGGAGCTTTGTTTGCCGACCTTCTGGACAAGGCAGTAAGAGAAAATCACGGTACAGCGTTTAACGCATGGCTTGATCACCTGACTATCAATTACGACACCATTAAGGAGGGCTGGCGCGATTTTAAATCGGCCTTTCTTAATTCTGTAGCTGAAGACCCTTCCGGTCAGATCGGGCGTGTTGCTGAGAAGTTCGCCATAGCGGCCTATGCTGGCGAACTGTCTTCTGAGATAACGGGTTGGAGTCCGGGAACTGCGACAGAAGCGGCGAAAGTCTGCTTTACCGCATGGATTGAGCGTAGAGGAGGTACGGAAAGCCATGAAGATAATGAAATCGTTGAACGTATCAGACAAACCATAGTGCGTGACGGGGCGCGTTTTCAGGACGTAAATAAACCATGCGAAGTGCCAACGGCACGCATAGGCTTTATCGACAATGATGATTATGTTATCCCGGCTGAAGGCTGGAAAATTATCTTTGCCGGACTTGATGCCAGACGAGCGGCTAACGTTCTGCAAGAGAAGGGAATAGCTAAGAATGAGCGGCGATACCTCCCCGGCCTGTCCCGAATCAGGTGTTATGTCATTCATCGTGACAGCCTCGCAGACTAACAACCGATACCCGCCACCGAGCGGGTATTTTTTTGCCCGAACCGCTCAAAGTACAACCGCCACAACATTCAATGGAAAACTTTTGTCCCGCTCTGTCCCGTGTTTTGTCCCGGTTTTGTCCCATGCAACTGCTAGTAACTAATTGAATTTATTTAATACTTACAAAACGGGACAGATGGGACACGTGGGACAGACAAAAACAACAATCTTATTTTCTGCCAGACTTTTAAGTAATTGCGTGCTTAAAGCGTGTATGTTGTATCCAGCCATTGGTCGGAGGTTCAAGGAATGAAAAAAATTGCTATAGCAACGCTATTGTTATCAACGGGCGCAGCGCAGGCTATGAGTGAGTATTACTTAGAGTCAATTGCCACAGCTCAGCAAGAGCTGTTAATCGCAGCTACTGCTGCCTTTGGTAAAGCAGATGGCGAACGTTTTAGTTCTGCTCACATCGCAACCATTAAAAATACTATTGATGGGTTTTTGGCAACGAATCTCGATGCTAACTGTAACCAAGTTAAAAATTGGACTGAGACTGAAACAAAACATCTTTTTCTTGGGGATGATGCCAAGGATTATATGAAACAAGGTTTGAAGGGCAAAGCAGCTGAAATGACTGTCGTAATGAAAAAATCAGGATGGTTGGCATTTGAGTATTGTAATGCCAGGCAATCAGATGTTGGTTAAGCAAGATTATCTCAGGACGCCACTGACCCATTTACTAGAAGCCCTCTAATTCGCGCCACCTGAAGCAGGCGTTTAGCAGGAGGGGAAACATAGCTTGCGGATAAATCTTCAATAGGCTGGATTTTTTGTTGCCCTACTGACCCCAGATTAACCTTTGGTTGATAGCGGGAGGTCGCCATCGTGCTTGCTTTTGATATGTTACTGACGTCAGATTAATCGTCGCTCGATAGAGAAAGCCTTCGTTCTGGTCAGGGTAATGTCAGGGTGATGCTTACATTTTATGACTATTTTAGTTAGCAATAGTTAGCAGCCTACTCAAATCAAAACTTCTCAAAGTTAATTCCTAAAACGAAAAAGCCCCCACATTTCTGTAGGGGCCGTTTCGTCATTCTGCGCTTGATGGTCGGAAGGATGGCCGACAAATATATACTATCTCTTTATGTACTCATGAACCAGTACGATAGTACAATAAGCCGTCAATTCTTCAAAATGATGGTGATAGCGATGAACGAAGTAGATTCAATTCTGGCAGAGCAGAAAAGAGCCGCAGAACAACGCCGCTTGGCTAATGAGAAGAAGCGCCATCCATCCGGCCTGTACGCTGCGGGTGATGGGTGGTATGTGAAGCAAATCGAAGAGCTTCACTCCCCGCTGGGTCTCAGTAAGGTGGTTCTGGTAAGCCCTGATGATGTTTGTGTGAGATATCAGCGCCAATATGGCAAAGCACTCACCACTGCCAAATTGAAGGAATGGAGCAGGGACGGGAACTTCCCGTTGCCGCGCTCTATTAATGGGGTTATCGGTTGGGAATCGAAGGTTGTGACCAATGGCCTGAATGAACTGAGCAAAGCAGCCGGTCGAGGTTACACCAGTATTACACGAGGGTTTGCACGATGAGTAAAGCATCCGTAATCGAGGCATTGAGAAAAGCGCGTGAAGCGCGAGAGGGCAAAACTGGCACTTCCTTCAGTGGTAGCAGTCAATCTGACTTTAACAAGGCTTTTTATTCTGGTGGCAAAGCGGATAGTACGGGGATGAGTCAGAAGCTATTTAACCAGAACTTCTATGCGGGGAAATCATGACTGAGGCATATGCGCTCTGTGTGATGCTGTACTGCTACCTGATGCTTATCTGCCCGTAACCTTCCCTCACTGCCAAGCGCCGCCGAAAGGCGGTTCTTTTTTATCTGACGGAGTCCACTATGCTGAATGTGAATCGCCTGCCGAATAGTACACGTCTTGAAATCGCAGCAGCTATCGCTGATGAGGTGTACGGACTGGAACTGGATGAAGAGGCGCTAATACATGAGCTACGGCGGTATGGCTTTACCCAGGCATGGGCTGAGGCGGCGACTTATCGCTTTATGACGACAGCATTTGAAATCGCAGATCCACGGCGCGAACGTAAAACAAAAATGCCAGCGCCCACCTCTCACCCCGAATGGGTTTTTGTTGATAATGTTTTAATGAAGATCACGGCGTGACTTACACAAAATTACAATTGACCATAAATCACACAATAAAAATTGTAATCCCTGTAAATCCATGTACCCCTACGTGTACACAAGCAAAACAAGAAAAACAAAAATCATTTAAATATCAATACACATAACCCATTACTCAACATTCAGATTCAATATCGAGTAAGTGCTCCACTTTCGGGGCCGGCTTATCTGCGCGGCCCCGTTACTGCATTATGTCGCGTTAATTCGCGCTTTCTGTTTTTTGCTTATAAATATCCCGGTAGTGCTCCAGCCTTTCCAGATAAAACGCTATTTTTTCAGGGGGAACGGACTCCATCGCCTCATCTTGCTCTGGTGCTTTGTCTAAATACTCCATAAAAGCCTGAGTCGATGCCATAAAATCAACCATCTTATCTATAATACGATTCGCATTACTTCCGATAATAGCCACAGCGCCTCCCTTTCCATGAAAGATGTAGCTTTATAGATAGTTAAAAATATCCCCAGGCGCTTAGCGATTTCTGCTTATTTACACTCGGGAAAATAAGAATATAACGGCTACCGGTGAGTATGCGTTATTGGTCTATTCGTGGCCGTCATATTGATGCCTCACCCCTATAGATGGCGCCCGTCACCCGCAGGCATTACGCCAGGTAGCGCGCACTCACATGGCATTATATTTTCTAATCCAAAAGACAAAACAAAAAACCAATAACCCACTAAGATAATTAATGAAAACAATCACAATACATTAATTATTGTACTGCGAATAACCTCGCCTTAGAAAATCTCAATCGAGATAACCATCACGACTCGTTACCCTGCCTGCATCGGCCTTCAGGACTTACAGAATCACTCAACTATCATGTTACTGCATATTCTCTACTTGATCGGTATTACCGCAGAAGCGATGACCGGCGCCCTGGCAGCGGGTCGCCGCCGGATGGACACCTTTGGCGTTATTATTATTGCCACGGCTACCGCCCTCGGCGGGGGGTCCGTGCGCGATATCTTACTGGGTCACTACCCGCTGGGCTGGGTTCGCCACCCGGAATACGTGGTGATCGTTGCCGTCGCTGCTGTCTTAACCACTATTTTTGCCCCGGTAATGCCGCACCTGCGCAAATTATTCCTGATTCTGGACGCCCTCGGCCTGGTGGTCTTTTCCATTATTGGCGCGCAAATTGCGCTGGATATGGGGGAAGGCCCCATTATTGCCAGTATCGCAGCGGTAGTTACCGGTGTATTTGGCGGTGTACTGCGCGATATGTTCTGTAAGCGTATCCCGCTGGTATTTCAGAAAGAGCTGTATGCGGGGATCTCTTTTGCGTCCGCCGTGCTGTACATCGCCCTGGAGCACTGCGTCAGCAACCACGATGTTATCGTGATATCGACATTGTTATTTGGCTTTATTACCCGCCTGCTGGCCATCAAATTGCGCCTCGGCCTGCCGGTATTTCATTACCGCCATGCCAGTGAGTAGCCGCAGGCAGGGGAACAAACACCGGCACCTGCTGCGCCTGTAGCCACGCGATCAGGCGCGCAACCGCCGGTAACCGTAATGCCCCAGCCAACTGGTGCGCCCGCGTAACCCCCATCCCCGGAACACGCCGCCACTGGTGTTCATCCCGGGCGTAGAATTCCCTCCAGTGGCTACCCGCGCTGGCATTCAGGGCCGCCGCACTAACCGGCAGCCCCATCGCCATCACCCAGCGTGCCAGAGGTTGCCTGCGCGCCATATTAAACCGATGCCACAATTGCAGCCCCCGGGCGCTGGATAGTCCCGGCGTGGACTGGAGCTGTTCACGGCTTAGCCCCAGCCAGGAGAAGATGTGCTCAAACCCCCATGCCTGATGCAGTAGCCGCCAGGTTGACGGCCCGATGCCGTTAATATCCAGCCCACCGGGGGAGCCAAGCCAGAGTAGCCGCGCCAGAAACTGAGGCTCACACTCCGGGGAAGAAAAATAACAGGTTAGCGGCGTAAATGTTCCTTGTGGCGGCTCTGGCCGCTGGCGATGGGTAACCCGCCAGATAACCTTATCAATACGCGGGATCCCCTGCCCGGCAAGGCTGATTTGCACCTGATCACCGGGCACTATATCCAGCGCCCGCCAGCGGGCAACCGTGCCGATATTTACCCGCCGGACCAGTTTGTCATCCAGTTGTACCGCCTCCAACTGGGCAACCGCACTGATTTTCCCGGTTTTTCCCACAGAAAAATGTACCGCTTTGATACCAGTAACCTGGGTGGCAGGCGGATACTTCCAGGCCACCATCCATACCCCCTGGCCGGGCCGCCAGTACCGCCCGACGGGGGTGGTTCCCTGGCGAACAATAACCCCATCGGACACAAACGGCAGTGCGGAGGTAAACCACGCCTGCCGCTGCTGCGCTACCGCCTCACTGCTGTCCACCCCAAGGGTATACGCCGCGCTATGGCTAAACCCGGCCGCCTTCAGGTGTGCGACCTATTCCATAATATGCGCCGGGCCATCCGGCCAGGCCCAGATAAATACCGCCAGCCGCTCAAACAGCGCGGAAGGCGCATGGCGCATCATGGCCCCGGCAACCTGCGCCCGGGCATTGACGCCCCCCATACGCTGCTGAATATGCCCGTCATGCCGCAGGAACAGTTCCCCCTGTAGTACGCTGTCCCGTAGCGGCCCGGAGACCACCTTCGGGATCGCCGCAATCTGAAGGGCGTTACGCGTCCAGTCCTCCCCGCGCAGGCCATCCCCGCGGCTAATGGCCCGGGTGAGCTTGCCTGCCTGATAAATCAGGGTAATAGCCACGCCGTCGACCTTCGGCTGGATCCATAAATCGGCTTTCCCCGCCATCCAGTGGGCCACCGCCTGGCGGGTCTTGAGTTTACGGGCCCCGGTATGAGCAACCGGATGTAATACCGTACCCGCAACGGGTGAGAGCGCCACCGCCGGCGTATCGTGACCGAAACACTGCCGCCATAGCGCCAGGCGGGCGACCAGCCTATCGTATACCTCGTCGCTGACCTCGCTGGCGCCGTTGAGCCAGTAATCGCGGTCCCACTGGCCTATCTGCTGATCTAACCGGGCAATTTCCTGCCCGGCCAGGGCAGGCTGCCAGTCAGGGCATAGCCCTTGCGCCACCTGACTCACCAGTAACAGTAATAATCCGCACCATCGCTGCATAACACCCTCCCTGAACGTCAGGAGATAGTGTTGCGGCATCCGGGCAGGCATTGCGAGGGGCAACGTTCACCCATGCGATCGGCTTTCAGCGATATGTCCCGTGTTGCTGTAATCCGCCCTAATATCGGGAAAACAGCACACAAAAAAGAACAAATCCGCAGGAAAAGTGTGACCAGGATTACGCCTGACGGCGACGATGTGTATAATAAGCGGTTATACGCACTCCGTTTTTGTATACCAACTCAATAAGACACTCATGGCTCAAGGCACGCTTTATATTGTTTCTGCGCCCAGCGGCGCTGGAAAATCAAGCCTTATTCAGGCGTTACTGAAAACCCAACCTCTGTATGACACGCAGGTTTCGGTTTCCCATACCACCCGGGCCGCACGCCCAGGTGAAGTGCACGGCGAGCATTACTACTTTGTCGATAAAGACGCGTTCCGGGCAATGATTGCCAGAGAGGCTTTCCTGGAACATGCTGAAGTGTTTGGTAATTACTACGGCACTTCACGGGAAACGATCGAACAAGTCCTGGCAACTGGCGTTGATGTCTTTCTCGATATTGACTGGCAGGGCGCGCAGCAAATTCGCGAAAAAATGCCCCATGCCCGCAGCATTTTTATTTTGCCGCCGTCAAAAATTGAGCTGGATCGCCGCCTGCGCGGTCGCGGCCAGGACAGCGAAGAGGTAATCGCCAAACGTATGGCCCAGGCCGTGGCAGAAATGAGCCACTATGCCGAGTATGATTATCTGATTGTTAACGACGATTTCGATATGGCACTGGCGGATCTTAAGATTATTATCCGCGCCGAACGACTGCGCATGAGCCGCCAGAAACAGCGACATGACGCATTAATCAGCAAACTATTGGCAGACTGAGGCGGGTTTAAGTATCATGCCCAGTCATTTCTTCATCTGTGGAGCATTTTAAATATGGCACGCGTAACTGTTCAGGACGCTGTAGAGAAAATTGGTAACCGTTTTGACCTGGTACTGGTCGCCGCGCGTCGCGCTCGTCAGATGCAGACCGGCGGTAAAGATCCGCTGGTACCGGAAGAAAACGATAAAACTACCGTTATCGCACTGCGCGAAATCGAAGAAGGTCTGATCAACAACCAGATCCTCGACGTCCGTGAGCGCCAGGAACAGCAAGAGCAGGAAGCCGCAGAACTTCAGGCGGTTACCGCGATTGCTGAAGGTCGTCGCTAATAATCCAGCAGGTCGCCCTTGTATCTGTTTGAAAGCCTGAATCAACTGATTCAACAATACTTGCCTGGAGACCAGATTAAGCGTCTCCAGCAAGCATACCTTGTCGCACGTGATGCCCACGAGGGTCAAACACGTTCAAGTGGCGAACCTTACATCACGCACCCGGTCGCGGTTGCCTGTATTCTGGCGGAAATGCGGCTAGACTACGAAACGCTGATGGCCGCGTTGCTGCATGATGTTATTGAAGATACCCCCGCTACCTACCAGGATATGGAACAGCTGTTCGGTAAAACCGTTGCTGAGCTGGTAGAAGGGGTTTCTAAGCTGGACAAGCTAAAGTTCCGCGATAAGAAAGAGGCCCAGGCCGAAAACTTTCGCAAAATGATCATGGCCATGGTGCAGGACATCCGCGTCATCCTGATCAAGCTCGCCGACCGCACCCACAATATGCGCACTCTGGGCGCACTTCGCCCGGATAAACGCCGCCGCATTGCCCGCGAAACCCTGGAAATTTATAGCCCACTGGCCCACCGCCTGGGTATCCATCATCTGAAAACGGAACTGGAAGAGCTCGGCTTTGAAGCCCTGTACCCCAACCGCTATCGGGTGATCAAAGAGGTGGTGAAAGCCGCCCGCGGCAACCGCAAAGAGATGATCCAGAAAATCCTCTCTGAGATTGAAGGGCGTTTACAGGAAGCCGGTATCCCTTGCCGGGTAAGCGGGCGAGAGAAACACCTCTATTCGATTTACTGCAAAATGGTGCTCAAAGAGCAGCGTTTTCACTCGATTATGGATATTTACGCTTTCCGGGTGATCGTGAAAGATGTCGATACCTGTTATCGGGTACTGGGCCAGATGCACAGCCTGTACAAGCCGCGCCCTGGCCGGGTAAAAGACTATATTGCTATCCCTAAAGCCAACGGCTATCAGTCACTGCACACCTCCATGATTGGCCCTCACGGGGTGCCTGTTGAGGTGCAAATCCGCACTGACGATATGGACCAGATGGCGGAAATGGGGGTGGCGGCCCACTGGGCATACAAAGAAGGCGACAGCAGCACCGCCGCACAGATCCGCGCCCAGCGCTGGATGCAAAGCCTGCTGGAGCTGCAACAAAGCGCCGGTAGCTCCTTCGAATTTATCGAAAGCGTCAAATCTGACCTGTTCCCGGACGAAATCTATGTCTTCACCCCGGAAGGCCGTATTGTCGAGCTTCCGGCAGGCGCCACGCCGGTAGATTTCGCCTATGCGGTTCATACCGACATCGGCCACGCCTGTGTCGGTGCCCGGGTAGATCGCCAGCCGTATCCGCTATCCCAGGCGCTGTCCAGCGGCCAAACCGTTGAAATTATTACCGCCCCGGGTGCCCGCCCCAATGCGGCATGGCTTAACTTTGTGGTCAGTTCCAAAGCCCGGGCGCGTATTCGCCAGATGCTGAAAAACCTCAAGCGCGATGATTCGGTCAGCCTTGGGCGTCGTCTGCTGAGCCACGCCCTTGGCGGCAGCAAAAAGCTGGCGGAAATCCCCCAGGAAAATATTCAACGTGAGCTGGACCGCATGAAGCTGGCCACGCTGGATGATCTGCTGGCAGAAATCGGCCTGGGCAATGCCATGAGCGTCGTGGTGGCGAAGAACCTGCTTCAGGGCGACATTTCAAGTAATCCATCCCAGGCCGCGCCAAGCCATAATTTGCCGATCAAAGGGGCTGACGGGGTGCTTATCACGTTCGCCAAATGCTGTCGCCCGATCCCGGGTGACCCGATCGTGGCACACATCAGTCCGGGTAAAGGTCTGGTTATCCATCATGAATCTTGCCGAAATATTCGCGGGTATCAAAAAGAGCCCGAGAAGTTTATGCCCGTTGAATGGGATAAAGAGACCGAGCAGGAATTTATCACTGAAATTAAAGTGGACATGTTTAACCACCAGGGCGCGCTGGCTAACCTGACAGCGGCGATTAACACCACCGGGTCAAACATTCACAGCCTGAATACCGAAGAAAAAGACGGCCGCGTCTATTCGACATTCATTCGGTTATCGGCAACAGACCGCGTGCAGCTGGCCAATATCATGCGCAAAATCCGCGTGATGCCAGATGTCATCAAAGTCACACGCAACAGAAACTAACGGCATGAACCCACAGCGGTACGCGCGAATTCGCGAAATGCTGGCATTACGCCAGCCTGACTTAACAGTCTGTATGGAGCAGGTACACAAACCCCATAATGTCTCTGCCATTATCCGCACGGCGGATGCAGTTGGGGTTCATGAAGTCCATGCGGTATGGCCCGGCAACCGGATGCACACCATGGCATCTGCCGCCGCCGGCAGCAACAGTTGGGTTGAGGTCAAAACCCATCCCACCATTGGTGATGCGGTTAGCGAGCTAAAACGCCAGGGGATGCAAATCCTTGCCACCCACCTGTCTGATAACGCCGTCGACTTCCGGGAAATCGACTATACCCGCCCCACCTGTATTTTGATGGGCCAGGAAAAAACCGGCATCACCCGGGAAGCCCTTAACCTGGCGGACCAGGACATCATCATTCCGATGATCGGTATGGTGCAATCCCTGAATGTCTCCGTCGCGTCTGCCCTGATCCTGTATGAAGCCCAGCGCCAGCGCCAGATTGCCGGAATGTACCAGCGTGAGCACAGCGCACTCTCCGATGCAGAGCAACAGCGCCTGCTGTTTGAAGGCGGCTACCCGGTGCTGGCCAAAGTGGCCACCCGCAAAGGGCTGCCTTATCCGCGCATCACCGGTAACGGTGAGATCGAGGCCAGCGCAGCATGGTGGGCCACCATGCAATCTGCGGAGTAATCGATGCAAGGCCGGTTACTGGATGCGGTACCGTTAAATGCCCTGAGCGGTGTGGGAGCCAGCCAGACCAGTAAACTGGCCAAAATTGGCCTGCACACCGTGCAGGATCTGCTGCTGCACCTGCCGCTGCGCTATGAAGATCGCACCCAGCTCTACACCATCACCGACCTGCTGCCCGGCGTTTATGCCTCAGTAGAAGGGGAGGTACTGAACTGCAATATCGTCTTCGGCCGCCGCCGGATGATGACCTGCCAGATTTCAGACGGCACCGGCATCCTGACGCTGCGCTTCTTCAATTTTAATGCCGCCATGAAAAACAGCCTCGCCACCGGCCGGCGGGTGCTGGCTTATGGTGAAGCAAAACGCGGGGTACACGGTGCTGAGATGATCCACCCGGAGTACCGGGTCCAGGGGGATAACAGCACCCCGGATTTGCAGGAAACCCTCACCCCGGTCTACCCCACCACCGATGGGGTTCGCCAGGCGACCTTGCGCAAGCTGACCGATCAGGCACTGGATTTACTGGATACCTGTGCCATCACCGAATTATTGCCACCAGAGCTATCCCAGGGGCTGATCAGCCTGCCCCAGGCGCTGCGCACCCTGCACCGCCCGCCGCCAAGCCTGCGGCTGGACGATCTGGAAAGCGGCCAGCACCCGGCACAGCGCCGGTTAATCCTCGAAGAGTTACTGGCCCATAATCTCAGTATGCTGGCGCTACGCGCCGGCGCCCGGCGTTACCATACCCTGGCGTTAGCCCCGGATGATGACCTGAAACAACGCTTTCTTAGCGCGCTGCCTTTTTCTCCCACCGGTGCCCAACAGCGGGTAACAGCGGAGATCGAGCGGGATATGGCGGCAGATGCCCCCATGATGCGCCTGGTCCAGGGGGATGTTGGCTCCGGGAAAACCCTGGTCGCCGCGCTGGCGGCGCTGCGGGCTATCGCCCACGGGAAACAAGTCGCATTGATGGCCCCCACCGAGCTACTGGCCGAACAGCACGCCAGTAATTTCCGCAACTGGTTCGCCCCGCTGGGTATCAACGTTGGCTGGCTGGCCGGGAAACAAAAAGGCAAAGCGCGCCAGGCGCAACAGGACGCCATAGCCCGGGGGGAAGTCGCGATGATAGTCGGCACCCACGCGATTTTCCAGGAGCAAGTGCAATTTAATGGCCTGGCACTGGTTATCATCGATGAGCAGCACCGGTTTGGTGTCCACCAGCGGCTGGCCCTGTGGGAAAAAGGTGAGCAGCAAGGGTTCCATCCCCACCAGTTGATCATGACGGCAACCCCGATACCGCGCACCCTGGCGATGACCGCCTACGCGGATCTGGATACCTCCGTGATTGATGAACTGCCGCCGGGGCGCACACCGGTGACTACCGTCGCCATCCCGGACACCCGTCGCCAGGAGATCATTGAACGGGTTCGCCACGCCTGCCATGAGGAACACCGCCAGGCATACTGGGTATGCACCCTGATCGAAGAATCCGAGCTGCTGGAAGCCCAGGCGGCGGAAGCAACCTGTGCGGAGCTGCAAATCGCCTTGCCCGATCTGCATATTGGCCTGGTGCATGGCCGGATGAAAGCCAAAGAGAAGCAAGCGGTTATGGATGCCTTCAAGCAGGGCGACCTCGATCTGCTGGTTGCCACCACGGTGATTGAAGTGGGGGTAGATGTGCCTAACGCCAGCCTGATGATCATCGAAAACCCAGAACGGCTGGGGCTTGCGCAACTCCATCAGTTACGCGGCCGCGTGGGGCGCGGGGCTGTCGCCTCCCATTGTGTATTACTCTATAAATCGCCGCTGTCTAAAACGGCGCAGCTACGTTTGCAGGTATTACGCGACAGTAACGATGGTTTCGTGATTGCCCAGAAGGACCTGGAAATTCGCGGGCCGGGGGAATTACTCGGCACCCGCCAGACCGGTAATGCAGAGTTTAAAGTGGCGGATTTACTGCGCGATCAGGCGATGATCCCCGAGGTGCAGCGAATTGCCCGTCATATTCACCAACGTTACCCCCAGCAGGCCAGCGCCCTGATTGAGCGCTGGATGCCAGAGACCGAACGTTATTCCAACGCCTGATATCAGCCAAACACGTGATCAGCCAAACATGGGCAGCATCAGGTACAGCTTAATCACCAGCGCATTCACAATATCAATAAAGAACGCCCCCACCATTGGCACCACCAGGAATGCCACATGAGAAGGCCCGAAGCGTTCGGTTATCGCCTGCATATTGGCAATCGCCGTAGGGGTTGCGCCCAGACCAAAGCCACAATGCCCCGCCGCCAGTACCGCGGCATCGTAATTTCGTCCCATGATCCGGAAAGTCACAAACCCGGCATACAGCCCCATCGCAATCGCCTGAACAGACAGAATCACCAGCATCGGTAACGCCAGGGAGGCTAGCTCCCACAGTTTGAGGCTCATCAGCGCCATGGCGAGGAATAACGATAAACTGACGTTACCCAGCACGGACACCGCCCGGTCAAACACCTGATAAAACCCCGCCAGCGCCAGGGTATTACTCAGTATCACGCCAATAAACAGCACACAAACAAAGGTGGGCAGCTCAAATGCCGTTCCCTGTAAGGCTTGCGCAACAATGCGCCCCGCCGTCAGGCAAATCGCGATCAGCGCGATGGTTTCAATCAGCACCAGTGAGGTGATCATCCGCCCGGTATCCGGTTTTTCAAAGGCCGAGGGATCAATACTGTCGTCCGGCGCCCCCTGGGGAGTGGTGGTATGTTTAATCAGGCAACGCGCCACCGGCCCGCCAATCAATCCACCGAGTACCAGGCCAAAAGTGGCACAGGCGAGCGCCACTTCGGTGGCGTTCTGGAAGCCATAGCGTTCAGTAAACACTTTGCTCCAGGCGGCCCCCGTGCCGTGGCCACCGGAGAGGGTAATCGACCCGGCCAGCAGCCCCATCAGCGGATCGATCCCCAGCAACTTTGCCATACCAATACCGATGGCATTCTGCATCACTAACAGCCCCACCACGGCAATCAGGAAGATAGCGAGGTACTTCCCCCCCGCCCGCAGGCTGGCGAGGTTGGCATTGAGGCCAATCGTCGCGAAGAAGGCCAGCATCAGTGGGTCCCGCAGCGACATATCAAACTCAATCACCAGACCAAAAGCCTGATTGAGGAGCAATAGCGCCAGCGCAACCAGCAATCCGCCAGCCACCGGCTCAGGAATGGTATATTTCTTTAGCAGCGCAACGGAATGCACCAGTTTGCGCCCCAGCAGTAAAACCAGCGAGGCAGCCACCAGTGTGGCAAGTGTGTCGAGATGCAACATAACAGACTCCATGTTTGGGGTAATCCATTGTTATTAGTGTATTATTGAGCGATTTTCAGCGTTTCCTGCGGCAGGGTGTTACCGGATATTAACAAAAAACAGGCGCTGGTTATATGTGCAACGCAGGTTATTCGATCTGTGAATTATTACCCACTGAAAGCAAACGTTTGCTTTTGCCGCCGTATCCATTAAAATCACCGCTTTTCCACTACGGGATTTCCTCTGATGTCAGTAAAAGCTGTTGAGTCTGAGACCGGAACACCAGAAACTCAGACCCGCCCCAGCGAACTTATCTATCGTCTTGAAGATAAACCACCGCTTCCGCAAACACTCTTTGCCGCCTGCCAGCACCTGCTGGCCATGTTTGTGGCAGTGATTACCCCTGCCCTGCTGATTTGCCAGGCGCTGGGCCTGCCGGCGGCTGATACGCAACATATTATCAGTATGTCGCTGTTCGCCTCCGGTGTGGCGTCGATTATCCAGATCAAAGCGTGGGGGCCGGTAGGTTCAGGATTACTGTCCATTCAGGGAACCAGTTTTAACTTTGTTTCACCGCTTATCATGGGCGGTATGGCCCTGAAAAATGGCGGGGCCGATATCCCCACCATGATGGCGGCGCTCTTTGGCACACTGATGCTGGCCAGCTGTACGGAAATGCTTATCTCCCGTGGGTTGCACCTTGCCCGCCGGGTGATTACCCCGCTGGTGTCCGGCGTGGTAGTGATGATTATCGGTTTGTCGCTTATCCAGGTTGGGCTGACCTCTATTGGCGGCGGCTATGCGGCCATCAATAATCATACTTTCGGCTCACCGTCTAACCTGCTGTTAGCCGGAGCGGTCCTGGTGGTGATTATTGCACTGAACCGCCAGCGTAACCCGTACCTGCGGGTGGCCTCGCTGGTCATCGCCATGGCGGTGGGTTATCTGCTGGCGTGGTTTATGGGGATGCTGCCGGAAAATATTACACCGACCAATACCGATCTGCTGATGGTGCCCACCCCGCTCTACTATGGTCTGGGTATCGACTGGAGCCTGCTTATCCCGCTGATGCTGATCTTTATGGTGACCTCCCTGGAAACCATCGGTGATATCACCGCGACCTCTGACGTTTCGGAACAGCCGGTTTCCGGGCCACTGTATATCAAACGCCTGAAAGGCGGGGTACTGGCCAATGGCCTGAATTCCTTTGTCTCGGCGGTGTTCAATACCTTCCCGAACTCCTGCTTTGGTCAGAACAACGGGGTTATCCAGTTAACCGGCGTTGCCAGCCGCTACGTTGGCTTTGTGGTGGCGCTGATGCTGATCATCCTCGGCCTGTTCCCGGCCGTCAGCGGTTTTGTCCAGCACATTCCTGAGCCCGTGCTGGGCGGGGCAACCATCGTGATGTTCGGCACCATTGCGGCATCTGGCGTGCGGATTGTCTCCCGGGAGCCCCTGAACCGCCGGGCAATTTTGATCATCGCCCTGTCGCTGGCCGTGGGCTTGGGTATTGCGCAGCAGCCGCTTATCCTGCAATTTGCCCCAGACTGGCTGAAAACACTGCTGGCCTCCGGGATTGCCGCAGGCGGCATTACCGCAATTGTGCTGAATCTGGTGTTCCCGGAAGAGCCACCGGCTGACAAGCGCTGATATCCCCCGTGACGGCCCGCCAGGGCCGTCACGATACTACGCCATCACTATGCCATCACTACGCCAGCACCATAACAACGCCATAGCACCCGCCCCGCCACACCGGCACAACGCGCATCCTTACAATCCCCCGCTTGAGCTCATCCGCCAATCGTGCATAAATCAGTCAATTCATGGTGAATAGGATGAAAGATGATAAATTCGCTCAAAAAGCTGCTTCCCGGCCTGCTGATTGCCATCGTGGTTGTCATCGTGGCCCTGTATTTTCTGGCCCAGACCCAGTGGGGTGCCCGCCAGATAACGGACCAGATCAACGCCCGTCAGCCGTGGCATATCACCGTTGGTAAGCTCAGCCACAGCTGGTCCTCGCCTGCCCATCTGGTTCTCAATAACATCACCGTTGGCCAGCCTGGCCAGCCGCCTCTGCTGGTTGCGCAACACCTGGATATTGGCCTCAGTACCCGGCAGCTGACCGCGCCTGGCCATGTGGATAGCCTACTGATACAACACGGCACGCTCACCCTTCCCGCGGACACGGCCCCCGCACTGCCGGTACAGGCCGATCGTCTGCAACTCAGTGATATGGCCGTTAACGGTGCTATCGCTGGCTGGCGCCTCAGGGCACAGCAGGTTCAGGGCGGCATAACCCCGTGGAATATCACCGGCGGCACACCGCCACCGGATAGCCAGTTTCAATTCAGCGCCGGGCAATTGACCCTGAATGACATTCCCGCCAGCCAGGTGCTGATCGCGGGCAGCACCGGCAGCAACGGCCTGGTGATACGCTCACTGGGGGGTGACGTCGCCAGGGGTACCATCAGCAGCAGCCTGCGGCGCGAGGCTGACGGCCGCTGGCAGGTGGATTCTCTGCGTATTAATGACTTGCGCTACCAGAGCGCATCCTCCCTGGCGGCATTTATCGCCCCGCTGACGGCTCTGCCCCCGGTGACCTTCCATAACCTGGACATCGCCAATACCCAGCTCCAGGGGCCGGACTGGGCAGTGGCTAACTTGGGTATCGGGTTACGCAACGTCACGCTGGAGAACGGTAACTGGCAGGCACAAGATGGTTCAGTCTCCCTGAGCGCCAGTGAAGCGCTGTATGGATCGCTACATTTGCTGGACCCAATCATCAACGCCAGCCTGTCGGCACAAGGGGTCGCCATCCAGCAATTTACCTCCCGCTGGGCCGGGGGATTGCTGCGGGCCACCGGAAGCTGGCAGCGCAGCAACAAGGCGCTCACCCTCAATGAGCTAACCATCGCCGGTCTGGAATACACCCTGCCGGCGGACTGGAAACAGCGCTGGGCTGCCCCAACACCGGACTGGCTGAACAGCCTGCGGGTTAACCGGCTCTCAGCCAGCCGCAACCTGCTGATTGATATTGATAGCGCATTCCCGTTCCAGTTTACCGCCCTGGACAGTGACGGTACGCAGCTGCAGCTGATTCGCGATAAGCAATGGGGATTATGGGGCGGGCGCCTGAGCCTGAACGCCGCTGCGGCAACCATCAACCGGACGGATCTGCGCCGTCCGTCAATGGTGCTGGAGGCTACCTCCTCCACGGTTAATGTCAGTGAGCTGAGCGCGTTTGCCGGGCAGGGATTGCTGGAGGCCACCGCCACCATGTCGCAGTTGCCGCCCTACCAGACTGTGCTGTCGCTGCATGGCCGCGCCATTCCGCTTGATACCCTACAGCACTGGGGGTGGCCTGCGCTGCCGCTCCAGGGGGATGGCAATCTACAGCTGAGGGCCACCGGTGACCTGCAAAGCAATAGCCCGCTGCGGCCCACGGTAAACGGCACCCTGAGCGCAACAGATGCCAAAGGCCAGCAGGTTCAGCAAACCATGACCCGGGGAGCGGTAACCGGTAGCTGAACCCGTGGCGTTACTCTTCTTCGTTACCGCCCTCTTCCAGAGGGCCAAATGGCCTGGCCGGGAGCACCATAAAGATGCCT
The DNA here is from genome assembly GCF_016415625.1 of Shimwellia pseudoproteus. Classification (GTDB taxonomy): domain Bacteria; phylum Pseudomonadota; class Gammaproteobacteria; order Enterobacterales; family Enterobacteriaceae; genus Shimwellia; species Shimwellia pseudoproteus. Next base: position 20,069 of record NZ_WBXP01000033.1, read on the forward strand.
TCAAAAACCGCCCCTGGTTTATCATCCCCGGACAGGTCAACCCTGAGCTGAACCCGGGACTTACGCCCCCGGGCCAGCCGGTCAAGATCGCCACTCAGGGAGCCGAGATCCGCCGTCGCGCCAGGGCGGCCGCTAATAGGCTGGCTGTAGCGGATGTGCGCATCGGCCAGAATAATGGTGCCGCCGAGGTGCCTTTCACGCAACATCAGCCAGATAAGCCCCCAGCCGGTAAGTGTCGCCAGTGAAAACAGGCTCCCGGCAAACAGCGTATGGTTCGGGTTCTGGTTACCGGCCTCCGGCATGGTGGTGATAAATTGCTGGCCGGTGTACTGCACAATCCGCACCCCCATTTTTTCACTCAGGGGAATATGCTGATACCAGGCCTGCTGCAACTGCCCGCACCAGTCCGCCCGGTGCAAAATATCATCAAGAGAGGCAATTTGCTTAATCATTAAAAAATGACGCACCGGCGTAGTCTGAGGGGCAGTAATCTCCCCTTCGTTGCGAAAACCTAGCTTGGCAAAAAAGGCCACCGCATCTTCCCGGGCGCTACAGGTCACGCGCCTGACCCCTTCCTGGCGGGCAACGGACTCCAGCGTCATCGCCATCAGCGTGCCGAGCCCTTTTTCCTGTACCCCAGGATCCACGGCCATAAAGCGAATAGACGCTTCGTTCTCAGCATTGATATACAAGCGCCCCACCGCCACCGGGTTGCCCTGTTCATCCACCACCATCTGGTGGTGAGCCATCGCATCCCAGGCATCCCTTTCCGAGCCGCGGGGCTGATGGAGCGGCTTGCGCAGCATCTCCCAGCGGAACTGGTAGTAAATTTCCAGCTCTTCCCCGGTCTTCGGTACTCGCAGATGATACATTGCCGCACCCTCCTGGACTGTTCTCATAAGATTATTGTAGCCAGATCACACCTGGAGCCAGAATGTCACCGGGCCATCATTGACCAGCGACACCTGCATATCCGCCGCAAAACGCCCGGTACCCGCTCTAACCCCTTGCTCACGGCAACAGCCCACAAAATATTCATACAGCGACTCGGCCAGCGCCGGGGCCGCACCGCCGGAAAAACTCGGCCGCATCCCTTTGTTGGTATCCGCCGCCAGCGTGAACTGCGACACCACCAATACACTTCCCCCCACCTGTTTCAGGTTGAGGTTCATTTTGTCGTCTTCATCGCTAAAAATACGGTAGCCAAGAACCCGCTCACACAGGCGTTTGGCTTTTTGTTCGGTGTCCTCTTTTTCCACACCCAGTAACACTAACAATCCCTGGCCAATTTCGCCGGTCACTTCCCCGCCAACGCGCACACTGGCGCTGGTTACTCGCTGAATTAATGCAATCATGATGGTTCTTTTTTAGTGCCTCTGGCACGTTGTTTGAGATGACGATAGGCCCCGAGAGTGACAGTAATTTCGGCGCCGAGCAAGACAATGCACCAGCTCCAGTACACCCAGACAAACAGAATGGGGATCACCGCCAGGACGCCATAAATTAACTGATACGAGGGAAACATGGTGACGTACAGCGCAAAGCCTTTTTTCCCCAGCTCCACCAGCAGGGCGGCAATAAACGCCCCGGCCAGCGCATCTTTACTGTTCACTCTGACTGTGGGCACCAGGCTGTACAACAGCCAGAATGCCAGCCAGGAAAGCAATAACGGGAACAGGCGTAACACCTGATCGATCATTGAGGTCAAATCGCTGGCCCAGCGCAATGACAACAAATAAGAGCTGATGGCCAGGCTGGCCCCCACCAGCAGCGGACCGAGGGTCAGGATCATCCAGTAGATGGCAAACGAGTAGACCCGGGGCCGGTGGCGCTTGCTGCGCCAGATAGTATTCAGGGCGCTGTCGATGGAGTACATCAACAATAACGAGGTGACCACCAGCCCACAGGTGCCCACCACTGTCATGCGGTTAGAGTTCGCCACGAACTGTTCAATATAGCGCTGAATAATATCCCCCGTGGCGGGGATAAAATTGGCAAAAATAAAGTGCCGCAGCTGAACGCTGATATCGGCAAACATCGGAAACGCCGCGAACAGCGCAAAAACCACCGCGACCAGCGGCACCAGGGATAATAACGAGACATAGGCCAGATTTCCGGCCAGGGTGGTCATATTGTCCTCTTCTACGCGCCGCCACAGCAGCTTGAGCCACAACAGCAGGGGCCGCAGTGGACGGGTAAACCGGCGTGGCCTGCGCATCACGGTCGCACTCAGGAAAAATAGCCGGTAATGGCGGCTTTATCGTTGACCAGAATACTGGTGATCCCCACCTGGCGCGCCCCGCGGATGTTCTCTTCGTTATCGTCAAAGAACACCGCATCGGAGGGGCTGAATCCTTCGGCCTCCAGCACTTTCCGGTAGATCTCCGGCTCTGGTTTACGGGTACCAAGCTCGTGGGATAAGTAGACCGCATCGGCAGTGGCGTACACTTGCGGATAGAGCGCCGGCCAATGGGTGGTATGTAAATTGTTGGTATTGGACAGGACCACTACCCGGTGCCCCTGCTCACGCAAACGGGCCATGATGTCGATAACTTCCGGGCGCAGCGACACAAATACCGCCTGCCATCCGGCGGCAAATTGCTCATAACTGAGGGGCATATTCAGCGTGTGGCACAGGGCACTGGCGAATTCTGTATCGGAGATTTCCCCACGCTCATGTTGGTGGAACGCCTCTCCCATCATAAAATCTTTTTGGAGTCGTGCCAGCGGGATACGGCTGTAATCACTCCAGACGCCCATCACCCGGTTAAAATCGATATCGACAATGACATTCCCTAAATCAAAGATATACAACATCGTGCTACCTCCAGACAGCATGGAGAATTAACTGTAGCGGGAAAGCGTCACTTTGACTATCGCCAGGCGAGGCAGGGGTAACATTCGCGGCGTAAATCGCAAAAAGCGGGAGGCGCATCGCTGTTCGTCTGTGCAGAGTGAGATGGCGGCCATAAAAAAGCCGCTGTTTTCACAGCGGCTTTTAGCCCGTTTTCCGTTACCGGAAATTAGCGGTTATTAGTCTTTCGGACCACGGTTCGCACGGCGACGATCGTTCTCGGTCAGGTGACGTTTACGCAGACGTACAGACTGCGGTGTCACTTCTACCAGTTCGTCATCATCGATGAACTCCAGCGCCTGCTCCAGCGTCATTTTGATGCACGGAGACAGGGTGGTGGCTTCGTCAGTACCGGAAGCACGCATGTTGGTCAGTTTTTTACCGGTCAGGCAGTTCACAGTCAGGTCGTTAGAACGGCTGTGAATACCGATGATCTGGCCTTCATACACTTCAGCACCGTGGCCCAGGAACAGCTTACCGCGATCCTGCAGGCTGTACAGTGCGTAAGCCACTGCTTTACCCTGGCCGTTAGAGATCAGTACGCCGTTCTGGCGCTGGCCGATTTCACCCGGACGCAGATCGTCATAGTGGCTGAAAGATGCGTACAGCAGGCCAGTACCGGAGGTCATGGTCATGAACTCAGTACGGAAGCCGATCAGGCCGCGGCTCGGGATGATGTAGTCAAGACGTACACGACCTTTGCCATCCGGCATCATGTCGCGCAGTTCGCCTTTACGCAGACCCAGCGCTTCCATGACGGAACCCTGATTCTGTTCTTCAACGTCCAGAGTAACCTGTTCGAACGGTTCCTGGCGGCGACCGTCGATGTCACGGAAGATAACTTTCGGACGGGAAACCGCCATTTCGAAACCTTCACGACGCATGTTTTCGATCAGTACCGACAGGTGCAGTTCACCACGGCCAGATACGCGGAACGCATCCGGGTCAGCAGTTTCTTCAACACGCAGCGCCACGTTATGAACCAGCTCTTTGTTCAGGCGGTCCAGAATCTGGCGAGACGTCACGTATTTACCTTCTTTACCGCAGAACGGAGAGGTGTTTACGCAGAAGAACATGGTCACCGTCGGTTCATCAACGGTCAGTGCCGGCAGCGCTTCAACATTCTGCGGATCGCAGATGGTGTCGGAGATGTTCAGTTCACCCAGACCGGTGATGGCAATGATATCGCCCGCTTCCGCAGAAGCAGATTCGATACGCTGCAGACCCATATGGCCCAGAACAGTGCCCACTTTACCGTTACGGCGGTTGCCTTCAGCATCAACGATAGTCACTTGCTGGTTAGGTTTAACCACACCACGTTTGATACGGCCAATCCCGATAACACCAACGTAGTTGTTGTAGTCGAGCTGGGAGATCTGCATCTGGAACGGACCATTCATGTCAACGTTCGGTGCTTCAACGTGTTTGACGATGGTTTCGAACAGCGGAGTCATGTCTTCAGCCATGTCTTCGTGATCCAGACCCGCGATACCGTTCAGCGCAGAGGCGTAAACGATCGGGAAGTCCAGCTGTTCATCAGTAGCACCCAGGTTTACGAACAGGTCAAACACCTGATCGACAACCCAGTCAGGACGCGCGCCAGGGCGGTCGACTTTGTTAATAACCACGATCGGTTTCAGACCATTGGCAAATGCCTTCTGGGTCACGAAACGGGTCTGCGGCATAGGGCCATCCATTGCGTCGACAAGCAGCAGAACGGAGTCGACCATAGACATTACACGTTCAACTTCACCACCGAAATCGGCGTGCCCCGGGGTATCAACGATGTTGATACGGTAGTCACGCCAGTTGATAGCCGTGTTTTTCGCGAGGATGGTGATCCCACGCTCTTTCTCCAAATCGTTGGAGTCCATGACACGTTCGGTCAGTTCACTTCTCTCACCGAAAGTACCAGATTGTTGCAGCAGCTTGTCAACCAGGGTGGTTTTACCATGGTCAACGTGCGCAATAATGGCGATGTTACGCAGATTTTCGATCACAACTTTGCCTCAGGCATTAGAAATAGCGCGTTATTGTACACGTATTAATCGACGGACTAAACAGGATCACAATAAACCTTTACAAACAACCCTCGTTGCCGGGCTTTGTGATCGTCTTCACTGAGCAAAACCAGCGCCCAAAACAAAAATCGCACCAATAGAGTGCAATGCGTTCCCACATTTGCACTATATTGGTGCAATAATTCCATCCTGGTGCAGCCGTTTTGCACTATGACGCGCATGATAACGCCTTTTGCACCCTTTTTAAAAGTTGGCACAGATTTCGCTACGTAAGAAATTAGTAGAATCACTGCAAAAAGCCACATTTTAGAAGTGTGCAAGACCTCGTTACCACGACGACAATGATAAAACCCGGGAGAGTTAAGTATGTCCGCTGAACACGTTTTGACGATGCTGAATGAACATGAGGTGAAGTTTGTCGATCTGCGCTTCACCGATACCAAAGGTAAAGAACAGCACGTCACTATCCCTGCCCACCAGGTAAATGCTGACTTCTTTGAAGAAGGTAAAATGTTCGATGGCTCCTCCATCGGCGGGTGGAAAGGCATCAATGAATCTGACATGGTGCTGATGCCGGACGCCTCTACCGCGGTTATCGATCCGTTCTACGAAGAACCGACCCTGCTGATCCGCTGTGACATCCTTGAGCCAGGCACCATGCAGGGCTATGACCGCGACCCGCGTTCCATCTCTAAACGTGCTGAAGACTACCTGCGCTCTACCGGTCTGGCTGACACCGTACTGTTCGGGCCAGAACCTGAATTCTTCTTGTTCGACGATATTCGCTTCGGCAGCTCTATCTCCGGTTCTCACGTGGCTATCGACGATATCGAAGGCGCGTGGAACTCCGCTACCAAATACGAAGGCGGCAACAAAGGCCACCGTCCGGGCGTGAAAGGCGGTTACTTCCCGGTGCCGCCTGTTGACTCTTCCCAGGACCTGCGCTCTGCCATGTGCCTGACCATGGAAGAAATGGGCCTGGTGGTAGAAGCGCATCACCACGAAGTGGCGACCGCTGGCCAGAACGAAGTGGCGTGCCGCTTCAACACCATGACCAAAAAAGCGGACGAAACTCAGATCTACAAATACGTGGTGCACAACGTGGCGCACCGCTTCGGCAAAACTGCGACCTTTATGCCAAAACCGATGTTTGGGGATAACGGCTCCGGCATGCACTGCCATATGTCCCTGGTCAAAAACGGGGTGAACCTGTTCGCCGGTGACAAATACGCGGGCCTGTCTGAAATGGCGCTGTACTACATCGGCGGCGTTATCAAACACGCAAAAGCAATTAACGCCCTGGCAAACCCGACCACCAACTCCTACAAACGTCTGGTCCCGGGTTACGAAGCACCGGTTATGCTGGCTTACTCTGCCCGCAACCGCTCTGCCTCTATCCGTATTCCCGTGATTGCCTCCCCGAAAGGCCGCCGTATCGAAGTCCGTTTCCCGGACCCGGCAGCCAACCCGTACCTGTGCTTTACCGCACTGCTGATGGCGGGCCTGGACGGCATTAAAAACAAAATTCATCCGGGCGAAGCCATGGATAAAAACCTGTATGACCTGCCGCCGGAAGAAGCGAAAGAGATCCCACAGGTTGCCGGCTCTCTGGAAGAAGCACTGAACGCGCTGGATCAGGACCGCGAGTTCCTGAAAGCGGGTGGCGTGTTCTCTGACGACAGCATCGACGCTTACATCGAACTGCGCCGCGCTGAAAACGACCGCGTACGCATGACGCCGCACCCGGTTGAGTTCGAACTGTATTACAGCGTGTAACCCTCGCTGATGGCTTCCTGGCCGGTAGCGCCACGCGGCCGGGAAACCAGAAATGTCGTTTTTTGTTGCCGTGGAAACTTTTCAGCCCATCTCCGGATGGGCTTTTTTCACCGACACGACACGCCGATATCGCCTGATTCCGGGTCAGAACGCTACAATGCACTAAAACAGTGCAATCCGAGGAGGCTGCAAATGGCAACCGGAGTATTGCCCGATGCCGGGCAGATCCTTAATTCTCTCATTAACAGTATTCTGCTGGTGGATGACACCCTGGCGGTGCATTACGCCAACCCGGCAGCGCAGCAACTGCTGGCACAAAGCGCCCGCAAACTCTATGGCACGCCACTTCCTGAGCTGCTGAGCTATTTCTCATTAAATATCGATCTGATGCGAGAGAGCCTCAATGCGGGCCAGGGCTTTACGGATAACGAAGTGACCCTGGTACTGGATGCCCGGTCCCATATCCTCTCCCTGACCGCACAGCGGCTGCCTGATGGCTATATCCTGCTGGAGATGGCCCCGATGGATAATCAGCGCCGGCTCAGCCAGGAGCAATTGCAGCATGCCCAGCAGATAGCCGCCAGAGATCTGGTGCGTGGCCTGGCACATGAAATTAAAAACCCGCTGGGCGGCCTACGCGGTGCGGCGCAATTACTCAATAAAGCGCTGCCGGACCCGTCGTTAACCGAGTACACCAAAGTCATTATTGAGCAGGCCGACCGGTTACGTAACTTGGTGGACCGGCTGTTAGGGCCTCAGCACCCCGGGATGCACGTGACGGAAAGCATCCATAAGGTGGCCGAGCGGGTGGTGAAACTGGTCTCGATGGAGCTACCAGACAACGTGAAGCTGATCCGTGACTATGACCCGAGCCTGCCGGAGCTGGCCCACGACCCCGATCAAATCGAGCAAGTCCTGCTGAATATTGTGCGTAATGCGCTTCAGGCACTGGGCCGCGACGGCGGCGAGATAATCCTGCGCACCCGCACGGCATTTCAGCTCACATTACACGGCGTGCGTTACCGGCTCGCCGCCAGGATCGATATTGAAGACAATGGCCCGGGTATCCCTGCCCAGTTGCAGGATACCCTGTTCTACCCCATGGTCAGTGGCCGGGAAGGTGGTACCGGGTTGGGGCTGTCGATAGCCCGCAGTCTTATCGATCAACATTCAGGGAAAATTGAATTTACCAGTTGGCCAGGCCATACCGAGTTCTCGGTTTTCCTGCCTATTCGGAAATAGAGGTGTTTATGCAACGTGGGATAGCATGGATCGTTGATGACGATAGCTCCATTCGCTGGGTGCTGGAACGGGCGCTGACCGGTGCGGGCTTAAGCTGTGTTACGTTTGAAAATGGGCATCAGGTACTGGAAGCACTGACCACCAAAACCCCCGATGTGCTGCTGTCTGACATCCGCATGCCCGGCATGGACGGGCTGGCATTGCTCAGCCAAATTAAGCAGTTGCACCCGATGCTACCGGTCATCATTATGACGGCACACTCCGATCTGGACGCCGCCGTCAGCGCCTATCAGCAAGGGGCTTTCGACTATTTGCCCAAGCCGTTTGATATTGACGAAGCGGTGGCGCTGGTTGATCGCGCCATTAGCCACTATCAGGAACAACAGCAGCCGCGTAACACCCAGGTCAACGGCCCCACCACGGATATTATCGGTGAAGCACCCGCGATGCAGGATGTCTTTCGGGTGATAGGCCGCCTGTCCCGCTCATCGATCAGCGTTTTGATTAACGGCGAATCCGGCACCGGTAAAGAGCTGGTCGCCCATGCGCTGCACCGCCACAGCCCCCGGGCCAAATCGCCGTTTATTGCGCTAAATATGGCGGCAATTCCCCGGGATCTGATTGAATCTGAGCTATTCGGCCACGAAAAAGGCGCCTTTACCGGCGCTAATCAGATTCGCCAGGGCCGTTTTGAACAGGCCGATGGCGGCACGCTGTTCCTGGATGAGATTGGCGATATGCCGCTGGATGTCCAGACCCGCCTGTTACGCGTGCTGGCTGATGGCCAGTTCTACCGGGTGGGGGGCTATGCACCGGTAAAAGTGGATGTGCGCATCATTGCCGCCACCCATCAGAACCTGGAGCTGCGGGTACATGAAGGCAAGTTCCGTGAGGATTTATTCCACCGCCTGAACGTTATCCGGGTTCACCTGCCGCCCCTGCGCGAACGCCAGGAAGATATTCCCCGTCTGGCGCGCCATTTCTTGCAGGTTGCCGCCAGGGAGCTGGGCGTGGAAGCCAAACAACTGCACCCGGAAACGGAAGCCGCGCTCACCCGTCTGGCCTGGCCGGGTAACGTCCGCCAGCTGGAAAATACCTGCCGCTGGTTAACGGTCATGGCCGCAGGCCAGGAAGTGCTTATCCAGGATTTACCGCCCGAATTATTTGAAGTGAGTGTGCCGGACAGTACCGATCAATCGCTACCGGATAGCTGGGCAACCCTGCTGGCACAGTGGGCCGATCGGGCGTTACGTTCCGGTCATCAAAACCTGCTGTCAGAGGCACAACCGGAGATGGAGCGCACCTTGCTGACCACTGCACTGCGCCACACTCAGGGCCATAAGCAAGAGGCCGCAAGGTTATTAGGCTGGGGGCGCAATACCCTGACGCGCAAACTCAAAGAGCTGGGTATGGAGTAAGGGCTGGCCATCGCCGGGGCGGGGAGAATTGCTGTTATTTTCGCCTTTACTGTGACTAAAAGATACGTATGATCATGCCCGTTCACTCGGGGGAATAAACATGCTGGAATCACTCATCAATATGGTAACGCAGACAGCCGAAGTGGGCAGTGCTGCGGGCCATACACCGCAGACGGCTGTCGCCGCGCTGCTGTGTGCTGCGCTGATAAACTTCTTCAGCTAATAAAAAAACGGGCATTGCCCGTTTTTTTATTTTATATCACCCGGGAGAACTGCTGCAGGTGTGCCTTACGGCGCAAATAGATATCGAAGCACATACAAATATTGCGGATCAGCAGCCGGCCCCTGCCGGTAACCCGAATCCCTTGTGTATCCATCTCCACCAGCCCGTCAGCGGCCAGCGGCGTCAACAATGCCAGGTCATCGGCAAAATAGGTCGAAAATTCCAGCCCCCACTGCCGTTCAATATCGCCATAAGACAGCTGGAAATTGCAAATCAGCGCCTTTATCACATCCCGGCGAATACAGTCGTCCCGGGTCAGGGCCAGGCCGCGCCATAGTGCATCACCCTGCTCATCAACCTGCTGATAGTAAGCCTTCAGCTCTTTCTGGTTCTGGGCATAACAATCGCCAATCATACTGATGGCGGAAACCCCCATCCCCAGCAGGTCAGTATCTCCCTGGGTGGTGTAGCCCTGGAAATTACGGTGCAACACCCCATTGCGCTGGGCAATGGCTAGCTCGTCCGTTGGCCGGGCGAAATGGTCCATACCAATAAACTGATAACCCGCAGCCGTCAGGCTGGAGATGGTCTCTTGCAGAATATCCAGCTTCTGCTGTGCGCTGGGCAAATCGCTGTCTTTGATTTTCCGCTGGGCGGCGAACAACTGCGGCAAATGGGCGTAATTAAATACGCTTAGCCGATCCGGGTTCAGCGCAGCCACCCGTTGCAGGGTAAAGGCGAAACTTTCCGGGGTCTGCTTCGGCAGGCCGTAGATAAGATCAATGTTGGTGGAGGTGAAGCCCACCTCTCTGGCGCGGTTAAGCAGGGCAAAGATAAAGTCTTCGTCCTGCTCGCGGTTCACCAGACGCTGGACCTCTTTATTAAAGTCCTGCACGCCCATGCTCAGGCGGGTGAATCCTTCCTGGCGCAGGTGATCGATAACATCTAGTGCTATCTCGCGGGGATCAACCTCGATAGACATTTCCGCATCGGGGGTGAAATTAAAATAGCGGCGCAGCAGGCCCACCAGCCGGCTGATTTGTGCTTTGGTCAAATAGGTGGGGGTACCGCCGCCCCAGTGCATCTGGCTGACGTGACGGCCGGCAAACAGCGGTGCGCGGTGGATTATCTCTTGTTCCAGTACATCCAGATATTGATCGGCTTTATGCTGCTGGCGGGTGACTAATTTATTGCAGCCGCAGAAGTAACATAGCTTGTGGCAGAACGGGATATGTACATACAGGGAGAGCGGGCGCTCAGGATAGCGCGCAATCGCCCGGGAGAAATCGGCGGCGCCAAACGCGTCACTAAACTCAAGCGCCGTGGGGTAAGAGGTATAACGCGGCCCGGAATAGTTATATTTCTGGATCAGGGCCAGATCCCATTCAATTAATTGCTCAGACATACTCACTCCTTGCGACGATGCCGTCCACGCCGGGAACCCGCAACCCTGCCCATCCCTCGGGCGGTGAGCTGGCTGCGCAGCCGCCGTTGGCGCTGCGACAACCGGTGTAGTTTAACGAACAACCAACCCAGATAACAAACTATCGGTAGGATAAGTAGCAGAACCACGTTGCCCATCATCAGACCGCGGGTTATTTACCCTTCAGCAGGCGCATCATGTCTTCCTGGGCTTCTTCTTCCTCTTCCGACTCGTCATCGTCATAGGAAAGGCCCAGCTGCTGCATCAGCGCATCAATGCGATCCAGCTTCTGATCAACCCAATCACGATCTTGCTGGCTCAGGGTCTCGCCTTCTTCCATGCGCTCCAGTAAGGCATCAAGGCGCTCATCATTTTCCAGTAATTCCAGCTCAGCCTGGGGTGTCAACATAGGTTTCTCACTCTTAGGTTTGTGCTGCGGTTTTACCGGTGCATCAGTGATGCCCAGTGCAATGGGTTTCTTGCTGCCGATACGCGGATCTTGCTGGGAGGTATTTTTACCACCGTTCTGGCTACTGCCTTGTGCGCGGCTACCCGCCGAATGGCCACGGTGTTTCTTCTGGCGTTTGCGCTCACGTCCTTCCTGATCTAACTCTTCACGCGTCTTGCGATACGGTTTTGCGCGCCCTTTTCCACCGCGCGCTGTGGATGCTTGTTGCTTCATAATTTCGCCAGCTTAAGTCGTTTTATTTAGTATAGAATTGCGGCGGAATCTAGCAGAAAGCAAGCAAATAAAAAAGGCGGCAAATCATTTGCCGCCTTTTTTATTTGCTCACCACCCATTATGGGCAACACATTCCCTGTTTGCTATCGACAACCCCTGTCTTTCCCTTAGCAACAACAATCCTTGTTGTGTTCCCTTTCCCTGTTATGCGTCTCCAGACGCCCGCCATCCTGGCTTGTCCTTCTGTGTCATCCTGACACCCCTGAACACTCATCCTGAGTGTCTTACTCCTTTAAGGCTCCCCCGCCTTGATGACTACTTTACCCTGATGCGTATGACAAACAAGTGACTTACCGCGTTTTTACGATGAGATCGTTATCACACGAACGATTTAATATTTTGTTTTATAAACGTATTTTTTTTCAGGCTTACTGTACGTTTCGCTAAAGTCGCAACCTGGTTATGGTCAATGTCTCACACGGTGTAAGGTTTTTGCCTACCGGGGCGGAAATAACGGCCTTTTGCTGCCGTTCAGGTATACTCTCCACCAGCAAGGTTTACGGGAGACGACCATTTTGACTAACTGGAATTACCAACAGACGCATTTTGTGATGAGTGCGCCCGATATTCGCCACCTGCCGTCCGATACCGGTATCGAAGTGGCATTTGCAGGCCGCTCTAATGCCGGGAAATCCAGCGCGCTGAATACCCTGACCAATCAGAAAAGCCTCGCCAGAACCAGTAAGACCCCTGGGCGTACCCAGTTGATCAACCTGTTCGAGGTAGCAGAAGGCAAACGCCTGGTCGACTTGCCCGGTTACGGTTACGCCGAAGTGCCGGAAGAAATGAAACGCAAATGGCAGAAGGCCCTTGCGGAGTACCTGCATAAACGCCAGTGCCTACAGGGCCTGGTCATTCTGATGGATATTCGCCATCCACTGAAAGATCTTGATCAGCAGATGATAGCCTGGGCGGTAGACAGCAATTTACAGGTGCTGGTATTGCTGACCAAGGCGGATAAGCTGGCATCCGGGGCGCGCAAAGCGCAGCTGAATATGGTGCGTGAAGCGGTGATTGCGTTTAACGGCGATGTACAGGTTGAGGTGTTCTCATCCCTGAAGAAACTTGGGGTGGATAAGCTGAAGCATAAACTGGATGACTGGTTTACTAACCTGTCCGCAGTGGAAGCCACCGAAGACCAACAACCGGCGGAATAACAGCGCGCGTAGAACATAAGGCCACTGCGGTGGCCTTTTTTATTGCCCGCGCCATGCCGGTTCATCGCGGCTGATAATAAACGCCAGACAATAAAAAACGCCCCGGCCATTTCTGACCGGGGCGGCTAAAATATTCAGCCAAATCCGATTACGTGAAGTAAAAGGTCTGAAAGATAGAACATCTTACCTCTGTACCCTACAAGAGTAACTTTACTCCTTTTCCCGAAAACTAAAAAGGAGTTTTTGTAGTTTTTTTTCATTTCCATATGACAATTTTGTGTATCCATCACAAAAAAAGATGGGTTATGTTGCTTAATTACATAAAATACCGCGTAAAACAAAGTATTTAGTGAGCCTGATCCCAATTATCCCCGGCACCCACTTCCACCAGCAACGGCACATCCAGCGTGAAGCAATTCTCCATAAGCTCATGAATACGTGCGCTTACCGCAGCCACATCATCCTTATGTACTTCAAAGACCAGCTCATCGTGTACCTGCATAATCATTCTGACCCGCGGCTGTTCCGTTACCAGCCAGTTATCAACGGCAATCATTGCCCGCTTAATAATGTCTGCGGCGGTACCCTGCATGGGGGCGTTGATTGCGGCCCGTTCAGCCCCGGCACGGCGGGCACCATTACTGGACTTAATATCCGGTAAATAGAGGCGGCGGCCATCCAGGGTTTCAACATAACCCTGTTCTTTGGCCTGCTGGCGGGTGCGCTCCATATACTCCAGAACACCAGGGTAGCGTTCAAAATAGAGATCCATATAGCGCTGGGCTTCTTTACGCGGGATGTTCAACTGCCGCGCCAGACCAAAAGCGCTCATCCCATAGATCAGGCCGAAGTTAATCGCCTTGGCGCTGCGGCGCTGCTCGCCGGTAACGCTCTCCAGCGGTAAGCCAAACACCTCCGCCGCGGTGGCCCGGTGGATATCTTTCCCTTCGGCGAAAGCGGTCATCAAGCCGTTATCCCGGGACAGGTGCGCCATAATACGCAGCTCAATCTGGGAGTAGTCCGCCGAGACAATACGATAGTCCTCAGGGGCAATAAACGCCTGACGAATACGGCGCCCTTCGTCATTACGTACCGGGATATTTTGCAAGTTCGGATCGGTGGAGGACAAACGTCCGGTGGCCGTTACCGCCTGATGGTAAGAGGTATGCACCCGGCCGGTTTTCTGATTGATCATCAGCGGCAATTTGTCGGTGTAGGTGGATTTCAGCTTAGCCAGCCCGCGATACTCCAGAATCACCTTCGGTAGCGGGTAATCCAGCGCCAGCTCCTCCAGTACTTCTTCAGAGGTCGACGGCGCCCCGCCCGGGGTTTTCTTCAGCGGCTTGATACCCTGCTTTTCAAACAGGATGGTCTGCAGCTGTTTCGGGGATGACAGGTTAAAGGCTTCTCCGGCGATATCGTGCGCTTTCTGCTCCAGTTCCACCAGGCGCTGGGCCAGTTCTGCGGAATGGGCATGGAGCACGTCAGGATCGATCATCACCCCATTGCGTTCGATACGGGAAATCACCGGCACCAGTGGCATTTCGATGTGCTTAAACACATTAAGTGGCCCGGTCTCCGTTTGCAGCTTTGGCCACATCTGTAAGTGCAGTTGCAGAGTGACATCAGCATCTTCCGCCGCGTAGCGGCCGGCTTCTTCCAGCGCTATCTGGTTAAAGGTCAGCTGATTTTTGCCTTTCCCGGCGATCTCTTCGAAGGTAATGGTTTTGTGCTGTAGCCAGCGATCCGCCAAGCTGTCCATGTCGTGGCGCCCGGCCACGCTGTCAAGAATGTAGGATTCGAGCATGGTATCAAAAGCAATACCGCGCAGCTCAATACCGTAGTTCGCCATGATGCCGCGATCATATTTCAGATTCTGGCCCACTTTCAGACAGTCAGGATCTTCCAGCAGGGGCTTAAGCTTCTCCAGTACTCGCTCTCTGGCCAGCTGGTCCGGGGCATCAATATAGTCATGGGCCACCGGAATATATATCGCTTTACCAGGTGCTACGGCAAAAGAGAGCCCGACCAGATTGGCGTTAATGTTATCCAGGCTGTCAGTTTCAGTATCAAACGCAATCACCGGCGCTTTTTTCAGTTCGGCAATCCAGGCATCGAGTGCAGCGTCATCCAGGATAGTGGCGTATTCATCATAAGAGATGGCCACCGCGTTTTGCTCAGATGCAGCGGGTTCAGCAGCTGGGGTAACCGCGGCCACAGGTTTCGCCGCCTTGCCGCCTTTCGCCTGCAGCCATTTACCGGCTTCAACATCGCTAACCCAGCGCTTAAATTCATAGCGGCTGAACAGCGCCAGCAGCGCCTCGCTATCCGGCTCATTCACCGCCAGCTGCTGGCAGCTTAGCTCCAGCGGGACATCGGTCTTAATGGTTGCCAGGGTGTAAGAGAGGTAGGCCACCTCTTTGTGCTGTTCCAGCTTCGCCGCCATGGTTTTTGCCCCACGGAAGGTAAGCCCGGCAATTTTTTCCGGGTGCTGGTACAGCGTATCCAGCCCACCCAGCCCTTGCAGTAATGCCTGGGCCGTTTTCTCACCCACCCCAGGTACCCCGGGAATGTTATCGGACGAGTCACCCATCAGGGCCAGGAAGTCGATAATCAGTTCCGGCGGAACCCCATATTTGGTCACCACTTCCTCAGGCCCGAGGACGGTATTGGTCATGGTGTTAATCAGGGTGATAGCCGGGGTAACCAGCTGCGCCATGTCTTTATCGCCGGTGCTGATCAGTACCGGCTGCCCGGCACGTTCGGCTTCCCGGGCCAGAGTACCGATAACGTCATCGGCTTCAACCCCGGGAACCACTAACAGCGGCAGGCCCATGGCTTTTACCATGGCGTGCAGCGGCTCGATCTGCACCCGCAGATCGTCCGGCATCGGCGGTCGGTTCGATTTATAGCTTTCAAACAGCTCGTCACGGAAGGTTTTACCTTTGGCATCAAACACCACCGCAATGTGCGAAGGATGGAACTGCAGCAACAGGCTGCGCAGCATGTTCAGCACACCGTACATCGCCCCTGTCGGCTCGCCTGCGCTGTTTGTCAGAGGGGGAAATGCGTGATACGCCCGGTAAAGATAAGAAGAGCCATCGACCAGGATAAGGGGGTTTTCTGCAATCTGGACCATAATGTTCCGTGCCTGATTATGAATTCATAGGTCAAGGATGCCATAGGCGGGCGATAAACATGAACTTTTGCCGCCAGAAAGCTGAAAAGAAATGCCCGATTTGTCGATCCCTGACAGGATCTTCCTGTGGATAAGTTTGTGTGTAATTTCCATGGTAATTTCCCGGGAATATATTTAAGCAGCACGACACTTATATAATACATTTTATTTCAATAACTTATTGTTGCTCAAAGGTTAAATAACGTTTGCCACAGGTAACATATCAATGTGGATATAAACGCCAGTTTGTACGCCAGCAGCGCACTATTCTGATGCGGCAGTGTAGTTTTTCGCATGGTTCAGGTTTACTTAAGTCGCCAGGGCACTTTTTCTGGTAAAATCTGCGTCTTATTACACTTTTTTAGCGGCATAACCTTGCTAACTAACTGATAAACAAAATGATGTCGAGATTGATTGCCGCGATTACTTTATTACTAAGTGTCGTTCTTACTATCCTGGTTACGATTGCCTGCTCCGTACCCATTATTCTGGCCAGCATTATTAAGCTGCTGCTACCGATCCCTGTCATCTGGCGTACTGTCTCTGCGTTTTGTAATTTCATGATGTATTGCTGGTGTGAAGGGCTGGCTATCCTGTTGCGGCTGAATCCCCACCTTCAGTGGGATGTGGAAGGGCTCAATGGCCTGAGCAAGAAAAACTGGTATTTATTGATCTGCAATCACAGCAGCTGGGCTGATATCGTGATCCTGTGCGTGCTGTTCCGTAAGCAGATCCCGATGAATAAATACTTCCTCAAACAGCAGCTAGCCTGGGTGCCTTTTATTGGCCTGGCCTGCTGGGGGCTGGATATGCCGTTTATGAAGCGCTACTCCCGCAGTTATCTGCTACGCCACCCCGAACGTCGCGGCAAGGATGTGGAAACCACACGCCGTTCTTGTGAGAAATTCCGCGCCCACCCCACAACGATTGTTAATTTCGTCGAAGGCTCGCGGTTCACACCAGAAAAACATCACCAGACACGTTCGACTTATCAGAATCTGTTGCCCCCTAAAGCCGCCGGTATCGCAATGGCGCTGAACGTACTGGGCGAACAGTTCGATAAACTATTAAACGTCACCCTCTGCTACCCGGAGAACCGACATTCGCCCTTCTACGATATGCTAAGCGGTAAGCTGACCCGGATCGTTGTGCGGGTGAATCTGGTGCCGATTGAAGGTGAGCTGCACGGGGATTATGTGAATGATAAGAACTTTAAGCGCCGTTTTCAGCGCTGGCTAAACAGCCTGTGGCAGCAGAAAGACGAGCAGTTGACGCAAATATACCAAGATAATAAAAAAGCCGGTCAGTGACCGGCTTTTTTTGTCTGACGCGCTTATTTTTTCGCAACCAGCGCGCTTACCGTGTTCGCATACTGCTGAACAAAGACGTTCATGTCGCTGGTATCCATACCCTGCGGGTTAAGCATATATTTACCGTTCACATACATCGCCGGTACTCCCTGAAGCTGGAAGTCAGCGGCGGCTTTCTCCTGTTGTACTACCAGGGATTTCACCACAAAGCTGTTCCACGCAGCGTCGTACTCTTCTGGTTTAACCCCCGCGTCAATAAACACCTGACGGATATCCGCTACATTCTGCACAGTCTGGGTTTTCTGCACTGCGTCAAACATCGGATTGGAGATTTTATCTTCCACGCCCAGCGCCATAGCAACACCCCAGGCCTGGGTCAGATCTTTACCCAGCGGCCCGAGGAACTCGACGTGGTAACGGGCCATTTTGACCCCTTCAGGCAGTTTCTTTTCTACACTTTCAGACACGTGCAGTACGTGCTCAAACTGGTAGCAATGCGGGCAATAGAAGGAGAAGAATTCAACAACCTGCGGCGCGCCAGCAACCGGTTTATCCAGCGTAATATATTGTTTTCCGTTCTCGATCTGGGCAGCAGAAGCACCAAATGCGAGAACCATCCCCGCCAGCGCCAGCAAAACTTTTTTCATCTCAATATCTCCTGAAAGAGTCACATTAATACATCGGCATTAATTGTAATGGCGGTTCATTCAGAACCTTAACCTGCTCATTAAAGGTGGCAGTCTGTCTTCGCCAGAAATCTTCCTCCCGTAGCCAGGGGAAATTTCCAGGAAATGCGGGGTCGTCCCAGCGCCGTATTATCCACGCCAGATAATAAACCAATCGCATCGCGCGTAAAGGTTCGATCAACGCAATTTCTTTGGGATCAAAGCGCTGGAACTCTTCATAGGCTTCCAGCACCGTTTCAAGCTGGATGCGCTGTTCCTGACGATCGCCATTCAGCAGCATCCACAAATCCTGCACTGCCGGGCCATTACGCGCATCGTCTAAATCCACAAACAGCGGCCCGTCGCGCCACAGGATATTCCCCGGGTGACAGTCGCCGCGCAGGCGCAGTGTGGTGACGCTATCAGACCAGCGCGGGATCACCGCAGCGATCAGCGCATCAGTGGCCTGTAGAAAAGCGGCTTTTAACCCAGCGGGGATCAATGGTGTCTGCTCATAGATATTGCGCGGCTGATGCAAATATTCATCCAGCCCGATATCCGGCCGGTACGTAAAGCGGCAGCGCTGCCCGATTTGATGAATACGGCCAAGATAGCTGCCGACCCATTCCAGTTGATCAAGATTATCGACTTCAAACTGGCGGCCACCCAGGCTCGGGAAGACAGCAAAAGAGAAGCCGTCATGTTGTAGCAGCGTCTCGCCATTAAGTATCAGCGGCGCCGCGATGGGCACATCATGTTCCGCCAGTTCGAGGGCGAACTGGTGCTCTTCCGCAATTTGTTGTGTGGTCCAGCGCTGGGGACGGTAGAATTTGACGACATAACGCCGCCGATCTTCATCCTGAAACTGGTAAACCCGGTTTTCATAGCTGTTAAGCGGCGTAAGCCCGGAATCAACCCGGATCCCCTGGGCAAATAATGCATCAAGGATAGTATCCGGGTGTAATGTCTGAAAATTAAATGCGTTATCTGTCATTCCGATATCCGCAGAGTGGCACGAATATAGCAGAATAACATTTCACGGCGCCAACGGTGGCGTCTCTTACAAGCTTTTACTCTTTAATAACACCGCGGGCCTTCAGCAACGCGGTTTTGAAGTCTTCTTCGTAGTCTTTTTGCAGACCGGGGATCGCGGCATCTTTACTGCTACTGCGCATTTTCAGATGGTAGATCAGAATATCATCGGTCAGATCAACCAGATCACCGTTAAAGCCTGCTTCGCTGGCCAGTTTCTGTAAAAATTGCAGCAAGTTTAGATCGGGCTCTTTCTGCCATTCTGGCTGGAGCAACTCGATCACTTCGTTAAGACGTTTGCATTTCATGGTGGTACTCCTTTTACTTGATAGCAACACGTTAGCAGGCTCAATCCCACATGAAAAGGGGCGATATAGTAATGAGATTATCCCAGCTACAGGGGGCAATTCTGGCCGGAGGCCGGGCCACCCGTATGGGGGGCCAGGACAAAGGGCTGGTTCAACTCAACGGCCAGCCACTCTGGCAGCGGGTATATACGCGTCTGGCCCCGCAGACTGGCGGGGTGATGATAAGCGCCAACCGCAATATTGCCGAATACCAGAAAAGTGGCCTGCCTGTTGTTCAGGATACGCTATCTGGCTTCCCCGGCCCCCTGGCAGGCATGCTCGCGGTACTGGCATCCAGCGACAGAGAGTGGTTTCTGTTTTGCCCCTGCGATGTCCCCGGGATCCCGCAAGACCTGGCGCGGCGTCTCTGGGAAAATAAGCAGGCTGCTCCCGCCGCCTGGGTACATGACGGCGAGCGCGATCATCCAACAATAGCCCTGGTTCACCGCCGCCTACAGGCGCCCCTGAGGGAGTATTTGCAGGCCGGAGAGCGGCGGGTTATGGTTTTTCTGCGGCAGGCCGGTGGGGTGCCGGTTTCCTTTGCTGGACAGCATAGCGCCTTTGCGAATGTGAATAGCCCTGACGATCTCATTCTATGGCAGGAGAATAATTAATGGTCCCTTTACTGGCGATTGCTGCATTTAGCGGTACCGGGAAAACAACGTTACTTAAGCAACTGATCCCGGTGCTTACTGCCCAGGGTATTCGCGTTGGGCTGATTAAACATACCCACCACAATATGGATGTCGATAAACCCGGTAAGGACAGTTATGAGTTACGCAAAGCCGGTGCTGCCCAGACCCTGGTTGCCAGCAATCAACGCTGGGCGCTGATGACTGAAACCCCGGATGCCGGAGAGATGGATTTGCATTATCTGGCATCGCGGATGGACGCCAGTACGCTGGATCTGATCCTCGTGGAAGGATTTAAGCATGAGGTGGTGGCGAAGATATTGTTGTTTCGCGCCGCAACCGGCCATAGCCTGGCAGAGCTGGGGATTGATGCGCATACCCTGGCGGTGGCCAGTGATGAGGTACTCGATATTGATGTGGCCCAACTGGATTTGAATAATGTTGCGCAGATAAGCCAGTTTATCCGTGAGTGGCTACAGGGGCAGAAATAAGCGCATGGTGGGTTAGCACCCACCAGATAGTAATACCTGACGTCAGTCAGTAAATCGCAGACACAAAAAAGCCCTGTCTTGCGACAGGGCTTTTCCGTTTAATTAAAGCCTGGCAGTTCCCTACTCTCGCATGGGGAGACCCCACACTACCATCGGCGCTACGGCGTTTCACTTCTGAGTTCGGCATGGGGTCAGGTGGGACCACCGCGCTA
>NZ_WBXP01000034.1 GCF_016415625.1 Shimwellia pseudoproteus
TCGATGTGTTTGCGGGAAAAAAATCGGCCCAGATCCGCGAAATTTTAATCAGCGAGTCAGCTTGGGAAGAAATGACCTGCTTATTCGCACCTTCCCTAACAGGGTTTTATTCATCTCCGTCGCCATGGCAATAAATGCCCGGGTAATATTTGGCAAATTATTTGCCTGGGTGGACACTGACATTAATGACACGGAATCAAAATACGTATTTTGCTTAATAGTAACGCTGACTGGCATAGTCGGCTCCATGACCAAATGGCCGGTTAGTAATCTTTCTCGACAGCAAAATAAGCGCCCGGGATACCGCAGGCCTGGTATTACGGATAAATAGTATTACGGGCGAATGGTGTAATAAGTGGATCAGGTAACAGGTAACAGGTAACAGGTAACAGGTAACGGCGGGCGGAATTACCCCGCGCCCGCCGCCAGCAACTGGGTTGCTATTGCCTCAAAACCCCGCTCTCTGGCCAGCGCCAGCGGCGTTTTGCCGTATTTATCGGTCATCGTCGGGTTTGCCCCGTGGGCCAGCAGCAACGCAATAATCTGTTGCTGGCGTTCACCGCCATCTCCCAGCACAATCGCCTCCAGCAGCGGCGTCCAGCCCACAAAATTGGTGTGGTTGACGTTAATGGCAGTATGGGCCAGCAGCTCTTGTACCACTTCCAGATGCCCTTTCTCACAGGCCGGGGTTAAGCCCACGCCGCCAAACCGCGTCAGGCGCATCAGGTCCGGCCTGGCGGGCAACACCAGGCGCAGTAATATCACGTCGTTAGTCAGGCAGCTAATTAAGAAGGGGTTAAAACAGGTTTCATCCTGGTGATTAATATCGGCACCGCGCGCGATAAGCCACGCCACACAATCATAATGCTGATGCAAACTGGCATTAATAATGGCGGTACGGCCTTGTGGATTAGTCACATTAATATTGACGCCCCGGGACAGGGCCTGCTCCATGGTGTGAATATCCCCCTGCTCTGCGGCAAGAAGAAAACGAATACTGCTATTATCCTCTGGCATATATCCTCCTGGTTATCTGCCCAAATAATAACCAGCAACAACAGAATAAGATATCCATGTAAATATCATTTACAGATAAATGCGCTGATTATTAAAAAGTATTCAACAACAGAATCAAACTGTGCGGAATCACACTTTTTTCTTTTTTTCATAGAAAACAAAGATAATGTCGTTAATGGATAGCCGACAAAATAGCATAACGCCCCATTGCTCCCCCTGACCCAGGCGGATGAAATACCGATTCCGCCACCGCGCTGGCCTACTCCCGTCACCTGAGGCCCCGTCGCCATGCATTCGATCTTCACAGAAGAAAACCTGCTCACCTTTACCGCCGCCGCCCGCTATGGCAGTTTCAGTAAAGCGGCACTGGAGCTGGGGCTGACCACTTCCGCCATCAGTTACACCATCAAGCGCCTGGAAACCGGGCTTGATGCCCGGTTATTTATCCGTAACACCCGCACTATCGAACTCACCGAAGCCGGGCACTATTTCTACCGTAAAGCCACCGAGCTGCTCAGCCATTTTGACGATACCCGCCACACTATTGACTCCATCGCCCGGGGAGTAGAGGCCAGGGTACGAATCTGTATTAATCAGTTGCTGTATACCCCACAGCACACCGCCCGCCTGCTACAGGCGGTGAAAAAACGCTTCCCCACCTGCCAGGTTGCGGTGATCAGTGAGGTGTACAACGGTGTCTGGGATGCGTTTATCAATCAGCAGGTCAATATCGCCATTGGCGCGCCGGATACGTTGTTATCAGGCGGCGGCATTGATTACACCGATATCGGGTTGATTCGCTGGGTATTTGCCATTGCGCCGGACCATCCACTGGCATTTTTACCGGAGCCACTGCCCGAGAGCCAGCTACGCCAGTACCCCAATATCATGGTGGAAGATACCGCCCATACCATCAGCAAAAAAGTCGGCTGGCTGCTCCACGGCCAGGAAACTATCCTGGTGCCGGATTTTACCACCAAGTGCCAGTGCCAAATCCAGGGGGATGGCATCGGCTTTTTACCGGAATATATGGCCCGCCAGGCCACCGGGGCCGGACTATTGGTAACGCGAAAAATCCGCAATCCACGCCAGGACTCCCCAATGCTACTGGCCGCCCGCCATACCTCATCCGGTTATGTCACCCAGTGGATCCGTAATCAGTTTTTACCCGGCGGTGTGCTGGCGCTTATTTACCGGGACCTGCTCGCCCAGCCGCCGGAACAAGACATCACACCCGGGCGTTAAAATGAAGATGGCTCGCCGCGCGAATATTTCCCGGCGGGGATCTGACGGGTATTTTTGCCGCCTGAGCTGGCGCGACGGCACGGAAAGTATTTACGGAAATAGCCACAATGGGCAGCAAAGAAATGGTTTTTACGTCGCAGATCAGCGGGATATATAAAGTAAGGAATGGCAGGGAAACATAATATTGCCCGGCAGTATACCGGGCAACAGAATCACAGCAGAAAGTCTTCCAGTTTCTGGCCAGCAGCAATTGCCTGGGCAATTGGCTTCGGCATCCGGCCCTGGCCGGTCCACTGTTTTTCTACCCCGGTGGTGTCGAGGTAGCGGTATTTCGGTGCCCGCGGTTTATTTTTCTTCGCCGGTTTATCACCCAAGACTTCAACCAAATCATGCGGGCTGATCCCGTCGGATTCCATCAGCTCCAGCCAGGTGCTGAGTTTCTCTTCATGTTGCTGGCGTTCTTGCTCTGCTGCGGTGATCTCCTGACGTCTTTCTTCAGTGACGATCCTGAGTTTTTCCAGCATCTCTTCAAGCACGTCAATGGAGAAATCGCGACTATGAGCCCGTAATGTACGGATATTATTTAATGTCAGTAACGCCTGAGACATATTTCCTCTTACTTTTACTACCTGAAAAAAATGAGCGGCTACGATACTTAATTATTTAATTAATTGCCAGCCGCAGACTCATGAATAGATGATATTTTAAACAAAACAACACATATTATTTTATCTGATAGCATTACAGCGCATCTTTTTCTGCTATTTTCCCGGAGTCATTATTTTTTGACACATAATGACAGTCACTGAAATAACATGTTCACGGCGATATATGGCGAATGGGACAGACGGATAAATTTCAGCCAATTGATGGCGATAATTGCGGCAAATATCGTAGCGGGCTGCAGAATAAATACCACTTAATACCCGCTACGCTATCTCTGTTTTCTTTTAAGATAAGATGTTTAGCGCCCTTTTTCATAACCTGCTAAAAAGAAACGTAACGCCATGTCATTATTTACTTCCGTGAAGAAATCACCGACCAGATCTTTATCCAGTTGATAACGGCGGGTAAGTACCCCGGCCTCCCAGGCGGCCTGCTGGCGGTTACCGGTCTGCTCACTGATGCGGTGGGTATACCCCAGTACAAAACCGCGCCGGTAATCGGAACAAAAGCGGGTCACATCTGCCGCACCGCTCGCTGAATGGGCGTTAAGCCCGGCCATCAGCCCCTTGCCAAAATGGTTGTTCATGATCATCTCTCCAAACGTTATATAAAAAATTATATAACGTTTTTTCGGCAAGGTGATATCAGTTTTATTCGTGCCGGGGTAGCGCCGGGGTGCTGGCATTTCATCCCGGCAGAAAAACCAGATATTTAACTGCCTGATAGGCTTATGGACGATTTTATGTTCTGTTGCTCACCCGGGGGCTTCCGGGCAGATTTTAGTGCTGTTTTTGGCCATTTACGTTGCGGATGTATTCCGCATTATTTGTATGATAAAAATACAATGCATTGAATTAATTAACTATTAATAAGTGTGCCAACAAATATGGGGTAACAACCGACAATCCGTGCTCAGGAGAGCATTTTGTCTATCAAAAGCGAATAAATAAAAACTTTCCGCTAATTGAAAGAATGAAAACAGCCATATAACCTATCGCAAAAGCAAAGGTGCCAACATAACACCATAAACCTGGTTATTGGCCGCTATTTATTACTGTAAGATGGAGCAGTATCGCTATGTTTTCCCGTGAATCCCGTCTGCGCCATGCCGCCGCCGATATTTTTGCTATGGTGGTGTATTGTTTTGTAGTGGGAATGGCTATTGAGATACTGCTCTCCGGCATGAGCTTCCAGCAGTCGCTATCGTCGCGTCTGGTGTCAATTCCGGTGAATATTTTTATTGCCTGGCCCTATGGCCTGTACCGTGACAGCTTTATGAAGCTGGCAAAACGCGGGGGGAATACCACCTGGATGCGTAGCCTGGCGGATATTATGGCGTATGTGACATTCCAGTCACCGGTATATGCCGCCATTTTGTGGTCCGTGGGTGCCGACAGCCAGCAAATCATTGCGGCAGTCAGTTCTAACGTCGCCGCCACCATGCTGATGGGCGCCGCTTATGGGTATTTCCTCGATTATTGCCGCCGCCTGTTCCGGGTACAGGGTTACACCACCAGCCGCGCCTGAACGCGGCCAGCCACCAGACAACAGAGACTGGCACAAGCCAGTCTCACTGTTAGTGTTGATCCCCAAATAACCCCGAAATATACCGTTCCAGCGCAATGCGTGAACTGAAACCATGGGGAATACCGTAGTGTTCCCGGGCTTCACCGCCAGCCGCCAGTGGAAATTGCTCATAATGATCGCAGGTCTTCGTTTCTGAAGCGGGCTCTGCGAGCGTGCTGCTGCGTTCTTTAAGCATCGGATGGATCACCAGCGCAGTGCGCCCCATACGCGCCTCGCGGTTCACGTATACGTAGTTATCCCCCCGACGATATCCATACGCTTTTGGCGTAACAACGTCCATGGTAAATCCTGATTTCTCCAGAACGCGAGCCACCTCATCAGGTCGTAAATACATTCTCATTCCTCATTATTTTTTTTACTGCTTTATAACACTACTCTATTGAGCATTAGCAAGGCTTTCGGAAAAGTCCACAAACTCACCTCAACACAACGGTTACGTCTACACTTAATAGCTCACGCTCACAACCTGGAGAATGGAATGGCGAATAAAACCCCCCGTGATCTTGATGATGACACCGCAGATCTTACTAACGATGCCAGCCAGCTGGCAGACACCCTGGAAGAGGTGCTGAAGTCTTTCGGAAGTGATGCCAAAGAAGGTGCAGAGGAGGCCCGTCAGCGAGCCGAGGCCCTGCTAAAAGAGACCCGGGCAAGGCTTAATGGCCGCGGGCGTATCCATCAGGCGGCGAAAGATGCCGTAAGCAGCACCGATAATTTTGTCCGCGACAAGCCCTGGTGCAGCGTGGGGACGGCTGCCGCCATCGGTCTGTTTGTCGGTGTGCTGTTAGGAACCCGCCGCTGATTGCGGCGCTAAATGATAGCCCGCCGTAACTGGCGGGCCGCTTGTTGCGCCTCACCCAAAGAGGCCAGGTTAGTAAAACTCATGATCAACCCGCCCTTCCCGGGCGGAGCATCCCGGAACCAATGGCTCAGCGCCTGAACGGCAAGCCCAGCATCATTGGCGCGCTGCGCCAGCGCCCGGTCATCCCCGGCAATCTCAATCACCAGTTGGATCCCCCCGGCCTGCGCCACCACCTCAAACCCCTGTTCGCGAAGCGCTGTCTCCAGCCACTGGCGGCGGCTGGCATAGGCAGCACGCATCTTTTTCAAATGCCGCCAGAAGTGCCCCTGGGCAATAAAATCCCCGATAGTCAGTTGCCACAGCCGGGGGACCGGGCAAGGCCAGAGGGCCGCCTGCTGGCGAAAGCGCGCCACTTCAGAAACCGGGACCACCAGCCAGGCCGCGCGCAGGGCGGGATACAGCGATTTGCTAAATGACCCGGCATAGATCACCCGCTGGGGGGCATCAAGACTTTTCAGGGGCGGCAACGGTTTCCCCTGGTAGCGAAATTCACTGTCGTAGTCATCTTCAATAATCCAGGCCTGCTGGCGGGCCGCCCACGCCAGCAGTTGCCGCCGCCGGGGGAGCGACAACGCGACCCCCAGCGGGCTTTGGTGGGCAGGCGTCAGCAGCGCAAAACGCGCCGTGGGGTAATGACGTTCAGCGTAGCCAATATCCATCCCCTCGCCGTCTACTGGCACCGGGTGCATCACTATCTGCTGGTGAGCAATCACCGGGCAAATCAGCGGGTAGCCGGGATTTTCAACCCACATTCCTTCCCCTGGCTGCCCCAGAACCTGCAGCAGCATCTGCATTGCCATGGCATACCCGGCGGTAATGAAGATCTGTTCTGGCAGGCAATCAATGCTGCGCGACAGGCGCAGATAAGCGGCGATACTTTCCCGCAGGGCATATTCACCACCGGGATCGCCGGTGGTCAGCTCCTCACGGGTCTGGGTACGCAGGCGCTGCCCCATAATGCGTGACCACAGCCCCCTGGGGAACAGGTCCAGCGCCGGGACCCCCAGTTGAAAAGGCCGCAAGTGGCTGCGCTCACCGCCATAGTGCTGGATATCCGCCGTGCTGCTGGCCGCTGCCGGGGCAATACCGACAAAGGTCCCGGCCTGCCCGCGCCGTACCAGCCAGCCCTGGGCCACCAGCTCCCCGTAGGCATGTTCCACGGTGGTTCTCGACACCCCCAACGCGAGGGCCCAGACCCGGCTGGAAGGTAAACGGCTACCGGCAGGTAATTCACCATTAATAATCGACTGGATTATCTGGCGGGCAATTTGCCGGTAACGCGGCCCGGCCAGCGGGCCGTTATGGTCTGCTTTTTTCGTCATCATATGGCTCTCTTTTGCAGGCCATCATAATGCTACAGTGCCTGCAACTTTACGAGGAGTGAGAAATGACAACATTACGCCTGCCCTATTATGAACTCAGCACCGGTGCCTATAACGGCTTTTTACAGGCCAATAAGGCCCTGGCGGAAGGCCCGGTTGATCAGCAGATCATTGAACTGGTTTACCTGCGGGTATCACAAATTAACGGCTGTGCATTTTGCCTGGAGATGCACAGTACCGCGCTGCGTAAAAGTGGAGCCGCCCAGCAGAAGCTGGATGCGCTGGCCGGCTGGCGGATCAGCCGTCATTTTAGCCCCGCCGAGCGTGCCGCCCTGGCCTGGGCTGAAGATCTCACCAATATCAGTGCCACCCACGCCCCGGAGAGTAGCTGGCAGGAGATGGAGCAGCATTTTAGCGCCCGGGAAATCAGCGATATTACCTTTGCCATCAGCCTGATGAACGCCTTTAACCGCCTGGCCATCAGCATGCGCATGTAACCGGATTTCAGCGTACAGCCTACCCCACCGGGCATATTTTACGCCCGGTGTATTATTCTTCGCAAAACACCATATATAGAATGGTTGAACTTCTTTTAAACTACATCTAGTATTCACCTTATCAACACCACCGACCAACGACGCACTTCCGGCGCCGTGATTGTCATTTTAAATGGAAATACGAATCATGCGCATTAAGATTTACACTCGCAAAAACTGCATTCAGTGCTATGCCACTAAAAAGGCGATGGAAGGACGGAATGTGGACATTGAGATGATCAGCCTTGATGACCACCCGGAAGCAGCAGATTCACTGCGCGAGCTGGGGTTCCGCCAGTTGCCGGTGGTCATTACCGATAACGAAAGCTGGTGCGGATTCCGCCCGGATATGATTAACCGCGTCTGTGCCGCCGGGCACCAGCGCGTTTACCTGTGAGCCGCCAGTGAGCGGCCTGGTGTATTTCTCCAGCAGCTCCGAAAACACCCACCGTTTTGTTCAGCGCCTCGGGATGCCGGCTCAACGCATCCCGCTGGCAACGGGCGAGCGGCTGGCGGTGTTTCAGCCCTTTATTCTGCTGGTGCCGACCTGGGGCAATGGGGGGGCGCCGGGGCGGTGCCCAGCCAGGTTATCCGCTTCCTTAACGTGCCCCGCCACCGGCAATTGATCCGCGGTGTTATCGCCAGCGGCAACCGCAATTTCGGGGCGGCTTATGCCCTGGCTGGCAGCATTATTGCCAAAAAATGTCAGGTGCCCTTTCTCTACCGCTTTGAGCTGATGGGCACCCCCGAGGATATTGATTATGTGCGACACGGAGTAACTGAATTTTGGCAACGACAGCAGCCCGACAACGAACCGACCTGAATCAGGACTACCACGCCCTGAACGCGATGCTCAATTTATTCGACGAGGCGGGTCAAATCCGGTTTGAGAAGGATAAACACGCGGTAGAGGCGTTTATTACCCACCGGGTGCTGCCCAATACGCGCACCTTCCCGGATACCGCCAGCCGTCTGGCCTGGCTGGTCAGTGAAGGCTATTACGAGTCCGGGGTGCTGGATGCCTGGTCCCCGGCATTTGTGGCCGCACTGTTCGCAGACGCCAGCCGCTACGGCCATCAGTTCAGTACCTTCCTCGGGGCCTGGAAGTTCTACAACAGCTATGCGTTAAAAACCTTTGATGGCGAGCAATGGCTGGAGCACTTTACCGACCGGGTGGTGATGGTGGCCCTGACGCTTGCCCGGGGGGATGAAGCCCTGGCCCGGGCACTCACCGACGAGATGCTCAGCGGCCGCTTTCAGCCCGCCACGCCCACCTTCCTGAATGCCGGGCGCAAGCAGCGCGGTGAGTTAGTTTCCTGCTTCCTGCTGCGTATTGAAGACAATATGGAGTCCATTGGCCGGGCGGTAAACTCCGCACTTCAGCTCTCGCGGCGCGGCGGTGGCGTGGCCTTTTTGCTGTCCAACCTGCGGGAAGCGGGCGCGCCCATTAAACGTATTGAGAACCAGTCCTCCGGGGTGATCCCGGTGATGAAAATGCTGGAGGATGCCTTCTCCTACGCGAACCAGCTCGGGGCGCGCCAGGGGGCCGGGGCGGTCTATCTCCACGCCCATCACCCGGATATTCTGCGCTTTCTCGACACTAAGCGGGAAAATGCCGATGAAAAAATCCGCATCAAAACCCTTTCCCTCGGGGTGGTTATCCCGGACATCACCTTCCAGCTGGCAAAAGACAACCAGCAAATGGCGCTGTTCTCTCCTTATGATATTGCCCGGGTTTATGGCCACGCCTTCGGGGATATCGCCATCACCCCGCTGTACCAGACCCTGCTGGAAGATACCCGTATTCGCCGCCAGTACATCAGCGCCCGGGGGTTCTTCCAGCGCCTGGCGGAGATCCAGTTTGAGTCGGGTTACCCCTATATCATGTTTGAGGACACGGTAAACCGGGCGAACCCCATCGCCGGGCATATCAATATGAGCAACCTGTGCTCTGAGATACTCCAGGTAAATAGCCCTTCAGAATATGAAGATAACCTCGATTACCGCCATATTGGCCAGGATATCTCCTGTAACCTGGGGTCGCTGAATATTGCCCATACCATGGACTCGCCGGACTTTGGCCGCACCATTGAGACCGCTATCCGCGGGCTGACCGCGGTGTCGGAAATGAGCAATATCCACTCCGTGCCGTCGGTGGCGGCGGGGAATGCCGCCTCCCACGCCATTGGCCTGGGGCAAATGAATCTGCATGGTTACCTGGCCCGGGAAGGGATTGCTTATGGCTCCGAACAGGGGCTCGATTTCACCAATATCTATTTCTATACCGTCACCTGGCACGCCCTGCACGCGTCCTGTGCCCTGGCAAAAGCGCGCGGCCAGCGGTTTGCCGGGTTTGCGCAATCCGCCTATGCCAGCGGTGACTATTTTCGCCGTTATATCGAACAACGCTGGCAGCCCGCGACGCCAGAGGTAGCCGCATTGTTTTCCCGGGCGGGAATAACCATCCCCGATCAGGCCATGTGGCAATCACTGCGCGACGATGTGATGCAATACGGGCTGTATAACCGCAATTTGCAGGCTATCCCGCCAACGGGCTCGATCTCCTATATTAATCATGCGACATCCAGTATTCACCCGATAGCCTCAGCCATTGAGATCCGTAAAGAAGGCAAAACCGGCCGGGTATATTATCCGGCGCCCTACCTGACCAATGAAAACCGGGCGCTGTACCAGGATGCGTACCAGATAGGGCCGGAAAAGATCATCGACACGTATGCCCAGGCCACCCAGCACGTGGACCAGGGGCTGTCGCTGACGCTATTTTTCCCGGATACCGCCACCACCCGGGATATTAATAAGGCCCAAATCTACGCCTGGAAGAAAGGCATCAAAACGCTGTATTACATACGCCTGCGCCAGATGGCGCTGGAAGGCACCGAAGTTGCCGGCTGCGTCTCCTGTGCCTTGTAAGGACATCCTATGACTCCCCTTAACCGAATCAGTGCAATTAACTGGAATAAAATCCAGGACGATAAAGACCTTGAAGTGTGGAACCGGTTGACCACCAATTTCTGGCTGCCGGAAAAAGTGCCGTTGTCCGGCGATTTGCCCTCCTGGCATACCCTGAGCCACGCCGAGCAGCAGCTCACCATTCGGGTATTTACCGGCCTGACTCTGCTGGATACCATCCAGAACACCGTGGGGGCCCCTTCCCTGCTGGTCGATGCGCTAACCCCGCACGAAGAGGCGGTGCTCACCAATATCAGCTTTATGGAAGCGGTCCACGCTCGCTCTTACAGTTCGGTATTTTCCACCCTGTGCCAGACCAGCGATGTGGACGCCGCCTACCAGTGGAGCGAGGAGAACGCCGCGCTCCAGCGCAAGGCGGCCATTGTGCTGAGCCATTATCAGGCGGATGACGCCGGTAAGAAAAAGATAGCCAGCGTGTTCCTGGAGTCCTTCCTGTTTTACTCCGGGTTCTGGCTACCGATGTACTGGTCCAGCCGGGGCAAGCTCACCAATACCGCAGACTTAATTCGTCTGATTATCCGGGATGAGGCCATTCACGGTTATTATCTCGGCTATAAATTCCAGAAAGGGCTGACCGCTGCCAGCAAAGAACGCCGGGACGAATTACAACAGTTTGCTTTCGACCTGCTGATGACCCTGTATGAGAACGAGCTGGAATATACCCAGGATCTGTATGCCGGGAGCGGGTTTATTGAAGAGGTTAACCACTTCCTGTGTTACAACGCCAATAAGGCCCTGATGAACCTGGGTTTTGAGGCAATGTTCCCGGCGGAGATGGCCGCCGTCAACCCGGCAATCCTCGCGGCGCTCTCTCCTGGGTCCGATGAAAACCACGACTTTTTCTCCGGTTCGGGCTCCTCTTATGTGATGGGTAAAGCCACGGAAACCGAAGATCTGGACTGGGATTTTTAAGTCATCAATCCGTTAAAAATATACCAGTAAAAGGCCAGATCGCAGGTGTGCTGGCCGCACACCTGCCCGGTAACTTATTTCGCTAATAAAACACCGCAACCGCCGCTATATTTTATAAATATAAATGGCGATTATTTTTATTAATCGCCATTTTTTATACGTGGATTTTTCCTGGCGCACACCAATTATCAGCACCTGGCCACGGCGGGATTATCCCCCTGCCGGGCTAAATATCACCACCGCGCTGACAAAAATATCCTGCCTGACCCGATTGGCGCTCAGCCCTTATATGGCGGGGGATCAACAGTGATTCACCTGACAAGCCTGGGGCTTATATCAAAAATCGAGGGTTGCCTCAGCTCCTCAGTATGTTAGGGTATATACCGAACGTAATATTCCATCAGGGTAATAAAATATCGATAAATACAGGAATTTTTTTATTGCATGGCAATTAAATTAGAAGTAAAAAATCTTTACAAGATATTTGGAGATAACCCCCAGCGGGCCTTTAAATATATCGAACAGGGCCTTTCCAAAGAACAAATACTGGAGAAAACCGGCCTCTCCCTCGGCGTTAAAGACGCAAATCTGACCATTGAAGAAGGCGAGATATTCGTCATCATGGGGTTATCAGGCTCTGGTAAATCCACCATGGTTCGCCTTCTCAATCGCCTGATTGAGCCCACCCGTGGCCAGGTGCTGATTGATGGCGAAGACATTGCCAGCATATCAGACGCCGCCCTGCGTGAGGTTCGCAGAAAGAAAATCGCGATGGTATTTCAGTCTTTCGCCCTGATGCCGCACATGACCGTACTGGACAATGCCGCCTTCGGGATGGAATTGGCCGGGATAGCGGTGCATGAGCGCCGGGAAAAAGCACTGGATGCCCTGCGCCAGGTCGGGCTGGAAAATTATGCCCATTCCTGGCCGGATGAACTTTCCGGCGGGATGCGCCAGCGCGTAGGGTTAGCCCGGGCCCTGGCAATAAATCCAGATATATTACTTATGGACGAAGCCTTTTCTGCACTCGATCCATTAATACGCACCGAGATGCAGGATGAATTAATCAAACTGCAGGCGAAACATCAGCGTACTATCGTATTTATTTCCCATGATCTTGATGAGGCCATGCGCATTGGCGACCGGATTGCGATTATGCAAAACGGTGAAGTTATTCAGGTGGGGACCCCGGACGAAATTCTTAATAATCCGGCCAATAATTATGTCCGCACGTTTTTCCGCGGTGTTGATATTAGCCAGGTATTTAGCGCCAAAGATATTGCCCGGCGTAGCCCGGTGGGTATTATTCGCAAAACCCCAGGGGTTGGCCCGCGTTCGGCGCTGAAATTACTTCAGGATGACGATCGCGAATACGGTTACCTGATTGAACGGGCGCAAAAATTCATTGGTATTGTCTCCATTGATTCTCTGAAATCGGCACTGGCCGCAGGCCAGGGGCTGGACAGCGCATTGCTGGAAACCCCGCTGCCGATAGACGCTGATACGTCACTTAACGAATTACTGACCCATGTCGCCCAGGCGCCCTGTGCAGTACCGGTTGTGGGTGAGGATCAGCAGTACCTTGGGGTTATCTCCAAAGGGAGCCTGTTACAGGCATTAGACAGAGAAGGAGTAACCAATGAGTGATCAAGCGAACCCGTGGGATACCGGTAGCCAGACAGCGGCCGATACCAGCGCACAGTCAGCCGATGCCTGGGGAACCACCACCAGCGCCCCGCAAAGCGGCGCCGCGGACTGGCTACACAGCGCCCCGGCCCCGGAGCAAGCGCATTTCGATATTCTCGATCCCTTCCATAAAACCCTGATCCCGCTGGACAGCTGGGTCACCCACGGTATCGACTGGATAGTTGTCCATTTCCGCCCGCTGTTCCAGGGGATCCGCGTGCCGGTGGATTATATCCTCAGCGGTTTTCAGCATTTATTACAGGGCATGCCTGCCCCGGTCGCGATTGTGCTGTTTGCCCTGATTGCCTGGCAGATGACCAATGTCGGCATGGGGGTGGCAACCCTGATCTCCCTGGTGCTGATTGGCATGATTGGCGCCTGGTCGCAGGCGATGGTCACCCTCGCCCTGGTACTGACCGCGTTACTGTTTTGTATTCTCATCGGGCTACCGCTGGGGATCTGGCTGGCGCGTAACCCCCGGGCGGCCAAAATTATCCGGCCACTGCTGGATGCCATGCAAACCACCCCGGCATTTGTCTACCTGGTGCCGATAGTAATGCTGTTCGGTATCGGTAACGTCCCCGGGGTGGTGGTCACCATTATTTTTGCCCTGCCGCCGATTGTCCGCCTGACCATCCTCGGGATTAATCAGGTACCGGCGGATCTGATAGAAGCCGCCCGCTCCTTTGGTTCCAGCCCGCGCCAGATGCTGTTTAAAGTGCAGTTGCCCCTGGCAATGCCCACCATCATGGCCGGGGTTAACCAGACACTGATGCTGGCACTGTCGATGGTGGTTATCGCGTCGATGATTGCGGTTGGCGGCCTGGGGCAGATGGTACTGCGCGGCATTGGCCGTCTCGATATGGGGCTGGCCACCGTGGGCGGTGTGGGGATCGTTATCCTCGCTATCATCCTTGACCGCCTGACTCAGTCCATCGGCCGGGATGCCCGGACCAAAGGCAACCGCCGCTGGTATACCACCGGCCCTGTCGGGTTATTTACCCGCCCGTTCGTGAAATAAGCCACACCACATCATCCCTGCAGTGGCGGTACGCTGTGCCGCCCTGCCGCACCCGATTAAAAAGGAATAACGATGCGACATCCCGTTCTCTTCGCCACCGCCTTTGCTAGCCTGGTCTCCACCACGGCGTTTGCCGCCGATTTACCGGGCAAAGGTATTACCGTACAGCCAATACAGAGCACCATTTCTGAAGAAACCTTCCAGACCCTGCTGGTCAGCCGCGCCCTCGAAAAGCTGGGCTACACCGTAAAACAGCCCAGTGAAGTTGATTACAACGTGGCCTACACCACTATCGCCGCCGGGGATGCGACCTTCCTCGCCACCAACTGGAAACCGCTGCATGACGATATGTACAGCGCCGCTGGCGGGGATAAAAAATTCTATCGCCAGGGCACCTACGTCAGTGGGGCGGCCCAGGGGTACCTGATTGACAAAAAGACCGCGGAAAAATATCACATTACCCGTATTGACCAGCTCAGTGATCCGGCGCTCGCCAAATTGTTCGATACCAACGGTGATGGTAAAGCGGACATGACCGGCTGTAATCCGGGCTGGGGCTGCGAGGCGGTAATCAATCACCAGATTGATGCCTACGGCTTAAGTAAAACCGTGACCCATAATCAGGGTAACTACGCCGCCATGATGGCCGATACCATTACCCGTTATAAAGAAGGCAAACCGGTGCTGTATTATACCTGGACCCCTTACTGGGTCAGTGATGAGCTGAAGCCCGGCAAAGATGTGGTCTGGCTCCAGGTGCCGTACTCCGCCCTGCCCGGCGAGCAAAAAAATATCGACACCAAACTCCCCAACGGGGCTAACTATGGCTTCCCGGTCAATACCATGCACATTGTGGCGAACAAAGCCTGGGCGGAGAAAAACCCTGCCGCCGCGAAACTGTTTGCCATCATGCAGTTACCGATCCGCGATATTAATGCCCAGAATGCCATGATGCATGACGGCAACGCGTCGGAAGCCGATATTGCCGGCCATGTCGACGGCTGGATCAAAGCCCATCAGGCGCAGTTTGATGGCTGGGTCCAGCAGGCCAGCGCCGCAGCGGCTAAATAACCCCGCCTGCGTGACTCCTGCCGGGCCACCGGCAGGAGATTTGCCAGTTACACATCCTGCTACCTGACGGTTCTGGTATCTGGCCAGAGATCCATTATTATCTCTGCACATTTTTCTGATAATTACCCCGCTCATGACCAGACAACATACCGGATTAAGCCCGGCACTCACCCTGCTGATGTCCGTCGCCACAGGGCTCTCCGTCGCCAGTAACTATTATGCCCAGCCCCTGCTGGACACCATCGCCCATGCCTTTGGGCTCTCGATTAATCAGGCCGGCTTTATTGTCACCGCCGCTCAGCTGGGTTACGCCGCGGGCCTGCTATTCCTGGTGCCGCTGGGGGATATGTTTGAACGGCGGGCGCTGATTGTCGTGATGACGCTGCTCTCCGCCGGCGGGCTACTTATCACCGCCTCCAGCCAGACCCTGTGGGTGATGATCCTCGGTACCGCTCTGACGGGGCTGGTCTCGGTAGTGGCCCAGGTACTGGTGCCGCTGGCGGCCACGCTTGCCTCACCCGATAAACGCGGCAAAGTCGTCGGCACCATTATGAGTGGCCTGTTGCTCGGCATT
This sequence comes from Shimwellia pseudoproteus, assembly GCF_016415625.1. Classification (GTDB taxonomy): domain Bacteria; phylum Pseudomonadota; class Gammaproteobacteria; order Enterobacterales; family Enterobacteriaceae; genus Shimwellia; species Shimwellia pseudoproteus. Next base: position 15,491 of record NZ_WBXP01000034.1, read on the forward strand.
CTGCTGGCCAGAACCGTGGCCGGTTTGCTTGCAGATATTGGCGGCTGGCGCACGGTATATTGGGTTGCCGCCCTGTTGATGGTGCTGATGGCGCTGGCCCTGTGGCGCGGCCTGCCGGTGGTAGCGCAAACGGCACAGCTTAATTACCCGCAGTTACTGGCCTCGGTATTCCGCCTGTTCCGCCGCGAGCCGCTGCTGCGCACCCGGGCGCTGTTGGGGTGCCTGATTTTTGCGGACTTCAGCATCCTGTGGACCTCCATGGCGTTTCTGCTGTCTGCGTCACCGTTTCACTTCTCCGAAGGGGTGATTGGCTTGTTTGGCCTGGCGGGTGCCGCCGGGGCCCTGGGGGCCAGGCCCGCCGGTGGGCTGGCGGACAAAGGCAAAGCCCACCACACCACAACATTTGGCCTGCTCCTGCTGCTGCTCTCCTGGGGGGCCATTGCCCTGGGGCAGTTCTCTGTGCTGGCGTTAATTATCGGTATCCTGGTGCTCGACCTGACAGTCCAGGGGGTGCACATTACTAACCAGAGCGTGGTGTACCGCGTGGCGCCGGATGCCCGAAACCGCCTCACCGCCGGCTATATGACCAGCTACTTTATTGGCGGGGCTACCGGTTCACTGATCTCGGCCAGTGCTTATCAGCACGGGGGCTGGAATGCCGTTTGCCTCGCCGGGGGCATTGTGGCGCTGCTGGCCGGGGTGGTATGGTGGCGTGGCTACCATCAACAACCAGAAATATCCGAATAAAATCAGGAAAAAACAATGAAATATACGTATTTTCAGCCTAACAGGACTATAAAGCTGCCAACTACTCTGATAATGTGATGTGTATCTATTCACGGGTGTGACTTTACCAACAGTTATGATGTATCAGGTAGTGATGGCCAGTTCTGTTGCCACAACAACGCGATTTTCACCCCGGGAGATGCGTTTTCCCGAGGGTGAAGAGCGTCATCTACCGCGTGTTATCCATTATGCAGCCCACCCCGTTATTTATTCTCCGCCCCCGTCAGCAGCACGCCCTCCCCAACGAACCATTACGGACTGGCTATCTGCAGACTGGCGGCGACAGGTTTTTATTGTGTTACCTACTGCTGTGCCTCGGGTCTGGTTTAGTGCCCAGCACCAGGCCAGCGACAGCCGGCATCTTACTTGAGACCACCGGTATTGCTGCGGTCTACGCATTACCAGTGGTGATTTGTACCCGCGAAGTTATGCAGGATTTCCGGCGTCTCTTCCCGGCCCTGGTCGGATTTATGGTACCCGGCGGCGGTGTTTATAAGTTGCGCAGCATAATAATACTGATACTGCTTAGCGCACTACGTTATGGATTAACCTGGACGCTTATACCAACGCCAAACCGCCGGTACTGATGTACCCAGATTAACATTTACTTTATTTGTCACAGTAGTTACTATGTCGACTGTAATTAATTGAGGTTATACCTAAAATGGATAGTTCGTTTACTCCCATTGAACAAATGCTAACGTTCCGCGCCAGTCGCAGCAGTGAGTTTCCTTATCAGGAAATTTTGCTGACCCGTCTATGTATGCACATGCAAGGGAAATTGCTGGAAAACCGCAACAAGATGCTTAAAAATCAAGGGATTAACGAGACGCTGTTTATGGCGCTGATTACACTTGAATCCCAGGAAGACCTGAGCATCCAACCCAGCGAGCTGAGCAGTGCTCTGGGGTCATCCCGCACCAACGCGACCCGTATCGCTGATGAGCTGGAAAAACGCGGCTGGATCGAACGCCGTGAAAGCGACAATGATCGCCGTTGCCTGCATCTGCACCTGACCGAAAAAGGCCAGCAGTTCCTGAATGAAGTGCTTCCTCCGCAACACTTGTGCCTCCACCAGTTATGGTCTGCCCTGAGTGATGAAGAACAAGCCGATCTGGAGAAGATCACCCGCAAACTGTTGATTCGTCTTGACGAAATGGATACGCCGGCATCATTAACTGAAATGTCCCGCTAGTAGTTCCCCGCGTTTTCTGATATCTAAACCTTTCTCAATCAAGGCCAGCAACTTTACGCTGGCCTTTCTGACTAAAAGACCAGCCTAACTGGCGACAAATAACAATAATCGTGGAGAAAAGTATGACCGGGAATGCCGATACTCAGGCAACGCAACAGAAACCGGGGAATAAACAGAAGTCGCGTAAAAGCGCTCTGCTTATCCTGACACTGTTGTTTGTCATTATTGCTGTGGCATATGGAATATATTGGTTTACGGTACTGCGTCATTTTGAAGAAACCGATGACGCCTACGTGAATGGCAACCAGGTGCAGATAATGCCCCAGGTGTCCGGCAGCGTAACCAAAGTCTGGGCCGACAATACCGATTACGTTAAACAGGGTGATGTACTGGTAACCCTCGATCCCACCGACGCAAAACAAGCCTTTGAAAAGGCCAAAACCGCCCTCGCCTCCAGCGTGCGCCAAACTCATCAGTTGATGATTAATAGTAAACAGCTACAGGCGAGCATTGATTTGCAAAAAACAGCGCTGGCGCAAGCACAGAGCGATCTTGCCCGTCGTATACCGCTGGGCGAGGCCGATTTAATTGGCCGTGAAGAGTTACAACACGCCCGCGATGCGGTCGCCAGTGCCCAGGCACGCCTCAGCGTGGCTATCCAGCAGTACAATGCCAACCAGGCCGCGATCCTTGGCGATACACTGGAACAGCAGCCCGCGGTGCAGCAGGCCGCCACCCAGGTCCGCGATAGCTGGCTGGCGCTGCAGCGTACCCGAATCGTTAGCCCAATCACCGGCTATGTTTCCCGGCGCGCCGTTCAGGTTGGGGCACAGATCAGCCCATCCACCCCACTGATGGCCATTGTCCCGGCGGCACAGATCTGGATCGATGCCAACTTCAAAGAGACCCAACTGGCTCATATGCGTATCGGCCAGTCCGCGACCGTGGTCAGCGATATCTACGGCGATGATGTGAAATACAGCGGTAAAGTGGTCGGCCTGGATATGGGGACCGGCAGTGCCTTCTCACTGTTGCCGGCCCAGAATGCCACCGGTAACTGGATCAAAGTGGTACAGCGCCTGCCGGTGCGTATCGAACTGGATCCCCGCCAGGTTGCACAACATCCGTTGCGGATTGGCCTGTCCACCCTGGTCACTGTCGACACCCGCAACCGTGATGGTGCCGTGCTGGCTTCTCAGGTGCGTAAAGACCCGGCTTATGAAAGTGATGCCCGGACCCTGGAGCTGGGGCCGGTGAACCACCTGATTAATGAGATTATCAGCGCTAACGCTGGCTAACAGGCGGAGAATGTCATGGCACAGAAACCGCTGGAAGGCGGCCAACTTGCAATAATGACCATCGCCCTGGCGATGGCGACCTTTATGCAAGTTCTCGACTCGACCATCGCGAACGTGGCAATACCGACCATTGCCGGTAACCTCGGGTCATCCCTGAGTCAGGGGACCTGGGTAATCACTTCCTTTGGGGTGGCAAACGCGATTTCGATCCCCATTACCGGCTGGCTGGCCAAACGGGTGGGCGAGGTGCGGTTGTTCCTCTGGTCCACCGCCCTGTTTGTACTGGCCTCCTGGGCCTGTGGAGTATCCAACAGCCTGAGTATGCTTATCTTCTTCCGGGTGCTCCAGGGGGTGGTGGCCGGGCCGCTGATCCCGCTCTCCCAGAGCCTGCTACTCAGCAACTACCCGCCCGCTAAACGCAGCATCGCCCTGGCGCTCTGGTCCATGACGGTGATTGTGGCCCCGATTTGCGGGCCGATCCTCGGCGGCTGGATCAGTGATAACTATCACTGGGGGTGGATTTTCTTTATCAACGTGCCCATTGGGGTTGTCGTGGTGCTGTTAACCCTTCAGACCCTGCGCGGCCGGGAGACCAAAACCGAGCAGCGGCGTATTGATGCGGTTGGCCTGGGGCTGCTGGTTATCGGTATTGGCAGCCTGCAGGTGATGCTGGACCGGGGTAAAGAGCTGGACTGGTTCAGCTCGACAGAAATCATCGTGCTGACTATCGCCGCGGTGGTGGCGCTCAGTTTCCTGATTATCTGGGAGTTGACAGACGACCACCCGATTGTCGATCTCTCGCTGTTTAAATCGCGAAATTTCACCATCGGCTGCCTGTGTACCAGCCTTGCCTATATGCTCTACTTTGGCGCCATCGTGTTACTGCCCCAGCTATTACAGGAGGTATACGGCTACACGGCAACCTGGGCGGGTCTGGCGTCCGCGCCGGTGGGGATTATCCCGGTGATCCTCTCCCCGATAATTGGTCGCTTTGCCCATAAGCTGGATATGCGCCGCCTGGTGACGTTCAGCTTCGTGATGTATGCCATCTGCTTTTACTGGCGGGCCTATACCTTTGAACCGGACATGGACTTTGGTGCATCGGCCTGGCCGCAGTTTATTCAGGGCTTTGCCGTAGCCTGTTTCTTTATGCCGCTGACCACGATAACCCTGTCCGGGCTGCCGCCTGAGCGCCTGGCGGCGGCGTCGAGTTTATCGAACTTCGCCCGTACCCTGGCCGGGTCTATCGGCACCTCGATTACCACCACCATGTGGACCAACCGAGAGGCACTGCACCACGCCCAGTTGACCGAGTCGATCACCCCCTATAACCCCAACGCCCAGGCGATGTATAACCAACTGGAGGGGATGGGCATGACCCAGCAGCAGGCCTCCGGGTATATTGCCCAGCAAATTACCAGCCAGGGGTTAATCATCTCGGCAAATGAGATTTTCTGGCTGTCCGCCGGGATCTTTATCGTGATGATTGGCCTGGTATGGTTCGCCAGGCCGCCATTTGGCACCGGCGGGGGTGCCGGGGGCGCCCACTAGCGATCTTCAGGCAATAAAAAAGCCGCCCGGCGTGAAAACCGGGCGGCTTTTTACTGGCCACCAGAAACTAGATATGCAGTTCCTGGAGCTTCTCTTTCGGCAGCGCCAGCGCGTCGTTGCTGTTCACACCAATACCGCTCTCAACAATATGACGGGCAATGTCTTGTGCTTCCGCCAGTGAGTGCATGGTGTAGGTCCCGCACTGGTAAACGTTCAGCTCCGGAATTTGTGACTGATCCTGAACTTTCAGCACGTCTTCCATTGCCGCTTTCCAGGCATCGGCAACCCGCTGTGGGTCCGGCTGACCAATCAGGCTCATATAGAAACCCGTGCGGCAGCCCATCGGCGAGATATCAATAATTTCAACACCCTGGCCATTCAGATGGTTGCGCATAAAACCGGCAAACAGGTGCTCCAGGGTATGGATACCTTTTTCCGGCATCACTTCCTTGTTTGGCACACAAAAGCGCAGATCGAATACGGTGATGGTATCGCCGTGGGGAGTATTCATATTTTTTGCAACGCGCACTGCGGGCGCACCCATACGGGTGTGGTCCACGGTGAAGCTATCCAACAACGGCATCTGGTCACCTCCGATAGTGATTATTTTAAAAAAATAATGAACTCTTTAAACAGCCGCGAGTCTCAGTATATGAAAGACGCGCATTTGTTATCATCATCCCTACTTTTTTAGAGATGAAAGTTTGGCCACAGTGATGTGGCCTTTTTCTTTTCTGTCATCCCTGTCTTGCCAGCCAGCTTTCAAACGGCTCGCTATCCTGCGCTTCCATCTTACGCTGACGCGTCCATGATTCATCATGTTCCGCGCTGAAGTCTGCCTCACTCAGCACCTCCAGCGGTTCACTGCGCAGCATCTCATGGTATTTATTGGCCAGCTCCAGCCCGGTTCCGCCAATGCCTTTCTCAAGCATAGAACGCAAAATACGCGCTGAATATGTCAGATCCGGATTATCAAAGCAGGCAACCAGCTCATCACAGACCTGCTGGTACTGCCGATCCCCGGCAATACTGTCCAGGGTTTCAGCCACCCGGCGCAGATCGCGGAACAGATCTTTACCCACCTGGACCAGCGGATACTGCGCGGTCTGGCAGCCAATCCCCAGGGTCAGGCCAGGCTTGCGCCCTTCGAGGATCACCCGGTTCCAGTTAGTTTTGGTGCAGGCCAGTTCATCGCTGCTCATTTCTGGCGCATCCGCCAGGGCACACCACACCACAAACAGATCCAGGAAGCGGACTTGCTTCTCATCAACCCCTACCGGCGAGAATGGGTTGTTATCCAGAGAGCGAACTTCAATATACTCAATACCGCCACGCAGCAACGCATCGGAAGGGCTTTCCCCCGGCAGCGTAACCCGTTTAGGGCGGATTGGCGCATACAGTTCATTCTCTATCTGCAACACGTTGGTATTAAGTTGCAGATGTTTGCCGTCTTTGGTCAACCCGAGGGCGGCATACTCTTCTGACGGGGTATGAATCGCCCGTTTTAACCCGCAGACATAGGTTTCCAGGTCATTAAAGGTAATACCGAGATTGCTCTGGGATTTATTGGTGTAGCCCAGATCGCTTAATCGCAGTGAGGTACCATAAGGCAGATAGTACATGCCTCTTTCGGTTTTCTCGAACGGCAGTGCCGGTTTTTTACCCTGCAGGAATGAGCCGCAAATCGCCGGTGAAGCGCCGAACAGGTACGGAATCACCCAGCCAAAACGGTAGTAGTTACGGATCAGCTTGAAGTAGCCTGCGGAAATCGCTTCTTTACCGCTTTCCGCATCCGTAACGCCCAGCCGGGCCTTCCAGAACTCAATCGGGAAGGAGATATTATAATGCACACCAGAAATCGTCTGCATCAGCGCCCCGTACCGGTTTTTTAAACCTTCCCGGTACAGGGTTTTGAAACGCCCAATATGGGAGGAGCCATATTGCGCTAATTCAATCTTATCGCTGCTCTCCACAAAGCACGGCATGCTCAGCGGCCACATTAACTCATCACCCATATTGCGCGAGGTATAACGATGCAGATCGCGTAAGAAGGTCAGCATATGGTCAACATTGCCGTCCACCGGGGTAATAAACTCCAGTAATGCCTCGGCAAAATCCGTGGTGATCCACTTATGGGTCAGTGCCGCGCCGACACTTTCCGGATGTGCCGTCTGTGCCAGGTGCCCATCGGGAGTCACGCGTAGTGTTTCCCGTTCCAGCCCACGTTTAATACCTTGCAGTGCCTGCGGATGTTGCTCCAGCCAGGTCAGTGCTTGTGATACGTCCGGGATCAAATCGACCTCCCGCCTCTAAATGCAGTTTTGTTAAGCATAGTTGTAAAGACTGGCGGTTTAGCCGTCATTTTGGTGTTTTGGTAAACAGCCAGCACAACAATGCAGTTTACAGTTACTGCCACCACGCCATCCCCTGAACAGCCGCAAGTCCCACAATGAGATAGCGCAGTAGCTTTCCAATGCCAATAAAGACAATCACCGGCCCCCAGCGCAGGCGTAACCACCCGGCCAGCAGGCACAGTAAATCACCCATTACCGGTAACCAGCTCAGGAGCAGTGTTACCGGGCCAAAACGTTCTAATAGTCGTGTGGCTTTCCCGCGCCAGCGCGACGTTGCCCGCACCGGGAAAAAACGCCCGAGGATAACGTTAGTCAATCCCCCCAGGGTGTTTCCTGCCGTCGCGACTATCACTAACGGCCAGAAGCTGCTTTTCCCGGCGATCAGTAATGCAATCAGTACCGCTTCCGAACTGCCCGGTAATAGTGTGGCGCTCAGGAAGCTACTGCTCAACAGGGACAGCAGTGCAGCGGTATCACTCACGGTATACGCACGTCCACCGCATCCATCCCCGCCAGCCGTGCCGCCTCCAGGCCGAAATCCGCATCCTCAAAGACCAGACATTTTTGGGCGTTAACGCCCATTAACCGGGCACAGAGCAAAAATGTGTCCGGTGCGGGCTTATGGTGTTGGACATGATCGGCAGCCACAACGGCGGTGAAATACTGGCGTAAATTAAGGTGTGCCAGGAGCGCATCCGCAATGGCGCTCTCGCTTCCGGTGCCAACCGCCATCGGCCGGCGCCCGTGCCAGGATTTTACCACGTCAATCAGGGGAAGTGGTTTAACGGTGTCCAGCAGCATGGTCTTCACCAGGGCGGTTTTCTCCCGGGTAAGCCGGTCCGCATCTATATCCGCGTGGTTAGCGTCAATAATTATCTGGGCGATACGTCGCGTGGTGGAGCCATTGAGGGCCGCCATCGCCTGCATATCAAAATGCATGCCGTAGCGCGAGAGTACACTTTCCCATGCGGCCTGATGTGTCGGCTCGGTATCCAGAATGGTGCCGTCCATATCAAAAATCAGCCCGTCGTAACGATCGTACATCCCTTAGCCACCCCTCAATTTACGAATGGCAGTTACTTTAACGTAATGCGCTGCCGATGTCGCGAATTGCCCGGGGGGTTAGTCACCTGAGTTATCAAGATTATCAGCAAACAGCACATTTACGACGTAACACCATAAATTAAAAGTGGTTATCGGGAATAAGGATGAGGACGTAAATGTGCAGAGGAGCGGTATTGATAAGTTACCGTGATATTGCCGGTAAGGTAAGGAGAAGGTGATACACAGGAAGTAAGGAGAAGATGGTGCATCCAGGAGGATGACTCACCGGGTTCGCCCTGACGGGCCGTTGCTGACGCAACGTTATCCTCCCTGGTGCCTGCTGGTATTACCGCGACACTCGCCACCGTAAAACTGCCGATAGGGTAAGGAGAAGATGGTGCATCCAGGAGGATTCGAACCTCCGACCGCTCGGTTCGTAGCCGAGTACTCTATCCAGCTGAGCTATGGATGCATCGAGATGTTACTTTGCTTTTTCTGACACACTGTTGAAACAGTGAGGAGAAGTATATCTCCCTCTGGTGCCCGCTGTTGTTACCGCGACACCCGTTACCGTAATATTTCCGATAAGGTAAGGAGAAGATGGTGCATCCAGGAGGATTCGAACCTCCGACCGCTCGGTTCGTAGCCGAGTACTCTATCCAGCTGAGCTATGGATGCATCAGGGTATTGCTTTGTTTTTCTGACACACTGTCAAAAACAGTGAGGAGAAAATGGTGCATCCAGGAGGATTCGAACCTCCGACCGCTCGGTTCGTAGCCGAGTACTCTATCCAGCTGAGCTATGGATGCAAAATGGCGGTGAGGCGGGGATTCGAACCCCGGATGCAGCTTTTGACCGCATACTCCCTTAGCAGGGGAGCGCCTTCAGCCTCTCGGCCACCTCACCACACGCCTCTTGCGAGTCGTACCGGAGAACTTGTTTCTGCTCATCGGCACTGCGTGGCGCACATATTACTTTCTGGGACTTATAAGTCAAACACTTTTTCTGACCGATAAATTTGATTGCGCACTTAGCAAGCAATTAGCCTGAATTGGCAGCACAAATACCATTTTTTAGACAGTTACGGGGAATAAAAGGCAGAAAAACCGTGATAAACACGATCCGCGCCGAGAGCAGAAAAAGACGTAAAACAGAGAAAATAGCGGGCAGGGTCGCAGAAAAATAGCAGCAGGGGCACTAAAGTAAAACGTCTCGCACTGGCGAGACGTTCAAAATACTAGTAATTAGTCTGTTGTGACTTTTCAGCCTGGATACGCTGGTAGATCTCTTCACGGTGTACAGACACTTCTTTAGGGGCGTTAACACCAATACGAACCTGGTTACCTTTAACACCCAGAATTGTCACGGTCACCTCATCCCCAATCATGAGGGTCTCACCAACTCGACGAGTCAGAATCAGCATTCTTTGCTCCTTGAAAGATTGAAAGAGTCGGGCCTCTGTATCCCGGCATATCCATCATATAACGCCATAACGTAAGCGCTGACAAACACATAACTGTATCCTGACGCTACGCCACCTGCTGTTATACCTAAGTTTAGCCGATATATACAAGATAACCTGACTTTATCATTGTCAAAAGTGCGTTATAACAAGACACCATGGCCTTGCGAGCCATGGTGTCTGAGATACGCTTATATTTTTTATTACAGTCGGGCTGATACCCAACCTTCTACACTGGCGAGCGCCGCAGGTAACGACTGAGCATCAGTCCCCCCTGCCTGGGCCATATCCGGCCGGCCACCGCCCTTGCCGCCAACCTGCTGGGCTACCATCCCGATCAGCTCACCGGCTTTCACGCGGTCAGTCAGGTCTTTGGATACCCCGGAAATCAGAGACACTTTACCGTCCACCACTGTCGCCAGGACAATCACTGTTGAACCTAACTGGTTCTTCAGATCATCCACCATGGTGCGCAGCATCTTCGGCTCAACGTTACTCAGCGCATTGACCAGCAGTTTAGCGCCTTTCACATCAACAGCTTTACTTGACAGGCTGGCGCTCTCCTGAGAGGCCTGCTGTGCTTTAAGCTGTTGCAGCTCTTTCTCCAGTTGGCGAGTGCGATCCAGTGCAACACGCACTTTCTCGCCCAGGTTATGGCTATCGCCTTTCAGCAACTGCGCAATATCCTGTAACTGATCGCTCTGCGCATGAACCACCGCCATCGCGCCTTCACCGGTTACCGCTTCAATACGGCGCACGCCTGCGGCAGTGCCGGATTCCGCAACAATGCGGAACAGACCGATATCGCCAGTACGGCTGGCGTGGGTTCCGCCGCACAATTCGGTAGAGAAATCGCCCATACTCAGCACACGAACATGGTCGTCATACTTCTCGCCAAACAGCGCCATCGCCCCTTTCGCTTTCGCGTCTTCAAGGTCCATGATAGTGGTTTCGATCGGCAGGTTACGGCGGATCTGGGCGTTAACCAAGTCCTCAACCGCGCGGATCTCGTCCGGTTTCATCCCTTCAAAGTGCGAGAAATCGAAACGCAGCGCTTTGTCGTTCACCAGAGAACCTTTCTGTGCCACATGAGTACCCAATACCTGACGCAGCGCGGCATGCATTAAGTGGGTGGCGGAGTGGTTCAGGCGAATACGGGCACGGCGCGCGTCATCAACCCGCGCGTCAACCCCATCGCCTACCTTCAGCACACCGGCACTCAGGGTCCCCTGGTGGCCAATGGCCTGGCCGTATTTCTGGGTATCAGTAACCTGGAAGGCGCCAGCGGCGGCTTTCAGTTCACCTTTATCCCCTACCTGGCCACCAGACTCCGCATAGAACGGGGTCTTATCGAGAACCACAACGGCATCCTGACCGGCACTGATTTGTGGCACGGACTGGCCATCAACAAACAGCGCGGTCACCGTGGCGTTGAGATCCAGGCTGTCATAGCCTTTAAATACCGAGGCAGAATCAACGCGGATCATGCTGTTGTAGTCAGCGCCAAAACCACTGGATTCACGGGCGCGACGGCGCTGTTCTTCCATCGCGGCTTCGAAACCGGCCTCATCAACTTTGATATTGCGTTCGCGGCAGACATCGGCGGTTAAATCCACCGGGAAGCCGTAAGTGTCGTACAGACGGAAAGCCGTTTCGCCATCCAGGGTATCCCCTTTCAGCTTGCTCAGCTCTTCATCCAGCAGCGCCAGGCCGCGCTCCAGGGTACGGGCAAACTGTTCTTCTTCGGTTTTCAGTACCTGCTCAACCATCGCCTGCTGGCGTTTCAGGTCATCACCGGCAGCGCCCATCACATCGATCAGCGGCCCCACCAGTTTGTAGAAGAAGGTGTCTTTGGCGCCCAGCATATTTCCGTGGCGCACCGCGCGACGAATAATGCGGCGCAGCACATAGCCGCGGTTTTCGTTAGACGGCAGCACACCATCAGCGATCAGGAACGCACAGGAGCGGATATGGTCCGCAATAACGCGCAGTGATTTACTGGCCAGATCCTGGGCACCGGTCACGTCGGCAACGGCTTTAATCAACGTACGGAACAGGTCGATATCGTAGTTGGAGTTCACATGCTGCAGCACCGCGGCGATACGCTCCAGCCCCATCCCGGTATCTACGGACGGTTTCGGCAGCGGCAGCATGGCACCGTCGGTCTGACGGTTGAACTGCATAAAGACGATGTTCCAGATTTCGATATAGCGGTCGCCGTCTTCTTCAGCGCTCCCCGGAGGGCCGCCCCAGATATGGTCGCCATGATCATAGAAAATTTCGGTGCACGGGCCGCACGGGCCGGTATCACCCATCTGCCAGAAGTTGTCAGATGCGTAAGGCGCGCCTTTATTGTCGCCAATACGAATAATACGTTCGCGCGGTACGCCTACTTCATTGGCCCAGATGTCGAATGCTTCGTCATCGGTCTCATAAACGGTTACCCACAAGCGATCTTTCGGCAGGTTGAACCACTGGTCGCCGGTTAACAGCTCCCAGGCGAAGTTGATCGCATCGTGTTTGAAATAGTCCCCAAAGCTGAAGTTACCCAGCATTTCGAAGAAGGTATGATGGCGCGCAGTGTAACCGACATTTTCCAGGTCGTTATGTTTCCCACCGGCACGGACACAGCGTTGTGACGTGGTGGCGCGGGAATAACTACGTTTGTCCAGGCCGAGGAAAACATCTTTAAACTGGTTCATCCCGGCATTGGTAAACAGCAACGTCGGGTCGTTATTTGGAACCAGTGAGCTACTGGCAACGACCTGATGTCCCTTACTGTGGAAAAAATCGAGAAACGCCTGACGGATCTCAGCGGTGCTCTTGCTCATAATTATCCTGAAATCAAGCTAACGATATGGTGTAAACCAGACATCATAAACAGATTGGCGTCTATTGTCTGGCTTATCGGGTAAAACGTGGGGAATAAGATAAGTTTTATCGTCAGGGAAGTAAAACGCCGGATGCATTAACCCGGTAAAATTTCATTAACGTGCAGTGTAATGCTGCGTTACAGCGCCATGCACAGGCATTAACGCTGCCACAAAGCCTGAATATCGTCCCCATAAAAACCGCGGTACTGCAAATAACGCTGCACCTTTACTTTATCGGCAAAGGCGCTGGGGAGCGGATCGCCAAACTTACGCTCAGCTATTTCCCGGGCCAGCGTGGACCAGTCAATATCACAGGCCAGAATCGCCTCATCACACTGGTGGCGATCGATACCTTTTTGTTGCAACTCCTGACGCACCCGCTGGGGGCCATAACCTTTGCGTGCCCGGCTGGCCACAAAGCGGCTGGCAAAACGGGCATCATCCAGCCAGTGATGTTCATAGCACCACGCAATCACCGTATCAATGTCCTGCTCGCTGAACACCGGCGGTGGGGTATTGCCCGGTATGCTGGGGGGCTGCTTCAGTTTACGGCGCAGCTCCCATTCACTGTGGTCGCGCATCGCCAGAATACGGGTGGCTTTATCCATCAGGCGTGCCTGGTCAGAACGGCGCGGAGCAGTTGTATCACTCATCGGTATATCCCGCTTAACGGGCGAAGCGCCAGAACACCCGGCACCCTGCCCCACCATAAACAACAGGGGCCGCATAATTGCAGCCCCTGTTTTACTATTCTGGTATCACAACGTCGTCAATCAGAAGTTTTCGTCAGATGCTTCAGCGCCTTCGCCGTAGGCATCCGCCTGGAAATCAGGCGTGCTGTCCGGGTTATTCAGCAGCATATCACGCAGTTTCTTCTCGATTTCGGTCGCCATTGGTTTGTTTTCTTTCAGGAAGTTGCTGGCATTCGCTTTACCCTGACCAATTTTTTCGCCGTTGTAGCTGTACCATGCACCGGCTTTTTCGATCAGTTTATGCTTCACGCCCAGGTCAACCAGCTCACCGTAGAAGTTGATCCCTTCCCCGTACATGATCTGGAATTCGGCCTGTTTAAACGGCGCCGCCACTTTGTTCTTAACCACTTTAACGCGGGTTTCACTCCCCACCACGTTATCGCCGTCTTTCACGGCGCCAATACGGCGGATATCCAGACGTACTGATGCGTAGAATTTCAGCGCGTTACCACCGGTGGTGGTTTCCGGGTTACCGAACATCACGCCAATTTTCATCCGGATCTGGTTGATGAAGATAAGCAGGGTATTGGACTGCTTCAGGTTACCGGCCAGTTTACGCATCGCCTGGCTCATCATACGTGCCGCCAGCCCCATGTGGGAGTCACCGATTTCGCCTTCGATTTCCGCTTTCGGCGTCAGCGCCGCTACGGAGTCCACCACCAGGACGTCAACGGCACCGGAACGGGCCAGGGCATCACAGATCTCCAGCGCCTGTTCACCGGTATCCGGCTGTGAACACAGCAGGTTATCAATATCCACGCCAAGTTTGCGGGCATAGACCGGATCCAGCGCGTGTTCAGCATCGATAAACGCACAGGTTTTGCCTTCGCGCTGGGCGGCGGCGATAACCTGCAATGTCAGGGTTGTTTTACCGGAAGACTCTGGCCCGTAAATCTCAACGATACGCCCCATCGGCAGCCCACCGGCCCCCAGTGCGATATCCAGAGACAGGGACCCGGTAGAGATAGTCTCTACGTCCATGGTGCGGTCTTCACCCAGACGCATGATGGAGCCTTTACCAAATTGCTTTTCAATTTGGCCAAGTGCTGCCGCTAACGCCTTCTGTTTGTTTTCGTCGATAGCCATTTTTACTCCCGTCATGCAGGTGAAGCGCCTGGCGCTGCACTGCGTCGCTCAATACGATATGTTGCGAGTGATTATACTGTATAAGCGTACAGTATCAAGTCTTTTGTAGAAATAGTTGCCCGAGGGTGGTTAAGGCATAAATCACCGACTGACGGCGCACCGCCTCCCGGTCGCCGGTGAACTGCTGCAACCGGGCTTCCACCGCACCGCCACGGCTGGCAAAGCCAAACCACACAGTGCCGACCGGTTTCTCCGCACTGCCGCCATCCGGCCCGGCAATACCACTGACGGACAGCGCATAATCCGCCCCGGCAGCCTGAAGTGCCCCCTGGGCCATTTCGCGCACCACCGGCTCACTCACCGCCCCCAGGACGCCAGCGTCCCGGGCTGGACCCCAATCATCCCGGACTTCGCCGCATTGCTGTAGGTCACAAACCCGCGTTCAAACCACGCCGAGCTGCCGGGGATATCGGTCACAACTTTAGCAACCCAGCCACCGGTACAGGACTCCGCCGTGGTCAGCGTTGCGCCAGCCTGTAACAGGCGTGCGCCAAGATCCGCGCTGAGCTGTATTAATTCTCTATCTGTCATAGCGACTCCGATTGTAAGCCCCTTTCCCCCCGGGGCAAGGCCGATGTTACCGGGTTGCGAGCCGGGCTGCACCGGCGTTTTACCGGTACAGAACGCCAATATGGGGGCGCAGGAGTAAAAGAAAAGGGCCACCTGAGTGGCCCGTTCAATAATACGCTCGTCCTTAAAAACCCTGGCGCGCCTGGGAGACAGCCTGCCCCAGTTGCCAGACCGCCATCGCGTAGTGGGTGCTGTGGTTATAACGCGTAATGGTGTAGAAGTTAGGCAATCCATACCAGTACTGGTACCCGGTACCGACATCCAGGCGTAACAGACTGGCCTGGGAATGGTCCCCCAGCGGTTGCATCGGGGATAAACCGGCCGCGGACAGCGTACTCACGTTGTACTTGGTTTTAAACCCGTTATCCATGCCCGGTGCCTGGCCAGATGCCTGGACCGCCACCAGATCGCCCGGCACCCAGCCGTGGGCTTTAAAGTAGCTGGCGACACTGCCGATCGCATCTTGCGGGTCCCACAGGTTAACGTGGCCATCGCCGTCAAAATCCACCGCATATTGTTTAAAGGCTGACGGCATAAATTGCCCATAGCCCATTGCCCCGGCGAAGGAGCCTTTCAGGCTAAGCGGATCGTCCCCTTCGGAACGGGCCATCAGCAGGAAGGTTTCCAGCTCGCTGGAGAAATACGCCGCCCGGCGCGGGTAAGCAAAGGAGAGAGTGGCCAGCGCATCCAGAATCCGGGTTTTGCCCATCACCCGGCCCCAGCGGGTTTCCACCCCAATGATACCGACAATGATTTCCGGCGGCACGCCGTAGACCTGCTGGGCGCGGTTGAGCGCATCCTGATACTGATTCCAGAACACCACCCCGTTTTGTACGTTATCCGGGGTGATAAATTGCTTGCGGTAGCGCAGCCAGGCACCGTTTGGCCCGGTTGGCGGCAGCCCGGTCGGGGCTTGACGATCCATCAGCCGCAGCACGTAATCCAGCCGCTTCGCCTGGGAAAGAATTTCATGCAATTGCTGGCGGTCAAAATTATGCTCCGCCACCATTTTATCGATAAATTTTTCAGCCTCGGGATTATTGGCAAAATCACCGCTTTGCAGCAAAACGTCGTGCTGCGGCTGCAACAGGAACCCACCGCTGGGGGTCCCTGAGGTTACCGGCTCCTGCGTCGGGGCCTTGGGTTTGCTGCTACAGGCTGAGAGCAGCACCAGGACAGGAAGAAGTGAAGCATATTGACGCTTAAGCATGAGATATCCGTACACCAAACGAGAAAAATAAAAAGTAGCGCTCATGGTAAATCATCTGGCCGGGCGGTGAAGGGATATTTCGATAACGCCCGTTATCAGCGGCTAAATTGTAGCCGTTTATCGCAAAAAATGCCCGGTCTGGCACCCGGGATTAACCCGGCGTTACGCATCATTTACGCATATTCTTTTCTGAAATAATCATTTCATGATCAATAACCGTAATGCATATCATCCTGTTAACCCACAGTGAACAGGAGCGTAACACATGACCTTTACTATCACCCCCGTTGCCGGACGTCTTGGTGCAGAAGTTAGTCATATTTCGCTAGCCAGTGAACTGGATGACGCGACCTTTAGCGCGCTCTACCAGGCACTGTTACAGTACAAGGTACTGTTTCTGCGCAACCAGCATCTTAACGATGCCCAGCAGGAAGCCTTCTCACGCCGTTTTGGGCCGCAGGTTCCGCACCCCACGGTAGAAAGCGCCGAACAAACCAGCGCAATCCTGCATCTCGATTCCCGGGAAAGCCGGGCCAACTCCTGGCATACCGATGTCACCTTCGTGGCGGACTACCCCAAAGTGTCCATTCTGCGTGGTGAGGTGATCCCTGCCTTTGGCGGTGACACGGTCTGGGCCAATACCGCCACGGCCTATCAGGATCTGCCCCAGCCCCTGCAACAGCTGGCGGACACCCTGTGGGCCCGGCACGCTAACGCCTACGACTACGCCCCTTCTAAAAACGTCGACAGCACACTCAGCCAGCACCGCCGGGCGCGGTTTGTTTCCGAGGTCTATGAAACCGAGCACCCGCTGGTGCATGTGCACCCGGAAACCGGGGAACGCAACTTGCTGCTGGGCCACTTTGTCCGCCAGATTGTCGGGGTCAGCCCCCAGGACTCCGCCCTGCTGTTTCAGTTATTCCAGCAGCGCATCACCAGCCTGAACAACACGGTCCGCTGGCGCTGGCAGCAGGGTGATGTGGTTATCTGGGACAACCGCGCCACCCAGCATATTGCGGTGGATGATTACGGCGACGCCGCGCGCATTGTGCGCCGCACCACAGTGGCAGGAGAGGTACCGGTCAGCATTAACGGCGAACATAGCCGGGCCATTTTGCCCACGGTGACCACCCGCTCACCGCAGACTGAGCAAGAAAAGCAGCAGCGCCAGGCTCCGCCTCAGTCATCCCGCCAGGGATCAGCCCCGGGAGCCGCCCTATGACACTCACCCCCAGGGTACGCCGCCATCTGGCCGGTGTGTTGTTACTGCTTGGCGCCACCGCCGCCGATGCGGAGGTATTGCGCATTGGGGTCGCCACCGGTGGCGGCGGCGATCCGGTCACCTCCGGGGGCTCTGCCCTCGGGGTGGTACGCAATCAGCAATTGCTGGAAAAAGCCTTCGCCGGCAGCGGTACCGACGTTCAGTGGTTTTTCTTCAAAGGGGCGGGCCCGGCGGTCAATGAAGCCCTCTCCAATCAGCAAATTGATTTCGCCTGGGAGGGGGACCTCCCCCAGGTTGTGGCCCGGGCGAATGGCCTCGACACCCGGCTGATTGCCGCCGTGGGCACCCGGGGCAACAGCTATGTTGCGGTCCCTAAGGGCTCGCCGATAAAAACCCTCGCTGACCTGAAAGGGAAAAAAGTGGCCATTTTCCGGGGCACTAACGGCCATCTGGTGGCGATCAATATCCTCAAAACCCAGGGGCTGACCGAGCGGGATCTTAAAGTTATCAATCTGGACAGCGGCAGTACCCTCGCGGCCCTGGCCACCAATGGTGTCGATGCCGCCTTTGGCGGGATGGAGCTGTTTAAATTACGCGATCAGGGGATCGTCGACATTATCTATTCGACCCAGGGCCAGGATGTGGGGCTGACGCGCCAGACCTCCCTGCTGGTCCGCCATGCCTACGCCGAATCGCACCCGGCCCAAACCCAAAAAGTGGTCGATGTGCTGGTTGATGCCGCCCGCTGGGCGTCTGATCCCGCTAACCAGCAGGCGCTGTATCAGGAATGGGCCAAATCCGGGGTGCCCGATGCCTCCTGGCAGGCGGAGTTCGCTAACCAGTCCCTGCGGGTGCGCAACTCTCCGTTACTGGACCCGTTCTTCCGCAGCCGTTATCAGGCCGTGGCCGAACAGGCTAAAGCCCAGCGCTTGATTCGCCAGCCGGTTAGTGTCAGCGGCTGGTTTGACACCCGCTACCTTGATAAGGCGCTGAAAGACAAAAATCTGCAGGACTACTGGGCCCCGGCGGGCGTAAATGGCCAGCCAGAGACAGCCAGCCCCCCCAGCCAGGAGGTCGCCCATGCCCCAGGTTAATCTCCTCCCGCTTCCGCTGATAGCCTCCACCCGGGCCGCCAGCAACGCCATACCCGGCCGCCGGTTACGGCGGTTCCCCGGCCTCTACCGCTGGCTGCTGCCCGCGGCGCTGCTGGCGCTGTGGCAGGCCGCCACCAGCCAGCACTGGATCGCCGCCCAGGTACTGCCCTCCCCTTATGAGGTCTGGCTCACCCTTGACTATCTCGCCACCAGTGGCGATCTGTGGCTGAACACCGCCGCCAGTGTGCAGCGGGTGGTGGCGGGGTTCGCCATCGGCAGCCTGATTGGCCTGGTACTGGGGGGCGCCATGGGATTATCCCCCACCCTGCGGGCCTATCTGCAGCCCAGCTTTAATGCGCTGGTACAGATCCCGGTCCTCGGCTGGTTCCCGTTTGCTCTGTTGATTTTTGGTATCGGCGAGCCGCTGAAATATGCCCTGATCGCGCATGCGGCGCTGGTGCCGGTCACCCTGGGAACGATGCAGGCATTCCGCCAGGCGCCGCAACCTCTGATAGAGGTCGCCAGAGTTAACGGCTTTGGCCGCCGCCAGATAATCAGCGCGGTAGTCCTGCCTGCGGCCGTGCCGGTGCTGTTTAGCGCATTTCGCCTCGCCTTTACCAAAGCCTGGCTCTCATTAGTGGTGGTTGAGCTGATCGCCTCCAGCGAAGGGCTGGGGTATCTGATTGTCTATGGCCGCCAGCTGTTCCAGCTGGATCTGGTGATGGCATCGGTTGTGGTGGTCGGGGCTATCGGCTGGCTGATTGACCGGGGCTTTACCCTGGCCGAAGGGCGCTTGCTGCGCCACCGCCTCACCCCGGGAGCGCGCCCATGAACAGCCTGCGTAGATTACGTGGCGGGGTTCTGCCGGTGCTCGGTGTGCTGGCATGGTGGTGGTGCGCCCACTACTACCCTGCCCGCTCCCCGCTGCTGGTGACCCCGGAGTCCGTGGTTAACACCGCCTGGCAGATGGCCGCCTCCGGGCAATTATGGCGCGCGTTATCCGCAAGCCTGGCCCGGGAGCTGGCGGGGTTTACCCTCGGGGCCAGCGGCGGCCTGATACTGGGCTATTTACTCGGCCAGTTCCGGGGATTTGCCCTGGTGGTCGGCGGTAGTTTTAATACCTTTAAACAGGTGTCGCTGTTCGCCTGGATCCCGCTGATTTCGGTGTGGTTCGGGCTTACCGATACGGCCAAGGTGGTGTTTTTATCCCTTGCGGCGCTGGTGCCGGTCACGGTGCACACCTGGGACGGTTTGCGCCAACTGCCCCCGGCCCTGGAAGAGGTCACCCGCACCCTGTGTTTGACCCGTAGCCAGACCTTCTGGTCATTGCAGCTCCCGGCGGCGCTGCCGACGATATTCACCGGCCTGTACCTGTCGCTGATTTACTCGTGGCTGGCCACTATCGGCGCCGAATATTTACTGGTTTCCGGTGAGGGTATTGGTAATACCCTGATTGACGGCAGCGAGCACTTTCGCATGGATTTAGTGTTGACCGGTATGGTGGTTATTGGCCTGGTGGGCTGGCTGCTCAACGCCAGCGCCCGGTATCTGGAGCAACGCCTGGCGCGGCGTTTTGGTTACCAGCAGCGCAGTAAGGAGCTGATATGACGAGTAAATTCCTGAAGATCAATCATGTACAGAAATACTTCGCCGATCCCCGCCAGCCCGGCACCCGCCGCCAGGTGTTGAGCGATATCTCCCTGAACATCGCCCCGGGGGAGTTTATCAGCATCGTCGGCAGTAGCGGCTGTGGCAAGTCCACCCTGCTGCGCATGGTGCTGGGGCTGGATACTGATTACCAAGGCAGTATTACCCTGGACGGTAACGCCATCAGCGGCCCGGGCCTCGATCGGGGTATCGTCTTCCAGGATCACCGCTTATTCCCCTGGCTCACCGTGGCCCAGAATATTGCCCTCGGCCTGAAAAATGCCCCGCTGACCACGGCCGAAAAGAACCGCCGGGTAGAGGCGCATCTGGAACTGGTGAACCTGCAGGGGTTTGCCGGCGCCTGGCCCCATGAAATTTCCGGGGGCATGGCCCAGCGGGTGGCTATCGCCAGGGCGCTGGTTAACCGCCCGCGGATCCTGCTGCTGGATGAACCCCTCGGCGCGCTGGATGCGTTTACCCGCCAGCGGTTACAGGGGGAGCTACAAAATCTGTGGCAGCAGGAGAACATCACCATGATCCTCGTCACCCATGATGTGGATGAAGCGGTCTGGCTGAGTGATAAGGTGGTGGTGATGGAGGCCAACCCGGGCCGCATTAAACGGGTGGTTGATGTCGGCCTTCCCCGGCCACGTAACCGTAGCCACCAGGACTTTTTGGCCCTGCGGGACGATATCCTCGGGGATTTTATTCGCCAGCCAGAAACGCTGACGGCGTGAAATAAACAGGCGGGGCACCCCGCCTGCCAGGCAATTACCGGCGACGATCTACCGGCCGGTAGATATCACGGTAGTAGGTAAGGCGTTCAAAGTAATGGCGCGCTTTGTCGTCACTTAATCCTGAAGGTGTGACATCAATGCGCGGGCTTTTGTGCAGGTATTCACGAAAAGCCTGGGTGGATGCCATAAAATTCACCGCGCTATCGATAAAATTGGGGATAACATCACTGATTCTGACTTTGGATTCACTTCCTGACATACCTATTCCCTATAGCAGCTATTATCCGCCCCAGAATAACATCGTTAATTTCCTGGACAACCCCCCTCTGTCAGTCTTTCCGTCATCTTTTTGTATTAGCGGCGGGGGGTGAACCCCGGCACAAATCGCTGCACATCCACCGCCATAAACTGGCTGCGCACAAAGTTCGCTTTCAGGTGGTAAGGCACGGTACAGTCGAAAATCGTTTTGCAGGCAATGCCGTGATCGCGGATCGATGCGCTGAATGCCGGGTCTGAGGAAGGGTCCAGCGGATGGCAGCGCACTCCGGGAATAAATACCGTGCTGGCATCCCCCTGGTAGCGGGTGGTCATCGCCCACATCACGTCATTCATATCGAACACATCGACATCGTCATCCACCAGCATCACGTGTTTGAGTTCAGAGAACGCCGCAAACGCCAGCAGCGCGGCCTGGCGCTGGCGGCCTTCATCTGCCGCGCTGCGTTTTTTCACCTGAATCACCGCCAGATACTTACCGGTGCCCGGTGACGGGCAATGGACATTCTGCACAAATCCCGGCAGGGCGCGCTCTACCATTTGTAAGATACTCGCCTCGGTGGGGATCCCCGCCATATTGGTATGCTCATCGCTGGCGCCAATACAGGTTTGCAAAATGGGGTGGCGGCGGTGGGTTATCGCCTTCACCTTGATAACCGGCAATGCCGCCTGGGCGCTGCCGGTGTAACCCGGGAACTCCGGCATCGCTTTACCGGTATGGGTGTGCTGATCTTCCCGCACCCGATAATCAGGCAGTATTTCCCCTTCGATAACCACCTCGGCATTGGCGATGGCCCTGGCATTGACTGTCAGGCAATCGGTCAGCTCTACCGCCTGCTGGCGCAGGCTACCGGCAATGGATAATTCATCAAAACCCAGCGGGGTGGTCGGGGGCTCAAAACAGGCGCCGATTTCAATCGCCGGATCGACCCCAATACTCACGGAAATCGGCAGCGGTTTCCCGGCGGCCTCCGCTTTCTGGCGAAACACGTCCAGATGGCGCCCCGGCGCAAAATACATTGAGATCTCGTCCCGCCCCTGAACACACAGCCGGTGAATAGTGACGTCATGTTCGCCGGTTTCCGGGTCCGCCGCGTAGCACATGCCGAGGGTAAAATAGGGGCCGGCATCTTCCGGGGTATTGGTCGGCGCCGGAAGAATGCGCAGAATATCAAAATCCGGATCGGAGGCCAGATGCACCACTTCCTGACACACCGCCTGTTCCCGGGGGATCACGATGGGGGCTATCGGGGTCGCCACGGCTGCTTTTAGCATAAACGCCAGTTTTTCCGGGCGGGTGCCAAACATATAGGCCACCCGCTGGCGGGACGCCAGCAGACCAATCAGCACCCGCATATCGCGATAGCCTTTAATCTGATTAAAGATCATCGCCGGGCCAGTTTGGGTGGGCCGCATCACCGTGCCCCCGGCCCCGATATGGCGATATACCCCGGAGAGTTCCGCCAGCGGATCGACCGGTTCATCCGTATCAATTAATTGGTCGTCATACTGGCTCAGTAGCGCCAGGGCAGATCGAAGATCCGTCACCTTGATGGGTTGGTCAGGCATATCAGCACTCCTCTGAAGTTTCCGGCGGGGCCGACTGCCCTGCCTCTGTTTTCAGTGTCCTGCGCCGATTAATAATAATCCAATAATAATACCCGCCATTTTAATAAGCAGTTATTATCAGAGCGACAAACAGGAGGGGACGATGGATCACCGGCAATTACGTTCATTTGTGGTACTGGCAGAAGAGCTGCATTTTGGCCGGGCGGCCCTGCGGCTTAATATCGCCCAGCCCGCGCTGAGCCAGCAAATCAAAGCGCTGGAGCGGGATCTGCACATCCCGCTGTTCAGCCGGGATAAGCGTAATGTGTCCCTCACCTTTCAGGGGCAGCAACTGGTGGAGGAGGCCCGTCTGGCCCTCACCCAATACCAGGCGTTTATCACCCGCGCCAACAGCCTGCGCCAGGGCCACAGCGGGCAACTGACCCTGGGTTATGTGGGGTCATCAATACTTGACCCAGCCATGACGGCCCTGATTAATCAGTATCGCCACGACAAGCCGCATATCGAGGTGGCGATTGCGGAGCACAATGTGCCGGATCAGCTGCGGCTGTTACTGAACTATCAACTGGATATTGCCATTCTGCGGGGGCCCGCCCCGCTCTATCCGGAGCTGGAATACCTCGAGTTGGCGGCCCATCCACTGGTGGCGGTGTTACCTCGCCAGCACCCGCTGGCGGGTGCGCCGCGGATCGCACTGGCCGCCCTGCGTGACGAACGCTTCCTGATACAGCGGGATCCGCCGGGCATTGGCCTGGGCTGGTCAATTATCGATGCCTGTCGCCGGGCGGGGTTTACACCAAAGGATATGCATTTCACCCGGGATGTCTCCGCCGCGACCGGGCTGGTGGCCATGGGCATGGGGATAACCCTCGTCCCGGACACCCAGCGCGCCATCGCAATCCCCGAGGTCTGCTACTGCCCGCTGGATGATCCCCTTGCCACCACGACCCTGATCCTGAGCTGGCAGCGCCATATTAAAAACAATATCCTGCCGGATTTTATCCGCCAGGCCAGAGCCCGGGCGGCAGATAACGCAACCCCTGATAGGTAACAACGGGCAATATTATGCCCCGGTAAATTTTAGGTGAAGAATCCGGCATCTCATTATTTTTACTGAATAAATCCCCCGCCAGGCGTGCCCATGAAAATGCTGTTGCCATTAGTGCTTAACGCAGCTGAAGATATCCTTAGGCGCACAGAAATATACACAACACTATTTCACATCAGGCAAAGTATTAGGGAAGGTGCGAACAAGTTCCTGATATGAGATTATCATATTCATCCGGAGCGCATCCCAGAGGGACATCATGAGCCATCAACTCACCTTCGCCGATAGTGAATTCAGCACTAAGCGCCGTCAGACCCGAAAA
>NZ_WBXP01000035.1 GCF_016415625.1 Shimwellia pseudoproteus
GACGAAAGCAGGTATGCCTGAAAGTGTGCGTATTGCCTGAAAACACAACCCGCTACGGGGGAGACTTACCCGAAATCTGATTTATTCAACAAAGCCGCGGCGGGTTATTAAATAACGTCTGAAACAGGATAATTAGCCGCTGTGTGGTGAAACGCACCAGCACGGCGGCTAACCCGTTAGTACCCGCGCGGCGCGCCCGGGTAGCTAGCCGTCATGATGGTGGTGATGGTGCGGGGCATCCGGGGCGGCCGGGCCGGCGGGCAGGCACTGGAGGTGGCCATTGCGCACCCCGCGCTGGGCGATAACGTCATCAGCAAACTGCTGTACATCGCCCATATTGCCTTTGAGCACCGCGATTTCGAGGCAGTCATCGTGATTAATATGGACATGCAGTGTCGCCACCGACAGGTCATGGTGGCTGTGCTGGGTCTGGATCAGGCGGCTGGCCAGGTCGCGCTTCTCGTGCTCGTAGACATAGGACAATACCGCATAACCAGACTGCTGGTTGTCGGCAACTGCCTCCTGGGCCAGGGTATTGCGCAGGATATCGCGCAGCGCTTCGGAACGGTTGTGATACCCCCGCCGGGCGCTGAGCCCATCGAGGGTGTCCAGTAAATCATCATCAAGGGTAATGGTTATACGCTGCATGGTTCGGTTCCCTACATATCGGTTCAGGCGCTGCCAGCCCGGCGTGGCGGGAATGCGGGCAATACCGCCCGTTGCAGCGCCTGCCCCGCAGCAGACGCAAAGACCACGCCCGTCTGCACCGCCACATCTTCAACAATATGGCCATCACTCATTACCACCACCCGCTGGCAAAAACGCTCCACCAGCCGCAGATCGTGGGTGATAAACAAAAAAGCGATATCACACTGCGTCCGCAGCTGTTTTAGCAGGCGAATAATATCAGCCTGAAGAACTAAATCCAGATTTGATACTGCTTCATCCAGGATCAACAGCCGCGGCGAGACCGCCAGCGCCCGGGCGATGCACACCCGCTGGAGCTGGCCGCCACTGATCTGCGACGGCAGTGCATCCTGTAGGGCCGGGTCCAGCGCCACGGCCCGCAATACCTCGTCGATTCTCGCCTGGCGCTGGGTGCGCCCCAGAGTGGTAAGATGCCGCAGCGGCTCGTCGATAATCTGGCGCAGGGTATGGCGCGGGTTTACCGCGCCGGGGCCATCCTGGAAAACCATCTGTACTTCCCGGGCAAACTGTTTACGCCGGGCGCGGTTCAGCCCGCGCATCCCCTCCCCGCGCCAGGCCACCGTACCACTGCTGGGGGTCTCCAGCCCGGCCAGCAGCCGCGCCAGGGTACTTTTACCGCAGCCACTGCGCCCGAGTAGCGCGAGGGTTTCCCCTTCATGGATAACCAGGTCAAGCTGGTTAAGTACCGTCTGCTGCCCACTCCCCCGGGGGTAACGATGGCTGACACCGCTAACGGTTAATAACGACATTATTCAGACTCCAGTCCATATAGCGCAAGGTGCGCACTGATCAGCCGGCGGGTTACCGGGTGCACCGGGTGGTGAAAGATCTGCCCGACGCTGCCCTGCTCGACAATAACGCCGCACTCCATGACCGCCACATCATCGGCCAGCCGCGCCACCACCCCCATATCATGGGTGACCAGCAGCATCCCCTGGCCGCGGCGGGCAATCATCGCCTCCAGCAGATCGAGGATCTGCGCCTGGACCAGCACGTCCAGATCGGTGGTCGGCTCATCCGCCACAATAAACGGTGCGTCGCTGAGCAGTGCCAGGGCAATCATCATCCGCTGCAACATCCCGCCGCTCATCTCAAACGGGTACTGCTTCAGCAAGGCCCCGGGGTGCGCCAGCCCGACGGCGGCCATCACCGCGGCTACCGACGCCGGATCCGGCGATTTACCGGCCACCCGGCAGGTCTCCCGGGCGTGATCCCACAGGGTGCGCACCGGGTTAAACGCGCTGCGCGGGTTTTGCATAATGGTGGCCACCAGCCGCCCGCGCAGTGCCTCAGGTGTTACCGGTTGCCCGTCAGCCAGCACCTGCCCGGCGCTGGCCCTGACCCCCACAGGCAGCACCCCGAGCGCGGCGGCACAGGTGAGTGACTTTCCGCTGCCGCTACCGCCGACCAGGGCCAATACCCGCCCTTTGGTCACCGTCAGAGAAACCCCGTGCACCAGGGGATGCTGGCTATGCAGCGTGATGTTTTGTAGTTCAAGTTGTCCGATCATCAGTGGCTATGCGCTCTCATTAGGTGCGGGTCCAGATAATCCCGCAGGGCATCCCCGAGGAGGTTAAACGCCATCACGCTGATAAACAGCGCCAGCCCCGGCCAGAGCATTTGCTGGGGCTGGGTCCAGATATACTGGCGGGCATCGTTGATCATCACGCCCCACTCCGGGGTTGGCGCGCTGACCCCGAGGCCGAGGAACGACATCCCCGCCACGTGGAGCATCATATGGCCGATATCCAGGGTAGCCAGCACCAGCAGTGACGGCAGCACCGCCCCGGCCAGATGCTGACAAAAAATGTGCCAGCCCCGGGCGCCGCTCATCCGGGCGGCAAGGATGTACTCCCGCTGGCGCAGGCTGATAACCAGGCTACGTACCATCCGGGCGTACCAGGCCCAGTGAGATAACGCGATGGCGATAATCACATTGGTCAGCCCGGTCCCCAGCACCCCCACCATAAAGAAGGAGAGGATCGATGTCGGGAAGGTCATAAACATATCCGTTACCCGCATCAGGGCCTGATCGACGCGACCGCCGAGCAATCCGGCACAGCCGCCCACCACAATACCGATCCCCAGCACCAGCCACAGGCAGAGAAGGACCGCCCCCAGTGAAATTCGGGTCGCCGCCAGCAGACGTGAGAAGATATCGCGGCCTAAATGGTCGGTGCCCAGCCAGTGTTCGCCGCTGGCTCCGAGCAGCCGCCGGGGCAAGTCAATGGCCAGCGGGTCCCGGGGGAGCCACCACTGGCTGGTCAGCGCCACCAGCAACAGTACGACAATCACGCCGCAGGCCAGGCGTACCGGCCAGCGGCTATGGCGTAGAAAGTGCATCATCGCCCCCCTTCATGATGACGAATACGCGGATCCAGCCAGGCGTTAAGCAGGTCAACCAGCAAATTGCACAACACAAACGCCCCCACCATCAGCAGGGTAAAACACTGGATGACCGGATAGTCGCGGTTAAAAATTGCCGATACCGCATAGCGGCCCACGCCGGGCCAGGCAAAGATACTTTCAATGATCATCGTACCGCCTATCAGCTCGCCAATGTGCATCCCCATGGCGGTGATAATGGGCAACGATGCATTACGCAGAATATGGTCCCGCTCGGTGCGCCGCGGGCTCAGGCCCCGCAGCCGCGCCCAGGTCACGTGGCGCTGCCCGGCCACCTCCAGCATACTGGCGCGCAGCAGCCGGGCATTAATCGCCAGCGACATAAAGGCAATCGAGATAGCCGGTAATACAATGTGCCGCCAGCTACCGTAACCCATGGCCGGTAGCCACTTAAGCTGTACCGCAAACAGCATCACCAGCAGGAACGCCAGCCAGAAATTCGGCATCGATACCCCGAGAAAGGCCACCAGCCGCACCAGATGATCCGGCCAGCGATCCCGGTGACGGGCAGCCCACATCCCCAGCGGCACCGAAATCACCAGGATCAGGGCAAAGGCCACCCCGGCCAGCAACAGGGTCGCCGGGAAGAAATGCAGCATATCGTCCAGTACCGGGCGCTGGGTGGCAAACGAGTGGCCAAAATCAAGCTGTAACGCCCGCCACAGCCAGTGGCCGTACTGCCAGTACAGGGGCTGGTCGAGCCCCAGCATCGCCCGGGTCGACACCAGCATCTCCGGGGTGGGCGGCAGGTTAGACAAGCGCAGATAGTCCATGGCCGGGTCCCCGTGGCCCAGGCGCAACAGCAAAAATATCACAGCCGACGCCGCCAGCAGCAGCGGGATCAGCAACAGTATCCGGCGGATCACAAAACGCAGCATGGTTATTTCGCCAGGGTTATTTGTTCAAAAGGGATCTCGCTGGCCATCGGTGCGAAAGGCACCGGGGCAATTTTTTTGCTGGCCACCGACATCTGCGACACATAGCTGATGGGCAGGTATACCGCATCATTGTGTAAACGGGTCAACACCTCCCGGTACAGGGCCCGGCGGCGTTGCTCATCGGTAGTACTGAGGATGGCGCTGATGCCCGCGTCAATCTGGGGTTTATCCGCCAGGCCACGCTGGGCCTGGTAATCGGCGTGGGACGGCACCCGCATCGAACTCATAAACGCGTGAGGATCATAAGGCGCCCCCCAGGTGCGGGTGAAGATCATCCCGAAGCGGCCATCCCGCTGGCGGGCATAGATACTGCTCTCCTCCTCGCCCACCAGTTTCAGGTCGACCCCCACGGCCCGGGCATTGGCCTGGATAACCTCCGCCATGGATTTGCTCAGCGCATCGGTGCCGATAAACGCCAGCTCGATAACCAGCGGCTGGTGGTCCTTTTCCCGGATAGCCTTACCCGGCACCCGCTGCCACCCGGCCTGGTCCAGCAGGGCGCTGGCTTTATCCGGGTTGTAGTTGCGGGCGGGTAAATTAAGGTTGGCGTAAGGCACGCTGGGGGCAAACAGCGTGTCTGCCGGTTGCTGGGTGTTGTACAGCACGCTGGCAATCAGGGTTTTCTTATCCACCGCGTAGTTGAGCGCCTCCCGCACCGCCAGCAACCGGGTGGCCCCGCGGTTGCTGTTCAGGGCCAGCATCACCGTCTCTACCGGGGCGGATAACCGCACGTTAAATTGCGGGTCGTGGCGCAGGCGTTCCACGGTATCCAGCGGCAGCAGCCCCTCATTGCCATACAGCATATCGACACTGCCGGTTTCCAGCGCCACGGCGCGGCTGGTGGCATCCGGGATGATATTGATCGTTATTTTATCCAGCATTGGTTTGGCTCCCCAGTAATGCGGGTTGCGCACCAGCACATCATCCTGATTAAGCCGCGAGGACTGCACCATCCAGGGGCCAGTGCCGATGGGCTGGCGAATGCCGTGCATCGTGCCCCCCTGCATAAACTGCGACGGCGCAATAAACCGGAATGGCCGGGGCAATGCCAGCTCCTGTAACAGCGGGTAATAGGCGCTCTTTAGTACTATCTCCAGTTGGTTATCGCCAATGGCGTTCACCGCGACAATCTGGTTGACCAGCTCCAGCCAGGCGTGGCGTTTACGGTTGGCCAGTACCGCATCAAAATTGGCTTTCGCGGCCTGGGCGGTGAAGGGCTCACCGCTGGAAAATTGCACCCCGTCCCGCAAGGTAAAGATCCAGGTTTTACCGTCCGCCGAATGGCGCCAGTGGGTCGCCAGCCACGGTATTACGGTGCCGTCGGCCTGATAACGCACCAGCGGCTCATAGACCATGCTCTGGGCAAACATCTGGTTGGGGGTATAGAGGTGCGGGTTGAGTGGGCCAATATTGACCGGCCATGCGGTGGTTAACCCGGTGGCGGATGCCGGTGAGAGCCATAAAGCGGCAGAAAGGCAGAGCAGTGAAAGCAACGTCCGTGGCGATAAATGCGTCATGATTGTCGGTGTGGTAGTTAGAAAAGTATGATGATTCTAAAGATTTATCATACTGGTTTATTGCGTTACATTAATTTTTACCTTTTTCTGGAAAATTTTCTGGTAACCGCCACCCCAAAGCCACCCCGTAACGGATTGTTCAGTGATCAACTTAGTCGCATAATAGCCCCGGCCTCCGCAGGTGCGGGGTTAAGACCCAGCTTTTACTGGTGACTAAAGGAATACGCGATGGAAAGGCGACACTTTCTGAAAGGCGCAGCGGTACTCTCTACGCTCGGGCTGGTGCATCCGGTGATGGCGGAAACAAAAAACCGCCCCGCAGCCCCCCAACCTGCCGTTACCGGTGATGGCAACCGCCGTCGGTTTATCATGACCCAGACCTATAATCTCAAAGCCCCGGCAGGCTCCGAAGGGAAAGTGAACCTCTGGGTACCGGTTCCCGAAAACACCGCCTTTCAGCAGTTGCTGGACCTCAGCTGGAAAGGCAATTTCCAGACCGCGCAGCTTAACGCCAACAACCGCTTTGGTGCCAAAATGCTGTTTGTCAGCTGGCCACACTCTGGCGGCCCGCTGGAGCTCACCGTCGAGATGACCATCGCCACCCAGGACTGGGAAGTGCTGAAAGACAATCAACTGGCGGACTGGGCGCTCCCGGCCGGGGAAGATGCGATGCTCCCCGACGAGATCAAACCCTTCCTCCAGGCCACCCCGCATATTCCGGTGACCGGGCTTGTTAAAGAGACCGCGCTCAATATTATCGGCCATGAAAAAACGCCCCTTAACCAGGCGCGGCTGCTGCATAACTGGGTCAGCACTCATATGCACCGGGACGATAACGTCATCGGCTGTGGCACCGGGGATGTGGGCCAGATCCTTAAAACCCAGACCCTGGGCGGCAAATGCACCGATATCAACTCGGTGTTTGTGGCCCTGTGCCGCGCGGTAGGTATCCCGGCCCGGGAAATGTTCGGTATTCGCCTTGGGGCGACCCGTAAACTGAGCCAGTATTCCAGCAAAGCCTTTGGCAGCGCTGACGATCAGGGGGTGGCAAAAATCAGCGGCGGCCAGCACTGCCGCGCCATGTTCTGGCTGGCCGGCTTCGGCTGGGTTCCGGCAGATCCGGCCGATGTCACCAAATTGCGCCTGACCGAGAAAAAAGACAACAGCGATCCCGGGGTGAAAGCGGTCAACGACTATTTATTCGGTAACTGGGAGATGAACTGGGTGGGCTTCAACCACGCCCGGGACTTTGCCCTCTCTCCCGCGGCACAACAGGGTAACGTCAACAACTTCGGCTACCCCTATGCGGAAGTAGACGGCGATCCGCTAAACTTCTACGATCCTGCCGCGTTCAGTTACGACTATGTCAGCGTCGAACAGCGTTAAGCGCGGGCTGGTTACCCTACTGGCGGCGGTTATCGCCGCCGGTGCTTCAACCCTCTGCTGCGTTGGGCCGCTGCTGTATCTGGTGTTCGGTATCTCGGCGGCGGGGCTCATTGGCGTACCGGCCTTTGACTGGCTGCAAATTCCGATGATTATCCTGTCCGTTGGCCTGATGGCGCGCGGGTTCTGGCGGCTATATCTGGCCCCGAGGCCGGTGTGCGTCAACCTGATCAGCCGCCGGATGCTGGTATGGTTGTACTGGCTATCCGTCCCTCTGGTACTGGCGCTGTTAACCTACCCCTGGGTTCTACCCTGGTTTCTGGAGCGTAACCCATGAGAACGTTACCCATCAAAACATTACTCTGCATGGCGCTAACCCTCCCGGCCCCCCTGCTCCAGGCGGCGGACCGGGAAGTCACAATTGATATCCAGCAGATGACCTGCCCGCTGTGTGTTATCTCGATTAACCAGGCGCTGCGCAGCACGGACGGGGTTATCAAAGCCAAAGCATCGATGAAAACGAAGCAGGCAGAGGTGATTGTGGCAGACAATGTCGACAATCAGCGCTTGCTGGATGCCATCGCGAAAACCGGTTTTCACGGTAGCATTCACCAGCCCTCTCAGCCTGCATCGGCCCACTAATCGCCGCGGCGTCTGATACGTTCTGTTACCTTCGGGGCGGCCGGTGGGCGGCCCCGGATGTCAACATTCTGCTATAGTCACAACACCGATGAAACGAGGCGGCAAGCGCCTTGCAGGAAATCATGACCAGCACATTTACGCTTGACTATCACGGGCAACCGCTGCGCGGGGAGCATACCCCGGGGCAGCGCGGTAATGTCCTGATGATTCACGGCGGTTCTAAAAGCCGCCGGGCGCTGGAAAAATACCAGCATCTCTTTCACCACCTGGCGTTTGGCACCACGGCATTTGACTGCCTGGGCCACGGCGAGAGCGGCGGTACGCTGGAGGACTCCTCCCTGGCCAGCCGCACAGATCAAGCCCGGACAGTGGCCGATTATATCGCCGGTTGCGGGGCGCCGGTCACCGCCTGTATGGGGGTGAGTATGGGGGCCTATAACGCCCTGCAACTGAGTGCCACCCGGCCCCTCAGGGGGCTATTGCTGATGGTACCTGGTGTCTATACCCACACCGCCAGCCGGGTCCCTTTTGGGCCAGAATTTAGTACCCTTATCCGCCAGCCCCGCAGCTGGCAACACAGCGATGCCTGGCAACTGGCATCCTGCTATACCGGTAACCTGCTGGTGGTGGCCGGTGAGCAGGATGATGTTATCCCGGCGGAGATCCCGCCCCGGCTGTACCAGGCGGCGACCCGCGCCAGCCACCGGCAATTGTGGACGGTCCCCGGGGCCGATCACCACAGCATCTGGCAGCAGATAAGCCGGTCGCCGGAACGGGTGCGCCAGGCGCAAGACCGCTTTATCCGCTGCCTGAGCGGCGCGTAACCGGGCCGGTTGTCATCTGTTTGTCATCCCCCCGGGGTATGATGGGAGACTGTTTCTGCGGGCGGCGATTTTCCACCGCCGCCCGCGTTCTGCACCTTAACGATATCGATTAGCAAAGGAGACTGCCTGTGAATACAACCACCTTCCCCGACGTCGGGAATATGACACCTACTATTCATATGATTATTCAACGAGGATCTGATGATCGATATTACTGCAGCACAACTTCCGGCACTCCTTGCCGATAGCAACACCCCGGTACTGCTCGACGTCTGGGCGCCCTGGTGCGCCCCTTGCCTGGCACTGGAACCCTGGCTCCAGCGACTGTCCGGGCGCTATGGCGATCGCCTGACCATTGCCCGTTGCGATGTGGATCAAAATAACGACCTGATTGCAGCCTATGGCCTGCGCGGGGTACCCACCCTGATTGGCTTTGCTGCCGGCCAGGAAATTGCCCGCTGTACCGGGGGCAATGTGGCCCAGCTGCATGCCCTGGTTAATCGCCTGCTCGAAACCCAGACCACCAGTGCCACCGGCGGGGCGTTTAATGGTGACAACGTCACAAAAAGGCAACTGATTGATAAAATTGCCGTTATGCCCGAGGAACAGCTGGCGGAAGCGGTGGCCGCCTGGATGCAGCGACCCGGTGATGTACCGGGGATCCCGGCACGGGTATGGCAACTGATGTTGTTCCTCGCCCAGCAGTATCCGGCTGGCGAAAGTAACGCGGTATTCTGCTCGCTGCTGGAGCAGATAGCCCCGGGGACCGATTTATCTGACACCGGTCGCCGGCTGGTGATCAGTCTGCTGGGCGATACCGCAAGCGGGATCAACGGCCTGTTCAGCCAGCCCCCTGCGGTAGCGCAGTGCTGGCAGGCGCTGGCCGCCCTGCAGCTTAGCCAGCTGCGCGGCTCGCCCGCCGCCGGGGAACAATGGCAGGCGGCACTGGCGCAACATCAGCAGCTACGGGAAGCCAGTGATCTGGCCCTCGTCGGGGCCGCCGACAATCTGGCGCTCTTCACTACCCCGGTTAACAGCAATGACATCACGCTGTTTCTTGAACTGTACCGGCTGGCATCCGATGAGCAGGCGGATATGCTGTACGCCACCTGGCCCGAAGGCGACATTGAAGGATGCAGCCAGGCCATCGGGGCCTGCTTACAGCAGGCGCTGGTCCGGCATACCACCTTGTTGGGTGAAGTACTGGCCGGGGCGCCCTGCCCGCTGCGTTAACTGACCACACCGGCCAGCGTCTGCTGGCCGGTTTTCCCGGTTATGACGGCGCCGCACGATACATTTTGCGGTACACCGAGGGCGTCATCCCCGTCACCTTGCTAAATGCCCGCCGTAAAACATCGCTGCTGCGATAACCGCAGGCGGCGGCCACGCTTTTTGCCGGTAATGGGCCTGTCAGTAGCTCCCGGGCCTTCGCGATACGCGCACCTTCCAGCCATTCCCCACAGCTCATGCCCATTTGCTGTCGGAACAACCGGTTAAGATGGCGGGGGCTGCGCTGAATATGGCTGGCCATATCCTGGATGCCACTCACCTGATGCAGGTTACTCAATACCCAGCGCTGGAGATCCTGCAATGCGCTGCGCCCGGCAACCGATACCCCTTGCTGGCGCATAAAATGCCCCTGGCCCGCCGGACGGCGAAAAAACATCACCAGACGGGCGGCAACGTCCCGGGCCACCTCCTGCCCGACATCCTCTTCAATCAGGCGCAGGGCCAGATCCATACCCGATGTCACCCCGGCGGCGGTGCGCACCGGCCCGTCGGCAACGTATAGTGCGTCGGCATCCACACTGATAGCCGGGAAGCGTGCCGCCAGCTCAGCACAGGCGGCCCAGTGGGTAGTCACCCGTCGCTGGTCCAGCGGGCCGGCAACATCCAGTAACTGCACCCCCGGCACCGCCAGGATCACAATGTTATGTGGCATTTCGCTCTCCGGTGTCCGTAATCATCGCAATGTCCTTAATCATCTTTATAAGTCAATTTAAGACATTTTAAATTTCTTTTAGCATCACTGCCAGACATCACGCGTACTCATCACGACAAAGGAGAGACACCATGAGCCTGACCATCAATAGCATTCGTATCCCCGATTCCCGGATGGCAAAAGATGCCACTGCCCTGATCCGGGATACCGAGTCAGAGTTACTGTTTAACCATTCCAGCCGGGTCTACTGGTGGGCGGCACTGGCGGGCCAGCAGCGGAATGTCAGCGTCGATCATGAATTACTGTACATCGGCTGTATGTTCCACGACATGGGGCTAACCCACGAACATTGCAGTTGTGATAAGCGCTTTGAAGTTGACGGCGCCAACGCCGCCCGGACCTTTTTACAACACTACGGGATAACCCAGACGGATATTGACAAAGTCTGGACCGCCATCGCCCTGCATACCACGCCGGGCATCCCGGAGTTTATGGCCCCGGAGATTGCCCTGGTCACTGCGGGGGTTGAAATGGACGTGCTGGGTAGGGGATACCCGTCTTATGATGATGCCACCCGGGAGGCAGTGGTCGCACAGTATCCACGCCCGGCAGACTTTAAGGAGCAGATTATCCAAACATTTTATGATGGTATTAAAAGCAAGCCGCAAACTACTTTTGGTAATGTGAAAGCCGATGTATTACAGGATAAAGACCCGGCATTTCGTCCGTTTAATTTCTGCACCATTATTCGCCAGTCCCGCTGGCCGGGCTGATTATATTCCGCTAAATAAATCATACCGTTAAATAATAATGGCGCTGCATAATACGGTGAGCGCAACGCCATTTTTATTTGCGCAAAACCAATAACCATAATAACATGGCGTGTAAAAATGTATTTATGTCATTTTTATGACAGCGCGGACCTTGTTACGTCAAATAGCGCCATTTAACCCGAAAATTAAATATTCCCAAAACACAATCAAATAACAGATTGCCTATTAACTGTTTTACTGCACAAATAAATAAGGACTCATTGATAAATGATGGAATCATAGAAATGAAAAAAACAGTTATTGCGGCGGCAATGCTTTCTGCGCCACTGGCCTTTCCTGCCCTGGCGGACACGCTTTTTACCCCCCAAAATGTCACCGGCGGGCTCAACGTCGGCACACTGAGCGGTGAGACCAAAGAACGGGTCTACGCACCGGACGAAGGCGGACGCAAGTTAAGCCAGCTTAACTGGAAATACAAAAACGCCGCCGTTCTTAAAGGCCATATTGACTGGGATCTGATGCCCTGGGTCACCCTTGGCGCCTCGGGCTGGACCACGTTCGCCAGCAAAGGCAGCCATATGGACGATTACGACTGGCTGAATGCGAACCAGAAAGACTGGACCGATCACAGTAGCCACCCCAACACCACCCTTAGCTACGCTAACCAGTTCGATCTTAACGCCAAAGGCTGGTTTATTACCCAGCCAGACTGGCGACTGGGGGTAATGGCGGGTTATCAGGAGAGCCGTTACAGCTTCTATGCTAAGGGCGGGCATCATAATTATGCTAATGGCACGGACGTCGGCGATTTCCCCGCCGGGCTTAAGGTTATCGGTTACCAGCAGCATTATAAAATGCCCTACATTGGGTTAACCGGTA
Source organism: Shimwellia pseudoproteus (assembly GCF_016415625.1). GTDB lineage: Bacteria > Pseudomonadota > Gammaproteobacteria > Enterobacterales > Enterobacteriaceae > Shimwellia > Shimwellia pseudoproteus. The sequence goes on from NZ_WBXP01000035.1 coordinate 12,013, forward strand.
ATTATCGTTATGAAAAAATAGAAGCCAGCGCCACATTTAAATACAGCCCCTGGGCACGTGCCTCAGACACCGATAAGCACTACCTCCGTGACATGACCTTCCATGAAAAAACACGCCATCAGGATTTCTATTCACTGGAAGGTAATGTCGGTTACTGGCTGACAGATCATGCCAAAATATATATTGATGCCGCATGGAGCCGGGTCGAAAATAAAAAAGGCAGCCAGATGTATTATGACGGCATTAACGATACCGTCGGCGGCAGCAGTAAAGCCAGCGGGATAGAAAATTATAACTTTATCACCAGTGTCGGGCTGGATTATCGCTTCTGAGAACCGCCGTGGCGGTTATGCCGGTCAGCGCCCTTTACTGCCGGTGGCGCCGGGCCGGTGCACACCCAGCAGATAGTTTTGTAACCAGCGCCCGGCTTTCCCCGGCGGCAGGCGGCGATTCCACAACACATCCGTGGACAGCGCCCGCGGCCAGCCGGGTAACCGGAGCGGGACCAGTGCCCCGGGCCGGGCAAACTCGTTGACCAGCGCACAGGGTAAAGCGCACCACCCCAGCCCCTGCACCGCCATACTCAGCAGCAACAGATAATTAGGTGCCGACCATCCCGGCCCCCGACCGGGCTTTCCGCCGCGGGCAAGAAAGGTGTTCAGCCGCAGCTCACGCCAGGCGTGCAGCTGGTCATAGGCCAGATCCCGGCAGCTGGCCAGCGGGTGACCGGCCGCCACATAAATACCCATATGGGTCTGCTCCGGCAGCCGGTTATGGCCAATATCCCCGGGGTACACTTCCCGGGATTCAATCAGCCCCAGCTGGGCGCGGCCCTTTTGCAACAGATCCAGCACATCTTCATTTTCACCGATCAGGCATTCAAATTCCGTATGGGGAAACGCCTGGTCAAATCCCGCCAACAGGCCTTCCAGCACTTCCGGGTTGAGGGTATCAGAGAGCACAAAAGCGAGCCGGGGCTCGGTCTCTTCCGCCAGGGACACTGCCAGCGCATCCAGCCGCTCACCGGCGGCGAGGATCGCCTGCACATAACTCAACACCTGCTGGCCCTGCTCCGTCAACACCGGTTGCCTGGCGGAACGATCAAACAGCGTCACCCCAAGGTCGGACTCCAGGTTGGCAATGGCGGTACTGATGGTGGACTGGCTCTTATGCAGCCGCCGGGCGGCGGCAGAAAACGAGCCGCAGGCGACAGATTCAACAAAGGCAGTGAGGGCTTCCGGGGAGTAACGCATGATGTATCGCTTTTATCGATGGTTTCTAACTTTAGAATATCAGCTGAATAGATAAAATCGTAGCCCTTGTTCGCCAGATACCACACCAGCACAACAGAGGTTATGCCAGATGTCCCACCAGAAAACCGAAAAACGCACCCTTCCGGAACGGGTATTTCACGCCGTCTGCTTCGAGGGGGTTGCCACCGCTATCCTCGCCCCGACCACGGCCTGGCTACTGCATCGTCATGTGCTGGAAATGGGGGGATTAACCCTGTTACTGGCCACTGCCGCGATGATCTGGAACATTATCTACAACCTGATTTTTGACCGCTTATGGCCAGTCAGCAGGGTGGTCCGCCGCGCGAAAGTGCGCATTCTCCATGCCCTGGGGTTTGAAGGTGGGTTTATTATCATCGGGGTGTCGATTGCCGCCGCTTACCTTGGCATCACCCTGCCCGCGGCGTTTATGCTGGAGATTGGCTTAATCCTGTTCTTCCTGCCGTATACCGTACTTTATAACTGGGTTTACGATAAGCTGCGCGCCAGAATCATCAAACCGCGCTATCTGCCGGTTGAGCCGTGATAAAAAAGCCCGGCAGTGCCGGGCTTAGCAACGGTGATGGTTCCGATCAGAAGCTGATATTCGCCGTCAGACCGCCGACAAAGGCGTCGTTAACTTCGCTGACCGCACCCGGGGAAGCAATATATTGCAGGTTCGGGCGCAGCGACATCCAGTTAGTGACATGGACGTCGTAATAAATTTCATAGTTCCATTCGGCCCCGGACTGGATCGGTAAATACGCCGGGTTATCGTAGTCGTGAATGCCGTGTTCGTTATTCTCAGTACGCAGCATTTTGGTGTAGTCCGAGTTGATATGAATACGGGCAACCCCGAAACCTATCTCATCTTTTGGCCGGGCATCAAACGGCCCCTTCCAGGTTAACGCAATGGCCTGGTAATTATCGGTTTTCGAGGTTTTATGGTCGTTCATTACCGCCTGAACGGTGACCCCCAGCCCGCGATCCACCGATCCCCCCTGGGTGGTCAACTGTTGCTGCGCCAACAGATAGCCGCCGTAGGAGTGCACATCGTCATTACTGTAGGCGCCGTTATGATAAGAGCTGTATTGCGGATCTTTGGTTGAGGAGTAATAAAAGCCTAACCGGTAGTTCCCCGGCAAGCCCTCTGCCCCCAGCTTCGGCTGCCAGCCCAGTTCCACCGGGACCAGGTTGCCTTCTGTCGGGCTAAATTCGAAACGGAAACCGTCACCGCGATCGTAGTTGTACGGGTTCTGGTTATAGATCCCCACCTGGAGGAACCATTCCGGGGTGAAATTCAGCTTCACCCTCGCCCCCCACTGGGAGACTGGCCAGTTATACCAGTGATCACCGCGCCAGTTACCCGCCTGGCCGCTACCAAAGGCCAGGTTCTGGAACTTACTGTCGAAGTTATCAAAATCTTCACCCACCGTCAGACGGCCCGCTTTAATATCCAGCGCATCGTCGAAGAACCCTTTACGTAACCACATTTGGGTCAGGCGCCAGGTCTGGCCACGGCCATACACTTCCTGAACCGAAGAGACCATGCCGGTACGTTTATCCGCCACGTGGTCGGACAAGTTCTGCCCGTCACGGTTGGTGATGGTCAGCTGGAATTCCGCATCATTCCAGTCGAGCAGTTTTTGCAGATCGAGATTAACGCCAAATGCCTGTTGATCGGCATAACGCGCAGTTGTTGACGTGTTATACCCGCCCGCCAGGTTTGAGGCCGCTTCCATGGTGTAATTCACCTGGAATTTAACCCCGTCTTTTTCTAAATCGGTACGCAGGCCACCCCAGTCACCGAACATATAGGGGGAGTCGTAGCTGAAGGCATCAGCCGCGAAAACCTGTGAAGAACCTAACGCCAGTGTCAGCGCGCTAAGTGCCAAAGTACGCCCCGGTTTATTTGCCACTGCTAATAATCTTTTCATAATTAATTATTCTTTTGAATTAAGGGGAGCATCCATTTTATGAAAACATTTTATGTAGCAATTGTACAAATGTGCTATTTCCTGTTGATTTTTTTACAATAAAATCCCAAAAAATAATCATTGATCACAGAAAAACATAATCAGCCCAGAGATGGATAATTTTTATGAACAATTTCCACAATTATATTATTGGAACAATCATAAATTTCGCCCCGTTAATATTACTGCGGTGTTTCATCTAATGACAAAATATTACAAAGGAAAAATTTGTTCATATTATGCACCTCGGTAATTCCTCTCTCAAGGCCTCCTGAATAGTCATTATCTGATTCGCTATTTATTAGTTGTTTATTGATTGTTTATTGACCCAATATAATTGGCCAGATGGTATTCCCGCTGCGCGGTGGGCTAAGCAGGCTGGAGAGCGCTTGTGAGGAAAAGAGTGAGCGGTATGGTGATAACCAGGGGCACCGGGGCCCCTGATGTATTTCTGTCGCGCGCTGGCCGTTATAATGCTGGTGGAAAATCAATCATTACTCGCCACCCTGACTCGCCACCCTGGCGCCAGTGGCGCAACGGCGGCGGCCTTTGATCACCCCAAGATGGGCCAGTTGGGTGCGCAACGCCTGGCGGCTGATCCCCAGTAAGGCCGCCGCATGGCTTTGATTACCGCCTTCATGCTCCATCGCCGCCTCAATTAACCTGCGCACCACCCGTTCGTAAAGCTGGGGCGGCGGGGACTGAAGCTGGCGGCGCAGCCAGCCGGTAAATTCATCCACTGACGGCTCCATCACCGGGGCGGGTAGCGCCGACAAGGGCCACAGGTCAGCGCTGTCGATTTCCCCGTTCTGGTTCATCAGCACTGCCCGGTGCAGGGTATTTTCCAGCTCACGCACATTGCCCGGCCACGCATAATCCAGCAGCCGCTGCCTGGCCGGGGCCGACAAACGCACCGTGGGCCGCCCGAACCGCTGACCATAAAGGCGCAGAAAATGGTCGGCCAGCGGCAGAATATCTTGCCGGCGCTGGCGCAGGGCGGGCACCGACAGCGTGGCAATATTCAGCCGGTGGTAGAGATCCTCCCGAAAGCGCCGCCCGGCAATGGCCTGGCGTAAATCCACGTGGGTGGCCGCTATCACCCGGACATCAATTTTACGCGGAGAGCGGGAGCCCACCCGGGTAATCTCCCGCTCCTGAAGCACGCGCAGTAATTTAACTTGCAGGGTGAGGCTCAGCTCGCCAATTTCATCCAGCAGCAGCGTGCCGCCGCTGGCCGCCTCAAACCAGCCCGGCATCCCCTGCTGGGCGCCGGTATAGGCCCCTTTCTCATGGCCGAATAGCTCCGCTTCTGCCAGGCTCTCACTGAGGGCGCCGCAATTAAGCGCCAGGAAGGGGCCATGGCGCCGCGGGCTGTGCTGGTGCAGATAGCGGGCCATCACCTCTTTACCGGTCCCGGTCTCACCACACAATAAAACCGTGGCTTCGGTGGGTGCCAGTTGATCCAGCAGGCGCTGGCAGGCCAGCGAGGCCGGATCAATAAGGGGAACATCATCACGCTGTTGGGTCACTGCAACTGAATCCGGGTGAAACATAACCGCCTCCGGCTGATAATTTCCTGCAACTTACCTTGTTACCAGAGTGTTAACCAGTGGGGGGCTTGCGGCATTTCCCACAGTCAGCGTGCAGCTACTGCGGCATATGCAACAGCCGCCGACGGCAGACATTATTTTAACCCATTGTTTTATATTGTTTTTGTTGTCATCATCACTCTGGCACGAATTTCGCAATCGCCATATAACCAAAACAAAAATCAATTAAGACAAATTACGCAAATCGTTATATGGGAAATCGCTAATGGCCGCAGATAAACAGCATATTGCCATTGTCGGCGGGGGGTTCACCGGGGCCGCCGTGGCCATCCACCTCGCCCAGTTTCATAACCCGCAATGGCGCATCACCTTACTCGAACCCCGGGATAACCCAGGGGCTGGCGTGGCCTACTCTACCCGTCATCCGGTCCACCGTATTAATGTCCCCGCCGCGCGAATGCAGCTCGCCGGGCGGCCCGATGGGGATTTTGACCGCTGGTACCGCCAGCAGTCGGCCTTTGCCCGTGACCCCGCCGCCCTGCGCCCGGATGGCGCGGTCTACCCCCAGCGCGGGCAATTTGGCGAGTATGTCAGCCAGCAGTTTGCCGCCGCCCAGGCCAGCAGCGGTGGCACACTGGCGCATCTGCGCCAGCGGGCAACCGGATGGGATAACGGGGTGATTATTACTGAAGATGGCACCCGGATAACGGCGGATCTGGTTATCCTGGCCGCCAGCCACCCGCCACCGGCACTGCCTGCCGACCTCGCCCCCGTGGCCGGATACCCGGCGTTAATCGCCAACCCCTGGGCGGGGGATTTATCACGCATCCCTCCTGATGCCAGGGTCACCATTATGGGAACCGGGCTGACCATGGCCGATGTAGCCGCCGCCCTGGCCGGGGCCGGTCACCGGGGCCCGGTGCTGGCATTTTCACGCCACGGTTTGTTATCCCAGCCTAATGCCAGCGCCACCGGGGAGCCCTGGACCGGGGATTACGCCCGGGGCTCCCTGCGCCAGCAGTTACAGCGCATCCGCCAGGATGTGCGCCGGGCCGCCGGGCGTAATCTGGCCTGGCAGAGCGTACTTGATACGGTACGCCAGCAGGGCCAGCAATTCTGGCAGCAGCTCAGCCCCGCCGATCGCCAGCGCTTTTTACGCCATGTGCGCCGCTACTGGGATATTCACCGTTACCGCATCGCCCCCCAGGTGGCGGATGCGCTGGACACCCTGCGCGAGCGCGATATTTTGCAAATAGCGGCGGCGCGGCTTATCCGGGTGGCCCCGCAGAGAGCGGGCCTGGCGCTGACGTTACAGCCCCGCCACGGGGCGGAAACCACCCGGCTGACGGATTATCTGATCCTGACCACCGGCCCCGATCACCGCCGGTTAATCCCCAGCCAGCCGTTCCTTGCGGCGCTGGCGCATCAGGGGGTTATCCGCGCCGATCCGCTCGGGCTGGGGCTGGACGTTGACGATGGCTCCCGGGCCATTTCCCGATCCGGCATCAGCCAGCCCCGGCTGCTGGTGGCCGGGCCTGCGGCCCGGGGCCAATTTGGTGAGCTGATGGGGCTCCCCCAGGTGGCCGATCATGCGGCGCAACTGGCCCGTCAGGCGAGTGAGATCCTCGGCTGTCGCGCGCCCAGCCCCACGCGCTGAGATAGCCAACAACGCTTTCAACAACATAACAACAGCGCGGCGTAGAGCCGTCGCGCGCTGGAGATATGCTATGCCGTCACAACGTGAAATCCGTCTTAATGCTTTCGACATGAACTGTGTCGGGCACCAGTCCCCCGGCCTGTGGACCCACCCCCGGGACCGCTCCTGGCAATATAAAGACCTTGATTACTGGGTCGATCTGGCGCGCTTACTGGAGCGCGGCAAATTTGACGGGTTATTTATTGCCGATGTGCTGGGGATCTATGATGTTTTCAACAACAGCGGTGAGGCGGCCATCCGCCAGGCCGCCCAGGTCCCGGTAAACGATCCGCTGGCGCTGGTCACCCCGATGGCGCTGGTCACCGAACATCTTGGTTTTGGTTTGGCCGCGTCGCTCTCCTTCGAGCACCCCTACCCGTTTGCCCGCCGCTTATCAACCCTGGATCACCTGACCAAAGGCCGGGTGGGCTGGAATATTGTCACCTCTTATCTGGAGAGCGGCGCCCGTAATATTGGCCAGCAGGCCCAGACCGATCACGATGCGCGCTATGACTATGCGGACGAGTACCTTGAGGTTATCTACAAATTACTGGAAGGGAGCTGGGAGGACGGCGCGGTACTGCGCGACAGGCAGCGCAAAATCTTCAGCGACCCGGACAAAATTCACCCGATTAACCACCAGGGCACCTTCTTTAATGTCCCGGGGATCCACCTGTGTGAGCCTTCGCCCCAGCGGACCCCGGTGCTTTATCAGGCTGGCGCTTCCAGCCGCGGCAAACAATTTGCCGCCCAGCATGCGGAGTGCGTTTTCGTGGCGGCCCCGTCAAAAACCCTGCTGAAAAAGACCGTGGCCGATATTCGCCGTCGTACCGCAGAGGCCGGGCGCGATCCCCACAGTGTGTTAATTTTTAACCTGCACACGGTGATAACCGGTGAGTCCGACCGGGCAGCCCAGGCAAAATGGCAAGACTATAAGTCCTATGTCAGCTACGAGGGCGCCATGGCGCTACTGTGCGGCTGGACCGGTATTGATTTGGGCACATACGCCCCGGATCAGGTGTTAACCTACCAGCGGACCAACGCCATCCAGTCCGTGCTGGAGGCGTTCTCCAGCGCGGAGCCGGGCCGGGAGTGGACAGTACAAGGGCTGGCGGAATGGGTGGGGCTTGGCGGCTTTGGCCCGCTACTGGTCGGCGGGCCGCAGACCGTGGCTGACGAGTTACAATCCTGGGTTGAAGAGACCGATATCGACGGCTTTAACCTTGCTTATGCGGTCAGCCACGAGAGCTTTAGTGATGTGGTGGAGTGGCTGGTACCGGAGCTGCAAAAACGCGGGGTCTATAAGCAGGATTATCAGCCGGGCACCCTGCGCGAGAAGCTGTTTGCCGCCGGCCCGCGGCTCCAGGCCCCTCACCCGGGCGCCGGTTATCGCCGCACCGGCAGCGGCCTGCTGGTCCCGCACCAGGAAGCAGTACAGTAACGCGTCTGCCCGCGCTACCGTATTCTCCCTGAATTAACCGGCACGGTTTACTACCGTGCCGGGTTATTTTTATTGACGCCGGTAATATTATTTCTCTCGCGTCCGGCGAAAACTAAAAATAGCACCTGGCCTATTACCGGATATTCACTTTACTCTTGCGGATTTATTATTTCGCCGCGGCAATATTGCCCCTTATAACATTCCCTCACCTGCAAAATAAGAGAATGTTGTTATATGAGCACACTTTCCGTGGATAATCCCGGCACGCTGTCGTCACCGGTCAGTTCGGTAAGCGATGTCGCCCGGTTAATTAATTCTGGCAAGGAACAGGGGCGCTATGCGCGGATGATTGTCTTTCTCGCCCTCGGTGGGGTATTCCTCGACGCCTATGATCTCACCACGCTGTCCTACGGTATTGACGATGTGGTCCGTGAATTTCAGTTATCCCCGTTACTGACTGGCGTCGTGACCTCGTCAATTATGGTGGGGACCATTGTCGGCAATATTATTGGCGGCTGGCTAACCGATAAATACGGCCGTTATTCGGTCTTTATGGCGGATATGCTGTTTTTCGTGGTGTCCGCTATTGCCGCCGGGCTGGCGCCGAATGTCGGGGTATTGATCGGCGCCCGGTTTTTAATGGGCATCGGGGTGGGAATCGATTTACCGGTGGCAATGTCCTACCTGGCCGAATTTTCAAAATTTTCCGGCAAAGGCAATAAAGCCGCCCGCCTCGCCGCCTGGTGCCCCATGTGGTATGCCGCCTCCACGGTATGCTTCCTGGTGATTTTTGTCCTCTGGGCGCTGCTGCCCGCCGGGCACAGTGACTGGTTGTGGCGGGCTTCCTTACTGTTTGGGGCGGTCCCGGCCTTGTTGATAGTCGCCGTGCGCAGCCGGTTTATGAATGAATCACCACTGTGGGCGGCCAACCAGGGGGACTTAGCCGGTGCGGCGCGGATCTTGCGCGAGTCCTATGGCATTCAGGCCCACGCGGCCCCGGCCCCGGATAGCGCCCCGCCGCCAAAGGTCAGCTTTCGGGTACTGTTCCAAAAGCCCTACCGGGAGCGAACGATGGTCGCCTCGGTGATGAATGTCTGTATTGCCTTTGAGTACACCGCCATCGCCTTTTTCCTGCCCACCATCCTGGCGCAGTTCCTTGGTGCCGGGGTATTTGAAACCATTTCCGCCTCTCTGGGGCTAAATGCCCTGTTCGCCTTCACCGGCGGGTTGTTAGGGATGCGGCTGGCCTGGAAATTCCCCTCCCGCCACGTGGCCATTGCCGGCTTTGCCCTGCAGTTTATTGCCCTGATCGCCCTCGCCCTGCTGGGCCACCCCAGCGGCAGTCTTGCGGTTGTGCTGGCGGTGGCGATGCTCGGGCTCTGGCTGTTTGCCGAAGGCTTTGGCCCTGGCGCCCAGTTGATGATCTATCCGGCACTGTCGTACCCCACGGCTATCCGGGCTACCGGCCTCGGGTTCAGCCGCGCGCTGTCCGGGGTGGGCAGTGCCCTGGCGCTGTTTATTCTGCCCCAGCTCCAGGCGGCGCTGGGGCCCAATATGCTCTGGATTGTGGCCCTGAGCGCCATCATCCCTATCGTTTTTCTGCTGGCGGTACGTTATGAACCCACCCGCCAGGATATTGATATCACCCCGGAGACCCCACAATGACAACTACCGCCACCGATACCGATTACCACTTACTGGCCCAGCCCTTCCGGCCAATTTTTGACCGCATTGCCGCCGGTAATGTCGCCAGAGAGCACCAGCGGATCCTGCCCGGAGAGGCAATCCGCTGGCTAAAAGAGGCCGGGTTTGGCGCCTTGCGCATTGCGAAAATTGACGGCGGCGCCGGGGCCACCTTGCCCCAGCTATTACAGCTGTTTACTGAACTGGCCGAGGCCGATGCCAACGTGCCCCAGGCATTGCGCGGCCACTTCGCCTTTGTGGAGGATCTGCTCAACCAGCCGGACTCCCCCCGCAAACAGCGCTGGTTGCGGCGTATTGTCGCCGGTGAGCTGCTGGGCAATGCCTGGAGTGAAACCGGGTCCGTTAAACTGGGTGAAACCGCCACCACGGTGACCCCCACCGCCAGCGGCTGGCAGCTGAACGGCGAAAAATTTTACAGCACCGGCAGCCTGTTTGCTGACTGGATCGACGTACTGGCCCGGCGCAGTGACACCCAGGAAATCGTTATTGCCGTGGTCAGCACTCACCAGCCCGGGGTGCAGCGGGAAGATAACTGGGATGGCTTTGGCCAGCGGCTAACCGGCAGCGGCACCACCCGTTTCGACAACGCCCACGTGGACACCGACCAGGTGACGCCGTTCAGCGAGCGCTTTCGCTACCAGACGGCGTTTTATCAGCATGTGTTGCTGGCCACCCTGGCCGGTATTGCCCGGGCGGTCACCCGGGATGCTGCCCGGGGGGTTCGCGATCGTACCCGGGTATACAGTCACGGTAATGGCGGGGCCGTGCGCCAGGATGCTCAGGTATTACAGGTGGTGGGGGAAATCAGCGCCTGGAGCTTTGCCACGCAAGCCAGCGCCCAGCGGGCGGCCCTCAGCTTGCAGCGTGTCTGGGAGCAGCGCCACCGGCCAGACGCAGAAGTGGCGCTGCTCAATCAGATTGCCGAGGTAGAAGCAGACCAGGCCCAGGTGGTGGCCACAGAGCTGGTTCCCCGGGCAGCCACCCATCTGTTTAACGCCCTGGGCGCGTCAGATACCCGCAAAGCCGGGGCGCTGGATCGCCACTGGCGCAACGCCCGCACCGTGGCCTCTCATAATCCGGTGATTTATAAAGCCCGTATTGCCGGCGAGTGGCTGGTTAACGGTACGCCGCCGGTCTTTATCTGGCAGATTGGCCAGGGGGATCATTACCGGGAACAGGAGAACCAGGCGCTGGCGCAATAAACCAGTGGCCTGACACCGTGCCGGGGCGATGCCCCGGTATTACCGGCCTGATAACGTGCGGGGAAGGAAAGTGACGGGCAGGCATAACCAATAAAAATAAGGGCGACAACCTTTTCGCCCTTAGCAGAGAACGGTAATAGCGGCCGGGGGAACGCCCCATTGCGCAGCCAGGCACAGCTCATCCCAGTAAAGTTCCCGCCGCAGGCGGTGGCTAGTCTTCATCACGCTCCCAGAACCAGGCCGGATCAACCGTGGCAATATCCACCCCATACAGGGCGGCGGCGGGCAACACCGCCGCAATGATTTTGTCCCGGTCGATAACCGGCCGGGCCGCTACTGGCCGGGAGGCATAGCCCCCCAGCAGACGAGTAATTAATGTCAATATCATGTCAGTCTCCTGGTTGCGATAACGCTATTTCAGCGCACCTTATCCCCAAAACAAAATGCCGATTTCAACTGAGTATCTGCAACCAGCGCAATAGCACTCAGGCGCTGCCAATACGCCACTGATAGCCAGGTTCGCTGCCGTTTACTGCATAATCACCGACAATCCGCGCCTTATAGACCCAGGGATTATGTGACACCAGGGTGCGGGCATTGCGCCAGTGGCGGTCCAGCCCGGCGGACTGGGCCGTCGCCGATGCCCCCAGGGCATCAAACAAACGGGTGACCGCGTCCAGCACCAGCCCGGAGACCACCGTTTGCCCCTGGGCCACTTCCAGCTCGGCCTGCTGGTTAGCCAGATCCCGCCCGGGCTCATCACTGGCCGCCGCCCGGGAGAGCGCCCGGGCCCCCTGCTGAACAATCGCCCCGGCGCCGTAGGCGGCGCTCTGCACCTGGCCGACAACCTGTAAAATCTGCGGGTCCAGCGCTGCCCGGTTACCGTTACCGTGGGAATAGCTGCGCTGGCGATGGCGCACCGCCGCCGCAACCTCTGCCGCCGCCGCCCGGGCAATACCGGTAAGGGTCGCCAGATGGTAAAGCTGATAAAACGCCGGTTCCGATGAGCTGGCCTGCTGATGGCGGGTAATATCCGCCGCTGCCACCGGCACATCCACAAAGCGCGTGGTCCCGCTGGCCGTCAGCCGCTGGCCAAAGCCATGCCAGTCATCCACCACCTCAACCCCTGGATGGTGGCGATCGACCACCACATTGACCCATTCCCCTTCCGGGTCACTGACCCCGACATTGATCCAGTCCGCGTACAGCGATCCGGTGGTGTAATATTTTTCACCGTTCAGCAGGAAATCATCCCCCTGGGGGGTGATCCGGGTCGAAAAGGTGCCCTGGCGGGCGTTGCCGGTTTCGCTCCAGGCGTTGCCTACCCACGCTCCCCGGGCGATATGCGGCAGCCAGCGGGCGCATTTTTCACTGTCCGGCGCGGCCAGCACACTCTCAGTGAAACCAAAATGGGCCCGCAGGCTCTGGGTCACGTTGGCGTCCGCTTCAGACAGCTCACTCAGCAGGGCAAATAACTGCTCGAGGGTGGCGCCATAGCCGCCCTGTTCTCTGGAGAGCCTAAGAGCCCCGAAGCGCAGCGCCTTCAGCCAGTTCAGCGGTTCAAATAACAGCGCCCGCTGTTGCTCCCGGGCCAGGGCGCCGTCGCGAATGCGGGCAAATACCGGGCGAAATTCCGCCGCCAGGGCCTGATAGTCAGCATCCCCGGGGCCACCCCAGGCGGACCAAATCTGTGTCATCGGTTACCTCATCAACGGTTATCAACCGGCGCGTGGCCGGGGCAGAGAAAAGCAGGCCAGGGAGGGCGCGGAGAGTGTATAAGCGGAGCGGTGGGTTTATTTTCCAGTGCAGTCTCATGGCGGCCCCTTAGCCGGTTACCTGATTGGAACGCCACTCTACGGTAACGAGCTCGGGCCGCTAAATAACAAATAATCAATATGTTATTAACTTAATGGAAATGCATTACGCCTCGGGTATGAACAACCTCCCCCTGGCGGCGCACAGTGGGTAAAGCAACACCTCCGCGCGCTGTTTATACTGTGGGCTACGCCGTCCTCCGGCGGATGACGGGAGCAGGCTAACGTCAATGCGATGTCTTCCCGGTGCCGCACCCGGCACCACACCCAGTACAACAAGAGGCCATAACGCGCTCATGCTATTTATTTTGCTCATCGCTATTGCGGTGGTGGCGGTTGCCCTGTGGCTGCGCCATCCCCAATATGCCGCGCCAAAGGTAACCTTTACGGCGGACACCCCCAACTACCGTAACGGGCAATTTTATAATGATCCGCAATACGCGCCGCGTACCCCCTCCCCGGGCACCACTACCAGCCGCTGGGCGCTGTGGTATCAGTTCCTGTTCGGCAAGGATCCGGGCAGCATCCCGGCGCAGCCACTCCCGGCACAAAAAACCGATTTGTTACAGCTCGATCCACAGCGCAATGTGATTATCTGGATGGGGCATTCGAGCTATTTTATTCAGTTAAACGGGTTACGTTTCCTGGTTGATCCGGTATTCAGCCGCAGCGCATCGCCGGTGCCCGGCACTAACCGGGCCTTTGCGGGCAGTACGGTATATCAGGCTGCGGATATCCCCGCCATTGATTATCTGCTGATCAGTCACGACCACTGGGACCACCTCGACTACCCGAGCATTAAGGCGCTGGGGGATAAAATCCGCCATATCGTTACCCCCCTTGGGGTGGGCGCTTATTTCCGCCGCTGGGGATTCCCGGCAGACCGGATCAGCGAAGGCAACTGGTTCAGTGTGGTGAGTGGCCCGGGGGCCAAGATCCATATTCTGCCCACCCGCCATTTCTCTGGCCGGCTGCTGGAGCGCAACCAAACCCTGTGGGGCTCATTTGCGCTGCAAACCCCAGACCGGCGTATCTATCTGGGGGGTGACAGCGGCTATGGCCGCCACTTCGCCGCCATTTATCAACATCTCGGCCCGGTGGATGTGGCCATTCTGGAGTGTGGCCAGTACGATGCCAACTGGGCCAGTATCCACATGACCCCGGAGCAAACCGCCCAGGCGGCGGACGATCTGCACGCCGGGGCATTATTTCCGGGCCATAACAGTAAATTTAAGCTGGCCCACCACCCCTGGCGCGACCCGCTGGAGCGGATCAGCCACATTGCTGAAAGCAAACCCTGGCGGCTGCTGACACCGTACATCGGCCAGACGGTGGCGCTGGATGATCCCCGGCAGTCGTTCACCCCCTGGTGGCGCCAGTTGCCCTGACCGACAGTTCCCTTTCTGTGCCATTGACTGGTCAATTTATGTATTAATTTCAGCAATGGCATTATCATCTCGTCGTTTCTTGTGACGAATTTCAAATTAATGCCCCTTAAAGCACTATGCCAATTACCGATTAATGAATTTTTTGCATAAGGTCTAGTACCTCCGGCTGGTTAATCTCGCCGGTAAGTAATGCTAATCTTTGTTCCTGTATCCGTAGCAGGGTTCCGTATGCGATTCATTCTCAACCCCTTAGCCGCTGGTATCACACTATTACTGATTATGCTGATGAATAATGGTGCGCAGGCCGCCCCGTTGATTACTCAACAGGCAGGTCATACCCTCGTGGTAGCCAGTGCAGAAGCAATGCAACAGGACAATATCCGTGCAGAATTGTCCTCCGAAACCGATTGCCGTTTATTTACCGCTTATAAATCACAATCGCCGGTAATAAATAACCGGGGTCAGGGAAGCAGACCACTTAATTATTGATAGCCGCATGGCGGTTATTTAACCGCTAATAAAATAACCGACTGCCAGATATCTGTGCCTATCGGACGGCATTCTATTCATTAAATTTACAACACTTTTTTACTAACCCTTTCATTAACGCGCGTGGTGACGATGATGGTGACACTGGAAAGCCTTATTACTGAAGTCGCTGAATGGATTGAAAAAAATATCCATAAGCCCCTGACAATTGATGATGTCGCGGCCCATGCTGGCTATTCTAAATGGCACCTGCAGCGGGTATTTTTTAAAGTAAAACATGTCGGGCTCGGCACCTGGATCCGCAACCGCAAACTGGCACATGCCGCCCATGATCTTATTCACAGCCAAGATAACGTGATTGATATCTGTTTTCGCTATGGGTATGACTCCCAGCAGTCCTTTAGCCGGACATTTTCTAAGCGCTACCACGTACCGCCATTTAAATTTCGCAAATTAAATACCCCGGCGGCATTTTGCACAGCGGAATGCCACCAGCAGCATTAATTACCCGGCGCGGACTATTCCAGCCACCTTGTTGAGAGAATAATAATGAAAATAACTGTGGCGCCAGCGTCGCTGGCATTGCTTTGTCTTTTTTCCAGCCTGCTGGGGCTGGCGGCCTGCCATGATACCGCCCAGGACACGGCGGCCAGCGCGGCGCCGGAAGTCATTGTTGAACCCGTGGTAGCAGCACCGCTTACCCTGACCAGTGACCTGCCCGGCCGCGCCGTCCCCTTCCGGGTGGCGGAGATCCGCCCCCAGGTCTCCGGCATTATTCTGCACCGCGATTTTACCGAAGGCCGTGATGTGAAGGCCGGGCAACCGCTTTACCATATTGACCCGGCGCCGTTTATTGCCGCTGAGGCCGCCGCCCGGGCGCAGTTGTCCCGGGCCGAGGCGGCCGCCAGCCTGGCACAGGCTACCCTGTCCCGCTATCGCGCCCTGTCCGGCCAGCACTATATTAGCCGCCAGGACCTGGACCAGGCCGGGGCCACCGCGCACCAGGCCCAGGCGGATATTGATGCTGCCCGGGCTGCCCTGACCGCCGCCCGGATCGATCTCGGCCACAGCGTGATCACCGCCCCACTTACCGGGCGTATCGGGTTATCCGCCATCACCGAAGGCGCCCTGGTGGAAAATGGCCAACCCACGGCCCTGTCAACGGTGCAGCAACTGGACCCGATATATATTGATATTATCCAGCCCGGCGAGCGCTTCCTCAGCCTGCAACATGCCCTTGCCAGCGGTAAGCTGGTCCAGCAGGACGGCCACGCCCAGGTGCGTATCCTGATGCAGGACGGCAGCGACTATCCGCTGACCGGCACCCTGGCGTTTTCCGATGTCACCGTTGACCAAACCACCGGCGCCATCACCCTGCGGGCCATTGTGCCCAACCCGCACCATCTGCTGTTGCCGGGGATGTTTGTCCGCGCCCGACTGATTGAGGGCACCGATCCCGGGGCTATCCTGGTGTCCCAGAAAGCCATCACCCGCACCCCGCGCGGGGAGGCCACCACCCTGGTGGTGGATAACCACAATAAGGTGGTCTTGCGCGATTTAACCATTGGCCGGGCGGTAGGCGATCGCTGGCAGGTCACTGCCGGGCTGCGCCCCGGAGAGCGGGTGATTGTCGAAGGCCTGCAACGCGCCGTTCCGGGCAGTACCGTTACCCCCAAAACACGGGATGTGAACACCCCACGCCCAACGCTTCATCCTTCAGTACAGGGATAATCACTGATGTCCAGTTTCTTTATTAACCGCCCCATTTTTGCCTGGGTGCTGGCAATTATTATTATGCTCGCCGGGGCAATTGCTATTACCAGCCTGCCGGTAGAGCAATACCCGGATGTCGCCCCCACGGCGGTACAAATCCGGGTTAACTACCCCGGGGCCGATGCCGCCACGCTGCAAAATACCGTGACCCAGGTTATCGAACAGAACATGACCGGGCTGGACGGCCTGATGTATATGTCCTCCAGCAGTGATGCTTCCGGTACCCTGCAAATCACCCTGTCGTTTAAAAACGGTACCGATCCAGATATCGCCCAGGTGCAGGTGCAAAACAAACTGCAGCTCGCCACCCCGCTGCTGCCCCAGGAGGTTCAACAACAGGGGATCACCGTGATGAAGTCCTCCAGCACCTTCTTTCTGGTCCCGGCGTTTGTTGACCAGACCGGGCGGATGAGCATGGAAGACATCGCGGATTTTGTTGCCTCGACCCTGAAAGATCCCATCAGCCGTATTGACGGTGTCGGGGATAGCACCCTGTTTGGCGCCCAATACGCGATGCGTATCTGGCTGAATGCCAATAAGCTTAATGACTATCAACTCACACCGGTGGACGTTAACCAGGCCATTACCAGCCAGAATGCCCAGATTGCCGCCGGGCAATTGGGTGGCGCGCCGGCAGATAAAGGCCAGCAACTCAATGCCTCGATCATTGCCCAGACCCGCCTGACCTCCCCGGAGGAGTTTGGCAATATTCTGCTCAAGGTGAACAGCGACGGTTCCCAGGTGCGGCTGCATGATGTTGCGCGGGTTGAACGCGGCGGTGAGAACTACAACTTCGTGGTGAAATATAACGGCATGCCTGCGGCGGCGCTGGGGATCCAGCTGGCGACCGGCGCCAATGCGATGGACACCGCGCAAGCCATCCGGGATAAGTTCGCCCAGCTGACGCCGTTTTTCCCTCCGGGGCTGAAAATCGTCTATCCCTACGACACTACACCGTTTATTAATATTTCGATCCATGAGGTAGTTAAAACACTGTTTGAGGCCATCATCCTGGTGTTCCTGGTGATGTACCTGTTTTTACAGAGCCTGCGGGCCACCCTGATCCCGACCATTGCAGTACCGGTGGTGTTACTGGGTACCTTCGGGGTCCTCAGCGCCCTGGGTTACTCGATTAATACGCTGACCATGTTCGGGATGGTGCTGGCTATCGGCCTGCTGGTGGACGATGCCATTGTGGTGGTTGAAAACGTCGAGCGCGTCATGGCCGAGGAAGGCCTCAAGCCCCGGGCCGCCACCCGTAAATCCATGGGCCAGATCCAGGGGGCGCTGGTGGGGATAGCCCTGGTGTTATCCGCTGTCTTTATTCCGATGGCCTTCTTCGGGGGCAGTACCGGGGTTATCTACCGCCAGTTTTCCATTACTATCGTCTCGGCAATGGTGCTGTCGGTACTGGTGGCGCTGACCCTGACCCCGGCGCTGTGCGCCACCCTGCTGAAACCGGCGAAGCCCGGCGAGCATGGCGGGCAGCGCGGCCTGTTCGGCTGGTTTAATCGCCGCTTCGAACACAGCACCCGCCACTATGTGCGCGTGGTGGCCAGGATGCTTAACGGCACCGGCCGTTATCTGCTGCTGTATGTGGTGATTGTCGGCGGAATGGCGTGGTTGTTTATGCGCCTGCCGACGGCGTTTCTGCCTTCAGAAGATCAGGGGGTGTTTGCCACCCAGGCACTGTTGCCCGCCGGTGCCACCCAGGCGCGAACGGAAAAGGTGCTCGACCAGATAACCGATTATTACCTGAAAACTGAGCAGGCCAACGTGCGCAGCGTGCTGACCGTCAACGGTTACGGTTTTGCCGGGCGCGGCCAGAATATCGGCATCGCCTTTGTCGGCCTCAAAGACTGGGATGTCCGGGATGGGATTGAAAATGGCGTGGATGCGATTGCCGCCCGGGCAAACAAGGCATTCTCTGCCATTCTCGACGCCCAAATCGCCGCCTTCAACCTGCCGCCGATTATCGCGCTGGGTAACGCCACCGGTTTTGACTTTGAGCTTATCGACCAATCCGGCCTGGGCCATGACGCCCTGATGGCGGCCCGCAATCAGCTGCTGCAAATGGCGGGACAACATCCGGATGTGTTAATGGCGGTGCGGCCCAACGGCATGGAAGACACCCCGCAATTTAAGGTCAATATTGATCAAGAGAAAGCCCGGGCCCTGGGGCTCTCGCTGGATGATATCAACAATACTCTGAGCACCGCCTGGGGCGGCAGCTACGTTAATGACTTTATTGATCGCGGCCGGGTGAAAAAAGTTTATGTGATGAGTGAATCCCACTACCGGATGATGCCGGACGATCTTAACGACTGGTATGTGCGGGCGGCGGACGGGAAAATGGTGCCCTTCGCCAGCTTTGCCAGCGCCGCGTGGATCTACGGCTCACCGCGCCTGGAACGCTATAACGGCCTGTCATCGCTGGAGATCCTCGGCCAGCCTGCTCCGGGGCGCAGTTCCGGTGAGGCGATGGCGTTAATGGCCCAGATGGCCAGCCAACTGCCGAAAGGTATCGGCTTCGACTGGACCGGGATGTCCTATCAGGAGCGGCTCAGTGGCCAGCAGGCCCCGGCATTATATGCGCTCTCCCTGGTGGTGGTCTTCCTGTGTCTGGCGGCGTTGTATGAGAGCTGGTCTATCCCGTTCTCGGTAATGTTAGTGGTGCCGCTGGGGGTCGTCGGCGCCCTGCTGGCTACCACCCTGCGCGGGCTGAATAATGACGTTTACTTTGTGGTGGGGCTGTTGACCACCATTGGGCTGGCGGCGAAAAACGCCATCCTGATCGTCGAGTTTGCCAATGACATGATGATGAAAGAAGGCAAAAGCATTATCGAGGCCACCCTGGAGGCCGCCCAGATGCGCCTGCGGCCGATCCTGATGACCTCGCTGGCGTTTATCCTCGGGGTACTGCCGCTGGCGATGGGCAGCGGCGCAGGCTCTGGCGCCCAGAACGCGGTGGGAACCGGGGTAATTGGCGGGATGATTGCCGCCACCCTGTTAGCAATTTACTTTGTGCCGGTATTTTTTGTGGTGGTACGCCGCCGCTTCCCGGTCAAACCCCATGACGAGGACAACGGCTAAACCGCGACGATAACACCGGATACCCGCCGGCGGGCTCAGAGGCCTGCCGGACGCGGTACTTCAATATAATTCCCGTCGATATCTTTCTGGTAATAACTGCCGTTGCGCACGTAATAGGTTAACCCGCCGATAATCAGCGCGGTCGCAAGGCCGGGTAACACGCTATAGCGATGGGGCGGGCCAATATCCGCAACATCTTCATAATTCTCTCCGTATGCCCCGGCGCTCTGGGATTATTCAGCCTGTACAAAGGGCCTGACGGGGCGCACAATTTTACCGGTATCACCCGTACGGTGTGATGCCCCTTTTTCAACAATAGTTTCCCGTGATAGTTTTCAAGGCAGCCGCCGGCCTGACGGCGCGTAATAAGGCAAATTGCATGAGCGATAAATCAACTGAACTTCATGCCCCCTTTGGGACAATTTTAGGTTATGCGCCGGGTGGCGTGGCGATCTACTCTTCAGATTACAGCAGCGTCAATCGCGAGGAATTCCCGGATGATGCCGCCTTCAGAAACTATCTCAACAGCGAATATATGGGTTACAAATGGCAGTGTGTGGAGTTCGCCCGGCGCTTTTTGTACCTCAATTACGGCGTGGTGTTCACCGATGTCGGGATGGCCTATGAGATTTTTGCGCTACGCTTTTTACGCCAGGTGGTCAACGACGACATTTTACCCCTCCAGGCGTTTGCCAACGGTAGCCAGCGGGCACCGGTTCCCGGTTCGCTGCTTATCTGGGATGAAGGCGGTGAATTCAACCGGACCGGCCACGTGGCGATTATTACCCAAGTCTGTCATACCCGGGTGCGTATTGTCGAACAGAATGTGATTCACTCCGCCCTGCCCACCGGCCAGCAATGGACCCGGGAACTGCCGCTGGAGAATCGTGACGGTCACTATTATTTGCACGACACCTTCGACGACACCACCCTGCTCGGCTGGATGATCCAGACATCCGATACCCAATATAGCCTGCCGGCGCCGCAAACCGACACCCGGCTACTGGGGATCCACAGTGCCAGCATTCCCCAGCAGGGACAGTTTGACGGCCAGTGGCTCGATACCACCGATCCGGTTGAGAGCGCCTATGTTCAGGCTAATGGCCACACCATTAATGCCAATCCCTGCCACTACTACACCATTTCAGAAAGCGCAGAGCAGGCGCTGATTCAGGCCACCAACGAAGTCCATCTGATGTACCTGCACGCCACCGATAAGGTGATGAAAGATGACAACCTGCTGGCGCTGTTTGATATTCCCAAAGTGTTATGGCCCCGGCTGCGCCTCTCCTGGCAGCAGCGTCGCCATCATATGATAACCGGGCGGCTGGATTTCTGTATGGATGAGCGCGGCCTCAAAGTGTACGAGTACAATGCGGATTCGGCCTCCTGCCATACCGAAGCAGGCCTGATCCTTGAGAAATGGGCGCGTCAGGGTGGTATTAGCGGCGGTGACAACCCCGGTGAACATTTGCTGGATGCCCTGGCGGCCACCTGGAAACACAGCCAGGCCCGCCCTTTTGTGCATCTGTTGCAGGATGATGATGTCGAAGAAAATTACCACACCCTGTTTATGCAACGCGCCCTGACCAAAGCCGGGTTTGACAGCAAGATCCTGCGCGGCCTGGGGGAATTACAGTGGAGCGCCACCGGACAGTTGATCGACGGGGATGGCCGGGAAGTCAACTGCGTGTGGAAAACCTGGGCCTGGGAAACCGCCCTTGATCAGCTCCGGGCCGAAAGCGAAGGTGAACCGGCGGCGCTCTCTATCCGTACCGGGCACCCTCAGCACAACGTGCGGCTAATGGATGTCTTATTACGCCCGGAAGTGCTGGTGTTTGAACCCTTGTGGACCGCCATCCCCAGTAATAAGGCCATTTTGCCGATCCTCTGGTCGCTCTTCCCCCACCACCGTTACCTGCTGAATGCCGACTTTGCGCTGAATGACGAACTGATCAATAGCGGTTACGCAGTCAAACCTATTGCCGGACGCTGCGGGAGCAATATCGGCCTGGTCCAGCAGAGTGAAGTGCTGGATGAAACCAGCGGTAAATTCTCCCACCAGACCAATATTTACCAGCAGTTGTGGTGCCTGCCGAAGGTGGACAACCGTTATATTCAGGTCTGTACCTTCACCACCGGTGGCCACTATGGCGGCGCCTGCCTGCGTACTGACCCGACCCTGGTGATTAAAAAAGAGAGTGATATTGACCCACTGCGCATCCTCGAAGACGCACAATTTCTTAACCGTTAATGTCCCTTCCCCCGGCAGCCATTGTCGGGGGGTTCCTGGGAATCCCCCCTCCCTGTCCTTCGCATAAAATAACCCGTTACCAGCGCATTTATTGCTAAGCAATTATTCAACTAAATAGCTACCAACCGCCCATCACTGCTGCTGTTTAACAAAAAATGCATTTTAGCCCGCAAATATTCTTAAAAATTAAGGTTTCCTTAAGCATTGTTGCTAACATAAATCTGCTTTTTTAAAAAAAGGAGATCATTGTGCAACTACAGCTCGGCGCCGCAATTGGTAAAGGCCGTCACCGGCAGTGTTTTGTTCATCCCGATAATAAAGATCTTTGCATTAAAGTGGTACATTCACTGGAGCACGGTGGTGATAAAGAATTACGCAGAGAACTTCGTTATTATCGTCACCTTGAGCAACGCGCGATTAGCTGGGAGATAGTGCCACGCCATTATGGCGAGGTTGCCACTGATCAGGGTACCGGATATATCTATGATTTAGTTCGCGATTATAATGGCGACACGTCCCGCGACCTCGGTCATTATCTGAAGCTGGGGCAAAAAAGCGGTGATTTTAACTGGCTGACGCCACTGCTGGCTGCGCTGCGCATCCAGCTGGAAAAGGATCGCATTGTCACCATGACCCTGAAACCGGGCAATATCCTGGTAAAACGGCTCAGTGAAAACCACGCGTTGCTGGTGATTGTTGATAATATTGGTGAGGCCAGTTTGATCCCGGCGGCGTCCTATTCCCGTTATTTTTATAACAAAAAAATGGACCGTATCTGGCGTCGCTTTATGATTCTGCTGGAAAAGTACGGCTATCGTGCCCCGGAAGATATCATGCTCCCCGGCATTGATAAACAGCAACTGCATGGCCTGGCCGTTAGTAACCATTTTGGGTTACCGGCACCGCACTAAGGGTATTATTCCCCGCGCCTTTCTTCGAGCGAATAATTAACCGGATGCCAGCGCGTCCGGTTTATTTCCTTCACCACAAGCCAGTCCACTATAAGATATTAGCCGGGACGCGTGCGGGCCAGTTGTCCACCGCTGACAATCAGCCATACCGCAATACCGACCACTGTCGCCCCGCCGATAAATCGGCTGTTCAGGGTTTCCCCCAGCACCAGATATCCCCACAATAGCGCAAACGGCGGGATTAAAAATGTCACCGTCAGGGTGCGCAGCGGCCCAATATCCGCAATTAGCCGGAAATAAAGCCTATACGCCAGCGCGGTACACAGCAGGCCCAACGCAATAACTGCCCCCCAAATCTCCCCCTGCCACCAGGGTATTGCCGGGCCGCTCACCAGCGATCCGCCAAAAAAAGGCAATAAAAACAGCGTTGCCCCCAGTTGGCTGCCGAAAGCGAGGATGTTAGGGTCCAGCCCGCCGCGATCGGAAATCCAGCGCCGGGTCAGAAATCCGGCCAGCGCATAACAGCTGGTTGCGGTTAAACAGGCCACCGCACCGGCCAGAATATTGGCCGGTATATGGCCGCCACCGGGCAGAACAATCACCACAATCCCCCCTAACCCCAGTAGTACCCCCAACCACTTGCGGGGGGTCAGCCGTTCACCAAACAGCCCACAACCAATAATCGCCCCCATCAGTGGGGTGGTGGCATTGAAGATTGCCGAGTACCCCGCCGGAACCCATTTTGCCGCCAGGCAATACATAAAGAACGGCACCCCGGAATTAATCACCCCTAATAGCAGTGCGGGCCTGAATTTACCGGCAAAACTTACCGGCGATGGCAAACAGGCCAGCACAGCAGCCAGCCCCAGGGCACCAAATAACACCCGCAGGAATGCGCTATTCAGGGCGCCAAATTCAGGGGCGATAATACGCATAAAAAGAAAGCTGGCCCCCCATAGCGCGGCCAGGGTTAACAAGCGAAGATAATCAGATAACCGCATAAGGACTCCTGTTGGTAGCCGTTTTTCTGCTATAAAAATAAGCGTCGAGGCGCGATACCGGACAACAAGCAGCAGTGTAAAACTGGCCGTTGTGGCCCGACAAACCAGCAATTCTTTGCGCGTTAAGTTTTTCTACTCTATCGCTGATGACCATGATGAAACTGCCACCTTTACATGCGGTAATGTGTTTTGAATCCGTCGCCCGCCACCTGAGTATTAAACTGGCGGCGGAAGAGCTCTGTGTTACCGCCAGCGCGGTAAGCCAGCAAATCGCCAAACTGGAAGATATGCTCAGCACCCGGTTATTTGTCCGCGCTACCCGGCGGCTGGCGTTAACCACTGAGGGGCAGCTTTACCTCGGCGCCATACGCCCGGCACTGCTGCAAATAGCCGCCGCCACCCAGCGCCTGACGGACACTACCGGCCAACAGCGGCTTACCCTCAGTTGCACCAGTGGTTTTGCCATGCAGTGGCTATTGCCCCGGTTACCCGACTGTGAGCGGGCCTGCCCGGCCCTGGAGATCCAGATCAGTACCACCAACCGCCGTGTTGATCTGCTGAGTGAGGGGATCGATTTTGCGGTCAGGCACGGTAGCGGCCAGTATCCGGGCCTGATCGCTGAATGCCTGCTGAACGACAATTTACAGCCGGTATGCAGCCCGCGGCTGATCTCCCCCCGGCAGCCAATATTGTCCCCTCAGGATGTGGCGCACTACCCGCTGTTGCATGATGAGCACCGGCAGGACTGGTCCCTGTGGTTTAGCGCTTGCGGTATCGCCAATGCCGATTCGGCCAGGGGGCCGGTATTTACTGACTCAAACGGCGTGCTGGATGCCGCACTCGCCGGAAAAGGCATCGCCCTTATGCGCCAGGCGCTGGTGGCCAGGGAGTTACAGCAGGGGTTACTGGTCAGCCCGCTGGGCAAGACGCTCGCCGCCCCGCTCGCGTATTACCTGGTTTACGATCCCTCGGCCATGTTACGTAAAGCGGGGCGATGCTTCAGGGACTGGATCACCGCCGCCGCCCTGGCCAGCCACCATCGTTACCCCGGTTGATCCAGCCGTGCGGCGTTCCCCGCCTCTCCCGCACAACGTGCCAGACTAAAGGAAACGGATCGGCTAACAGGGGGAACAATGAACTATCCGGCTGTGATTCTCTGTTTGTCTGCGGGGCTGCTGCTGTCGGGGTGTGACAGTAATAAGCGCCATATTGAGCAGGTGCTGCGCTGTGGCTACGCGGTTGATACCCTGGGCGATGAGGCCGCCAGAACAGAATACCACCGTAATGAACGGGCGGCCCTCGGCGGTAAGCTGCCGGTTATCGATCGTTACCCGTTAATGCGTTTTGGGCAGTACGCCAGAGAGGACCGCGATAGCACTCAGGCGCTGCTGGTCAATGAATACAACTCCCGTGGCTGTATGGCGCTGCATCACCAGCCCCCGATTGCCACACAACAAACGCCGCCCGCCATCAATACTGCCGAGGTGCCGATTGTCGAGATGCCGCCACCGGAAAGCGGCGGTCTGCCGTTGCTTTTGCCCCTGATGAGCAATGATGCCTGATACGCGGCGGGGCATTGCCAGCGCGGTGGGCCGCCAGCAGGAATACTGGCGGGAGCCTCGCTATTCGCGCACGGCTGTAATAGCCGTTATTTTAGTCGCGGCCGCCGGACGATAACCGCATCCGGCCCCAGCCCCGCATATTTGCCGAACATCAGCGCTGTCGTCAGCGCGACGGGCATCACGGGGAGGCGACATCTGATGCGCCGCAGCGGCGCCTGCTCTACCGGACGATCCTCTGCCCCCTGGCGGGAGCAGTCCGGGCAAACCCAGCCCTGCGGGCAGTGCCGCCAGCCCGCCTGATGGGCCAGTGAGAACAGCCGTTCGGCGCTTTCCAGCACCGATTGCCGGGTGCCTTCCGCCACAATATTCAGTGAATTTCCGTCGCAGCCTACTGTGCCAGACGTCTGGTTATAAACTTCACCACCTGTTATACAGCGCAACGTTATATGTACAGCCATGATCAACATCCTTGAAAGTTGCAATTTATCCAGCCGGCAGATACCGGGCCCAGCGCACTCACGGCACATACCAGCCAGGAGCCCAGCGCCATTGCACGCTACGTCGCACTGAATGTAGCACAGCCCCCGGCGGATGCTGGCCGGCTCGCGAAATTCGCATTAATTGCAGTGCCAAATGACACAGGCGGATCACGCAATTGCCATGATGGCTTCCATACTGATAGTACCGCGGGGTAATACTCTGCCGGACAGTATGATTCTGATGACAGGGAGGTCCAGTGAAATACCTGATAGCAATGATATGGGGTATCGGTACCCTACTGCTCGCGGGCTGTGACAATCAATCCCGCCATGTGGAACAATTGTTGCGCTGCAATCTGGCGGTGGAGGCATTGGGAAGCCCCCAGGCGAAGAAAAATTTTGCCCGTAACGAAGTCACCGTATTTACCAGCCAGATGCAGGATATTACCCCTGATGAACTGCTGGTGCTGGACAGCCTGGCGCGGGAGGAGCTGAAATCCCCTTCCCTGACCGCCCGTAACCAGCTGGTGCGGATGGTCGCC
The DNA here is from genome assembly GCF_016415625.1 of Shimwellia pseudoproteus. GTDB lineage: Bacteria > Pseudomonadota > Gammaproteobacteria > Enterobacterales > Enterobacteriaceae > Shimwellia > Shimwellia pseudoproteus. The sequence goes on from NZ_WBXP01000035.1 coordinate 38,159, forward strand.
ACCTGGAATAGCCAGGCGTGTATGGACTTACACCAGCAGGCGGCCATTTCGGGGAGCCAACTACAGCACTTGCTCGGGGGATGAGCTATGTCGACATCAGGTGGTGTCTACGGGATAGCGAGTACAACATCTCAGCGTTATGCCCCAGACCTTGATTTATAGGTTCAAAAAACAGAGCCAGAAACACCAGCTGTAATTGAAGGAAAAATGACATGCTCAATTATTAAACATAATATTACGCCATCATTTTTTCAAACTGCGATATGGAAACATTCGGAGCGCAAGCCATCACGTGCTGGAAATAAACATATACTAGATGGTTACATCCTTTATTATGCCAGGTGGTTATTTTGTGTACTAACACTAAAGATTTTATGAAGTAAGAATATACACATTAACATAAGGCGATTTATATTATTTGTTAAAAGCGTCCCAATAATAATAATTTTAATGATTTTTTTATAGCAAATCCAATTGATGCTATGTACTATTGATTAATCAGTGGAATCTCGAATGAGTGATGAACAATGAAAGTCAATTTAACTGGTGCTGTTGGTGGCGGAAATTTTGGTGATGAGTTTATTTTAAGGAAGGTGCGAACAAGTTCCTGATATGAGATCATCATATTAATCCGGAGCGCATCCCAGAGGGACATCATGAGCCATCAACTCACCTTCGCCGATAGTGAATTCAGCACTAAGCGCCGTCAGACCCGAAAAGAGATTTTC